>NZ_ATVB01000043.1 GCF_000420505.1 Alloscardovia omnicolens DSM 21503 | reverse complement strand
GTCGACAAATCAAAAGTTGCAGTACAGAAAGCACTTGATGAAGCGCAGACTCTGTTTGATTCGTTGATGCAAGAATATTTTGGTTAGAAGGGTTGATATATCTGAATTGTAATTAGCTGGCTGGTGATTTACTTCTGAGAAACGGAGGTAAATTAAGTATGGAAGAAAAAATCGTTAGCATTCTTGATGCTATGGGAGAAACTCTCAACGCCAGCCAGCTTAAAAAGCTGCAAGAGGTACTTTTACGACATTTGAGTGAGAACCGTCTGGTACAGAACGCAGTTGATAATCACGAATACCTAGCAATGTTCCTCAATGCTAAGCGTATAGAAGGGTGTTCAGAACGTACAATTCAATATTACAAAGCAACGGTTGAGCATCTGCTGGGTAAGCTGGTTGATCCTATTAGAAAAATTTCAACTGAGATGATTCGCCAGTATCTTGTTGATTATCAAACAATCAATAATTGCAGTAAAGTCACAGTAGATAATATTCGTCGCAATATTTCAAGTTTCTTTTCATGGTTGGAAGAGGAAGATTATATCCTCAAAAGTCCAATGCGTAGAATCCATAAAATTAAGACAACGAAGACGGTCAAGAGTATTATCACTGATGAAGACATTGAAAGACTCAGAGATGAGTGTATATGCAAGCGAGACGTTGCAATTATTGACTTACTTTATTCAACTGGAATAAGAGTAGGTGAACTCGTCCATCTCAATATCGAAGATATAAATTTCAATGAACGTGAATGCATCGTCCTCGGTAAAGGGGATAAAGAACGGCGTGTGTATTTCGATGCTAAAACAAAAATTCATCTTCAGGAATATCTGTTGACACGCCATGATTCTAATAATGCACTCTTCGTATCGCTTGATAAACCACATCGTAGACTCAAAATAAGTGGAGTAGAGGTGCGTTTGCGCTTGCTAGGTAGAGCGCTTGGAATGGAAAGAATCCACCCGCATAAGTTCCGCAGAACTATGGCAACGAGGGCTATAGATAAGGGAATGCCTGTGGAACAAGTACAGAAAATCCTAGGACATTCTCAAATTGATACAACTATGCAGTATGCGATAGTCAACCAAAACAACGTGCGAGAGTCACATAGGAGATATATAGCGTAAGTTTTCTCAGTAAATTGAGATTTGTGGGGATGAA
>NZ_ATVB01000042.1 GCF_000420505.1 Alloscardovia omnicolens DSM 21503 | reverse complement strand
TCTCTCTCTCTCTCTCTCTCTCTCGACAAGGGACTCTAAGGCTGATTCATTGGTCTAACAGTCATATGTTCATTATTGTGCACCACCAGTGGCATCATACCGTTATAAATAAATCCAATCTCCGTGCACTACAGCAGTCATGATAATGGCGGTGTTCATATGAAACAGTCTGAGGCAGTAGACAAAATAAAGACTCGGTTGAGAAGGTCGCACAAACTGTAATTAAAGAGTTTTATTATATACATCTACTGTATAATCACCTAGGCATGACTACGCTGTCTAACTTGCCGAAAGAAGAGGATCTCGATTTTTATGTTTGGAATGGATTCCACAAAAGCCAAATCACAAGAGCATATCGAGCCTGATATGAACTCTAATTCACGTGCAGTAGACAGTCATAAAAATAATCGGTTGAGGAAAACTTTAAGTATACTCTTTTTGCGCGTCAGGAGTTTAGCTCCTAGAGTTATGTATTTTTCTTCTGCTTATTTAATCTTTTTGCAATTTTTATTCTTCAGTGGGCTGTGAGCTCGAACAGAGCAACAGAGAATGCCTTACGATTTCTCACAGATATATTTCGCGGCAATTTTAGGATAATTAATGGATTCCTCCTCCTAGGACTTGTTTATTTTATTGTTTTGATTTTGATTAATCGTTTCTGGATAGCAAGTCAAATTTTTGTAACTCTTAGTGCTGTTCTTGCAGTTATTGAAAAATTTAAGATTGTCTCTCGTACAGAAACAATTGTGCCTTCTGATTTGGACTTTGTTACTGGCGGCAATGCTCAGAATTTAGCTGCTTGGATGCCATATAATGCGGTAAGTATAATTTCCGCGCTTGCTTATTTCTGCTTATTATTACTATTCCTATAGTATTTTTCGGTTATTTAGATAAGCGTAGGGGAGTCGTGCGCAATCAGAAGCTTCTCATTCGCAGTGTTAAACGGCTAGTCAGTTTAGTATTATCGTTAGTTCTCCTCATCTCTTTTGTGATGTCTATGTCAACGAAAGGTAGTTGGTCATCTTCGCTTATTACGGCTTTAGGCGATAATCCTTCATTAGTCGATTCGCGAACAGACGCTATGTACAATGGTACGGCGGTGAGTTTTGCTCGTTTGCTTAATCCGAAGGTGATGGATAAGCCTGCTGGGTATTCTGAGAAGACGATGAAGCAGATTGCTTCTCGTTATGCGCATAATGCGCA
>NZ_ATVB01000041.1 GCF_000420505.1 Alloscardovia omnicolens DSM 21503 | reverse complement strand
CCCTGGAACCCTTAGTCATCCAGCGGACGGGATTTTCACCCGTCTTTCGTTACTCATGTCTGCATTCTCACTTGTCTACAGTCCACAAACGTTTCCACGCCTGCTTCACCCCAGTAGACAACGCTCTCCTACCCAACCAGTATAAACTGATTGTCGCGTCTTCGGTGGTGTGCTTGAGCCCCGCTACATTGTCGGCGCGGAACCACTAGACCAGTGAGCTGTTACGCACTCTTTCAAGGATGGCTGCTTCTAAGCCAACCTCCTGGCTGTCTATGCGACTCCACATCCTTTCCCACTTAGCACACGCTTAGGGACCTTAGACGACGATCTGGGCTGTTTCCCTTTCGACAACGAAGCTTATCCCCCGCTGACTCACTGCCGGCCACCACTTCACAGGTATTCGGAGTTTGGCTGCTATTGGTACCCCATACGGGCCCGCAAGCATCCAGTAGCTCTACCCCCTGGAAACTAAAACCGACGCTGCACCTAAATGCATTTCGGAGAGAACCAGCTATCACGGAATTTGATTGGCCTTTCACCCCTATCCACAAGTCATCGCCCCAGTTTTCAACCTAGGTGCGTTCGGTCCTCCACAAAGTCTTACCCCTGCTTCAACCTGCTCAAGGATAGATCATCCCGCTTCGGGTCTAGAGTATGCAACTCAAACGCCTTTTAAAACTCGCTTTCGCTACGGATCCCCCACACGGGTTAACCTCGCTACATACCACTAACTCGCAGACTCATTTTTCGATAGGCACGCCGTCACCCCTCAAGGCTCCGACGGATTGTAAGCTCACGGTTTCAGAAACTATTTCACTGTCCTCCCGGACTACTTTTCACCTTTCCCTCACGGTACTCGTCCACTATCGGTCACATGGATATATTTAGACTTACCCAACGGTCTGGGCAGATTCACACGAAATTCCTCGAGTATCGTGCTACTTGGGACCATCATCAACAAGACAAAGCATTTACACCTACGGGGCCATCACCCTCTACAGCCAGGCATTCAATCCTGTTCAGCTCACACCCTGTTTTATCACTTGCCACCAGCCTGTCAGAACCAGTACGACAACATCCCACAACACCGATCATGCAACCCCTGACAAGTATCACACACAACCGGTTTGGTCTCCTCCGCTTTCGCTCGCCACTACTAACGGAATATCTTTTCCTGTAGGTACTGAGATGTTTCACTTCCCTACGTACGCCCCCAAACAAAGTTTGAGTACTAGGCATTCCTACCCAGTGAGTTTCCTCATTCAGACACCCTCGGATCACAGCTCGGTTGACAGCTCCCCGAGGCTTATCGCAGCCTCCCACGTCTTTCATCGCTCCCATGTGCCAAGGCATCCACCCTAAGCCCTTAACAACAAAAACACTGCTAAACACCTATCGAATACAATTCCTAGACAACAAATCATCACACTAAAATGATCACAAAACGATCGAACAACAAACCACTAAAAAAAA
>NZ_ATVB01000040.1 GCF_000420505.1 Alloscardovia omnicolens DSM 21503 | reverse complement strand
ATAAGTGTTGTTGCGGCGGTTTGTTACTCTCCCACACCCTATCGAGTGCAGTACCATCACCGTGCTAGGTCTTAGCTTCCAGGTTCGAAATGGAGACTGGGCGTTTCCCCTAGGCCATGACCACCGCAAAATCTTTAATTATCCTCGTATCCACCGACACGAGGCTCGTGTTGGTTTGGGGACCGGCTAGCAGACGCGAATCGTTTTGTACGCAGATTTAATGTTCCTTGTTGCAAGGAAGAGTATTCAATGTTTAACCAAAACCATAAAAAATTATGGTGTGTTATTGTCTTCGACTATTAGTACCAGTCAGCTCCACGTGTTACCACGCTTCCACACCCGGCCTATCAACCCGATCATCTCTCGGGAGTCTCACACACCCTCAAAGGAGTGTCAGGAATTCTCATCTTGGAGAGGGCTTCCCGCTTAGATGCTTTCAGCGGTTATCCCTTCCGAACGTAGCTAACCAGCCATGCCACTGGCGTGACAACTGGCATACCAGAGGTTCGTCCACCCAGGTCCTCTCGTACTATGGGCAGGACTCCTCAAAATTCCAACGAGCGCAGAGGATAGAGACCAAACTGTCTCACGACGTTCTGAACCCAGCTCGCGTGCCGCTTTAATCGGCGAACAGCCGAACCCTTGGGACCTGCTCCAGCCCCAGGATGCGACGAGCCGACATCGAGGTGCCAAACCATCCCGTCGATATGGACTCTTGGGAATGATCAGCCTGTTATCCCCGGGGTACCTTTTATCCGTTGAGCGATGCCGCGTCCGTACGCCGGCACCGGATCACTATTTCCGACTTTCGTCCCTGCTCGACCCGTCAGTCTCACAGTCAAGCTCCCTTGTGCAATTACACTCAACACCCGATTACCAACCGGGCTGAGGGAACCTTTGAGCGCCTCCGTTACTCTTTAGGAGGCAACCGCCCCAGTTAAACTACCCGCCAGGCACTGTCCCTGAACAGGATAACTGTTCGAGGTTAGACATCCAATATAAACAGAACGGTATTTCACTTGACGACTCCACCAAAGCTAGCGCCCTGGCCTCACAGTCTCCCGCCTATGCTACACAATCCACACCGAATGCCAATACCAAGGTATAGTAAAGGTCCCGGGGTCTTTTCGTCCTTCTGCGCTTAACGAGCATCTTTACTCGTACTGCAATTTCACCGAGCTCCTGGTCGAGACAGTGGGGAAGTCGTTACGCCATTCGTGCAGGTCGGAACTTACCCGACAAGGAATTTCGCTACCTTAGGATGGTTATAGTTACCACCGCCGTTTACCGGGGCTTAAATTCACCACTTCACCCCAAAAGGGTTAATGGATCCTCTTAACCTTCCGGCACCGGGCAGGCGTCAGTGCATATACAGCGACTTACGTCTTCGCATGCACCTGTGTTTTTGGTAAACAGTCGCTACCCCCTGGTCTGTGCCACCCCCAAAAGCTCCACCCGTAAAGAGTTTCACCATCAAGGGTCTCCCTTATACCGAAGGCACGGGAGTAATTTGCCGAGTTCCTTGACCAGGATTCGCTCGATCGCTTTGGTATACTCTACCTGACCACCTGTGTCGGTTTAGGGTACGGGCAGATATATCCTCTCACACCGAAGATTTTCTTGACACCAAGAATCACCAAAACACCAGTATAAAACCAGCGCGCATCACACCTCACCCTCACGTGGAACGGATTTACCTATCCCACAGGCTGCGTGCTTACCATGCCAAAACCACCTGACATGTCAGCTATCCCAATGCGTCACTCCTGTGCTGTCCTACTACAAACCAAGATCCCAAACACCAACACGCTCAACACCCCGAAAGATGAAAAACACGAAAGTGTGAGGTTAGTACAGTAAGCCTCGGAATGGTCGAGAATACACTGGTAGGAGAATATCAACTCCTTCATCCAATCGACTACGCCTGTCGGCCTCGCCTTAGGACCCGACTCACCCAGGGACGATGAACGTG
>NZ_ATVB01000039.1 GCF_000420505.1 Alloscardovia omnicolens DSM 21503 | reverse complement strand
CTCTTTGGTTTGGGGTTTTGGTTGGTTTGTGTTGTGGTGGTTTGAGAACTCAAGAGCGTGTTTTGTACTACTTTTTATGTTTTGATAATGCCAGTGACAGCTGAATGATTTTGTTGTTTGGTTGTTTTTTGTGCGTTGAATGCTTTATTTTTTGTAGAGTGTTTTTCGTTATTTTTCTTTTATTTTGTGAGTCATTTATTGTGATTCTTCATGATTTTTTTGTGGAGGGTTTGATTCTGGCTCAGGACGAACGCTGGCGGCGTGCTTAACACATGCAAGTCGAACGGGATCCTTTCTAGCTTGCTAGGGGGGTGAGAGTGGCGAACGGGTGAGTAACGCGTGATTAACCTGCCGTGTAGTTTGGAATAGCTCCTGGAAACGGGTGGTAATGCCGAATGTTCCACATGCTCGCATGGGTGTGTGGGAAAACGTTTTAGTGCTATGCGATGGGATCGCGTCCTATCAGCTTGTTGGTGGGGTAGTGGCCTACCAAGGCTTCGACGGGTAGCCGGCCTGAGAGGGCGACCGGCCACATTGGGACTGAGATACGGCCCAGACTCCTACGGGAGGCAGCAGTGGGGAATATTGCACAATGGGGGGAACCCTGATGCAGCGACGCCGCGTGCGGGATGACGGCCTTCGGGTTGTAAACCGCTTTTATTGGGGAGCAAGCGTGAGTGAGTGTACCTTTTGAATAAGCACCGGCTAACTACGTGCCAGCAGCCGCGGTAATACGTAGGGTGCAAGCGTTGTCCGGAATTATTGGGCGTAAAGAGCTCGTAGGCGGTTTGTCGCGTCTGGTGTGAAAGTCCATCGCTTAACGGTGGATTGGCGCTGGGTACGGGCAGGCTAGAGTGTAGTAGGGGAGACTGGAATTCTCGGTGTAACGGTGGAATGTGTAGATATCGGGAAGAACACCAATGGCGAAGGCAGGTCTCTGGGCTATTACTGACGCTGAGGAGCGAAAGCGTGGGGAGCGAACAGGATTAGATACCCTGGTAGTCCACGCCGTAAACGGTGGATGCTGGATGTGGGGCCCTTTCCACGGGTTCTGTGTCGGAGCTAACGCGTTAAGCATCCCGCCTGGGGAGTACGGCCGCAAGGCTAAAACTCAAAGAAATTGACGGGGGCCCGCACAAGCGGCGGAGCATGCGGATTAATTCGATGCAACGCGAAGAACCTTACCAAGACTTGACATGTTAACGATGGCCTCAGAGATGGGGT
The DNA here is from genome assembly GCF_000420505.1 of Alloscardovia omnicolens DSM 21503. Taxonomy (GTDB): domain Bacteria; phylum Actinomycetota; class Actinomycetes; order Actinomycetales; family Bifidobacteriaceae; genus Alloscardovia; species Alloscardovia omnicolens. The sequence goes on along the minus strand of NZ_ATVB01000039.1, from coordinate 827 downwards.
GTCTCTTCGGAGCGTTTTCACAGGTGGTGCATGGTCGTCGTCAGCTCGTGTCGTGAGATGTTGGGTTAAGTCCCGCAACGAGCGCAACCCTTGTCTTGTGTTGCCAGCACGTTATGGTGGGAACTCACAAGAGACCGCCGGGGTTAACTCGGAGGAAGGTGGGGATGACGTCAGATCATCATGCCCCTTACGTCTTGGGCTTCACGCATGCTACAATGGCCGGTACAGCGAGGTGCGATAGGGTGACCTGGAGCGGATCTCTGAAAACCGGTCTCAGTTCGGATCGGAGCCTGCAACTCGGCTCCGTGAAGGTGGAGTCGCTAGTAATCGCAGATCAGCAACGCTGCGGTGAATGCGTTCCCGGGCCTTGTACACACCGCCCGTCAAGTCATGAAAGTGGGCAGCACCCGAAGCCGGTGGCCTAACAGTTTTTGCTGGGGGAGCCGTCTAAGGTGAGGTTCGCGATTGGGACTAAGTCGTAACAAGGTAGCCGTACCGGAAGGTGCGGCTGGATCACCTCCTTTCTACGGAGATTTGAGGAACCACTGTGTGTGGTTTGTTTTTAGGCACAACTTGAGACCATGCTTGTTTTGTGAGTGTGGGGTTGTGTGTGGTGTGGAAATTATTGAGACGTTGTGGTATGGGCATGCTTTTGGGTTTCCAAATTGCGACAGCTTTTTGGAAGCAAGCCCGCTATTACGATTGTGGCACTGTTTGGTGTTGTGGTTGTGTGGTGTGGTGTGGTGGTTTGAGAACTGGATAGTGGACGCGAGCAATGATCTTTGTTGATTGTTGTTGTAATTGAACTGAACTTCTAAATTTTTTTT
>NZ_ATVB01000038.1 GCF_000420505.1 Alloscardovia omnicolens DSM 21503 | reverse complement strand
CTGTGGTGTGGTTGGAATCTTCTTATTCACAACCTCGCCCGCATCCACAACCTGAGCCTGCTGATCAATCGTGAACTGCTTATTCCAGTCGGTCTTCTCATAGCCTTGAGGAGCAGACACTTCACGCACCGTGTACTCACCAAAGCCCAGATGATCCACACGCACCTGACCCTGGCTATCCGAAGTAGCCTCAGCCACGCGCTTGCCCGACTTATCTACCACTTCGAACACCGCGCCAGCAACAGGTTTCTTATTCTCATCGACCTTCATGAACACAAGCGAACCCTCAATAACCGTATTCGTTACAGTGAAACCATCGACACTATTGCCCTCGATCTCACCAGTAACATACCCCGTCACCGGATCCTCGGAAATACTGTATTCGATAGGCTGACCCTTCTCGTTAACAAAGAGGTTATCGAACGAACCAGTCCACTTGTTACCAGCATTGAGTTCAAGCGTCTTATCAGTCTTCCTGCCGTTGGCCAGTAAGTGGATAGCCACCTTGTCTGGACGCACCTGATACACATCATCACGATCTACCCAGACTTTAGTCACCTTCACCTGCATGGTGTCCGGGGTATGCGTATTCGTCACAGTAAAACCAGCTTTTGCATCACCCGTAACCTCAGCAGTGTACTTAGCCACCTTGTCTTCAGACACTGTGTACTTAACTGGCTGACCATTCTCGTTAACAAACAGCTTGTCAAACGTGCCAGTCCACTTGTTACCAGCATTCAACTCAAGCATCTGGTCAGTCTTCTCACCGTTAGCCAGTAAGTGGATAGTCACCTTGTCTGGACGGATGCCGTCACGATTGTTATCATCCACCCACTTCTTAGCCACGGTCACACTGGTACGATCCAAAGAATTACCAACTGTCACAGTCCCATTCGGATTGTCATGAGTAATCGTCACCGGATAAGCAGTCGTATCCGTCTTATAGCCAACAGGAGCCTTCACCTCCTTAACCACATACGACCCCAACAACAAATCCTGAAACACCAACTCACCCTTATCATCAGTCTTCACAGACGACACAGGATTATCGTTAATATCAGTTACCGGCTTACCATCAGCAGTACGAATCTCAAACTCCACACCCACCAACGGCCGACCAGCATCAGGATTATCCGCCTCAACTGTGGCAGTCTTCACGACCTTAACAGAACCCGGATCATACTGCACAGCAACATTACGAGTAGCCTCACGTTCCTGCAAACTCAACACCAACACAGACGTCAACGCCCTATCACCCTTAATCAAGGCAGCATCAACGTTATTCGCTTCGATGCCCTGACCAGATCGAGTAGAAAAAGTTTCACCACTGTTGCGTTGTGCTTGCACACGATACGTACCAGCACGATACACAACAGACTCATACTGCCCCTCACTATTCGTGATCAAATCAATACGATCACCATTAGGATGCTTCACCTCACTAAACGCAGATCTATCACCCTCCGCATCAGTAGAGTCAGTATTTGCAGCCATGAGAGTGAGCCTACGATGAGATAATGGTTTATCCACCCCCCGATCGTAGACACCATTCTTGTTCTTGTCTACGAAGAAGCGACCATTGACCTTATACGTAGCAAAATACGCTTCGACTCCGTTCGCTTCAGAATAATTCGTACCGTCCAAGGAGAAAGCACTCGAATTCACAGCCTTATCCGGTGTCTTACTGCGATCATCGTGAAGCTTCGTATCATAAGGAATCTTCGACGGGATAAGAATATCCACACTCGCCTTGCTAGCTATCTCCTGACCATCACGCAGTACAGCCTTAACAGACTTCACCTCAAACCAGTCAGAAATCTTATCCGCAGTCACCCACTGTCCGTCACGAACAGACTTCAGATCATCACCCTGAGCAGATGTCTGATAGTAGAAAGTGAACATTGAGTTAACAGAATCATCGTTAGCACTCTCTACGCTCGCAGTCAACCCAGTAACAAACGAGGAATGACGAGCAGGATACTCACCCTTATCATTCGGAGCAATCGCATGATCACCCTTATACGGGAGGACGTCAAGCACCGTCAACGACTTAGCTGGCACAATCGAATTGTTAAAGACATTCAACTTATACGAAAGTGAATCTCC
>NZ_ATVB01000037.1 GCF_000420505.1 Alloscardovia omnicolens DSM 21503 | reverse complement strand
GCGGAGACGAGGAGATTCGACAAATACTATTCCGAACACCTTTGTTTTCAACAGTATTCTGTATTTTTTTATTTTGTTCCCCTATCTTCGGCGTGTCTTACTCGTATTTATATAGTTGCTGTGTTATTATATAAATATAAGGAAAACGAAAGGAGGTGAGAATGAAATGGACTGAAATAGCAGAGCTACTGCTCCACCTAATAGATACAATCGCAAGCATCGTAGGCATAGCAATAGCTCTCAAAGAAAAGAAGCGAAAACCTAAGCATAGGAAATAGCTTCACGGTAGCCCCTCAGCGGGGCTACCCCTTTCAGTCTAAATCATAAAAGTATGAGCGCAAAATTGTTTTACAGCATCATTGCGGTTTTAACCGGAATTACTGCACTGTATGAGGCATTTATCATGCGCAGCACTCCAAAAACAATCATATGGACAGCCATCTGCATTGTTTGGATAATTGCTGCAGTACTAAAGAAAGACAAGACACAATGACCGAAATCTATATGAGTTTTACCGAGATTGCTGAATATCTAGGAATAGCTAAAGGCGCTCTAGCAAACTACAATCTGCCAGAACCCGACGCTCTTATTGGGCGCACACGTGGATGGAAGAAATCTACTATCGAGCAGTGGAATGCTAATCGTCCAGGACACGGCGGCAGACCTCGAAAACAGTAGAAAATGCAAAAGAGTCCTCCCACAACCGCAAAAGATTGTGGAAGGACTCTATCAACGTTACATGTTCGAGCGTAGCGGATTATACGCTACGCCGAAACCGCCCGCGAGAATACCAGCAGCAGTACTAATGAAACCGCCGATATCAGCGTAGCCGAACGTCATAAAACCAAGCCCAATCACTGAAGCGACAAGACCCGCTACATAGATGATTGTGCGCACTCGCGCGCTAAACACTGGCACATAGCTTTTCAAATCTTCACTAGCATGATTATCCTGGACATGTTCTCCCATTTTATTCTCCATCTTTAGTAGTTTTTGTTGCTTCGGTTACGCGCTTAGTAGCCTCTTCCACACTTTCATTCACGGTCTTGCCCACCGCTTCCATGAACGTGTTATAACGCTGCCACGCCTGCGAAATAAGCAGATTATACATATCCCAGTTCACTTTGCCGGTGGAACCAAGTCCGTTCGCGTAGGATAATGCTTCGATATCTTGTAATGCTTGAGCTCCTGAAAGCTCAGTAATCAGCGCATACGCTGTAGTCCCCCACGGAGTTGTTGTTTCAATAAGATACATGCTTTTACCTTCCTTAGCTTGTACTGTTTGACTGTTCGAGACTAGCGACATAGTGCCGTTAGCGACATCATTTTTGAATTGTTCCCACGAATAACCCCAACGTGTGAAATATGGGATCGGGTCGGTGTGGTCGGAACCACCCCACTGTTGAGTAGCTTCCTGATGACAGATAAGACGGTCAACGCCCCAACCATGCGCGGCAAGACGTTCACGTACGACCTGGATAGCTATCTCGATACCTTTACGGAAGTCTTCCTCGTTAGTCGCCTCGCAAATCTCAAGACCTTCAACGTACGGATTACCGTCGCCAACTTGGAAACATAAACGGTTGTAAGGTACTGTGTGAAACGCTTCCGCCCAGTCAGACACGAGGTGCACAGCATACAAGTAGTTACGACTCCATAAGCTGACATGATTCGCGGCGGTCGCGCCCACGTTTGCAGTGGAATGCACGCAAAAATACGAAGCATTAAGACTACCGTGACCATTATTCACAATCTTTTCTTGTATTACACTCACAATTTTTTCTCCTTCCTTTTATTCTTGAATATCGAATTTGTCTACGTTTAAACCGAGCTCACTTGCCGTCCTCTCTACTCCGCTCCTGATTTCATCAGGCAAGCGAGGTTTCGGATGCTCGTCTAACCAATCCTTATCAAGCATTTTGCACATAGCATTCAGCCAATGCCCGAGCGCTCGCACATACGCGATAGAAGAAGATAGTTGCTGCTCAGCGTCATAGAGATTTGCTTCTGCTTGACGGCGTTGCCTCATCTCATCCGACACAGCATGAGATAAGCTATTTAGTCTTTTGTCTGTATCTTCTAACTGTTGACGGAGCAGTGACTCAGTTTCAGCACGCGTCTTATCCGCATTCTGCTCATTACTCTTCGCTTGCGTTCTACTCGTGATGAATGCGACAGCGAAACTAATAAGGCCTGTGATGAGCGCGACAAGCACGTTATCCACGTCGAAGGGACTCATAGGAATCACAATTCTTTTTTCTCCTTAAAAATAAAAAAGACCACACAACATGTGGTCTCCTAAAAAATTTTTCGCCTAAAGCACCCGTCAAGCAGTAAACCACACGCCCAACACTTGTAGATATCGCGACTGTGAGAAGTTACCGTTAATCTCGATACCACCGCGACTATTCACAAGCAGGCTCGCGACCGTACTCGAATTATCGCTACACGTGATAACACCTTGACCAGCAGGACGATAGCCATCAGGAATCGTCTCCGACGCGTTAAAATGCGCATTCGCACCACTGGCAGACGTGAGCACCTGCTCAGACACCACAACCAAATTACC
>NZ_ATVB01000036.1 GCF_000420505.1 Alloscardovia omnicolens DSM 21503 | reverse complement strand
ACCCTGAGCAGATGTCTGATAGTAGAAAGTGAACATTGAGTTAACAGAATCATCGTTAGCACTCTCTACGCTCGCAGTCAACCCAGTAACAAACGAGGAATGACGAGCAGGATACTCACCCTTATCATTCGGAGCAATCGCATGATCACCCTTATACGGGAGGACGTCAAGCACCGTCAACGACTTAGCTGGCACAATCGAATTGTTAAAGACATTCAACTTATACGAAAGTGAATCTCCCAGCTCACCTGTTGCAACCGTACCCCACTCGCCATCATACTTCACACGATTATTCAAAACGAGCTCCATTGGTGGAATGTATGTAATGCGAGCGACAACCTTTTCAAAAATCTCTTCACGGTTGCCGTCATCGTCCACATCCAACACATCCTTGGAAGAATACGGGCCAAGATTATCTGCTTTAGCGTTGAATTTATATGGACGTACGATATCGTTATCCTCGTAAGACATGTAGGTCACAATATCGTTATCACCTGGCGTTGCACACTTTGTAGCGATGATCTTCAAATCCACAGCTCCTGCATGAGCAGCACCAACGTCACCGTAGTCGATAACTACTGCAGTTTTACCTGTGCCATGATAATTTTGAATCTCTTGAACCTTTGGCTCTTTAACACCTTGCCAATCCCATAGGCCACGTCCTGTGTCCTTAACCCAACCGTTCGGTGTATTAGTATTCTTCACTAATTTGAATCCGTCAGGCAATACAGTTACAGTACGCACATTCTTGATTACATCGTACTGACCATAAGTGACTTCAGGTAACTGCGGCCCCACTTTAACAGTAATAGGTTTCAAATCTTTAGAGTCTTCCTGTTGGAACACGAATTGTTGAGAATCGTTCTCAAAGGTATGTACTTGAGGGTGCAATGGGGAGACAAATACAGTCCTATTATCTCCTCCGAAAGGACTCATTCCCTCGCCATCAATCAATCCCGCTGCCTCGATTTGATAAGGGACTGACGTAGATTCTGCTAAAGCGTCTAGTTTCTTGATAGCTGCAGGGGTGAACCCGTTATAAGCCACAACTATGATAGAAGCATTGTCGAGTGTAACTAATTCATCGAACTCTATCTTCAAAGAAACAAATTCACGCTTCGCATCTTCGACTTCTATTTTGTCTGCAATCTCTACCTTATCTTTGAGAAGCTTACGCGAGCCATCAGCACGAATACCATACAGTTTAGCTTTGCCATCTTCAAAGACTTTTTGAAGCGCACGAGTATCTTTCTCTTTAATCGATTTGTCGCTCTTATTGCTTACTACTCCTTGAACATGAAGAGATTTAAAGTACAAATCTTCAGAGTTTTGGCCTCTGAGGTAAACGTTTAAATCTTTCCACTGGCTTGATTGACCGCCGGAATCTGGATTGCTCACACCCGAACCGTTATTGTAGTCCTTGAAATCGATCCTATATCCAATACCTGTATCAGTTAAGTCGCATTCACCGTGATACAGATGCTTATTCATATAGTAGTACGTTGGTACTCCGCGTCCGAAACCGCAATTATCCACTACCTTATAACCAGAGCTATCAATTTCAGCTTCACGCCAACCGACACCTTTGAACAGTTCCGGCTTAAAGTAGTAGGTCTCATCTCGTTGAGCGATGAGAGTGCCACCAGTGGAATCATCATTAGCATCGTAATAGTATTCAATTGGTATATGCACATCACTATTGAGTGGCGCTCCGGTAAAATCAATGTTCCAGTTGGCTCGCTCATTAAACACGCGCATATTCGAAACCAGTTCAGCCGGAGCTTGGAACTTTGGATTCCTCACCATGTAGGTATAGCGAGTACTACCATCTGACAATACCTCTACAGATCGGAAGTAGTCTTCATCGTTTCCAGCTTTAAAGCCCTCTATTTTTGGCCCCTTGGGAAGAGTTAATACAAACTTTACATTCTGTGGATGAATTAGCCCTTGTTTGCCTGGCTGCCCCTCAGACTGCGCTGCGAGAGACGTGATTAGCAAAGCTGTCGTTGTCGTATTCGGCTGAACATATTTCTCATCTAGGGAATCAACAGTCACTCCCCCACGTACGTTGCGATGACCATTAGGAACCAAGTTATCTGGATTATCCTGCGGAATCGTTACACCATTATAAGCACTGGTAGTTTCTGCTGTTAGATGAGGATTGTAGTTCAAAGAGTAAGCGTCAAAACCAACATTTTTAGCTCTGTAGGTTTTCTCTACTGCCTTCACTGGCTTGCCATCACCGTTGTACAGAGTTGCTTCAAGTTTTACGGAATCGCCAGTGCGAGCAAAATGACCATCAAAATCAAATGGGAGTGGATACGTAACATTGTAACCGCCAGAAAGTGTATCAAAAGTGTACTTAACCCATTGATGAGTGTCGTCAGCCCCACGTTCGGTCTTTATTGCTTTATTAGAATCCGGGAAGAATAGTTTCTCAATCTTATTCGTCTTGTTAATTCGAATCAATAAATAGGGATTCTGGATAGAATAATTTTTTCCTGAAATATTCAGGTTTACAACGTCGGCGATATTCTCAAACGTGTAATATTCCGCCTTACTATCTACAACCGATCTTCCTTCAATCTTTCCAATCTTTAGATCTACGCGAGCTGTGTCATCCTCAGTAGCAGCACGATCAGAACCAGCTGATTCAGACGGTGCTGGAGTGGCCGAAGCCTCACCAGACCCAGCCGAAGTAACAGGAGCAGAATCAGATCCTACCTGCTCAGACTCACTACCCCCCCCGTCACATTCTTAGACCCAGTAGACGTATCCTGTTTCTTGTCTTTATCTGTCTGTTCAGTCGTTACCGCCGACGTATCCGACTCAGCAGAGACAGCCACAGCAGTACCCAACGGAGCAAACATAGCCACCGCAAGCACCGCAGATATAATCATCCTACGGATTTTCATCTTCCTCTCCTCCTCT
>NZ_ATVB01000035.1 GCF_000420505.1 Alloscardovia omnicolens DSM 21503 | reverse complement strand
ACAGACTTCAGATCATCACCCTGAGCAGATGTCTGATAGTAGAAAGTGAACATTGAGTTAACAGAATCATCGTTAGCACTCTCTACGCTCGCAGTCAACCCAGTAACAAACGAGGAATGACGAGCAGGATACTCACCCTTATCATTCGGAGCAATCGCATGATCACCCTTATACGGGAGGACGTCAAGCACCGTCAACGACTTAGCTGGCACAATCGAATTGTTAAAGACATTCAACTTATACGAAAGTGAATCTCCAAGCTCACCTGTTGCAACCGTACCCCACTCGCCATCATACTTCACACGATTATTCAACACGAGCTCTAGAGGAGGAACGTAATTGATGATGGATACGACCTTCTCAAATAATTCAGATGTATCCCCATCATCATCTACATCAATCTCATCCTTGGTTGTATATGGTCCAGAATTTGGAGCATTCGGGTTGTATCCGTAAGGACGAATGTAGTCGTTATCTCCATATGAAACATAAGTGATAATCTCATTGTTCCCTCGATTTGCGAACTTGGTTGCGATGAGGCTTAAGTCAACTGGCGCCCAACTGCCAACCGGAATATCTCCATAGTCAACAACTACAGCAGTTTTGCCGGTGCCATGATAATTTTGAATCTCTTGAACCTTTGGCTCTTTAACGCCTTGCCAATCCCATAGGCCACGTCCTGTGTCCTTAACCCAGCCGTTAGGATTGTCTGCTGTCTTCTGAAGTTTAAAACCATCAGGAAGCAAAGAAACAGTACGCATGTTTTTAATAGTCTTCAATGGACCATAGTTACCAGAATCCCACGTTTTCAAGAGTTTTGGCCCTACACGAACAATAGCAGGCGTTGCCTTCTCTTCATCCGATTGGTATGTGATTCTCTGATCCTGATTCGAGTACGCACCAATCTGCGGATGCAACGGCATAATATGTAGGAAGTTCCACTCTGGGCTATAATTTGCATCTTCATTGATAACAGTAGCCGAAGCCAGATTTTCAAAACGTAACTCTGTAGCCTCTGCAAGCTTATCAAGTTCCGTAATCGCGGATTTCATTAATCCGTTGTAAACCTGCACGTATAGGCACATGTTATCAAATTTAACCGGCTCGTCAAACTCTATCTTGAGTGTTATATATTCACGTGCTGAGTCTTCAATATCTATTTTATCTCCAATTTGAAGATTATCTTTTAGAAGCTCAGAAGACCCATCCTCTTTAACACCAAAAAGCTTCACTCTGCCTTCCTCAAAAAACTTCTTCAGCTCCTTGAGATCAGCGGTTTTAATGGAATCATCTCCCTTTAAGCTTTCTAGCTTTTCGATTTTTACAGATTTATAGTAGACATCCTCCGCACGCATACCCTTGAGATGTAAATTAAGGTCTTTAACCATACTTATCTGTCCACCACTATCTGGACTAGATATTCCGGCTCCATTGTTCCAGTTATAGTAACTCACATAATAGCCAACACCGGCATCAGTTAAATCACACGTTCCACGGTACAAATGCCCCTTCAGGTAGTAGTATGTTCTTTCCCCACCTTGGAAAGAACATCCAGAATGAACTAATCGTCCTTCTCCATTCATTCCAATTCCAAATTTTCCGTTTTTCACGCTTAATCTTTTGCCGAAATAGAAAATCTCATCTCGTTTACCAATAAGAGTTCCGCCGCTACGATCATCATTCGCGTTGTAATAATACTCAATAGGAATACGAAGATTGGTCTCAAGAGGCGCTCCAGTAAAGTCCAACAGCCAGTGCATACGGAAAGATACTCGATTATTCGTCGTGTAATCAGATGGACTATCAAAAGCAGGATCTACTTTCATATAGGTTACACGCAAGCTACCATCATCTAATTCTTCACCGGCGTATTCTTTATCTTTCGAATCAAAATTAGGAAGATTTATTCCCTTTGGGAAAGTAGCAACAATTTTGATGTTCTTAGAATCCATCAACCCCTGAATACCTGGTTGACCTTCCGGTTTCACCGCAACAGAGAGGAATAAATTTGTCATTGGTATAGAACCTTTTGGAGCAAGATTAGTATCCATCGAATCAACAATGGCAGGATATTCATTTCGATGACCATCTGATTCTAGCTTATCTGGATTATCTTTCGGTATCTTCTCTCCCTTATGCGTATCAAAGACAGAGCCACCTAAATTGGATGCCCCATGTCTCGAATAAGGCCTAAAGCCAATGGTTTTGGCTGTGTACGTACGTTCTGCATGTGTTACCTTCTTGCCAGTATTTTCATACAACGTGGCCTCCAGCTTCACAGTATCACCATTAACAGCATGTTTGCCATCAAAATTAAAACTGATTGGATAGGTATTATGGTAACCACCAGAAAGCGTATTATAGGTGTACTTCACCGAGATATACTTACCATCATCACCACGCTCTGTAGAGATAGCACTTTGAGATTCAGGCAGGAGAACTTTCTCCAACTCTATCTTTTCCGTCTTCTCGAGACGAATAATCAAATACGGTCGTTGAAGGTTATAATCCTTACCAGATACATCCAAATCGACAACATCATCTACGGTTTCATAGGTGTAATAATCTGTTTTTCCGTCAACAACGGCATTATTCTCGAGCTTACCTATTTTCATAGTGACACGCCCAGTCTCGTCCGCAGTAGCAGCACGATCAGAACCAGCTGATTCAGACGGTGCTGGAGTGGCCGAAGCCTCACCAGGCTCAGCCGAAGTAACAGGAGCAGAATCAGATTCTACCTGCTCAGACTCACTACCCCCCCCCCGTCACATTCTCAGACCCAGTAGACGTATCCTGTTTCTTGTCTTTATCTGTCTGTTCAGTCGTTACCGCCGACGTATCCGACTCAGCAGAGACAGCCACAGCAGTACCCAACGGAGCAAACATAGCCACCGCAAGCACCGCAGATATAATCATCCTACGGATTTTCATCTTCCTCTCCTCCTCTTTGTAGTAGTTGGTTCGCAATCAACACGTTTTTATGTTGATTCACACGGACCTGCTTCTAGTCTAGCAAACTTCAAGCGCGCCCGTACCCCTCACATGCCACAATAAAAGTATGGTAAAC
>NZ_ATVB01000034.1 GCF_000420505.1 Alloscardovia omnicolens DSM 21503 | reverse complement strand
ATCACTCGTATGATAACGCGTTAGCCCAAAGTGTCAATGGTGCGTATAAAACAGAACTTATACGAGAACGTACACTCATGAGCGTCAAAGATCTCGAACACGCCACTATATGTGGGGGTGACATGATGGAATACCAATCGCCTTCATACATCTTTGGGATACAAAAACCCTGCCACAATCGAACCAGAACACTACACACTACACAAAACAAGGAATAAACTAACAACAAAAAATGCGAACAAAAACCAGCCCACATCAAGCACCGAAAATTTTAATTATTGTCAATTAATAATTCTTTTGGATTCCTTCTTAATATATTGAATGAAGAAACAATCAATGATACAAGAAGTACTAAACTCATAAATATAACTACATAAATTATGAATTTAGGTAATACATTTATATCTAAACTTGATAATGTCTTGTTAAATCCTTCAGCTTCTGCCCCACCACCTAATTGGCTAGATGCAGATTGTCTAGCTATTTGTTTAGCTATATCACCGGTAACCTTATTCAATATATTATTCCCAAGCTTATCAGCTGTATATTGAGCTAAGAAATAAGAACCAACGAATGCGGGGATTGATATAAATACCATCTCAATCAGGAATTGACCAAAAATTTCTAATTTTGATATACCTAATGATAGTAACACTGCTATTTCTTTCTTTCTAGCATTCATCCATAAGAATAATAATAATGAAACTACAACTCCTGCAAATATTAATGAGCCAACAAATAATTTATTTGAAATTGAGTAGATACCTGATATAGATTGTTGTAATGCAGGGTAATTTGATGAACTTTTAATCAAATTATATTCTTTCCAATTTATATCTAATTTCCCAAGATCTTTTATTACACTGTCAAGATTCTTATCACCTTTTACAAAGAATGTTGCATCTTGGTATACAGCTGTATCTTCTGTATTACCATAAACTTTAGCAGCTGTATGAACATCAGTGATTAATGTATTTTCGTATAGTTCTTGTGCTGCACTTACTCCACCTCTATTATGCCCATCGAATAGACCTTTAATTTCTACTTCTACTGTTTCATCTGCACCTTTCTCATTATCGGCATCAAATAAATTAGATTTTATTTTTATCTTATCTCCAACTTTAAGATTATTTTTTTCAGCTAAATCTTTATGCATTAAGATTTTATTTTTATCTTTATTTTCTAAATGCTTTCCTTCTACTAATTTATATGCTCCTGATACAAATTTTGTTTCTTTTGATGAGTCGTTAACTCCAGTTAACATAACTGTTCTTTTAAAATTCTTCGCTCTTTCAGGTGATTGATTCGCAAGAGTCTCTTGAGTTTCAACAATATCATAATCAACTAGATCTGCAACACTGTTTATTCTTTTCACATAGGAGTCTATACTATCTGTTTGAGATATCTTTTTAATATCTTCACCTTTAACATTTCCCCCACCTCTAGGTGTTCCTGGATTTACTTGTCTATTTATCTCCATAGAAAAACTATTTGTTATATTAGCAAATGTTTCTTTTGAAGCTCTGTCCGTAGCATCTTTAATAGATAAACTAATGAGACTTAAAGTTGACATAGATAAAATAACTAATATAATAGTCAGTGATTTTAAGCTTTTTCTAGTTACATAAGCAAATGCACTTTTTATCATTATTCAACCTCCAAATTCATTTTATTTACTTTTTTCAACTTTTTACCACTTAGTTCTAAAATGATATCCGCAGAATCTGCTACTTCCTTACTATGTGTTACAACTATTACACATTTATTTCTATCTTTAGCTAATGTCTTTAATATATTAATTATTTCTCCAGCAGTAACACTGTCTAGATTACCAGTAGGCTCATCAGCTAGTATTATTGGAGCATCTGATACCAATGCTCTAGCAATAGCTACTCTTTGTTGCTGTCCACCAGATAATTTCATAACATTTCTTTTTATTTGTTTTTTATCTAAACCTAGTTCAAACAAGATACTTTCATCTGCTGATTTATTTACTAATCTAATATTTTCAATTGATGATAAATAATCTATTAAATTATAGTTTTGAAATACTAAAGATATATTATTTTTTCTATGATTATTATATCCTTTCTTTTCTATATCTTCATTCTTAAACAATATTTTTCCTGTTTGAGGTTTATCAAGTCCAGCAAGTAAGGAAAGAAGTGTAGATTTTCCTGTTCCTGACTTTCCTACTATCGCATAAAACTTCCCAAGTTCAAATTTTTGATTTACTCTTGACAAAACTTTTTCTTTAGAATTTGCATAACTATATGCTACATTCTTTATTTCTAATATATCCATTATTTTCTCCTAACTTATTTTTGATAATATTTCTTTAGGCTTCTTGATTAATATTAATGAAGAAGCAAATACAACTGATAAAACAACAATACTTATTAATATTAAATAACTTTGTCCAAGTGTTGTTATATTTAATATAAAACTACTATTATTTATTAAACTTCCACCGGAAATCATTGAGTCCTCTGAGTTAATGAATCCATCTACAATTACTTCTAGTAATACATTTCCTAAAAATAAGGAAGATATTATACTTGGTATCGATATGAATATTAACTCGAATATAAATTGCATTATAATTTGTATCTTAGATGTTCCAATAGATAAAAATATACCTATTTCATAAATTCTTTCTCTTAACCATAGAATCAAGATTAATGAAAGAACAACCATCCCACCTAACATAATAGAATAAGTCATTATTTCTATTATATGTTTTATTCCACTCACTGACTCTAAAGACTCTTCAAACGCATTAGAATCTTTTTCAACAAAATACTTTGACTCATCAATTTTAAGCTCTTTCAATTTGTTTAAGGCTAAGTCTGTAGATTCTGCACTACCAGAATACATTAAAATTTTATTTGCGATTTTATTATTTTCTGATTTATTCAATATCTCTTGGCTTGTTGAATAATCTACAAACACCATATTTTCACTAAAATCAGAAGATAACCCTGTATATGTTTCCTGTTTTTTACCAGAAAAAATCCCTATAATTTTAAATTTATGACTTTTTGTTTTTCCACTTTTTTCAATATCTAGTAATTCAAGATTAACTTCATCACCTAATTTTAGATTGTTTTGTTTAGCAAATTCTTCATGAACAATAATTGAATTCTTATCATTTTCTCCTATATTTTTACCTTCTTTAATTGTAAATACTCCACTACTAAAAAGAATATTTCTTTTAGTATTATTTGTAGCTTCGAGTGAGACAACATTCTTAAATTCGTCAGATAAATCTTCTCTATTTATTCTTTGTTCTCCGCTAACTACTTTAGCATCTTTTAGTTTTGCTAATCCATCATATTGAATTATTTTTTCTTCAATTTCTTTTAATTTTTCAATATCTTTAAATTGATTAACATTAAAATATTTACCATCTTTTTTTGTTATTGATATTGAAGAATTAGAACTTTCATATAAAGCCTTTTCTATTTCATTGCTTGATTTCATTATTGTTAAACAAGAATACAAGCAAGAAAGAACTATAGTTAACATGATAAAAATTATTAAAGTTCTATTTCTCTTTCTTGTAATATATGCTATAGCGTTTTTTATCACTTTCCTAACTACTCCTCTCTATTTTCTTACTCCATAACTAATTGTATCCCGATGTGGGCTGGTTTTGTTTGTATTTTTGTTGTTAGTTTATTCCTTGTTTTGTGTAGTGTGTAGTGTTCTGGTTCGATTGTGGCAGGGTTTTGTACCCTCAAAGATGTATGAAGGCGATTGGTATTCCATCATGTCAGCCAACACATAGTGGCGTGTTCGAGATCTTTGACGCTCATGAGTGTACGTTCTCGTATAAGTTCTGTTTTATACGCACCATTGACACTTTGGGCTAACGCGTTATCATACGAGTGAT
>NZ_ATVB01000033.1 GCF_000420505.1 Alloscardovia omnicolens DSM 21503 | reverse complement strand
AAGAATCACAATAAATGACTCACAAAATAAAAGAAAAATAACGAAAAACACTCTACAAAAAATAAAGCATTCAACGCACAAAAAACAACCAAACAACAAAATCATTCAGCTGTCACTGGCATTATCAAAACATAAAAAGTAGTACAAAACACGCTCTTGAGTTCTCAAACCACCACAACACAAACCAACCAAAACCCCAAACCAAAGAGGAATCAGCCGCATCAGGCAGCGAATAAAAACAATACACCACCACACCACACCACGCAACCCACACACCCACAACCCAACAAACACAACCCCTCAACGGCGTGTCGCACACCACCCCACAGCCACGGGGTAACGTGCGACACTATCCGAAGTAAAGCATTTCAGGGAAGAATTATGGACAAAGAACCAAAATGCCTTACAAGCTTTTCTTACCAATCACCTACTTCGTTACGTGGCCACCAAACTGCGCGCGCAAGGAGGAAACCACGCGCAAAGTATCTTCACCAGCGCCGCGCGAGGTCTGACGCGCCCACAGTGCAGATGCTGTTGCTGGCGTTGGCACACCCAACTCCAAAGCAGCTTCAATCATCCACTTTGCTTCACCAGACTCGTTGGCCACTGGAGGCATATTGTGCAAGTCTGGGTCATCCTGAGCTGCGCGAGCAAACAGGTCAAGCAGCCACGACTGCACAACCGAACCCTGACGCCACGAGGTCATCACAGCTGCTGGGTTCTCAATCAAATCCGAGCGCATCATGGTTTCGAAGCCCTCTCCGAAAGCCTGCATCATACCGTATTCGATACCGTTGTGCACCATCTTGGCGAAGTGACCGCCGCCTACAGATCCTGCGAGAACCAAACCGTCCTCACCTTCTGGCTTCAAGCTCTCAAAAATAGGCAGAGCGCGCTCATAATCAGCAAGGCTACCGCCGGCCATCAACGCGTAACCGCGCTCAGCACCCCACACGCCGCCGGATACACCCACATCCATAAAGTGAATGCCCTTCGCGCTCAGCTGCTGCTCGTGACGCTGATCGTCGGTGTAGCGGGTGTTGCCGCCGTCAATCACCAAATCGCCCTCTTCGAGCAGCTCGGCAAGCTGATCGACGGTTGCATCGGTTGGCGCGCCTGCTGGCACCATAATCCAAACGACGCGAGGAGCGGCGAGCGCAGACACGAGCGCTTCGAGCGAATCAACGTCGCGACCGGACTGCAGGCTCAGGTCGAAACCGATAACCTCATGACCGTCCGCGCGCAAACGCTTGACCATGTTTCCGCCCATACGTCCTAAACCAATAACTCCCAGCTGCATTTCTAAATCCTTTCAATCATGTAAGTGTGCGATTATTACGCTGTTTCGCGCGAAAATAAAACGTTTTCGCCTGTTTTGTGATTTTTCTGACTGATTTTTTGCTCTGCGCATGCGTTATGAGATGAGCGGCACGAACAGCGATACGATAAGAACGACAATCAGGCCGGAGACCGAGAGAACCGTTTCCATGAGAGACCAGGTTTTAAAGGTTTGACCGACGGTCATGCCGAAGTATTCCTTAACCAGCCAGAAGCCAGCGTCGTTCACGTGAGAGAGGAAGATGGAGCCGGCGCCGATAGCGAGAACGAGCAGAGAGAGCTCTACTGGGTTCAGGTGTGCTGCCAAAGGCGCGACGATACCGGAAGCGGTTACGGTGGCAACGGTTGCCGAGCCGGTAGCTAAACGAATCAGAACTGCTACGAGCCAGCCGGCAATAAATGGATTAAGGTTTGCCTGCGTAATGCCCTGTGCAATAACATCGCCAATACCGGAGTCGACGAGGGTTTGCTTAAAGCCGCCGCCTGCAGCCACAATCAGCAAAATACCTGCAATCGAACCGAAAGCGGAGCCAACGATCGAGCTTAAAGTGTCACGCTTCCAGCGAGCGCGGAAAGCGAGCAGACCCATAGCGAAGAACGTGGTAATAGTCAGCGCTTCGAGCGGCGTACCAATCCATACGATGGCCTTACCGACAGCGGTTTTCTGCGCGCCAAGCACATCGACAATGCTGGCAGCAAGCATCAAAACTACTGGCAAAAGAATAACGCTAATAGCCTCAAAGAAACTTGGCTTACCTTCTGGAGCGTCCTGGCTCTTAACAGTATCTTCTTCCGGCGCCATAATCGGAACCATCTTAACCATCCAGCGAGCCATAAGCGGACCGGAAATAATAACCACAGGAATAGCAACAATCAAACCGAGACCGAGCGTTAAACCGAGGTTAGCGCCCAAAGCGTCAATCGCGACGAGCGGGCCAGGATGAGGTGGCACGAAAGCGTGCAGCGCAGACAGACCTGCGAGAGCTGGAATACCCAAAGCAATAACGGGCATCTTCGCGCGGCGAGCAACGAGCAGAACAATTGGAATAAGAATAACCACGCCCACTTCGAAGAAGAGCGGGATACCCACGATAAAGGCGCTAAAAGCCATTGCCCATGCGAGCTTGTTTTGTGGAGCGGACTTAAGAATCGTGTCCACGATAACGTCCGCACCGCCCGAGCGGGTGAGCAAAATACCGATGATGCCGCCCAGTGCAATAAGCAGGCCTACGCTGGAGACCGTGCCGCCCACACCGGTGGTGAAGCTGTTGAGGCTTTCGTTGTACGGAACGCCCGCGATCATAGCGGTGGCTGCGGCGCCGATGAGCAGTGAGAGGAATGGATGCAGTTTAACCACGGCAATAAGAACGACGATCAGTGCAATACCGAGCACTGCTGCGAGGATGAGGGTATTCATAAAATCCTCCTTGATGTATGAATACTGGGTTTTGGGTCTTTACTTCTTTTACTTCTGGGCACTTTCGTACTTCTTTACTGCTTCAATCGCGCGAGCGACGACATCGCTAATATCGCCTTCGATGCTAATTTCTTCACCATTCTCGTCGGCTGCGAGCGGTTCCAAGATAGCGAACTGGCTTGGCAGGAGAGATGGAGGCATAAAGTGACCAGCGCGCGCAGACAGACGCTCCTGGATGAGCTCCTGCGAACCGCTCAGGTGCAGGAAGTGCACGTTGAGGTCTTTGGACAGTGTTTCACGATACGAGCGCTTGAGAGCCGAGCTCGATACTACTGTGTTCTCGCCCAGAGCTTCGCGCGCAACCATCCAACGGTTAATAACATCCAACCATGGCCAACGATCTTCATCGGTCAGTGGAATGCCGGCGGACATTTTGTCGATATTGGCCTGCGGATGGAAATCGTCTCCCTCAGCCAGCGTATAGCCCAGCTGATCGCGAATAGCTTCTACAACAGTTGACTTGCCGCATCCTGCAACACCCATAACGACGATGTGAATTGCCATAATCACTCCTTTGAAATCAATGACGGTATCTAGTGTAGCGCGCGCAAAGACTCTTTGTCAATTCTTTGGGAGTCTTTGGAGGTGAATTTTTTGTGTTACCTGGGTTACAACAGTTCGGCGCAATGTACAGTACCATATTGAACATAGCTTGTGTTCATCAGTTGGGAGGTTGCAATGGCACGTACGTCTGCGGAAATTTCGGATGCGAGCAATAATCCGCTTCATCTGTCTATCGCGGACGCTTTGGCCCACGAAATCCTTGACGGTTCCTGGCAGCCGGGCAGCAATAAGAAGCTCGAGCAGATTCAGGAGCAGTACGATATTTCGCGCACGGTTGCGCGCGAGGCCACGCGCCTGCTGGCGTCTTTGCGCTGCGTGCAGTTCCAGCGCGGTACGGGTGTTATCGCTTGTGGCCCTTATGATTGGGACGATTTGAATACGCGTGTTATTACGTGGAAGCTGCATTCGAATTTGCGACGGGCTGAGCTGAGAGATCTTACCGAGTTGCGTTTGGCCGTTGAGCCGGCCGCGGCTGCTGGCTGTGCCTCGCGAGGTACAGTTGAGGCGCGCACACATATTGGCGTGATTGGTCATGATTTGATTCGGGCCGCGAGAGAAGACCGTTTGGACGATTTCCACGCTCTTGATATTGAGTTTCACGCTGGCTTACTGAGGAACTGTGGCAATCCGATTTTCGCTGAGCTGAGTTCGACTGTTGCCACTGTTTTGCGTGGACGCGTTGAGATTAACATGTACCCGCAGCACCCGGAAGAGTCCGCTTTGAGCGCGCACGAGAAGGTTGCACAGGCAGTTGTTGCGGGAGATGCGCACGCCGCGTATGAGGCGATGTACGACATCGTTTCCGAAGTGAATACTGCTATTGGTTTGACTGCTATGTAAAACGCGAAAAGGCCGGGCTATTCTGCTACGTGTGCAGTGCCCGGCCTATATTTATGCTTATAAAAGTTGGAGGGGTTGCACCGTTCATGGTGCAACCCCTCCATAAGTGTTGTTGCGGCGGTTTGTTACTCTCCCACACCCTATCGAGTGCAGTACCATCACCGTGCTAGGTCTTAGCTTCCAGGTTCGAAATGGAGACTGGGCGTTTCCCCTAGGCCATGACCACCGCAAAATCTTTAATTATCCTCGTATCCACCGACACGAGGCTCGTGTTGGTTTGGGGACCGGCTAGCAGACGCGAATCGTTTTGTACGCAGATTTAATGTTCCTTGTTGCAAGGAAGAGTATTCAATGTTTAACCAAAACCATAAAAAATTATGGTGTGTTATTGTCTTCGACTATTAGTACCAGTCAGCTCCACGTGTTACCACGCTTCCACACCCG
>NZ_ATVB01000032.1 GCF_000420505.1 Alloscardovia omnicolens DSM 21503 | reverse complement strand
GTATAAAAATAACCACATTCACACCGAGGCGATGTCTTAACACATACCAGTCAGAGGAATCAACTGATACCTACTAGACAACATCTCCCCTAAACCCCGCCAAAATCCTGCACGATTATGCAAGTAAACGTGCGATATTTTCTGCTGTATTAGCAAGGTTCTCATAAGCAGTCTCAATAGCTTCAGGTACTGTCATCGTACGCGGAACAATGCTAAAGATGGCATCAAAGCCCACGTCATACAGTTGCGAAGCATCATCAGCAACTTGACCTGCTAAAGCAATAACCCGAGCATTCTCAGAAACATCTTTTACTGCCTGCACAACACCCATCGGAGTTTTACCGAATCGGGTTTGAGAATCAATGCCGCCCTCCCCAGTAAAGCAGTAATCGCAATCACGAGCTTTCTCTTGTAACCCTGTTGCTTTAGTTACAATCTTGACGCCTGCCTGCATATGCGCATCAGTAAAAGCGAGGAATCCTGCACCCAAACCGCCAGCTGCTCCTGCTCCTGGAATTTGCGCAATATCACGGTTGCGGCATACTTTTACTACATCTGCAAAGTGGCTGAGGGCTTCATCAAGCATAAGAATCATGCCTGGTGTTGCGCCTTTCTGAGGTCCAAAAACTGCTGAAGCGCCATGCTCCCCAACTAACGGATTAGTTACATCGCTTGCCAAAGTAATCTCTACATCTGCTAGGCGAGGATCCATCTGCGCTACGTCAATGCGCGCTAATTTGGACAGCGCAACTCCTCCAAAAGGCAAATCATTATCAGCAGCATCAAGCAATCGCACACCTAATGCCTGAGCCATACCTGCACCGGCGTCATTCGTTGCACTTCCTCCTAAACCAACGATAATATGCTGCACGCCGTGGTCAAGCGCATCCTTAATCAGTTCTCCCGTACCGTAGGTTGTTGTAATCAGAGGGTTACGCGTTTCTTCCGTTACGAACTGAATACCGCTGGCCGCAGCCATCTCAATAACTGCTGTTGTTCCATCTCCTAAAATGCCGTAGCGCGCGTCAACTTTAATACCGAGCGGATTAGTCACACGTGCAGTAATAAACTGTCCACCAGTGGCATCGACCAGTGACTGCACAGTTCCTTCTCCTCCATCAGCCATAGGAACAAGCACACACTGTGCGTCTGGCAAAGCGCGAAGAATTCCTTCTTGCATAGCTTCGGCAGCTTCACGTGCAGTTAAACTTCCCTTAAACGAGTCTGGAGCAATAATAATCTTCATGGAAGTATCCTTCATTAGAAAATAATATACATAACAGTGGCAGCGATGGTCATAGTTAAACCAATCATTGCTTCATAAACGAGCACATGCATACGTTGAGCAATAGTCATATTGAGAGTTTTTGCCGTTACGTGGAAGTAATTCCCGTGCGGCAAAGCATCGATAACAGTGGCACCTGCTTGCATAGTTACTGCAGCAGCTGTTGGCGTTACGCCGAACGACAAAATGGAAGCACCAAAGGACTTCGAACCTAAAATAACACCTGTAGATGTTGATGCTGCCGCTGCAGCCATGAGAATACCGGAAATCGGAGCGAGGAAAGAGCCAGAAATTCCCATGCTGTCAATAAGCTTCACGATTTGTGCTGGTAAGTCAGAATGTGTAATAAGACCGCCGAGAGCGCCCGCGCCAATAAGAATAAGCACAACATCAATCATGCGCTGCAAACCAGCTTTTGTGTACTCCAAAATCTTCGACCCCTGCCTCATTGCGAGTAAACCAACGATGGCAGCAAAAGGAAGAATATACATGGCATCTACGTGGAAACTTTTGAGCACGCCAATATTAAAAACCGAGCCGACTGGATTAATCAGCAGCAAGCTCACAGCCAATACAGGTGCTACAAGCGATCGAGAGATACTTGGCAAATTTTCTTTATTGTTACTTGCTACAGATTCCTGCAAAGTCGTGTCAGTTTCCACGAGCATGCCACGACGCTGAATCAGCGTGGCAAGCACAACAGTCATGGCTAGACCGAAAAGAGCGGGAATGAAGCTAGAAATCATCACGCTCGACACATCTACTTTAAAACCTGAAGCCACAGCAATCGTATTGGGGTTGGGAGAAATAATATTGCCCGCCTTACCTCCACCAGATAGAGCTACGAGCAGAGCCAACTTGGAAATATGCAGCCTAGTTCCCACTTCTATGGCGATTGGAGCCACAATAAGCACTGCTACAGGAATAAAAACACCTACAGCACAGATAATCATGGTGGCGAGAGCCAGAGACAGTATTGCCATGTGTTTGCCGAAAACACCAACAATTGTTTGAGCAATTCGGTCGGCAGCACCAGACTCCATCATCACACCAGCAAGCACACCGGCAGCCAGCACGCGCACCACTGTTCCCATCACGCTTTGCGTACCTTCCACAATAATATTTGTGGTATTCACAAAACCAGCGCCTCCAATCAAACAGCCAAAAACTGCTCCCAGTAACAGCGCATAGGTCGTGTTCAGCTTGCGTAAAATCAAAATAATTGCCAGAGCTAACCCCAAGAGAGCAGCCCACCACGCCAACGTCATCTCCATAACGTCCTCCTCGACAAATTCTATGCGGCACGTCTTTATGCCTCTTGGCTCTATTATCGTTGTTACACACGCCACAAAATAGCTACCGCATACCCGATTTTCTGCAAAATTTCCGTTAAAATATGTTACAGGTACTATTTTGAAGGATGCGTCATGAATATCAATAAAGATATAGCTCTGACTATTGTGAACAATCTGAAAGACGCTGTGCGCTACGATATTAACCTATTCGATACGACAGGTACTATTATTGCCAGCACAAATACCAGCCGCATTGGCAGCACGCATGGAGCAGCTCAGTTGGTCATTGAAACCGGCGAAACCGTTTACGTTGACGACGAGCACCCTTTCGCAGGAGCACGCAATGGCGTGAATATTCCTGTTTATCTCTACGATACGGTTGTTGCCGTTATTGGCATGACTGGCGAGCGCCACGAGGTTGAGGCCTATGGAACTGTTATTAAAAAGATGACAGAGATTTTAATCCGCGAGAATCTCGATCGCATTAATTATGCGAATCGCAATATTATGATTGATAACCTCGTTACTGCGTTGATTGCTGAGAACTACGATGCTGTTACAGTTTCGCATCTTATGCAGGAAGCAGATATCACTGTTCAGGAAAAACTTTTGTGCGCGGAAATACTTTTTTCTGGAGAACTTTTGACTTCTGCAGATATTCGCCGCATTCGTGAGGCCGTTCGAGAGATTACGCATCACGATAATCAGCTTATTGTGCGCGTGCAGCCTGATAGCATATGCATGATTGGACCGCAACCGCTCGTCCACGAGATTATTAATACATACCACTTTCTTAACAGACCTTATGCCGCAGGTGTGAGTAATCTTTGTGATAACTTGCGTTTTATACATCCCCATTATTTACAAGCTCATAGCGCTGCTCGATGGGCATTAACGAATAACGAGAACCAAGTGGCGTATTTTACGGATTTAGATTTTGGATTACTTTTTCCTGCTCTCAACCCAGCAAGCATCGAACAGTACTGTGCGCATGTTTTTTCTGATTTAGAACCACATATGATTGAACAACTGTATCGAGTATTCGCCGCTTATAAGGCTAATAATGGGAGTATTGCGCATACTGCGCAAGAACTATTTCTGCATAAAAATACTGTGCAGAACCGTTTGAATAAGATGGCAAAGATTACTGGATATAATCCGCGTGACTTGAAAGATTTTGCCGTATTGGACTGCGCATTCAGCCTATATTGGTGGAGTAAGTAAAAAGCTCCAAGACCGAAATCTTGGAGCTTGCTGGGGTGGCTGACGAGACTTGAACTCGCGACCTCCTGAACCACAATCAGGTGCTACTACCGACTGAGCTACAGCCACCACGTTTGCACTGTGTTAAGTGCAACGTATGAGAGTATACACGTAAGACATGGACGACACAACGAAAAAAGAAAATTTCTTAAGAATTTTTCGCTTGCCACTCCATCTCTACGAAAGCACGCACTGACGCTTCAAGCGAATAGTAGTTATGTGTATGCCGCGCATAACGCTCGCCCCACTCGCGGCGCGCGTCGTCATGTTCTATCCACCAGTCGATCTTGTGAGCCAACTGTTCAGCATCTCCCCAATCAAAAACACTTTCTCTACATAAAGCGAAACCACTGGCTGCGCTTAAATCCGCCCGAGCAATAACCGGCACAACACCCACAGCCAACGCCTCGATAGCCGAAATACCTTCGATATCGATGGACGAGGCATGCACGAACAGGTCGGCCGCGCTAAAGAAGTCGCGCATATTGTCGTGCTCAACGAACGAGATACTTAATTGGTCTGTGCCGATTGTACGAGCTGCGAGTTTGCGCAGTTTTTTCTCGCGCGGACCAGAGCCTGCAATGCGCAGCTCTATCTGATCTTTATGTTTGCTCAGCGCTACGGCTTCGATAAGCGTTTCATGACTTTTTTCTTTGCTCAAGCGGCCGGCTGAGCAGATAACAAAACGCTTGGACTCGCTTGATTTTTCCTCTGCAGACCAAGGGTGAAACAGAAGATCGTCATAACCGTTGGAAAACACGTGCAGATCATTCGTATAGCCGCGCGCTTTGAGGATGCGCTTGGTCATTTCTGTAGGCGTGTGCACGTGGCGGATTTTTCGATAGAATGTGTGGCGCATCCACCCATATAAAGCGGGAATAATGCCGGGAATAATGCCTAAGAACGGAGCATTCGAAACAATATTTTCAGCCAAAACGTGGAACCCTGCGGTTACTGGGATATTATGCTTGCGGCAGTAACGGGCCGCTGCTTTACCGAAGGCAAATGGCAAATATATGTGAACAACATCTACCCCATCGAAAGCACGCTCGAACAAAGCTTCGTCTGGTTGTGCAAAAGCAATCTGGTGCGGACGTGCAAACTCTGTAGCGCCGAAAACATAACGTTCCTCAGCTTTGTACTCCTCTACCGGCGCACCAATGCCCACTAAACGCACCTGATGACCCTGACGTTCCAGTTCTGCAGCGAATTGGACGGCGGAGTTCGAGGTACCGTTGCCTTCTTCGCCCAGCGTATCGACAACGAGGGCAATGATCAGATGCGGTTCTTGTGTTGGATTCGTCATAGTTAGATTCTACTAGAAGAGAGGTTCCTTCCTTGTGGAAGGAACCTCTCTTAGCGATTAGTGGTTGTTAGTGTGTTTTCTTGATGGTGAACGCTACAAGAGCTAGACCAGTAAGAACCACCACGAGCGCTACTACCATGGTGATATCCGCACCCGTAGCAGACAACTTCTTCGACTGTGGTGTGGTTGGAATCTTCTTATTCACAACCTCGCCCGCATCCACAACCTGAGCCTGCTGATCAATCGTGAACTGCTTATTCCAGTCGGTCTTCTCATAGCCTTGAGGAGCAGACACTTCACGCACCGTGTACTCACCAAAGCCCAGATGATCCACACGCACCTGACCCTGGCTATCCGAAGTAGCCTCAGCCACGCGCTTGCCCGA
>NZ_ATVB01000031.1 GCF_000420505.1 Alloscardovia omnicolens DSM 21503 | reverse complement strand
TCGATATCGACCATGTGTCGTATCGAGTCCGCTATGATCGCGTGGACGCGTATGGACGAGTCACTCTTCGATATAAAGGACGAATACTGCATTTAGGGTTGAGTAAAAAACGTAAGAATTGTCCCGTTATTCTCCTGATTCATGGCAACCATGTCATCGCGCTGGATAGACAGATTCACCAAATCATTGGATATTTCGAACTAGACGAAACAAAAAACTATCAAAAACTCCTACCAGCAACCACCATCACAGACAAAAACGGAACGATATCTTGACACATACCAACGCAAAAACAAAACAAAATGTGCCAAAACACCGGAACGATGTCTTGACACATGACAGTGGAGCGGATGACGGGAATCGAACCCGCGTAATCAGTTTGGAAGACTGAGGCTCTACCATTGAGCTACATCCGCAGACAAAAAACTACTATAAGCAAAAACTGCACAGAATGCAAACTTCTTAAATGCTGGAGTGTTGCTATGCTGGAAATCATGCAGCATGTTTTTATTATTGGTAGTCGTGGACTGCCTGCACAGTATGGTGGTTTCGAAACTTTTGTGGAAAATCTTGTTCTTCATCGTAAGAATAATGAGATTGTTTACCACGTCGCATGCTTAAGCAACACCGCCCACCACACGCACACCGATTTCCACGGCGCCGATTGTTTCACAATCAATCCGCCCAAAATCGGACCTGCCCGCGTCATCGCCTACGACACCTTCGCCCTGGAATACGCGCTCAGTCTAGTCGATAAAAACGCAATTGCGCATCCCGTATTCATCATTCTTGGTAATACTATCGGGCCTCTCGTCAAGCGGTATGCCACGAAAATCCATAAACGTGGTGGTCTGCTTTTCGTCAACCCTGATGGTCTGGAATTCAAAAGAGCAAAATGGCCAAAACCTGTGCAGAGCTATCTGAAATACGCGGAAAAATGCATGGCGCGTCATGCTGATGTTATTGTTAGCGATAATCAAGGCATCCAAGACTATATGAAACGCAACTATCCTGGCGTAAACAGCACATTTATTGCGTACGGCACAGAAACCCAACAGACGCATTTAACCGCGCATAGTGAGGATGTTCGCGCGTGGTTCAGCGAGCATAATCTGAATGCACAGGAATATTATCTGGTTGTTGGTCGTTTTGTTCCGGAAAATAATTACGAAGCCATCATCAGCGAATACATGCAGTCAACGACCCAAAAACCGCTCGTTATTATCTGTAATCATGAGGGGAACGCGTATTTCGAGACGCTTAAGCAGCGCACTCAATTCACTACGGATCCGCGCATTAAATTTGTCGGTACGGTCTACAACAAAGAGCTGCTCACGTACATCCGCCAAAATGCTTTTGCATATATTCACGGTCATTCGGTTGGAGGAACTAATCCAGGGCTGCTTGAAGCCTTAAGCTACACCGACTTAAATCTCATCTTAAATGTGAGTTTTAATCATTCGGTTGCGAAAAATTCAGTGCTGTACTGGAAAATTGACGGTATGGATGACGCAGACAAAACCGCTGATCAATCCCTCTACCTACATGCTGTGATTAATCATGCGGAAACGATGTCTGCAGATGAGCGCGCAACCTTTGGCGTTCAGGCTCGGCAGATTATTGCGAACGAGTACACGTGGGATGAAATTGTCAGCCAATATGAGCAGCTTTTTATAACAGGGCAAACGAGCGCTGCTATGGGCGCTACGCCATTCACGCAAACTGATAGAGACAGCGACACGAAGATTGACGAGCGTAAGATTGACACGAAGATCGAGTAGAGAGGTAGCAGGAAGGTGCTGATACAGATACCGAACCCACGCTAAGGAACACCAACCACCCCACACAGGAAACACACAGTGAAAGTCAATATTCTTCTATCCACATATAACGGCGAAAAATATGTGCGTGAGCAAGTCGAAAGTATTCAAAAACAAAGTTTTACCGATTGGAATCTTCTCATCCGCGATGACGGTTCTAGCGATAATACAGCCGAAATTATTCGCTCTCTCGCTACCCAAGACGAGCGTATCCGTTTTATCAACGACGGTAACGTTACCAATGTGGGTGTTATCCGTTCCTTCTTCGAACTGCTCACATACGAAAAAGCGGACTATTATCTCTTCTGCGATCAAGATGATTATTGGTTGGAAGATAAAGTGCGCGCTCAAGTGGAGGAGGCTCGCCAACATCCGCAGCATATTCCTCATATGAACTATATGGATCCTGTGGTTGTGGATGCGAACTTAAAAACGCTCAACCCCAGCATGATCCGTTCCCAATCCGGACATGCTAATACTGAGCTTGTTCAAGAACTCACCGAGAACAGTGTTACGGGGGGCGTGGCTTTAATTAATCACGCGCTCGCAGAAAAATGGGTGAATGTGAGCGACAATATTATTATGCATGATTGGTTCCTCGCCCTATGTGCAACAGCAACGGGAACGTTAACTTTTATTGATAAACCGGGTGAGTTGTATCGCCAGCATGAAGCGAACGTTTTGGGAGCGCGAACATGGTCGAAGAAGTTCGCCACTTTTTCGAATCCTTGCGCTTTGATCAAGAAAAATTGGTGGCTTATTACATCTTCGCAAAAGCAAGCACAGTATGTTCTTGAACAGGAACGCGAAAATATTTCGCAGGAAAATCAGCGCTTGATGCATGCTTATATTCACGTTCTCGAGCAACCTTTCCTTCAGCGCCTATGCATAATAAAGCGTTTTCAGTTGCGCAAAAATAAGTTCCTCACATCCGTTTTCTTTTGGATTTTGATTGCAACCAGATGGGGTTATGGTCATGGTAAAGAAGAAAAATAAACGTTTCAAGCAATCGGCTAAGCAAACTGTTGCGGTCGATGCGATTATTGCAACTTCTACAGTTGAGCAGATTTCTATTGCGGATGCTCAGCGTGCAGTTAAGCGTTCAAATCCTTGGAAATATGCGTGCGTTGCGGTTCTTCTTCTTGCCGTTTTAACGATTCCGTACGGTATTGGTCGCGACATTGCTTTTCATCACACAGCTGATGCTATTTGGTTCCTTTCGCGCGTTCAGCCGGTAGGATGGGCGCTGATTAGTTGGTGCGTGACGACTATTACTTTGATTTCCTTGCTGATTGCTGTGATTGAATCTCGATGGTGCAGTTGGGGAGTGTTGGCGTATTTTGCTTTTGCTGTTGAACAGCTATTGTCGGGACTGTCCATTTTGTCTACGAAATATTGGTGGGGGACGAAAGTTATTTTCGGATCGAGCAGCGTTTATGCGAACGGTATTAACGCCGGTATTATTTGTGCGATGGGCGCTTTAGGTTTTTTCCTCGTTGTGTATATAACAACGTTGATTTTTATTAAAAAGACCTCGCCTTTGAATGTTTTTACGCGCAGCTGGGCAGCATTAACGCTTTTTTTCGTGGTTGAACTTGGCGGTTTGATTGTGGCGATGTTCGGCGGTTTTATTTAGACGATCGGGAAAACTTGGGTGTAGGGCGTTCTTCTGTTGTGTGCCGTAAAAATATGAGCGACGAGTGCAGGGGGCATACGTCAGTATGTATGACCCCTGCACCTTAATCTAAAGATACATGAATCGGAGAGTTAAAATAACTGAATTTTAGTTTTTCCCTATAAAATCACCAAGATTTTTAATTTGTTGCTTGATGAGATGATATTGTTCAGATGAGGTTCTGGGGGAGTACATATTTAGTTGAACGTCCTTTGCTCACTATTTCTATATATTTTTCCCAAGAAGAGCTTTTAAGTTTTCTCTGAACTTATACTCTGTCATTAGGGTGTTTTCAATTACATCATTTTTGCTAATGTTTCCATTCTCGATTATAAACTTGAGAATGGTTTTTTCATCCTCGTTACATCTTCGTATGAAGATAGCAAATCAATTTTCCAAATAGTAACAATAGTACTATCGAAAGTGGTTGTGACTTCTGGAATTTTTAACTTGTACTTCTCAGACATGTCAAAAATTTTAGGTCCTCTTGAACCGGCCTTTTCAGACATTCCTATTCTTCTGAATAATGATGAAATTGTACTATTTCGTGTTTTTGATGTGCCTCCATGTATAAACTCTGGGATAGAGACTTTCATCTTGCCAGGATTTTTAAATTCGTAGAAATCATTATACGAGGTAATGATAATTGGAGAATCGAAGTCATAATAAGCGTGCATTAGGCAGTTGACTAACGCTTCGCGTATAGATTCAGATAAATCCTTCTTAAAAGGTAGACGATGTGCAGATTTGTCGTTTAGCTCGAATCTATCGTTTGTTGTAGCGGTTATTTTCTTATATGTTAGTTTGAAGAAATCATACATGTTCAAATCGGGATACATCATATCTCCGGTCGAAACTCTGTCATCCCACCTTGCAGAAAACGAGTTATCTTTTTCAAAGTAATCTAATTGGAATTTAGGGTAACGAGAAATAATGGAATTATTTTTTCCAAAAAATAGCAATCCGCCTGCTGTCAATTTATAAGTGCCGTCAGTTCTATCCTTCTTAAACACACCAATTTCAGTTAAGAAGGCTCTGAGCGGCATATTGATATACTTGTTATTTCCGCTCAAATCGATTAATAGTTTTTATAGTCTTCAATTGTTTCGATATTAAGGTCGCTTTCGTCGTAGTTAGTTAGGAGTTCGCTATCAATATCATCGTGAGAACTTACCATAAGATATTTTAGTTCTTCTCTGTCGAGTCTAACGCCGTCCTCTCCTAGTCTTTTATAAGATTGTCTAAAATCATTCTTTAGATGGACAGGCTTTTGGTCACTACTAGCTTCTCTTATAGTTATCACCATGAGTTGGCGATTTTTACCAGGGATGTCTACATACTCAATGTCATTATCTGTTAACAAATTACAGCTGACTTTTTGTTTATTCGCAGCTAGAGCAAACAAATCATCTCGGATTTTCTGAGGATTATTTACTCCTTGATATGGATCTTCATTTTTCTCATCAATTCCTAAAATGATTTTTCCGCCGTTGGTATTAGCGAAAGCAGAGTAAGTTTCCCAGAAAGAATCAGGAAGCGCATTCTTGGCTTTTTATACTCTAAACTTTTTCCTTCAGATCTTAGTTCTACGCTTTCCTCCTATCTTTAAATGACTATTTTACAATTTTTTCGTACGAATATCGCGCGAAAAAATTGTTTTGAAAACACTCAAAATTTTGTTGATTTTAAGCAGTTTATGAAGAGGAAAAATAGGAGGGAAAATGATAATCACGCGAAAATCGCGCGATTATTCTCTGCCAAATATTATTACAGAGTGTGTGATGTTAATCATGGCACATCTCTTAAGGACATCTCGAGTTCTTAGAACATATCCAGTAGAATAAGTCGATGGAACAGGTGTGCGAGAAATATCTCCTCGTTCGTCAAACTAATATCTTTTGGAGAGAAACGTGATTAAAGGTTTTAAAGATTTTATTTCCCGCGGCAACGTTGTTGATATGGCAGTCGGTGTTGTTATGGGTGGCGCAGTAACCGCTGTAGTTACTTCTATTGTTGAGAACTTCATCAACCCATTGGTAGCTATGATTTTCGGCAAGCCAGATATGTCTGATTTGTTGAAGTTCACTTTTAATGGTGCAACTATTTCTTTCGGCGCTATTTTGACTGCTCTGATTAACTTCCTGATTATTGCTGTTGCTGTTTACTTCTTCATCGTTTTGCCTATGAGTAAGCTTAAGGATATGACTGCTAAGCAGGAAGCTGCTGAAGAAGCTGCTGCTGAGCCAAGCGCTGAAGAAGTTCAGTTAGCTACTTTGCAGGAGATTCGCGACCTGCTCAAGGCTCAGAAGGACTAGTAGCTAGCTTATAGAGTAATCCCTCTCTGGCTGAAGTATTTCGAACACGAGAATAACGTGTTTTACGCTTTTGCTGGGGAGGGATTATTGTATTCAGCATAAGCTTGGTGACTTGTTCTCTGTTTTCAACGTTTTGCTTAGTCCTTAGACTTAACGGGAGCTGTATTCTTAATCAACATAATTTCGCGTGAAAATTGATAGTGCAGCCTACGTGCAACGTATACGACCTTTTCTAGATGGTATTAACGCTGGTTCGTCTAAATTTTCTGCTGGTTGGAGTTTCGCGGGGTTTGTAGGTTGCGGGTGTGTGACTAGCGGCTGTTTCTCGCAATCAGGCTTCACTCTGCGTTAAATTTGGAGAGCTATTGCTCTCACATATACTGGTTTAACCGATTCATACACCTGTTATGCCAGTTTTGATGGGCAAAAATGGTTTCAAAAGTGGCATATCGGTTGCGCGTATATGACTAGGGTTGTTCACCCATGACAACAAAAGAAAATAAACCAAACCATCTTCACACCGGGCGATGTCTTGACAC
>NZ_ATVB01000030.1 GCF_000420505.1 Alloscardovia omnicolens DSM 21503 | reverse complement strand
AGTGTTGACGATACACCCGTTAGTGAGAACGGTTTTCTCGACAAGCATGTGTTTATACTGCGCGCACCAGGTGGTATAACAACCGATCCACGCGGCTTGTTGTTCATCATTGATAATACGGGTAAGTTGTTGTGATAAAGCGTAGAGTTCTTGACCAGCCTTGAATCATTGGATTCCTAGTAGTACGCGATCGTACATTCGCACTGATATGGAAAAGACAGCGTTGAATTCTGGTATCAGACCATTGCGCGTGGCATACTTTAGCAAATCCTGCACCACCATCAGTGACAACCACGTCAGGAGAAGCGATACGTGCCAGTAATGCTTACCACGCACCAGCATGCTCACTGCAGGCTAGACGCCATCCTAATATATGTCGGACTCATCGCGATCAGTAAGACACAATCCCGGTATAAATATAAACCATCGACATGGATGACATAATGGACTTGATCAACAACGGGCGATAAGGACCAGTACATCCAGACATCACCGAAACAACGTTGTAAGCTACGTCCCTTGCCCGGGTATGAAGATAAGAGACGATCAACCATAATGAAGTGTAAGAACGTGGTCAAATTCTTGGCATGTTTATCAATGCGTACACTCGTCGTGGCCTGACAAAACGAGCATCTGTATCGTGGGCATGACCCTTTCTTTGTAGGATAAGTTCCCCAGGAAATCATGGGATGACCGCATGTTTGACATAATCGCGTGGTCGTCATTTATCAACTCTAACCCGACTAAAAACCTCGAAAACACAAGACTGAACACGGGCTAAAACCAACACGATTTGTCCAACCTCGCAGTTGAGTCAAACCAACTCCAACCACCAACAAGCCCAACAAACACAAGCCAACACACAACAAAAACCAACACAATCTGTCGTATAACCCATAAAGGGTGGGCACTCTCTGTAGTGAGACAATGCCCACCCTCATCTTGTATAAAACAGGGCGTTCTCGAAGTCCCAAGAAACGTCCTGTTTATTAATATTTACCGCGCTTTAATGCGTCTGATCCAAACCTTCATACAGGGGGAAGTCATCCGCAAGCTTAGCAATGCGAGCGCGCAAGCTTTCGATATCTGCAGATTTTCCGTCACGCAAAGCGGTGGCAATAACGTCGGCAACCTCGGTAAACTCTGTTACTCCAAAACCACGGGTAGCGAGTGCTGGTGTACCGATACGCAAGCCGGACGTTACTTTTGGTGGTCGTGGATCCCATGGAACTGCGTTGCGGTTCACGGTTATTCCTACGGCGTCAAGCAAATCTTCTGCTTCTTGACCGTTGAGTTCGCTGTTACGCAAATCGACCAGAACGAGATGAACATCTGTTCCGCCGGTTACTACGGATACTCCGCTTTGCTCAACATCAGCTGCGTTCAAACGCCCAGCAAGGATTTTAGCGCCTTCGAGGGTACGCTGCTGACGGTTCTTAAACTCCTCGCTGGCAGCAATCTTAAATGCAACTGCTTTGCCAGCAATAATATGCATAAGAGGGCCGCCTTGCTGACCTGGGAATACTGCAGAGTTAAGTTTTTTGCTGAACTGTTCTGCATCGCGAGACAGCAACATACCTGAGCGAGGGCCACCCAAAGTCTTGTGAATCGTTGTGGATACTACATCAGAATATGGAACTGGGTTTGGATGCAATCCTGCTGCAACGAGACCTGCAAAATGAGCCATATCCGTCCACAAGTATGCACCTACTTCGTCTGCAATCTCACGGAATGCTTGGAAATCAATATGGCGAGGATACGCTGACCATCCGGCGATAATCATCTGTGGGCGCGTTTCGAGTGCCTTTTGACGCACCTGCTCCATGTTAATGCGGTATGTTTCTGGATCGAGCTGATAGGATACAGCGTTGTAGTTTTTTCCGGAGAAGTTAATCTTCATACCGTGCGTTAAATGACCACCGTGAGACAAATCCAACCCCATAACCGTATCGCCAGCGTTAAGCAGCGCGTGATACACAGCCGCGTTAGCCTGCGCACCCGAGTGAGGCTGAACATTCGCATACTGCGCGCCAAACAAAGCCTTCGCACGCTCAATAGCGAGGGTTTCCACCTTATCCACTTCTTGGCAACCGCCATAATAGCGACACCCTGGATAGCCTTCTGCATACTTATTCGTAAGCACGGAACCCATCGCCTGAAGCACTGCACGAGGAACAAAGTTCTCTGAAGCAATCATCTCGAGGTAAGTTTGTTGACGTTCCAGCTCAGAATCAAGCACTGCGGCAACATCTGGGTCTACGCTTGCTATTGGATCATTAAAAACTGTCATGCAGTTCTCCTCATTTGTGCAATGACTGGATGATGTGCGGCGGTTATGCCCACGTTTCTAAGCATACGCGAAACCCTCGTTTGACGCTTGCCTGATTCTCATGGCTCGAGAAGACTGTGGTTAGTCTCACAGGGGTTTTGCCATAAAAAGAAGGCGCACACGCAAAACTGCGCATGCACCTTCTATCTGGTTTTTTAAGCTAAAGCTTAGGAACGCTTACGAGCAGCCTCTACAGCGCGAGCTGCGAAACCAAGCACAGCAAGAACTACAGTTACAGTAGCTGCCATAACCGGGTTCACGCCTGTCTGTGCGAGCTTCTTAGCTGGCTCAGTGGCAGCAGCAACAGGCTTGTCTGCCTTCTTATCGTCCGACTTGTTAGCGTCAACATCGGAGCCGTTATTGTTATCGCCCTTGTTCTCAACAACGTGCAAGTCGAGAGAAGCTTCTTCAGCAGTTTCAGAAGCAGCGAACTCCTTGTAATCGCTAGCAATATTCACCTGCTTGACGATCTCGTAACCGTCTGACAAAACGTAAGAGAGCTTGTAAGATTCAGCTTCGAAATCAGCAAAGCTTACGACATTGCCCTTCACAGCAGTAGGCGCAATTTCCTTGTTATCTTCCTTGTTTACCAGCTTGGAGCCAAGCTTATTAAGAAGTTCCTCGGTTACAGCCTGCGCCTGACCATCAACTGTTACAGCAACATTATAAGAAGCAGCAGTTGGTTGAGGAATTTCAGCGAAATCGATGTAAAGGTTCTGGGTGATTGTCGAACCATAGATGCGAACTGTCGAACCATCTTTAGGGAATGGCCCGCGACGATTACCAGCAGATTTACCAGAGAATTCATAACCTTCTGGGGTTGTGTATTTCACGATGTAGTTGCCCTTGGGAAGGTCGGTGAAAGTTACCTCATGCTTGTTGTATAAGTCGGTGTATATACTTCCTTGCCTTCAGTATTGGTTAAAGTAAGGCCGATACTTTCAACCTGCTCCGGAGTAGCAGAGTCTTTCCCCAGAGTACTGCAACAACAACTTTGCTTGCGATGGCTGACTCACTAGGATTATCTTGCACTGGTGGCACCACTGGATTAGGCTCACGATCGGAACGAACCAAAGTAACATAAAGACGGCCACTATCTGCGTTATCATCGATAGTCACTGCTGAACCTGAGGCAATAATGTCCTTATTAGGCGACTTCTCGTAACCATCATGAATTGTGTACTTTAAGGTATAAGTACCGTATGGAATAGTCGTAGCAACATATTTCTCGGCGCTTTGGAATACGAAATTGTATGCCTTACCATCCGCACTCACCAATTGTGAATTCAACTAATCCTTCCAGAAGTTATCTTCTGCACTACCATTATTCAAATTGAGAACTACATCACGCGTTTTAACCTCATCGGTTGTTTCCGCTGGCACTGCCGGAGCAGCTGGTGTTGTAGACGTCGCTGGAGTATCCGTACCATCTGCAGCAAACGCTGCTGCAGGAGACATTAAGAGAGCAAGCGTTAAACCTGCTGCAACTATACTCAATTTTTTCTTCATACTTTCCCCTTCTCGAAAAGTTTTTCGTGCAAGCACTTTCCCTCAACCAGTACATCCCTGGATATGTCCGAAAAACAATAATGTTCTCAGTAAAAACAGTAAGACGCCTCACACATTACTGTGCAAGGCGTCTTAATTATTATTCCTTTTTTTTACTTACTTCTTCTCATAAGCAATCTGATTATCGAAATCATCATCCTTGGTTTCCTTAGACAGAACCAGGGAAATGAGCGTGAGCATAGAAGCAATGGCGAGGTATACACCCACCATCCATGTACTACCGTCGGCAGCCTTCCACAGAGCAACAGCAATAATAGGAGCTAATGCAGCACCCAAAATAGAGCTGACATTGTATGCAATTGCCGAGCCAGTGTAGCGCACGTTGGTTGGGAACATTTCTGGCAGGAACGCACCCATCGGACCGAAAGTAATACCCATAAGGATGAAGCCAACAATCAGGAAGGCTTCTACAGCGTATACGCTCAAAATGTTGCCGTGATTAAAATCAAGGAAGAGCGGGAAGATCAAACCGAAAATAATGATCGCAACAGTTACCCAAATCAAGAGCTTGCGGCGGCCAATCTTATCGGCCCATGGACCCGACACGAGGGTGAAGATTGCAAAGAATACAACGCCAATAATCTGCATAAATACGAACTCGGTGTATGGAATACCGAGACCGCCCTTTTCTGTAGCGGTGGTACCCATGCTCAAAATCCATGTGGTAGTCAGATAGAAGAGCACATAGGTAGCGAGCATAGCGAAGGTACCGAGCACAACTTCCTTAAAGTGGAAGCGGAAAGTATCGACCAGAGGAGCCTTAACAACCTTATCTTGCTCAACAGCCTTCTTAAAGGTTTCAGATTCGTTCAGCTTTACGCGCACCCACATACCTACAACAACCATAAGAGCGGAGAAAATGAATGGAATACGCCAACCCCAGGAGAGGAACGCTTCTGACTGGAGCACGGAGCTTGTTGGGTGCGGCAGAGCGAAGTTAATAATAAGGAACAGACCATTAGCAATAATGAAGCCGATTGGAGCGCCCAGCTGTGGGAAAGTTCCATACAGCGCGCGCTTATCTGCAGGAGCGTTTTCTGTTGCTACCAGAGCAGCGCCCGACCATTCGCCACCGAGCGCGAAGCCTTGGGTAAGGCGCAGGGTAAGCAGGAAGAACGGAGCCCACAGACCGATCTGAGCATATGTTGGCAGGAAGCCGATAAGGAATGTTGCAATGCCCATGGTTAACAGGGAGATAACCAAAGTGGTCTTGCGGCCGAGGCGATCTCCCAAGTGACCGTAGAAAATTGCGCCCAGAGGACGTGCAATCATTGCTGCGCCAAACACAGCGAAGGAGCTAATAAGGCTTACGGTATCGTTGCCCTTTGGGAAGAACAAATGTGGGAATACGAGTGCTGCCGCAGTTGCGTATACGTAAAAATCATAGAATTCAATGGTCGTACCCACTAAAGATGCAGCAATAACTTCAGCTGGTGAATTCAGGCTGGACTTTTTTGCGGCCACTGGCTTGGTAGCTTCTGCTGCCGCGTTCTGAGAAAGTGTTACTGATGACACGATAGACCCTCTATCTTTCTCTTACTTCTTCTTCAACATTCTTGTGTTGTTCTCTAATGTGCTCTAATGTTCTCGCAGCCGCTCTTGCCTTGTACGCTCTGCTAAGCTGAAAGAACTTTTACTCTTTACTTGTATAAAAAATAAAAGAGCAGCGCTGATGTTTTGCATCATTGCTGCTCTATGTGTTGTTTAGAATTATTGCATCGTGAGGCTCAGGCAGGTGGAAGCGTCCACTTTGTGAGAAATTATTTTTGGGGAATGATTTTGAAATCTGCTGGAAATATGGGAGATGGTGAGCGATGGCGGGGGCTGTTGAGCGACGATGTGGTGAAGATAAGAGGCAACGGTGGGAAGACTGTGGCGGGATACGGTTGCCGATAATAAGAGGCGGTAAGCGGCAAATAAAAGACGCACGTACTTAAACAGATGTTCTGTAATCTTACACCGCTAATCTCACCATGTATCGCGCAATCTAATATCAAGCAGTAATCTCATACTGAAATCACACGGTCTAATCTAAGGCAGTAATCTCACGCAGCGAAATTTTCAACACGCTTACTTGACATCTTCTATCTCATGTGTATTATGGATAGAGCTGTTTTAAACAAGCCGACGCGGGGTGGAGCAGCTCGGTAGCTCGCTGGGCTCATAACCCAGAGGTCCATGGTTCAAATCCATGCCCCGCTACTAATTAAAGACGAAATGTCAACACAGTTTGCTGATATTTCGTCTTTCTAATTTCTCTAAAAATGTCAAGGAACCATTTATCGGGTCATTTATTTTTAAAATATACCCACCACCCGCTCAGATTTCGGAATATAGACCAAAATCGGCTTATAGGACATTTTGTGTTAGTTTTTTAGTGAGTGTGGTGCCCTGCTTGTGTGTGGTGCAGATCGCGGTTATAGGTCAAAATAAACAAAACCTCAACCACAACGCATGAAAACAAAAAATCTCACGACACAACTCCCCCAACTGTAGCGGAACTATGTCGTGAGACACGACAAAAGTGGGCCTGAAGGTGTGTGGTTTCAGGACATCGTTCCGCTGTTTTTTGGGTGTGGTTTTTTCGGGGGTGTGTCAAGACATCGTTCCGCGTGTGATGATGGGGTATGGATCATTCATCGCGTAATATAGCTATTATTCTTTATGTTCTTGAGTCGGGTGCGTCCGTCAAAGATGCGACCAGCGTGTTTCATGTTTCGGATAGATGGGTCAGAAAACTTCTTGCTCGTTATCGTTCGGATGGTTTAAACGCGGTAAAAACCAGGTCAACTCGACCACATACCATGCCTAGTAAAACCAGTGACAGCATGGTTGATCTGATTTGTTCCACGCGTGTATGGTTACACGAGCAAGGATGGGATAACGGGGCACACACTATTCGTGATTGGCTTGTTCGTAGGTAT
>NZ_ATVB01000029.1 GCF_000420505.1 Alloscardovia omnicolens DSM 21503 | reverse complement strand
CCAGCATGCTCACTGCAGGCTAGACGCCATCCTAATATATGTCGGACTCATCGCGATCAGTAAGACACAGTGGCGGCTTACATATAATCCGTCGACTGTGCTGCTCCGTTTTTGTTGGACTGTATCGTGAGTAATCGTAACAGGTTGATAGTAGATCGTTCCGTCCGTATCTGCATTCACACGAGCATGCATGTCTTCTGAAATAAGCGACACGTGAGATGGCTCAGTAGAAACTGGAATAATTTCACGTCCAGCGGCGTTACGACTCCATAAGTACACACCTACTAAGCTTGGAGAAGCATCTTGCTGAAGCATGGATGCAACATCGTTAGCAAGTTGCTGATACTGCACGAGATCAGTAGAGTCTGCTGAATTAATTACTTTTTTCGCTTCAACTAGCTGATTAGAAAAATCTCGTTGAGATTCCTGCGATACCTGATCGAGTACAGAAGAACGCACGAGAAGCATGGATCCAACAGATAGAAGAACTGCAATAGCAAAAAACGCAATTACAACCACACTGACCATGCGCGCCTGTAGAGAGGTGCGCATGAGTAAGAAAAAACCTTTGAATGCGGTGTTCACTTGATATTCTCACTTGATGTGCAGAATTTGTAGCCAATACCTCGCACTGTGTGAATGAAGTCGGGATGTTCCGGGTCTTTTTCCACCTTTGCACGAAGTCGTTGAATATGTACACTAACCAAGCGCGTATCACCAGCATCCGCATATCCCCACACCTCTTTGAGTAAGGTAGTTCGAGAGATAACTTCGTTCTCATTAGAAGCCAGCAGGAAGAGTAAATCGAATTCGAGTGGGGTTAAGTTCGCATTATGCCCATAAACGCTCACTGTATGTTGCGAACGATCCATAACTAAACCGTCTCGCTCTATATGAGCTGGATTATAAGCTTCTTGATTACCTGATTGATGTGTAATACGACGCAATCTAGTGCGAATACGGGCTAAAAGTTCTGCCACTTTAAATGGCTTAGACACATAGTCATCTGCACCAGCCTCCAAACCTTCAACCACAGCCATTGTGTCTGATTTTGCAGTCAACATAATAATGGGAACAACCGAGGCTATGCGTATCTTCTGCGCAACCTCCACTCCTGTAAGACCCGGTAACATCACGTCTAAGAGCACAAGATCGGGCTGAATAAGTGGGAAAAGTTCAACGGCGCGTAAACCATCATGGCACACAACCGCACGAAAACCTTCGCCCTCCAGCACTATTGACAGCATCTCAGCCAAGGCTTGGTCGTCATCAACAATCATGATGGTGTACTGGCATTCATTGTCTTGATGCTTCACTGCACTTCTCCTCGTAGTCACGCTCTCATAACGCACTATATGTTAGCGTTCACAATTTTTCAGTATAGCATTGTATTTTTACTGTTTAAGAAGATGAAGTAGACTTATGTTATGAAACTACTCTCATGTCCAACGAAGGACTCGCTCATAAAAATAGCCGCGCTCGTAGCGCTTTTCTGGCTGCTGCCCGCGCTCACACTGCTTATTCCCGACGCAAAGTCGCTTATTATCGCACTTCTGCTTCTTATCTTCCCCGCACTCACGCTCGTTCTCGCTCTACAAGACGGTCTCACCCACGGCATCACGTTATGGTGGCTTCTCGCACCGGCCATCGGCTTCCTGAGCACGCTTTTCGTTTTCTACAACGACAGCGCCCTCATATATGCGATTGCCTACGCGCTTATCGGCTGCGTAGGCAATGGTATCGGTTCGCTTATCCGCTTATTTATGCCCTAAAAACATGATTATTCAACCGCTCAAGCGCTTCCTCTAACAGCTGCGCGGGCAGCGCCACGTTCATGCGGATATGACACGGTCCGTGAAATGGTCGTCCATCTTGCCAACCAACTCCCACACGCCATCCGGCTTCCAATAACTCATCAATGCTTTTGCCGTACTTCTTACACCATGCTGTAGCATCAAGCCAGAGCATATATGTGCCCGCTGAGTTCGCGATACGGATTTCTGGAGCTACACGCGCAAAGAATTCGCGAGCGCGCTTAACGTTCGCAGCCAAAACCTCGTTCAGCTCGCGCACCCCAAGCCGCGCCGTCCTCGCTGTACGCGCCAATCAACGCATGAACAGACAGCACGTTCGCGTCGTTATAGTGCGGCTTCCTGCTCTCTTCTTCCACTTTCGCGCGCAACTGATCGTTGTAAATAATGTGGTAAGCGCCAACAATTCCCGCAATATTAAAGGTTTTACTTAGAGCGTAAAGAGCTACCGTACGGTTGCGTGCATCCTCGCTGACTGATTGCGCAGGAATATGCGTGCGCCCTGGATGAATAATATCTGACCAGATTTCATCGGATACAACGATGCAATCATGCTTGGCATAAATAGCCATAGCTTTTTCGATTTCCTCGCGATGCCATACGCGACCTGTTGGGTTGTGTGGAGAGCAGAAAATCGCTACTTTTGCGCCACTTTCTGTCAGCACGCGATCCATATCGTCATAATCCATGTGATATACATTGTTTTCATCAGCAGTTAAAGTAGAATGCACAATCTTGTAGCCGGCAGCAGTTAAACAGCTCGTAAAACCGATGTATGTTGGCGAATGAACTAGAACAGCGTCCCCTGGCTTACAGTACGCAGAAACAGTGGAAATCAATCCTCCAAGCACGCCGTTTTCGTAACCTATATGTTTATTGTCAAGATTACTCACGCCATTATGCGAGCGCTGCCAATCTTTAATAACATCAAAGTATTTCTGTGGTGGCAGAAAATAACCAAAAATCGGATGCTCTAAACGTTCCTGAATAGCACTGACTACAGCCGGTGCAGTAGCAAAATTCATATCTGCTACCCACATTGGAATAGTGCTAAAACCTTCCTGTGGCGCTTTTGGAACACCTTCTATCTGACCAATTGCATCTACTGCAAGAGCATCCTTGCCATAACGGTCGTAAATAGTCGTAAAATCGAATGCCATTGCGTTCTCCTTTTTTGGTTTTTCTTACTTGTCTTAAGCGTACTCGCACGGGTGCAGGAGATAATACGTAACACAAAGGTTTCATTTTGTATACAAAACGTATACAACAGATATTATCTACAAGGAAGTTATTATGGCAAAGACATCAAATATCAACGTTCGCATGGAACCAGCAATAAAAAACAAGCTGAGGAGCTCTTCGGAAGTTTTGGAATATCAGTAACAGATGCGATTAACATATTTATTCACACATCATTACTTGAAGGAGGATTTCCATTCGCAATTAAACAACCCAGATATAACAAAGAAACAGAAGCCGCAATGGTAGAAGCGCGACGGATTATGTCTGGAGAAATCCCAGCCAAAAGATACACAAGCATTGAAGATCTTCTTTCTGATATTGAGAATGAAGATGATTAGTAATGCTAGATATTATTGCTTCACCACAATTCCGCCGAGACATCAAAAAGATGACAAAAAGGGGTGCGGATATGCATTTACTGGACACAATCCTTAGAAAACTCAGTAAAGGAATACCTCTAGACCCCCACCATAAGGACTACGCTTTAACACGAAACTACAAAGGTTTTCGC
The DNA here is from genome assembly GCF_000420505.1 of Alloscardovia omnicolens DSM 21503. GTDB lineage: Bacteria > Actinomycetota > Actinomycetes > Actinomycetales > Bifidobacteriaceae > Alloscardovia > Alloscardovia omnicolens. The sequence continues at coordinate 3,629 of NZ_ATVB01000029.1, read as the reverse complement.
GAATGTCACATCTAACCCGACTGATTACGTATATACGCCATCGATGATGAGAATCTTATTCTTGTAGCATCGAGAACAGGGACGCATTCCGACTTATTCTAAAAGTACTACAGTTAAGTTATGAGTAACCCAACGAAGCGTACATGGATATTTTTTGTAGCTCTTGTAATCTCATACGGACTATTAGAACTGCTCAATGATTTTCTTCAAAAGCGAAGCGCCCCCGGAACTTTGATGTTTCTGCCGTTCCTCATTTTGTTTTTACCGATTGATAGCTTCCTTATTCCTTTTATTGATGGCTTTATGAACGGATTATGCTTCTGGTGGCTCGTAGTAGCAATAATAAGCGCTCTCACCATTCTGTGGATTTATTATGGATCCAACATGGTGCTCTTCACACGGCTTTATGGCGGTTTTGCACTTTTGGGATCAGCAGCAGGAACAGCACTTAGGCGTTTTATTCGCGCACGGAAACAGAAAAAATAAGAAAATGAAAAAAGGCTTCAGAACCATCTGAAGCCTTTTATTCGTACCCCCGGAGAGAATCGAACTCTCGTTGTCAGAGTGAAAGTCTGATGTCCTAACCATTAGACGACGGGGGCCAACTTGATTCATATTAACGACTACTCTTCAACTACGCAACTTTTTCATGCGCTCGGCGTGTCGTTATGCTTTATCAAGCTTTATCACACGCGCCGGTACGTAAAATCATGAATAACACGACCAGCGTCTAAACCTTTTTTCTCAAAATTAGTCAGAACTCGTCCCTCAAAACGTTCGGACTCACTAAAATCAGCGTGTGGTAACTGCGCAGCTAAATCAGCAGTACCCTTACTCACATGCTCAGTCGCCAAACTAACCGTTTTCTCGCCATCGTTCGCAAAATCCGCGCGAGCATCCATCACTTCATGCACATGCAAAGCGTAATCATCAATATCTGTAGCAATTCGCCAGACGCCATCATCCTTCAAAGCAGCATGCACAGCCTGAGCCAAACTATCTTGCACAATACGACGCTTATGATGCTTTGTTTTTGGCCAAGGATCTGGGAAGAAAGTCCACACTTCACTCACAACGCCCGGTTCAAAAGCGCTAAGCAATTCAGGAGCATTCACCTGAACCATGCGCAAGTTTCGCAACTCATTTTTACCCGCCATTAAAACCGTATGCGCCACGCCAGGAGTATACACCTCAACACCAATAAAGTTGTCTTGCGGATGAGCAGCGGCTGCGGCCGCAATATTTTCGCCCTGCCCAGTTCCAATCTCTACGATTACCCGACCATCAGCTTGGAATCCTTCACCCCAAGCCTGAGCCAAGAAATCACGGGAAATACGCACAGTATCGGCAACTCCCAAAACATATTCGCCTTTATCTAAGCGAAGAACATAGTCATCGGCATACGTATTCCATGCGCGTTCTAAACGCGCATCCAAAGTGGACGAACGACGCACGAACGAAACTACCGAACGACGACGAGCATTATTGCGCTCGCCTTTTTCCATCTCAGTCATGTAGCACTCCATATAAATCAGAAAAATCTCAAGAAAAACACAACTTAGTCAAGCATAATATAGAATCCGCGCTATAATAAAAGTGTCATAAATGAACATGTACGCACATAAGTGCACATGTCTCTATACAACTCAATATTCGATGCAATTTAAGGAGCAATATGACTGTTCTTGTTACAGGCGGTTGTGGTTATATTGGCGCTCATGTGGTTCATGCTTTACACGAAGCCGGCGAAAACGTCGTCGTTGTGGACGATTTAAGCTACGGCAAGTCTTCTCGCATTGGCGATTCTCGTTTGTACGGCATGGATGTATCTGCAGCAGGTGCAGATACACGATTGGCTGAGATTTTACGCGATGAAAACGTGGATGCTGTGATTCATTTTGCTGCCCGCAAACAGGTTGGAGAATCCGTTGAGAAGCCATTATGGTACTACCAGCAGAATATTAACGGTTTGCTGAACGTTCTGCAGGCTATGAAAGATGCCGAGGTTCAAAAGCTTGTCTTCTCCAGCTCAGCAGCAACTTACGGCGTTCCGCCAGTAGACGTTGTTCCAGAAGACGTGCAACCAATGGTTCCGATTAACCCTTACGGTCAGACCAAACTATTCGGTGAATGGATGGGCCGCGCAGCAGCTCAGGCTTACGGCATTCGTTTCTGCGCTTTGCGTTACTTTAACGTAGCAGGTTGCGGGCCAGTTGAATTAGAAGATCCAGCGATTTTGAACCTCGTTCCTATGGTTCTCGACCGTTTACAGCGCGGTTTAGCTCCAGCTATTTTCGGCGATGACTACCCTACTGAAGACGGCACCTGCGTTCGCGACTACATTCACGTTTCTGATTTAGCTGATGCACATATTGCCGCTATGCACTACTTAGACCGCGATGAACGCAAGTATGACGCTTTCAACGTAGGTACAGGTAAGGGCACTTCAGTTCGCGAAATTGTTGACGAAATTAAGAAGGTTTCCGGACTTCCATTCGTTGAAACTATTAAACCTCGTCGCGCTGGCGATCCTCCTCATTTGATTGGTTCCCCTGAACGCATTAATACTGAGATGGATTGGCATGCTCAGCATGACGTGAAGGATATTGTTCAGTCTGCATGGGACGCTTGGCAGGCAAATCCAGCACATCATATTGATGTAGAAAACTGGACGCAGAAGAACTAGAAGAGTATGAATATTTCCTGATAATCTGCTTTAAAGACACGCCGAAAAACCCTAGGAATTACAAGGTTTCTAGGGTTTATTCTTATTCTAGGTTGCACATATGCGAAAAGCTCTGTATATTTATCTCTTGGTTGCTAAAGCAATCGTGGCTCCGTAGCTCAGTTGGTTAGAGCGCCGCCCTGTCACGGCGGAGGTCGCCGGTTCAAGTCCGGTCGGAGTCGCTGGAATATTCAACCCGGTACGCCGGGTTTTATTTTTCCATGGCTCTGTAGCTCAGTTGGTAGAGCGTGCGACTGAAAATCGTAAGGTCACCGGATCGACGCCGGTCGGAGCCACCACGATAGCCCTCGTTTTCGAGGGCTTTTGTTTTTGATTTTTCTTGAGCACTGGACTACTGGACTATAGGGTTATACGACAAGTATTGTTGGTGGGTTGTTATTCGTTGAGTGCGTTGACTTTTGGCTCGACCATGTTAGGTCTGCCCAACTGATAGCTTAGTCGTAGTGTTGGCGTTGAGCATGTTCGCGTTCGCTGTGGTGTATGACCAGTTGTGTATACATGTTTGTGATGTGTTGACCGGCGGGCATGATATGGATGAGCTCGGATACGAGCAACGGGCTTTGTGTATGCATGTAACACCACCACACGCATGCTTTGATACGGTGGAGTAACAACCAGTCACGATGCGCGCGTAGCATAACGCGTAGTCGAGCATTACAGCTTTCTATCTGGTTATTAAAAGCAGGAACAATTGCCTACTTAGTCACCTCGGAGTTGAGGTAGGTGAACAGGTCGCCTGCACATAGCCTAGCGTTGAGCATGTTACATGCTCTTACGAGACGCTCGTAAGTGTTGACGATACACCCGTTAGTGAGAACGGTTTTCTCGACAAGCATGTGTTTATACTGCGCGCACCAGGTGGTATAACAACCGATCCACGCGG
>NZ_ATVB01000028.1 GCF_000420505.1 Alloscardovia omnicolens DSM 21503 | reverse complement strand
TCGAATCTCCTCGTCTCCGCTCCTAGGGTTTTCAGAAAAATCTGAAAACCCTTTTTTCATGCCGTTTTCGGCGTATTTTCAACGATTTCACGCCATTCACTTAAAAATAATTGAAGTACATTGAAGTACATAGAAGAGCATAAAATAGCATGTCACATAGGGGACGAGATAAGGGGAACAAAACAGCCACAAATGTTCCCCTATCTGACAAGGAGAAACAATGCGCAGATTCGGATACATACGCCCAATAACAAAACGCGGCAAAGCATACCTAGAAGCTTCCTACCAGCCACCACTTGAACTGCTCGCCAAATATCCCAATCTCAAAAAACGATACACAAAAACGATGCAACCCGAATATCGTCCAGAACTCGAAGCATGGTTGTACGAAAACGAGCAAGCGATTAAACAAGGTATATGGACGCCACCGGTACGCCTTAACCGCAAAGACCTCCTCAAAGATGCGATAACGCTTCGTGAATACGCTGAAAAATATGTGGACGAGCATCGCAAGCCAGACGGTAGTCCGCTCGCACCGACAACGATCGCGAAACACCATGAATGGCTCGATCGCTACATTTACCCCACGCTCGGCAGTAAAGACATACGCACCATCACAGAAAAAGATATTCACGCGTGGTGGGATAACTTCGGCGTAGACACCGCAGGCAACGGCGCAGTACAACGCTTCAACACATACAAGCTCCTACGCTCCATATTCCGCCACGCAGCCACCACAAGGCTAGACGAAACAGGACGCACGCTCATCAACTCCACACCGTGCACGATACAACCCGCACGGCCACGCACTAAACACGAAAGTATCGTAGCAAGCTACAAAGAGCTAGACATACTCGCTAACCATATGCCGCCGTATTTAGCGGTGAGCATTTATCTCGGCGGGGTGTGCGGGCTACGAGAGGGTGAGATTTGTGCACTCACACGTAAAGATATTGACCTTGACTCGATGAACGTGAACGTGGACAAGGCTGTAAAACAGGTGAACGAACTAGGGAAGCCACGCCAACTTATCGTGGGCGACCCTAAGAGTGCAAACAGTGTACGTAAAGTGCCTATCCCCGTATGGCTTAAAGATACTCTTGAAGAGCATCTTATAAAATACGTGGAAGATGAAGCGGATGCGCTCATTATTAAAGCCCCACGCACACGCACAGTGCTCGCACCTCAACAGTTGCGTGCAAACTGGTATAAAGCGCTCAAACATGTGCCACGATTAGAAGGTATGCATTTTCATGATTTACGGCATACGGCTTTGACTCATTATGGTGAGGCTGGAGCGAGCTTGGCGGAGCTTATGGAGATTGCGGGCCACTCGGATATTAAGACGGTGACAGTGTATCAGAATATTAGCCGTGAGCAGCGTGAGCGGACTGCTGAACGGCTTGATAGTCAAATGCAAGCAAGTATCAGCAGTCAGAGCGTGGAACCGTTAGAGGTGGCAAAAACTAGCACTAGTGACCCTCTTATCAGTGTGCTCGGCAATCTGCCAGTTAGTGCGCAGGTGGATGTGTTGAAGAGTCTTGATAAAGACAGACAGGCTCGTATTATTGCTGGGTTGCCGCAGGATAGGCAAGTGGAATTGTTGCCATTGCTGTTGTAAATCTTGCGAAAATAAGTAGGGGGCTAACACCGTATAGTGTTAGCCCCCTACTTTTGTTTTATTTTAATTTTTTGAGAATATCCCAAATACTAAATGTTGTACGCTTATAGATCCTATTTTTAATACTGCGCTTCGGGTTACGAATGAACCCCATACCTTTACGACCATAGAACGGGTTAACCGCTTTCTTCAATGCTCGTTTCGCCCTACCGGTCGTGCGGGCTTTTAAACTCTTCTTTAAGCTTGGCTTTCTTAAACCTACACGCATATTAACGCCTCCTACGAGCTTAGTATACGCTGTACTATTCACGGTCGAGTCGTATCGTGTCCGAGTCAACACTCCAATACTGGCCGCCAATCTTCAATCCGCGAATTGTCCGGTTGCGGATAAGCTGACGTACCTGGCTAGATGTGAAGCTTGTCTCGTTTACCATGTTTACAATCTGTGTCAACTGTTTCAAACTACCGTACAAGCTGCGGTTCTTGAGTAATTGTTCGCGCTGATTTTTTAATTCTGCGCGCAGAGTGGTTAAATCGTTGAGCATGCCACAATATTCACAGTGCGTTTCCAGGTCGTGTTTTGCAGCGTAGACTTCGCGCCCGCATTTCACACATTTGCCTGCTAGTATGCGGTCTTCTGGCCGTGCGAGCGCCTTACACAGTTTCGCGTTCAAAAGAATAAACCGTGCATATAGGGGAGGGAACCCGTCTTTAACGATGAGCCCGTCAATATGCGACTGTAAATAAAGCAGATTATTCTCCCATTGGCTGTCGTGATGCACTGTGCACAGTGTAGCCATGTTAGACAAGAGGAGACTACACTGCTCATAAAGCTCGTCCAGGTTGAAATTGATTGGTGTTGGCGCGTTTGCTTTGTTGCCTGTGCGCAGGTTTGGAGTGTCAAGTTTTGCCTGCTTATCGGCAAGCATACGAAGCTCAAGAAGCATACTCCAACCAGCCAACTGTCTCGCAAACTGCTTCTTCTCCTCATCGTTAAGAAAACTATTATCCATATTTTTCAACTCCATGCTTCTGTAAAATCTTGAATTTCCATCTCGGTTGGCTCCGCACCCTCATACCAGTCACTCACTGGAATACGAGTAGATGTGGGGAACGTGTAATCGTCTGGCATACTACCGACGGGTGTTTTGCCACACTCATGCCATTGCAAATAAAACCCCTCAACATCATTCACCACCATTACGGTTTTCAAACTCGCCTGACGTAAACTCTCATTCCACACCACACGAGTAAGACCCTTATTCAAAACGATTGCAAGCATAAGATCATCCACCCCGTGGATAAGGCTAATACTGTAGTACTCGTATATGGGTTTGCACTCGTCTACGAGTATCGGCTCACTGCAGAATGGGCATGAGATTTTACGCATATGAAGCACGTGATTATCAATAAGCTGGCCTGCCCACGTGGGGAGAATAAAATTATCCTCCCCAAACAGCGTAAGCTCACTCTCATCATTTAGCGTGCTCATACAGTAAGCCCCAGGGCGCGGCATACACTCTTCAAAATCGTGTTCAGCTCACCATCCGGCAAGCCACTGTTCCTGCCACGCGTGTAGAAGTCGTCAACGATACGCTGACTGTTATCCGGATGATTCGCAAGCCTGCCATACAACCAGTCATGCAGAGTCTGGTTGCGTTGACCTTTCGGGATAATACTCATGTCCACCGGAGGTTCACCATTCGCACTGTTACCGTTGTATGCTTGGCTGAGCAACCGTTCCAATGGTGACATAGCCACGGTTGGCGTAGTAGTCACGGCTTGCGTCTGCTGGAATACTGGCTGAGTCTGAGACTGTTCTTCATGCTGGATGCAACCGACAGTATCCAACCATTTCACAAGACTCATAGACAGTTCCGGAATAACGTCACCATCTGGCAGATCACACACCTCATACACACCACCACTCGTGGTAGAGCCTGCACCAATCACATAACCCAATCCGTCCACACGCAAATCAATGTTGTGTCCACCGGCTTTCACCTTGTTGAGTATGTGACCAGATAAGCCTTGCGGCATCTTATAGTACGCGTGCACACCGCCGCTAGGCGTGGTGACGAGGTAGGTGCGTGGGAACTCGCTACTGCCGTATTGTCCGACTGATAATTGGAGTGACTGCCAGCCATCCTGCTCACCCTCAGCCTTCGCCTTGTCCATGTCGATAACCATGTACCCAGCTTGTGGGATAACCGCATATGCTGCAGTGTCCGGAATACGACTTGTATCAATTGCTGGATTTTCGGCTTGCTTCTTCCAATTCAACGCACTCTTATCCTGACGTGCAGGAACATAATCCGCATGGAAACCAAACTCGGACAGGCTGATACGACCCGTGCTTTCGATAGGCCCAGGGACGGGGAGTGGCTTCGATGCTTCTTCAAGCTGTTTCTGGTCTTTCTCCCAGGCTTCACGGTATGGTTTGAAACGACGCTCATCAGCAACGACAAGAACACGGATGGAAGAGTTATCCTTCCATCTATATCCGCTTTTAAGTCCGAGTTTGCTGATACTGCTCTTATGCTCACGAGCCGACTCACTATAAGGATTATCACGCGAAACCGCATAACCCTGCTCGCAAATCATATCGACAAGCCACTGCTCAGCCTCCGACAAATCCGATGCCGAACCGACCGAAACATCATAATAAGGGTCATCACCATGCTGCAACCATGTCAAGCATGACGCCATCAAAAATGGTGCGACACCATACTGGCGTCGGAACTCTAACAGGCTCGCAAACTCGGACGGCTTCCTACCGTCCTTCATACGTACATAAACGAAACGGCGAGCAATAGCATTACTCATTGTTGTGATCACAGGATTGTTCGTCGCTACGATAAACGTGCAGCGAGGAGCAAAAGAGACTGCATTCTCCTGAATACGACGAGCAGTCACACTATCACCTGTCGAAATTTTCTTCAGAGCGGTCAACTGCTCCAAACTAATAGTGTCCGCATCCTCATCAAACGCCCACAACGCGCCAATAAGCTTACCCATCTCCTGCTGAGTATCAAAACCACCACTACCACGGCGACCACCCAATATTTTCTGCGAATCAACCGACGCCGTCAGACCAGGCAACGATGCAGCCAACGTATTCAACAAAATACCCTTACCATTACCACCATCACCATAAAGCACGTATGTCAAATGCTTGTATGGTTCCAACAATGGGGTGGCGAACATGCGGCACAAGTTCATTCCACTCTTATCGTCAACAGTCACATCGCGAAGGAACTGGACTGCCTGACCGGCAAGACCATCATCAAAACGCACATCCAACGTCACCTCAAACGGTTCACTAAAATATGGCGAAGAAGAGTCAATGTCAGCCATCTGACCGTTGAAACGAATGAACGCACGATCAGTAAACTTCACACCATGACGCACACGCTCAGTCTTTTTCGCACACTCCACACGTAACTGGTCATTCCACGGAGAGTACGCGTCACGCCCTGGAACATGGTACTCGTTTTCTAGATTGCTGATTGCATGCCACGAATCAAGACGCATGTTCGCCCCACTACGGTCAACATCACGCACATATAAAGTCTTACCGTCCTCACCCAAAAGCATGTCACCGTTCTTAAAATCCCACACAGCCTTGCAGTAACCTTCAGCGGCGATAGGTTTGATGGAACGTTTAGACGCGGTTGTTGGTATAGCGATTGTTTGCCCGATACGGTCAGTAAAACTAAAATCAGTAGTGAGAATGTCGTCAAGGTCGGAGAGAACGCGCACATTATTGTATACACGTTCAACATTTTGCGGCCCATCTGGAATCCGACTAAAAGTGTAACTAGTATCAGCCTGCCGCACGATACACTCCTAAAAAAGAAATAAAAAAATAGGGTAAAAGGATTAGAAAAAGGGGTGGGGTAGAGGAGGAAGAAAAGAGCCTCTACCCCAAAAATATGCGAGTTTAGAATACTGGGTTACCGTCTTGCCCCATAGTAGGAGGCAACACAGCCTCCACCTGAGCAACAGTCACTCCAAGGAATCCGGCAATATCCTGCACAGTTTTACCCATGTTCAGCATGGACTGCACTTGGCTAGCACTAATAGCAGGAGCCTGCTGTACTGGTTGTTGTGCTACTGGCGTCTGCGCCTGTACTGGAGCCTGCTGAACTGGCTGAGCTTGCTGTGCCTGTTGTGGCATTGCCTGCTGCTGAGACGCTACAGGCTCGTCCAGTAAACCGGACACTGCAGCCTGAGACTGCGGAATAATACGATACTCATACATTTTAGGAGGCTGAGGAGCATTACCACGCTCACCATACCCCGCAAAACGAGCAGCAAACACATCACCCTTAGCAGGTTCCTTCACACCAGCCTGACGGCAAGCCTCACGCAAAGCCTTCAACTGAACACCCCAACCCTTAATCCAAAGGGAACGACGACCATCATCCTCATCATCAATAGGCGGAAGAGACGTCTGTAACACAATATGAATCTGCTGTTTTGCCTGACCGTCCTGCCATGTTGCAGGCATCTTAGTCTGAAAATCACGCATCTGTGACACTTCAACACTAACAATCTCACCCTCAACCATGTCGCCAGGCTTACTATCAGCAGTGAAAAACGCTTTTGCGCCACCGCCTTGAATCAGCGAGCCAAGAGATGCTAAGCCTGTAGCCGGTGCGGCAGCCTGCTGCACACCAGAATTACCAAAACCATTACTGTTAAAACCAGTGTTATTAAACCCAGTATTAGTCTGACCAAAAACCATCATAAACTCCTTAAAAAATATTGGAAAATGAAAAAATGAAAACTATGCGAGCATGGGAGCAGTAGAAGGAATCAAATCAATAAAACCCTCATACTGTTCAGGCACGCTCACATTGTTTGAATTGAACTCTTGAGCCAAGCCACTGTCTGGCCATGTGGAACAGTCAAAACAGTGAGATTCAGAGCGTGGCAGCATACTAATCCACGCGTCACGCACAGCCACACCACTATTCAGCTCAATCGTGTCCAACAGTGTGACCAGTAGTTGGGCTCGCTGCAACGCCCACTGTCCAAGCTCAGGCTGGAACTCATGCTCCCAAATAAAAGCATCATTCAAACTCATCGACGTGCGAGGAAGATAGAATACGCAGCTACGTTCAACCGTCTCACCCTCAGCCACCAGTCCAAGCCCATACAAGGAGGCTTGCACCTGATACTGTTGTGATGGTGAATGTACGCGAGCAGAACGTAATGTTGTCGAACCGACAACCTTCCAATCAACCGTCGCACGTTCACTCTTATCCCACAAATCAATCGAACCGGACACGTCATAACCGTCAGACAACCCCTGAAGCCGGCCAACAGTGACACGTTTCTCCGTCTCAAACCTGTTTTCAAACGGCGACCCCACCGTCTCAGATAGTTCAGTGAAATAGTGTTCGAAATGCTCATGCACACACGTGCCAATAAACGGCAACCATGCCACGCCCTGCGACCGCTGCCAGCCCGCCAGTTTCGCAGCTAAACAGTGCACGCAATCCGTACCAAGCTCACTCGGCCCAATACGTTTCTGTAATGAGCGTGGAGCATTCACAATACTGTTTTCAATAATCTGCCGAATCTGTGGCCACACTGTCAAAACCGGCTCGGTAGAAGCAACGGTAGGCGTATCATCATGTTTACTGTTTTGCCCGTTCAACACGGCGAGAACATCATCAGACACGATCACCACCAGCCTCAGCGAGCGCACGCCGATACTCGGCAACTAGCGCATGTTTCTTCACACGGTCGCGTTCACGCTTATCCTCAACCCTGGCACGCAGCACACGCTCATCCAAAGCAACATATTGAGGATGTTTCTCTAAGTTCAACCTGTTCAAGCGAGCCAAATGAACAAACCTGACAAGGTCGGGCTGAGTGCGAATGAAGTCAAACAAGCCAGTGTTGAGCTGGACTCTCATTTAACCACCACCGACCTAGCGCCAACAGTCTGATAATCCTCCAACTGGAGCGGACTGAAATGAGCTTTCACAGCCTTCGAATCCAACGCGACCTTATACAAGTCAGGATGCTCAGCAGCAGGATAATCATGCTGCAACTTCGCCGAATCCAAACGACGCACACCAGCCCTCACAACAACCTTCACACCATCAGCCGGATATGTGCCAGGCTCATGCGTGTCAAGAATCTGCTGTTTAATCTGTTCCGCTTCCAACTCCATAGACTGGATAGTATCCTGCAAGTCAACAAGACGCTTCGCCTGCAAGATAAGCAGATTCTGCTTACTACGCTCATCAACATCCACAGGCACAGGCTCAGTAACCGTAGGCATAGCAACAGTATTTTTTGTTTGAGTAACCATAACAAACTCCAAAAAAAGAAAAATAAGGGGAAAATTTTAGAAAGGTAAACTAGGCGGAGGAACAGGAACATAAAACACACGCTTCACATGCCCCGGCATGCTACGCTTATGTGAATCCATAACCTGTAAAGCCATCTCCACATCACACGCAGGAGCCAAAGGCCCGCACGTACGACACTTCGGCAAACACCAACGAAACTTATAAGACACTTACGCCTCCTCGCCATCATCAGCGACGAGAATAATATCCGTATGCGGATCATAAGGCTCACCAGTGTCCGGGTGAGTCAACACGTCACCGCTACGGCGGTAACGAAGACGACCATTCCGCCCTGGCACCATGCGAGACGGGTGAACCTTACACGCCATCAGACGCGTAATCTGCGAATCATCAACAAACGCGACACCATTCAAAGCATCCTGCACCAGTTTCGCCAGATTATCCACATCCACACGCCTAAAATCACCCAGGTAGAACGACATGAGAATCTGCACATTGCCCGAAAATGGGACAGCATCCGGAAACTCTGCAAGATACGCGTCACGAACAGTCTGCTCGTTCACTACATTCTCTTTCGGGTTCAC
>NZ_ATVB01000027.1 GCF_000420505.1 Alloscardovia omnicolens DSM 21503 | reverse complement strand
TTAACCGATTCATACACCTGTTATGCCAGTTTTGATGGGCAAAAATGGTTTCAAAAGTGGCATATCGGTTGCGCGTATATGACTAGGGTTGTTCACCCATGACAACAAAAGAAAATAAACCAAACCATCTTCACACCGGGCGATGTCTTGACACATGCCAGCCGGAGGAATCAACTGGAACCTACCGGGTAACATCTTCTGCTTAACCCCGCTAAAAACCGAAGAGCCTATTTTTTGCTCGAGAGGTTGTACATGCTTTTTTTGAATACAACCGTCTGCATATGCCAAACTTCTTCCGCTGTACTAAACACTCAATTAACGCAGAATCGTGCGTTACGAGCATAGCGGTAGATGAGGAGTCGAAAATTCGATATGCGAAGTCCTTGCTACCACTAGAGGCTAGGATATGCTTTCATAGCGAAAATCCTCGAGTCGCTGTATCTGCTGTCCGTTCTCGTTGAAATTCGAATCAGACAGCCAGTGTGTAAAAGCGGTCTCGAGGGCTGGCCACTCACTGTCGATAACGGAGAGCCAATCAGTATCGCGCGAACGGCCTTTATAAATGACAGCATTACGGAATCGCCCTTCGAAAGTGAAGCCGAGGCGCTCGGCTGCGCGTCTGCTCGGAATATTTAAGCTGTCGCACTTCCATTCGTAACGGCGGCAGTGCATAGTTTCGAAAACGTAACGCATCATGAAGTACTGTGCTTCGGTAGCTGCACGCGTACGACGGAATTCGGGTGCATAAATAACGCGGCTCATCTCGCACACACGGTTTTTAGTGTCTATGCGTGCAAGGCTAAAAGTCGCCAGAACCGTGTTCGTCTGATTGTCTCGAACGGCAAGGAAATAGGGGTCTGTGCTTACTTCATAGTCTTCAAGCAGTTTTTGAACATCGCTTTTTGTTGCAAATGGTTCTTGGAAGAGATACGTCCAATCTTTAGGATGAGCACGGTCTGCACGGTAGAACTGCCAGATATCGTCGAGATGCTGCTCCACGCAGATGTGCTCGATAGTTACAAAACTGCCAGATAACGCCTTGAAATCTGGGTAGTGGAAATCTACCGGCTCCACTGTTTCGCCAATATGTTGATCAAACTCATTTATACGCATAGGAGTGCTCCTCTATCTTCCCTTATTAAAAACATGCTGAATAGTCCGGACGTAACATAATTAGATTTTTAGCGACTTAAACATTGCATCAATATCATTGAACCGCGTATCTGGGATCAGGTGCAATACGAGCTCGCCATCCGACACGGCAACATATCGTCAGCGAAGGTCGGCTTGTTCTCCACCAGGCTCAAGTGTTCTCAGTGTGGTGCATGGTATGGGCGTAAAACGTGGGCACCGAACACGAAATACAAGTACACAGTCTGGCAATGCAACCACAAATACACAGGCGAACACCCGTGCAGCAGCGCGACCGTGAAAGACGAGCAGATCAAGAACGCCTTCCTCCAAGCACTCAACCAACTGATCGCCCGCCACCGGTACGAAAGCCACCTACTGCAGGTGCTTGGCGACATGTTCGATACGAGCCGTATGGAAGAACAAGCTGCCGCGTGCCAGGCGAAAATCGTGGAACTCACTGAGCAGATCGAAGCACTGATAGCGGAAAACCAGCAATGCGCGCTCGACCAAGACGCCTACCAAAACAAGTACACAGAGCTCGATACTGCCTACCATAAGAAGCTCGCATGCAAAGCGAGCCTAGAGGCAGATATTGCAGCGAACACTGCCAAGCATGCCGCCGTCACCACAGCCCTAGGCGATCTGGTGGGCGAACCTGTGAGCGAGTTCCGCCTCTCACAGTGGAGCGCACTCATCGACCACGCCATCGTAGATGAGGACGGGATCCGGTTCGTGTTCCGAGTTGGTGAGGTAGTGAGGGGTTCAGCTGTAGGAGGTTAGAGGGAAATTTTTAGCTCGTTCGTGCATGAGCGTGCGGACGGTCTTCCCTCATGCCCAGAAATCAGATAAGGTTAGCATTACCTAAGAAGGGTGGTGTTTGCGTGGACGATAGTGTAATGGATCAGGTTGTTGACGGTGAGTATGGGGCCGCGAAGGAAAAATCTGTCGCTGGCCAGAACGCAATCCGTCAACTATCGCAGCCGGTGAAAGGCAAGCTGTTCGTCGCGCAGGTTTTGGCTTTTCTCTCTGGTGTGTTGGCTATTGCCCCGTATGTGGCTCTGGTGGAGCTTGGCAGAGAACTTATGCAAGGTCAAGTGGACTCGGCGCGGGTGAACTGGATCGTCATGCTCCTCGTCAGCGTATACATGGCTCGGTTGACCTTATATTTTGTTGCATTGGGCGTGACGCATTTTATTGACCTGTCGTTGCGTAATCAGATGCGCCGGCAAATTGCCGCCCGAATGTCGACTGCTCCGCTGTCGTGGTTTACCCGCGAGGGTGAGGGGAAGATCCGCAAGACCATTCAGGATGATACGGCCACGGTGCACACAGTGATCGCGCACGGGCCGATCGAGAAACTGAACGCGATCGTATCCCCGCTCGCCTTGGTGATGTATGCGTTTGTGGTGGATTGGCGACTCGCGTTGTTGTCGATTGCGACAATCCCGCTCTATGTGGGCATGTATGGCATGTCGATGCGTGGGATGAATGAGAAGACCGCGCAAATGGACACCAAGCTCGCTCAGGTTTCGGCAACGATGGCCGAGTTCGTTGCCGGTATCTCAGTGGTGAAGGCGTTCGGTAAGGTCGGCCAAGCACATAAAGCCTATTTAGATGCAGCTAACGAGTTTTCTAAGTTCTACCGGGCGTGGTGTATGCCGCTGGTGTCGATGTCGGTCGCCTCATTTTCGTGGGTGTCGATCCCGGTGTTGTTGATCGTGAACCTTGGCGGTGGCGCGTTGATGATGAACGCCGGTTGGGTGAGCATCTACGAGGTGATAACGACGACGTTGATCGCCTTGGTACTGCCGGGAGCGTTGATGGCAGTCGCAACCATCGCCTGGTCGTACCAGCTCGCAGGGTCTGCGGCAGTGAGGCTGGTGAACGTCATGGAGCTACCGGCGTTGAGTCAGCCCGATGCGCCACAGACACCACACAGTCATGATATCGAGATTCGAGGTGTGTCGTATGCCTATGACGACACCCAGGCATTAGACGAGGTGAGCCTGAGCATTCCGGCAGGCACGGTGACCGCACTGGTCGGGCCGTCGGGTGCGGGCAAATCGACGTTGGCGAGTCTGATCGCTCGTTTTGATGATCCGGACAGTGGCGCAATCACCATTGGCGGGGTTGATCTGACAAACATTTCTCAGGACGTGTTGTATTCGACGGTCGCGTTCGTGTTACAGGACGCGCAGCTGATTCGCGACACTATCCGTAACAACATAGCTCTCGGCGTGCCAGACGCAACTTTTGAAGATGTGCGTTCAGCGGCGCGGGCAGCGCAAATTGACGAGTTCATCATGAGCCTGCCAGATGGTTACGACACTGTTTTGGGGGAGGATACGCATGTTTCGGGCGGGCAGGCAGCCCGTATCGCAATCGCCCGGGCGCTCATGGTTGATGCCCCAGTGTTGGTGTTGGATGAGGCGACGGCGATGGCGGACCCGGAATCGGAATCGAAGATCCAACAAGCCCTCTCCACGTTGGCCAAAGGAAGAACGGTGATTGTGATTGCCCACCGACTGACCTCGATCAGAGGGGCGGACCAAATCGTCGTCATGGAACGCGGGCGCATTGCTGTGGTCGGTAAACACGACGAGCTGTTGGGTAATGCGCACTATCAGGCACTTCTTGCCCAAGGTGCATGCGAGGAGATGACACGATGAATCAACTATTGCTGCCACGCTTTAAGCGTTTGATGGAACCCGCCTCGTGGCGAGACCTCTCGGTCGGTCAAGCGTGGGGTGCGGTCTCAGGACTGTGTCACGGCTTTGCCCTGCTGACTCTGCTTCCCGCAGCAAGTAGCCTAGCGACCGGAATGCCGGTGTGGGGGCTATCGTTTTGGTGCTGGCTCATCGTGCTGGTGGCAATCGCGATTGTGGGTGTGGGCACAGAGTTTTATGGCATGCGTACCGGCTATATCGGCGTGCTCGGATTCATTCACGACTTCCACCAGGCAGTAGGTAACAAAGTAGCCCGCTTACCACTGGGCATGTTCGATTCGGGTAGCTCTGGCCGACTGTCGCGCATGGTCACCCAGGAAATGATGAACTTGGGCGAGTCGGCGGCGCATTTCATTTTCTCCCTCGTCCAAAAACTCTCAGCCGTGCTCGTAGTCACTGTGGGAACCTGGTTCTGGGATTGGAGGCTGGGACTGACCTTGACGATTGCGTTCCCGATTATGCTTGCCTTCCTCCATATTTCCCGTGTGCTTCTTGATAAAGGTAAGCAGGTTTCCGAACCAGCCGAGTCAGAGTTGGCGGCTCGCATGGTCGAATTCGCCACCTGCCAAGGTGCATTGCGTTCCTGTCACGTCGCCGACGATTACCCGGCCCTTGATCAGGCTTTCGACCAGGCTGACCGCAAGGGCCGCAAAGCATTGTGGCTCGAAACACTAGCGAACCTGATTAATGGGATGTTTGTCCAAGCGCTCATTGTGGTGATGATCTGGCTCACCGCCCAACTCGCCCTCGGCGGGCAGATGAATGCGCTGAACGCCGTGGTCACAATCGGCATGTGCCTGCGGTTCACCACCATGCTCCAAGACATTGGCGGAAGTATGTCTGGGCTGGAAGAACGCCGCCAGCAGATGAACCACATCGACAAGGTCATGGACGCTCCCGAACTGTCCGAACCTGTCACCTCCACACCGGTGAGCGCTCCTGGTGATGTTCGCTTCGATGATGTGACCTTCGGCTACGATCCGAACACCCCGGTTCTCCGTGATATTTCCTTCCATGTCCCGCAAGGCGGTATATGTGCCCTGGTTGGTCCATCTGGGTGCGGGAAGACGACGATCGCCCGGTTGGTTGCACGTTTCTGGGATGTGCAGTCCGGCAGCGTTCGTGTTGGCGGAGTGGACGTGCGCGAGCAAACCATCGAAGACCTGATGTGCCAGGTGTCTCTCGTCTTCCAAGACGTCTACTTATTCAACGACACTCTCGAAGCCAACATTCGGGTTGGCAACCCAGAAGCTACCGATGAAGAAATCAGGTGGGCCGCTGACCTGTCGGGCGTGACGGAAATCGTCAACCGCCTCCCAGACGGCTGGAATTCATTGGCGGGTGCTGGCGGGCGTGCACTGTCAGGTGGGGAACGCCAACGAGTGTCCATCGCTCGCGCCTTGGTGAAGAAAGCCCCGATTGTGCTGTTCGATGAGGCTACCAGCGCGTTGGACGCGGAAAACGAAGCCAACATTGTTGCGGCGATGAACGAGCTACGCAAGCACTCCACACTGATTGTCATCGCCCACAAGCTTGAAACCATTCGCCAAGCTGACCAAATCATTGTGCTCTCCCACGGTGGGCATATCGCCCAGCGCGGGCCTCACGACGAGCTGGTCAACCAGCCAGGTCAATACCGCGATTTCTGGCAAGAGCGCATCAACGCAGCCGGATGGCAACTCGTCTAAACACAGTACGTATAAGCACATGATAAGGAAAAACTATGTCCACACGCACGTCCTCGCGCCTCAACACACGCGACTTCATCAACATTGGCGTCTTCACCGCCTTGATGTTCGTCATCGTGTTTGCATTCGGAATGCTCGGGTTCATCCCCGCCGCCATGTATGCCGGTTTCTTGCTTTCTATCCTCGTTAACGGCATCGTCTTTGCGCTGTTCACAGCACGCACTCCGAAGATGGGGGCATTGACAATCATGCTGATTATCATCGAAATCCTCTTTTTCGTGACCGGTCACTGGGTGGGCGGCATCGCGGTGGCCGTTGTATTCGGCCTGCTCGCCGACCTAGTCATCACCAAGGGGCCGAAGAGCGTGAAGGTTCGCGTTCCGCTGGCATACGCACTGTTTATTCTGCCGATCTACGTGTCACCGTGGATGCCGTTATTTATGAACCAAGACGCATATATGTCGCAGATCGCCGAACAAATGGGCGCAGACTACGCCGCCAAGATGGCGCAGGTTGTCACGATTCCGATTCTGCTGGGCTTCTTCGTCGTGATGCTCATCGTTGGCTGGCTTGCTGGCCTGTTGGGAACCAGGGTCGCGCGCAAACACTTTGAAAGGGCCGGTCTTGTCTAAACTTCCCGACCCGCGCACCATTATCGCAGCGCTCGTCATTGTCTCCACCACGATCTACAGTGCCAGTTCGCCGTGGTTCGTGTCTGCCCTAGGCGGATTCGCCGCCGTGATACTGGCGAGCGCTGCGATCAACCTCAACACGCTCGTGCGACTGAGCTGGGTGGCCGTCTACCTAGCCACGTTTGCGGTCCTCGGTGGGCTCGTCTTCGTGATACCACTGGTGTGGAAGTCAACGGCCAGCGCGTTCCTCGTGCTGTTTTTGCAGTGGATGTGGCGATTCAGTGTCAGCGCAGGAATGGGAGCCTACGCGATCGGCGTGATCCGACCCGCCACCTTGCAAAAAGCACTCGCCAGCTCACGGATCCCGACCTGTTTCACAATCCCAATTTCGGTTGCCTTACGTGTGCTGCCCGTGATCGGCCACGAGGTTAAAGCGATTTCAGATGCCATGAAACTACGCGGGATGTCCATGCTCTCACTGCGTGCGGCGCAATACTTCACAATCCCGCTGCTATCGACCGTGGTACGCAGCGGGGACGAACTGGCATCGGCCGCCCTCGTGCGCGGACTGGGCGGAGCCACAAAGCCCACCTCGGTCACAGTCGTGAAATTCCGTGTGATCGACGCAGTCATTCTGCTCGTCGTTATCAGCTTCGCGATATGGAGAATCGTCCTATGACAATAGCCCAAGCAACTGGGGTCACCTTCACCTATCGAGGAGCAGACCACCCCTCAATCAATGACGCCAACCTCACTATTTCGCCGGGAACTGTCACCTTGCTGTGTGGCGCATCAGGGTCAGGGAAAACCACTGCGTTGCGGCTGTTTAACGGGCTCATCCCACACTTTCACGACGGCGACCTTACCGGAAGTGTCACAGTCGACGACATTGACGTGGCACGAGTAGATCTATCAGAGCTTGTCCACCACTGTTCGACAGTGTTTCAAAACCCGCGCACCCAGTTCTACACCACTCACGTGCGCCAAGAACTCGCCTTCGGCCCAGAAAATCTCGGCCGCGACCCGCAGGAGATCTGTGCCCGCATTGACGAGGTTGCAGCCGAGTTAGGTATCGCCGACCTGTTGGAATCCCGCGTCACACAACTGTCGGGTGGGCAGATGCAACGCGTGGCCTGCGCCGTCGCCATGTGCAACAACACGTCGCTGATCGTCTTTGACGAGCCGACCGCGAACTTGTCCGCTGACGTTATCGACCAACTCGCCACACTCATCGCCAGGCTCAAAGCCGATGGACACACCATCATCATTGCTGAACACCGGCTAAGTTTCCTTTCCGGGATCGCTGACCGAGTCTACTGCTTCGATAAAGGCAGCATCGCCCTCACCGCAACCGGCGAAGAGTTCTACGCTACCTCGGATGAGGAGCGCAAACAGCTTGGACTACGGTCCCTTGTTCCCGTGTCCATTCCACAACTCCCGCCACCGGCAGGGAACGGGCTCACGATTGACAACCTCACCTTTGCCTACCGCCATGGAAAAACAGTCCTCAATATTGACCACGTGTTGTTTCCGGCAGGGAAAATCACAGCGCTCCTCGGCCCGTGCGGTTCAGGGAAATCAACTCTGGCACGCATTGTTTGCGGACTAGAAAAAGCCAAACATGCATCCATCACACTCGGCGGACAAAAATTCACCAGCCGGGACGCATACCTTGTCATGCAAGACCCCACCCGACAGTTGTTCTCAGATACCGTCATCGATGAAGTCACGCTCGGCACGACCAAAGCCGAAAAGCAACATATCGATGCCCACGCGATCCTTGAAGAACTCGACCTTGCCGACCACGAGGCTGATCATCCCCAAGCACTCTCTGGCGGGCAACGCCAACGCCTGGTTATTGCTACAGCGCTCGCTGCGAACAAGAAAGTTTACATCTTCGACGAGCCCACATCCGGTGTTGGCTACAAGCACCTTGTCGCGATTTCCCGAGTAATGCGTAAACTCGCTGACACTGGTGCCGTCATCATTGTCATCACCCACGACGCTGAACTCGTTACCGAGGTCGCCGACCATAGCGTTCGCCTCGACCAAATCAACGCCTGCTAACGCAAACGCTCGCTCAACCGAAAGAGAGGAAAGCGTTTCTGCAGGTCATAGCTAACGCGCTATACACTCGCTAGCGCCAGAACCTTTTTATCATCTTCGACGTCTAAGTGGAGCGGATGACGGTGTGTGGTTTCAGGACATCGTTCCGCTGTTTTTGGGTGTGGTTTTTTCGGGGGTGTGTCAAGACATCGTTCCGCGTGTGATGATGGGGTATGGATCATTCATCGCGTAATATAGCTATTATTCTTTATGTTCTTGAGTCGGGTGCGTCCGTCAAAGATGCGACCAGCGTGTTTCATGTTTCGGATAGATGGGTCAGAAAACTTCTTGCTCGTTATCGTTCGGATGGTTTAAACGCGGTAAAAACCAGGTCAACTCGACCACATACCATGCCTAGTAAAACCAGTGACAGCATGGTTGATCTGATTTGTTCCACGCGTGTATGGTTACACGAGCAAGGATGGG
>NZ_ATVB01000026.1 GCF_000420505.1 Alloscardovia omnicolens DSM 21503 | reverse complement strand
AGAGCGATGATGGTTCGGATTCTGGTGATGAGGGTAAGGCAGCGTTCCTCGAAATGAAGAAACAAGCAATTCTATCTACTTTAGAAAGGTAAAAGATAATGAATTTGAAGGAAATGTTGGAGGCTGCTAAGTCTCGTATCGCACAGGCTGACTCTGTTGAAGAGCTGAAGGCAGCCCAGGAAGAGTACAACAAGATCAGTGAGCAGATTAAGCTTGCTGAGCAGAAGGGTGCTATCCTGGACGGTCTCAAGCCTGCAAAGGAAACGCAGGTAGAGAAGAAGGAGACTCCAGCTTCTCTTGGTGCTTTCGCTGTTAAGGAGCTTGACACTCGCTCGCTTAAGTCTGCTCGTGGCGCTGTAGGTACTGGATTCGGTTTCAAGGCGAACACTGACCTGCACACCACTCCAACCATCAACGTTACCGATACGAAGGTTGTTGACGTTCAGCCACGCCCTCTCTACGTTCGTGACTTGTTCGGCTCTGAGGCCATTTCTGGCAACTCTTTGACCTACTTCGTACTCCAGCCTACTGAGGGTAAGCCTGCAAAGACTGCCGAGGGTGCGAAGAAGCCACAAATTCACGTTGGCTACGATTCTAAGACTGTTGCTTTGGAAAAGATTGCAAGCTTCTTCAAGGAATCTGATGAGCTTCTCGAAGATGCAGCATTCATGGAGTCTGCGATTAACAATCGTGGTATTTATGAGCATAATCTTGCTGTAGAAAACGAGCTTGTTTCTACTCTGCTTGGCACTTCTGGTATTCAGACTGTCGCGTTTAAGGATAATGCTCAGGACACTCTCTACACTGCGATGACGAACATTCAGACTGCAACTGGTTACACTGCTGACGCCATCGTTATTAACCCTGCCGATTATCAGACTTTGCGCTTGGCAAAGGACGCTAATGGCCAGTACATGGGTGGCGGCTTCTTCTACGGTGAATATGGTAACGGTTCTCTTGTTCAGCAGCCTGGCATTTGGGGTCTTCCAACTGTTGTTACTACTGCTGTGGAAAAGGGTACTGCGATCGTTGGCGCGTTCAAGATTGCAGGTAGTGTCGTTACTAAGGCTGGTTCTGGTCTTCGCGTTGAAGTTTCCAACGCTAACGAGGATGATTTCATCACTAACCGTGTAACTGTTCGTGTGGAGGAGCGTCTCCTGCTCGCTACTCGTGTTCCTGCAGCATTCGCTAAGGTCACTCTCGCAGGCGCTGCAGCATAACCCTGTAACGTGTTTTTTTAAAGGACAGTAAAACTGCTCATATGGTGGGATGGTTTTTACTGTCCTTTTCTTATGCGTGAAAGGTTTTTTGATGCTTAAAATTTACGAGTTTAATGGTTTAACATTCCAATGGCATGAGGGTGACCAGCCCGACGAAGCAACTCTTATAGATAAGCCTGAGCTTGGTGTGAAACGTCAGCCTGCTGTGAATAAGCGTCGAACCGTGAAAAATAAGACGGGTGATGCTCATGCTGGCGACTAACTGGGGCTACAGCATCGACGTTGACAAGCTTCCACTGTTGCTTACAGTTGACGAATTCGACAGTATGGGTGGCTCTTCCATGAGCTCCGGCTATGAGGCGAAGCAAGCAACGTTGAACGGTGTCTCGCAAGCTATTCGTGACTATTGTGGCTGGCATGTAGCGCCAAAACTCACTTGCAAGGCTGTTGTTCCTGATTCGGCTCACGTGATACTTCCAAGCATGGGCGTCACTGAGCTTACCGAGACTGTGTCAACAGTGGAACCACGTCATGCGAACTCGTATGGTGTGATTGATATGCGCCGTCAAGCGTTGCTTGAGGTGACGTATGTGGCTGGTTTTGACATGGTTGACGCGTTGAAACAGGCTGCGTATCAGATTGCCGCGAATCATCTTGTTGCTACTGCAGGTCTTCGTGAAGAACATGCAGGACAGGTGGGTGCAACTTACAATCAGACCGATAATGGCGTATCTGGTGGCGTCCGTTTGCTTGCCTCGGATAAGGCTATGCTCGCACCGTACAAGCTTGTAGGAGTGTGATTTGCATGGGTTTGCCTACGTGGTGTAATGACACTCTCATGGTGTCGCGCCCTGGCGTGAAACAGTCTCGTGGTGTGAACGTGAAAGATTGGGAACATCCAGTCACTCACATGATCACTGGCTGTAGCGTGCAGCCGCAAGCGGAGAGTACTGATTATTCTCAACCTGCTCAGCCTACGAGAGTGACGTGTGTTGCTTATGTGCCGTCTGGTGCGGATATTCAGCGTGGTGACAAGGTGACTTTTGAGGGTGCTGATTTTCGTGTTGAGACTATTCCTGTTGGCTGGCGTAGCCCGTTTGGGCGTGCGTCGCATATGACGGTGAATTTAACGGAATGGGAGGCATAGTATGTCTCGAAAAGGTTTTCGTATTGAACTTAATTCTGCTGGAGTCCAACAACTGTTGAATGATAGCGGTTTATCTGCCGTGTGTGCTTCTAACGCGCAGCGTATCGCTAGTAAAGCTGGTAAAGGTTTTCGTGTATCTCGCCAGTGGCAGGCAGGATATGGTGGTGGTCGTACCGCTGTATCAGTGCGTACTGCAACACCTGGAGCACGTGAAGCTGAAGCGGTGAATAAGACTCTTACACTGGCGGTGCAATCATGCAGAGCCTAACCAGACCGCAGGATGCTGAATGGTTGCTCGCTCAAGAAATCACCCGTCTTGCTCACGTGGATGCGAGCGCGAACCAGTCCACCAATATCTCCGGTAAAAAACCATACGTGTGGGTATTCCAGACAGGGTGTACTCCGGTGACATCTGTGAGCTGGCAGCATGATTTCAGTATTGATATTTGGGCGGGTAAGGATGATGACTATTCGCAGGTTACCGACGTTGCGCGCACTATTGCTGGCTATCTTGCAAGTTTGAGTTTGCAAAGTGGCGAATATGCGTGGCATGCGCCTGATGTGATGAACATGTATCCGAATCCTGACCCTCAACGTCCACACGTTCCACGCGTAACACTTACTTACAGTGTCCAGTTGCGCGGTGAATCGATTGATTTTTAGAAAACATTAAAGTGAAAGGTTAAATTATGGCAGAAGTAACGCAGGGTATTGATGCTAATAAAGTTTATTTGCCGTCTCCTGACCAGTCTGCTACCACTGGCGCAGTACAGATTGCGAAAGTCGGTGTAGCGAAGCCTGCGGATGCTCGCACGGTCATGCCTTCTAACGAGTGGGGTACCTCTCTCGGCTATATTGGCGAGGATGGTCTCACAATTAGTGGCGTGATGAGTGCTGGTGACAAGATTAAGGAATGGGGTGGCAGTGCTGTGCGCGTTACTAATGGTGACGCCGAGCCTACCATTAGCATTCCTAGCATTCAGGTTGATGAGACTCTCGCTAAGCTCATCGTTGGCGATGAGAATGTGAAGACTGTTGATGCTAATAGTGATCATGGCCGCCAGCTGGAGATTGCTTTTAACGGTAAGGTTGGGGAGCCTCGCGCTTGGGTGTTTAACATGAAGGACGGTAATCGTCGTATTCGTGCTTTCGCTCCGAATGCGCAGGTGTCTGAGCTTGACGATTTGCAGTTTGTTCCTACCGCGGCTAATTCTTACGCTTTGACATTGAGTCTGAACGTTGACACGGCAGGTAACTTCCTTTACTTGTTCTATGACGACGGCAAGGTCGAAGCTGTCGCATAAACGACAGGGGCAAAGGGGATTTTTATTCTTGCTACCGGTTTCCATGTTGAGTGTATTCATGAAGTTTTCCATCCTCCTTATCTTCATGGCTCACCGTGAAAACTGGCAGCAGTTTTTCAATTAAAGGAGAAAAAATATTATGGCTTTCGTACTCGAAAACGATGCTAAGAAGACTTTCGATTTCAAGATTGGTAAGCAGGGAAAAATGTATCATCTTCCACTGCTTATGGATTTACCATTAACAGCGCAAGTAAAGATTGCCGCATTGACACGTAAGAATGAGACTGAAGAGCTTATCAAGCTGCTTATTGACGTGTTTGAAAAGTATGCTCCAGGCTCGACGAAAGAGTTGACAGCGGGCATGTTTACGCAGCTTATTACTGCATGGCGTGAAGCTTCCCCATTAGCGGGGGAATAATAGCCCTACTCAACGTTAACGAGGACACGAGTAGGGCGTTTGAAGCGGATATTATAGACCGTTTCCATATGAGTTTAAGTCAGGCCGTCACCACCATCGGGTGGGACGGTCTGATTGTTTTCTACAAACATTTAGACACATCAAGCCATACCTGGCAGGCGCAGCATAAGACTTTTGCCGGCTGGGATTCCACTCTTATCACGAACAGGCTCATCGTCGCTCTGATTGATGAGATTCGCGCCGTCGAATACTTGTACGCGTCCGCGCATAGCAAAAAAGGTTCGAATGTGCGTAAGCCGAAACCGTTCCCGAGCCCATGGGCGAAACCAGATAAGGGTGAGAAGCATTTCGGCAAGGGGGCGATACCTCGTAAAGATTTCATGGCTTGGTACTACTCGACTGACTAGTGAAAGGCGTTTTTCATGGCTGAAAGTGGCGTAACTGTTGCTAACGCGTTCGTACAGGTGATGCCGTCCGCGAATGGTATTGAGGGCAACCTTACTAAAGAGCTGAGTTCAGCCATGGAAACTGCTGCCACGAGTTCCGGTAAGAGTGGTGGTGAAACTCTTGGCTCTAGCCTGCTTGACCAGCTTAAAGGCTTGGGCGGTAGTATTGCTGGCGTTGGCGGCGAGGTTGGTACGAGCCTGTATTCAGGTGCTGAAGCAGTACTTAGTGGTGCTGGTGTTGCCGCGTTAACTGCTGCGGGTGTTGCTCTTGCAGGCGCTGTGCTTGGCGGTTTGGAAGACATCGGCTCAGAGTTCGACGGAATGACCGATAGCATTGTTGTCGGCACAGGCGCATCAGGCAAAGCATTAGACAGTTTGACAGCTTCCGCTACCGAAGTCGGCAATAGCGTGCCGATTAGTTTTGAAAAGGCTGGCGGTATCGTCGCTGATTTCAACACCCGCATGGGATTAACCGGTAGCACGTTGACTGACGTGTCGAAGAAAACCGCAGCATTAGGCGAAATCCTCGGCAAGGACATCAATATCAACCAGTTGACCGGAGCCATGAACGCTTTCGGCATTTCTGGTAAAGATGTCGGCAAAAACATGGACTACCTGTTTGGTGTCAGCCAGGCGACCGGTATCGGATTCGACCAGTTAACCGGCATCGTTAAAAATGCTGGCCCAGCCATGCAGTCCCTCGGTTTTAGCTTCAAGGATACGGCTGACCTTGCCGGCCAGTTAGACAAGGCTGGTATTGACGCGAACGCTGTCATGGGCAGCATGAAGAAAGCTTTAACAGCTGTAGCCGAAAACGGTGGCGATGTTAAAAAGACCTTCAACGACAGTGTGAAGTCGATTGAAGATTTTATTAAGGCTGGTAATGATGCGGCTGCTATTGACGCGGCTAAGGATATTTTTGGTGCGCGTAACGCTCCGCAGTTTGTTGCAGCGTTGAAGAGTGGCGCCGTGAACATGGAAGAGCTTGGTAAGAATGCTCTTGGCGCTAAGGGTGATATTGAGGGGACTGAGGAGGCTACCAAGGATTGGCCTGAAACATGGGAGCTACTGCAGAATCGTATCAAGAGTGCTCTCGAACCTTTAGGCACTGCAGTATTTAGTACTGCTACTGCGGCCATGGAAATACTGTTTACTGTTGTCACTTCGCTTATTAGTGGTTTTCAACAGTTTGGTGGTCTTGTTGGTAATGTTTTCGCACCATTGACGGCTAGTGTGCAGGGTGTTTCTGGCATACTGTCTGGCGTTTTTATGCCAATATGGCAGACTCTACAAGACTTGTTTAATACTGCTTACAGTATTATTGCCGCACAAGTTGCACCAGCTTTCGATAGTATTCAAGCGGCGGTAAGTCGTGTGGCAGGCGTGTTTACGAGCACGTTCCTACCGGCGTTGCAGCCTGTTATCGTGCTTGTCGGTGCGATCGTGGGAACTCTTATCACGGTACTGATACCAGCATTGGGCGCTGTAGTCGGCTTCCTTGTGGCTCAGTTTGGTACAGCGTTTACGATGGTGGCTAATCTTGTAACTTCGGCGATGCAAGTCGTATCAGGCGTGGTCCAAACCGTTGTCGGTGTTATCGAAGCTATTGTTGGCACGTTTGTTGGTATTTTTACTGGTAACTGGCAGATGGCCGCTGACGGTATGCAGCGTATTCTTGGCGGTCTTGCAGGTATTGCGAATGGCGCTTTGAATGCTGTGCTTGCCGTTGTGCAAGGCGTCTTGTCTACTATCAGTAACGTTTTTACGAGCATTTTCAACGGTTTGACGGGTATTGTTAGTGGCGTTTTTAGTGCTATTGCGAATACGATTAGCGGCACGATGAATGGTGCAAAGAGTACGATTAGTGGCGCTTTGAATGCTATTGCTGGTTTCTTCCGCAACCTGCATTTGCAGCTGCCGCCTATTAAGCTTCCTCATTTTAAGGTGAGCGGTAGTTTCAATCTTGACCCTGCACATTTTAGTTTGCCGTCTATTGGCGTGGACTGGTATGCGAAGGGTGGTATTGCTACTCGCGCTGCAGTGTTGGGTGAAGCTGGTGCGGAAGCCATCGTCCCATACACTAACTCGAACATTAAACCATGGGCAACAGCCCTATCGAACGCTGCAGGCTTAACGAACAACAGTGATGAGGCGACTGGCCAGCTTGTGAACATGCTCGCCTACTATCTGCCGGTCATTGTGCGCGGACAAGAAACAGACCTGACGAAACGTGACCTGCAACGGCTCATGCTCGCCAACAACATTCTCTAAGGTGGTTTTTGTTATGTTTAACCGGTTCACGTATTTTAGTGGAACACTGCAGAAAAAATACTCGTTGGATAGTCCAATCATATCGAGTGGCGTGGGTAATGATATTCGCGACAGCGTATGGAATTACTCACTGTCAACACATAACATTACTGGCGTAACTCGCGTGGCTCGTGAAGCATCGTTCACCGTGACTACGACTGATTACGATCTGCTAAATGAGCTTCAACAGGCGTATACGGTTGATGTGGAGAACGGTACTCCAGGTGTATTGTATGTGGATGATTGGCAACAGTCGGCATATTTGGTAAAAACGCAGGCTGACGCTATCCGCCGAGGAACACTTATCGTAAAAAATTACTGCTGTTCTGCTTGATGGTAAGTGGCATCGTGACACTGTAACAAGTTTCAAAACCTCTTACACGAGCGTGGATGACGATGAGTGGTTGAACTATCCACACGATTACTCGTATAACTTCGGTAAACAGTTCGATTATGCGACATCGTTGAGCGTGGAAACGTTAAGCAGCGCACCAATTAGCCTAACTGTTTACGGGCAGGCAACGAATCCAAGTATCACTATTGGGGGTAACGTTTACAATGTGAACGTTACTGTGCCTACTGGCGGAATCCTGAAAGTTAACGGGTTGGATAGGACTGTACGCTTGTTTGATGCGACGGGGCAAGAGTCGAACGTGTTTAGTAAAGCAGCTCGCAAGCCTGGCATGGATGTATTCGGCGAGCTTACGACTGGCGCGAACACGGTTTCTTGGTCACGTGGTTTTGAATTTGATGTTACTGTTCACGAGATTTCAGGGGGTCCATTATGGCAAGAAACACAGTTCAACGCGTAACACTCTACAAGGGGAATAGTTTTGAACCGTATGCGCAGACAGAGAATTTCCAACTCGACTACGCGTATGGGGATACGGAGAATAGTTTCGAACTGATTATTGAGCAGGCGGACATTGTTGATGTGACAATGTCCGCTTTTCGCTTGGAAGATTCCACTGATATTGCCGGCTTCGTGGATGGAGTGGAAAGCGTGTATAAGAATGGTTATTATACGATTACTTTCCATGGTACGAGCATGCAAGGCGTGCTTGATAAGCGTATCGTGCAACCATACTCTGGACAGGACTATTACACAGTCAAGGGCACACTCTCTGACTGTCTAACTAAGGTGCTTGCTGACACTGGTCTGACTGGTAGTGTTCTGCTTGACAGTATTCCGCCGGTGAATATCGACTACCAGTTTGAACGATACTGCACTCTCTGGCAGGGTTTACGCAAACTCGCTAAGCAGAATCATATGATTATCCGCTTAACATTTGACGATAATGCTCGTATCCTGTTGAGTTTCATCCCGTCGGATGATATGACAATCAATAGCGCGAATATTAGTTATGATGCGACGAAATACAGTAAGTTTATTACTCATGCCATCGCTTTGGGTGCTGGTGAGCTGCGTAACCGTGCTGTCGGGCACGCATATTGGGATGGTAAACAGGTTACTACCTCGAAGCCTTCTAATTTTGTTGAATCTTACATGATGACTTTCGAGGCAAGCAGTACAGAACAAGACAAAATCGCTCAGTATGCTGCGGATAAGCTCACCGACGAGTTGAAGAATCGGCAGATTTTGCAGGTGAAAGAACCTGACGGAGAGTATCCTCTCGATTCAAGTTTTTCGATTACCGACATGCCAACCGGCATGACGGTGTCGGCAAGTATTAACAAGCTCATCATCAAAATCAGTAGGGGTGTGAAAACCCTTTCTATGGAGGTAGGTTAAAAATGGGTATCCAAACAGGCTTAACACAGTACGAGTGCGACCGGTGCGGTATTAAACAGATTATCGGCCCGAAGCAGGCTGCAGAAGAAAAGTGGTCGGAAAAGAAGTTTATTCGCGCTAACCAGTCAGACGTGAACGTTGTCCTATGCCGGTACTGTTCGGAAGACTGGTTGAAACTCATGGCTAAGGCTGACACATTTTTCGATAATTTCATGGACAAGAAATAAAAGGAGCTTACAATGACTATCCACATGATCACGAGCCGCCAAAACATGGCTCACGTAACAGCTGACGATGCTGCACATTTGAACGCACGCATTATGGGCGACGGACAATACCTGCTGACGAAAAACTGGACACCAACACTAGCTTCCGCATCCACAGTAAACCTGCCTGTCGGCGAATGGTTGTGGAATGGCCGCTACGTGCAGATTAGTGTCCAGGAAAGCATCAACATTGGTAACGGTGTACCGTCAGGTTCCACGCGCGACGACCTCATCTGCTTACATTATTCCAGGAATACGGGTACTGGCGTAGAAACTGTCTCCGCGGCGGTTATTAAGGGTGTCATCAATCAGGGTATTGGTGTACCTCCTATTACCACGAGTC
This sequence comes from Alloscardovia omnicolens DSM 21503, assembly GCF_000420505.1. Classification (GTDB taxonomy): domain Bacteria; phylum Actinomycetota; class Actinomycetes; order Actinomycetales; family Bifidobacteriaceae; genus Alloscardovia; species Alloscardovia omnicolens. The sequence continues at coordinate 214 of NZ_ATVB01000026.1, read as the reverse complement.
TGCTGAATACGCCGTCTGAAACGTATATGATTATTGCTGTTGTGCATTGGAATGGCTTGACCCCAACAGTGCAGGCGTTTGAGAATACTGAATATTTGCAGCCTTTCTCGCAGACGAATGAAACTCTCCGTAATCTTGATTATCGTCTTACACATGCTACAAGCACTACTGCGCGTCTACCGTATATGGATAGACCGGTGACTTTGCGTAAAAC
>NZ_ATVB01000025.1 GCF_000420505.1 Alloscardovia omnicolens DSM 21503 | reverse complement strand
CCCCTGCCGTGAAATACTTTTGGACGTTTCTTCGGCCTCGGCTCACCCGCAACAGTAAACTCACGAACCGTCACAATGTATCCTCCATCGCAAACTTCTTCAACGATGAATAATTCACACGAAAAGTCCGTCCAACATTCTTTGCACGAAGCTTCCCCTGCCGAATAAGCCCACGCACAGTACGCGTATCACAATGTAATAATTCAGCAGCTTCAGGAGTAGACACCATCAACGGTTCACGAAAACAACGCTCACTCACCATCATCATCCTTCCCTGAACGTTCAGCAGGCGGCATGGCGACCACGAGCATGATAAACGCAAAACTTGCAGCAATATACACGAAAAAAGCAAAGATACTATTCAACGGATGATCCATCGCATTACCGGTCAATAGGTAAAAGAACGAGCCAAGACTCATAACCCCACACACGATAAGCCCAACGAGGCTCCCAATATGCTTGTAACGATTATCCTGCAACTCTTTACGAGCCTGAAGAGTATCAACAAACACGATTTACTCCTCTCCCTTATCAACGGCAACAGGCATGTAATCACGTTGAAAAATCTGCCCCGTCGCCGTACTGTTTTCACCAGTCGAAAGATTATGAAGAACATAATCAAACGGTTCAGCTTGACACACGGAGCTCGCAGAATTATCAACCTGGATAGAATCCACGCCAACATGGCGGAGGCGCCCCGTGCGCATCAAATCCAACAACCAGTCAGGGTAACTATCAAACTCAAAATCACCCTTGTATTTGACCGCGTCAACAGTACGCGGCTTACACATAAAAACAGCCACAATAAAACTCCTTAAAAAAATAAAAGTAGAATAAATAGAATGAATAATTTGAACATGGTCGACTGGCTAAATCACTACTCAGGACTCGTAGAAACAATTTTGACCGTTCTTGGCGGAATAGTAGGTTCACTCATCACATTCTTCATTCAAAAGAATGGAGAAAAGAAAAAGATTAGCCAAGTCAAGAAAGAACTTGAAATTAAGGAACAACAATTACGGGTACTACAAGAACAAACAGAAGTACAACGTAAACAGTTATCTCTCATCCAAGTAAGAGAAGAAATCCCACATTGGACTATTAACCTCAGCCAAGGAACCACGTATACGTTATATAGCGAGAATGCGTTTACAGCATTAAACGTCACTATCACATACGATGGAATAGATCTAGGTCAAGGTCTTACAATCCAGTTGGGAGATTTTACCGCAGGAAGTTCAAAGAGTTTCGAGCTAAGAGCTGCAGCAATATGGGGCGGATTATCTAGTAACGATGTCACCATAAGCTGGACAATCGAAGAAAACCCGATAGTCCAAGAACAGACAATTACTCTTCCTCCTCGCCCACGTAAGAGCTAAGAACGTCCAGAACATCATGACGGCTTACAACCGCACACTTAGTATAGGTAACAAGCACTCTATCATCAGTAATTTCAATCTTGATAGGAGTGTCGTAACTGATAAGCGCGGTGTCATCCTCACCAAGAAGCTTTAAAATCTTTAATAGGGCACTTCGCGTAAGTTTATCTTGATAAATACTAATCATCACCTACTCCTTCCCCTGCTGCTGTGCGCGCTTTTCACGCTCCTCAGCAAGAGCGGTTAATTCATAAAAATTAAGATTTAAAAAAGTCGCCACAGTTCGTAATTCGGCAATCGTGAAGCTAGAAGTGCCATTCAACTTTCTGTTGACAGTCGATATATTCACTCCAAGTGCTTTTGCTAAATCCATTTGCGTTAAATTAAATGCAGTTAGCTCTGCTTTAATAGTTCTTTCTAATGAGTGCATACTCACCTCCTTAATGTCATATATGCGATAAATTGAAGTAATATATAAGAAATTCACTATTTATTTTTCAAGCAACACAGGTATTTAAACCTTCGGTAGATAGCACACATTCTAGTATCATATTGGCGACAATGCAAACAAGATAGGCGAAAACACACAAAACTATGCGTTCTTTCGGCGTGTCATATAGGCGATAAAGCGTTAATAAATATATGCTTTGTATATGGTTAAAGACTCTGATTTGCGTAGAGTACGCGATGTTACTATAGAAACGTCTGAATTTTTGCAATATAAATTAAAGCAAAAAGATTTTACAGTACAAGATGTCCAAAAATGGCTAGACAGAAGCTATGGATATACATACAATCGGATAACAGGTAAAAATTCGATTAATATTGATGAGCTAGAAATTATTGCTAAGCATATTGGATATTACAGCATTCTCGATTTCTTCAATGCTCAATATGAATACTTCTACCCACCTCGTTATACAGTCACCGATTTCAAGGAAGAAACACTCTACGATATCAACGACGATACCACCCCAAACACAAGCGAAATACAGCTCGCAGCACACCACGACAAAAACAAACATAACGAGCAAGAACTAGACAACTACGGAGCATAAGGAAAACAATAATGACAGACTTCAGCGACTACATCGTATTCGTAGATGAATCAGGAGACCAAAGCCTCGACTCAATATCACGTGAATATCCAATCTTCGTTCTCGCCTTCTGCATCATTGAGAAGAAACACTATTACGAATACATAGTTCCACGAGTGGAAAAACTTAAATTCGATACATTTGGAACCGATATACCCATTTTCCATGAACGAGAAATTAGAAAACAGCGTGGATTCTTTAAACCACTCATTGATGATGCCCTACGCGCAAAATTCTTCACCGAACTTAACGACATCATGGATCAATCAAAATACGAAATAATCACAAGCATAATAGACAAAAGAAAATACGTGCATCTCCCTAAGCCACGTAACGTTTATTCCCTAGCCGTTGAATTTGGTATAGAACGTGTATTCCTCAGTATGCAAGAGAAGAAACAAAGAGGTAAGAAAGTTCCAATTATCTTTGAATCACGCGGGAAAGCCGAAGATAGGACACTGCAGCAGGAATTTGACCGTATTGTTGACGAATGCTCATACAGCGGCATAAACGGAATGTTTGATTTCCATTGCGTCAGTAAGCAAGCAAATCTTGCAGGATTACAGTTTGCTGATTTAATAGCACGTCCTATAGGAATACACTATCTGCACAACACGAAGAATGATACATCATATAATATTTTGCGTAAGAAGTTCAGGCGAAGCCGCGAAGGGAATATTCTGCATTATGGAGTCAAAGTCTACCCAGAGTAAAACAAAAGCGGCAGAAATAACTCCTGCCGCCGACCGAGTACCCCAGTCCATTTGTATTTACAATATACTACACTTTTAGTACTAAAAGCGCAAGAGTATTCGGTGTGTCTATAAGTAATTAGCCATTTTCTTATATAAAATCAAGGGACGCCGCAGCGTCCCAAGTGCTCCTTCTACAACTAGGCAGACGAGTAATATTATTCTATCGCATTGTCCTCCATATCTGTCATTCTGAAATGCTCACCCTCAAAAAAATAGGGGAGGTGAAACGGTGGGCATAACACTCAACCAGCTATACCAAATAGCCGAAAACGCAGGACTCAACATCATAGAAACCCCACTCAACGATGACGAAATGGGATACTACGACGACTCCACACACACCATCCTGCTCGACAACACACTTAACGACCGGCAAAAGAAATGCACCCTCGCACACGAACTCATCCACGCCAAGCACCACGACAATATGCACGATAAGCGTACAGAAAAACGCACAATACGAGAAACAGCCAACTGGCTCATAGACCCACTCGAATACGCAACCGTAGAACAACTCTACGAAGGCAATGGCACACTTATGGCGCTCGAACTCGACATTACCATGCAAGTACTCGATGACTACCAACACATACTCGCAAGCAAGTTCTAAACCAAACCCCTCGAAATCGAGGGGTTTAAAAACATCAACACCCTCACACCTCTCACACGTCCTCACGTCAGTGGTGTGAGGACGTAAACCATTGAAAATATTAGCCTTAAATACTATTCCTCACACCATCACACCACTTTTCAGAAAATACGTGTAATCAAAAGAGGGAGGAAAGTAAAAAGGTGTGAGGAATTAAAAACAACACCGCTCAAAACCAATAATTCCAACCCCTTACGCACCTCACACCTATATGTGAGGAAAGGAGTGAGGAACAATAAAAATTCCTCACTCCTCCTGCTTGACAAAATCCAGCCCAACAGGTACATTAGTAAAGTAGCCATTCGAATACCGAATGGCATTATTCATATCTACAGTCTTAAAAAGCAACTATTAAGAAATACCTTTAATAGTTCAATCGTGCTTGCAAATTCCAAAGAAGGACAACAAAAATGAGTAACACTCTCAAACCAGCAGTAGTCCTCTCAAACCAGCAGTAGTCGAACTCCACGTCGACACCACACGAGTACGAAAACTCCTCGCCGACATCATTCACTTGCTCGACGAATACGACGAGGAGATTAAACAAGTTAACCAAAATTAATCTTGATTCATGCACTCGATGTGTACAGCAACAGTGCCTTCAGGATTATTCGACTGGTCTAACGGTTTGCCACAAACAGGGCAAGTGTTGTGAAGTGACTTAGCGTAATTCTTACGCACCTCATCTTCCAACTGCTTCAACCCTGCCTCGTTAATCTTAATATTCGTTAAATGTCCCATACTTGAATCACCTCCTCACCATTGAGACAATTCAAGTATAAAACCCGTTTTTCAAAAAAGGCTCAATCAATCATGCCCGCAAAAGACTTATGGGCAAGCAGTCAAGGCAAAAACCTTAGAAAAGCCTGCTACCAGCGAGACGCCCACAGCAACCAACCCTGCTGGATCTGCCACCTACCCATCGACTACACACTCGGCATGTACAAGCCAGGCAAAAGCACAAACTGCTATGAGCCAGACCACGTCAAACCACGAGCAAAATACCCCGAACTCACCCTCGACCCCACAAACATTAGAGCATCACACGCCCACTGCAACAGGTCAAGAGGCAAAAAAGCAGGAAAAAACGAGCTCGGAACCCCCACAAGACAATGGTTCTAAACAAAAATAGTATAAAACCACAAAACCCCGGCATAAAATCGTGCAAAATCGTAGAAAAGTTAGGGGAGGGGCTTCAAAAAGTTGACGAAAAGGTCTCTTCTCTTGCTACGCATTCCCACTGGCAGTGTTTTCTCATTCGACACGAATTTGAGGGGTACCTCACTGTAGAACCACAATATTTTAGATTTTGAACCGTCAAAACGATTGTTTTGGCGGTTTTACTGTTAAAGGAGCGTGAAATATGGCTGTACGAAGTGTGAAAGAGCCTGAAAGTATGCTCGAAGCGGTCAACATGAGCGTAACCGAAGCAGTAAAAACGGGCAAACTTGACCGGAAGAAGCATGCTGCAGCAATTAGAGCACTCCGACTGCTTGCCCAGACAGCTGATGAAGGTCGTCCGAATGACAATGTGACTCTTCCCACGATGCTGAAGTTCCTTACTACGTTGAATCTTGTTCCTGCACCTGAAGTGGTGGATAAGAAGCCGGCGGTGAAAGTCTCATCTTTGGATGAGATGCGCGCGAAGTTGAAGGTACATTCGCATGCTTAAAGGTTCGACAACCCCGCGCATTTATACTGCAGCTAAACGAGACCTCACTCCCGAGACTTCGCTTGGCTTCGCAGTCGTAGAGTTCGCTAAAACCGTGCTGAAAGAACCTTTATTGCCTTGGCAGGAGTGGCTTGCTATTCACGCTCTTGAAATTGAGGGTGACTTGCAAGGCTCGTGGCGGTTCCGCTACCGCACCGTTCTCGTGCTTGTGGCACGTCAACAGGGCAAAACGCACTTGTCGAAAGTTATCGCCTCATTCTTCCTGTGGATGCTGGGCGTGAACCTTGTGATTGGCACGTCTACGAACTTGGAGGCTGCTGAAGAAGTTTGGGAGGGTGTGGTCGCGCTCGCTGAGGATGTTCCTGAACTGTCGGAAGAAGTTGAACGTGTTTACCGTAGTGCGGGCAATAAGACTCTCACGTTGACTGACCGTCGCCGGTATAAAGTGACGACGTCGAATCGTAAAGGTGCTCGTGGTAAGTCTGGTGATCTTGTGTTGCTTGATGAGCTGCGTGAGCATCAGACGTGGGAAGCGTGGAGTGCTGTTAGTAAGACGACGATGGCTCGGCCTAACGCGCTTATCTGGTGCATGTCGAATGCGGGTGACGCGTCTAGTGTGGTGCTTCGCTCGCTTCGTGCAAAGGCTCATGCGCAGCTTGGTGACCCTGATGGGGTTGCTAAAGAGGCTGGCATGCTGGGTAATCCTGGCGATGATGATGTTGATGATGATAGTCTCGGCATTTTCGAGTGGAGTGCGCCGGTTAATGCGGATATTCATGACCATTCCGCGTGGGCTCAGGCTAACCCGTCGCTTGGCTATGGGTTTGTTACTGAGCGTGCTCTTGCTTCTGCGTGTGCGACTGACCCTGAGGATGTGTTTAAAACTGAGTGCTTGTGTCAGTGGGTGACGGCTGCGATTCAGCCGCCTTTCGCTGAGGGTGCTTGGGAGGCTGGTATTCGTGCGGATAGCAAGATTGCTCCTGACTCGGTTTTGACTTTTGGTGTGGACGTGAGTGCTGACCGTCAGCATGCTTCGATTGCTGTATGCGGGCAACGTGCTGACGGTAATTGGCATGGAGAGGTTATTGCTTACCGCAACGGTTTGGGTTGGCTTCCTGACGCTATTAGTGTTCTTGCGTCGAAGCAGCCGGCTGACGTGCCTCTTCGTGTGGCTTTACAGGCTAAGGGTGCTCCAGTTTCGAGTGTTCTTGATGGTATTGCTGCTGTTGATGGTGTGGAGATTATTCCGTGCCAGGGGCGTGATGTTGCTGGCTGGTGTGGCAGGCTGTGGGATGCGGTTGACGCGTCTAATCCGAACGCTGTGGAACCGTCTGATAGCGTGAAGCTTTTTCATATTTCTCAGCCTCGCCTTGATATTGCTGCGAATACTGCTGTTACTCGTCCTATGGGTGATGGTGCGTGGGCGTGGGACAGGGTGAAGAGTACGGAGGAGATTAGCCCGCTTGTAGCGTTGACGATGGCTTTTGGCGCGGCCACGCAGGTGGAGGAGCCTGAGGAGCCTGTGAAGGTCTCGGCTTACGCGTCGCATGATGTGATGTTTATTTAAAATTTTTCGCTTTTGAGGGAGTTGACAGTATGAGTTTTCTCGACCGTCTTTTTGGGCGCCCCGTGTACGTGCAGAGGGGTGGTGTTGCTGCTACTGCCGTATTGGGGAAGAGTCCGGCTGACTTGTATCGTGAACAGCCTGAGGTGCGTGCGGTAGTCAGTTTTATTCAGGATGCTGTCGCTTCCACCCCATTGAAAGTGTATAAGCGTGTTGATGAGAATGACCGTCAGCGTGACCGCACTAGTGTTGCTGCCCGCCTGTTGGCGTCTCCGTCGGATGGAGTGACAACGTTCGAGTCAATAAGTCGCCTTGTGGGTGACTTGTGTTTGTATGGTGCGTGCTTGTGGCATGTGGCGCCGAACGTGCAGCGTGACACGGGTTGGACTATCACGTATATTCCTTACGCGTGGGTGCGAGATGTATACACGTTGGATGGTTTCACCCCGTCAGCTTACGTGGTGCAAAATCCTGTGTCTGGTCGTGCGCCTGTGACTATTCCTGCGTCGGATACGGTGCGTTTTGCTGCGTATAATCCGACTGGTGGAGTGGAAGCTGTCAGTCCTATTGACTCGTTGAAAAGTATTCTTGCTGAACGAGTCAGTGCGCTTGATTTTCGTAATAAGAATTGGCGCAATGGTGGCTGGGTGAACCGGTGGATTAGTCGCCCTGCTGGCGCTGTGTGGGATGATCAGCAGCGTCAACGTTTCGCTGCTTCTTGGAGAGCACGCTTCGCAGGAAGTGAGGGCACTGATAGTGGCGGCACGCCAATTCTTGAAGATGGCATGCAATTGCATGACAGTACGTTTAACGCTCGTGAAGCACAGTTCGCAGAAGTCACACAGCTAACTCGTGAAGATGTATGCGCAGCATATCACTTGAATCCGTCGCTTATCTATCACACAAGCACACAAACGTACGCGTCGGCAAAGGACAATGCTCGCGCATTGTATTCGGAGACTCTCACTCCGCTCATGGATTTAATCGTCGAACGTATCAACAAGGTTCTGCTGCCTATGCTTGGCGTGGACGCGGACACTTATGTTGAGTTTGACCTGTCTGCGAAAGTGAGCGCGAGCTTCGAAGAACAGGCACAAATGTTGACGAGTGCTGTGGGTGCTCCGTGGATGCTTGTTGATGAGGCGCGCGCGATCATGAACCGTCCAGCATTAGGCGGTAGCGCTTCTAAGCTCGTCCAACCGTTGAATCTTGCTTACGGTGATGAGGGTGAGCCAAGCAACACGCTTAATAGTGGTGTTTCGGCCGTGAAATCGGGCGAACCGCATTTCAAGTCTCATCAAACGCCGAACGATGCGGATAGTGAGCTTGTTGCGAAACAGTTAGCGAAGTTTTTCACACGGCAGAAACGTAGCGTGCTCGCTGAGATCACTAAGCAAGCGAAAAACGGTACACTCCGTGTAAAAGCTGACGACGGTAATGATTATCCAGACTGGTGGGATGGGAAACGGTGGAGCAAAGAGCTCGCTGACGACCTCACCCCATTATTCCTCCAACTGAGTGAGAAGCATGCGAAAGAAACGTTGAAAGACGTACGTTTGAAACCGAACCCTTACGACGTGGAACGCACGCAAGCGTACATTCGCACTATGGCAGAAGGCAAAGCTACAGCGTTAAACAATGTGACTTTACGTCAGTTACAGGAAGCTCTCGAACGGCAAAACTCAGACGATAACGAGGATACGGATGACAGTATCCTGGCGAACTCGCCTGACGGAGTCTTCGAAAAAGCTGAATCATCGCGCTCGCTGTCGGCTGGTCTCGCATTCTCTACTGCTTGTGCCGTGTTCGGCAGTATGGAGGCGGTAAGGCAGCAAGCGCCGTCTAGCGTTTTTAAGCGTTATAAGACGTGGGTTCATGGGGGAAGTTCGAATCCGCGCAGTGAGCATTTGGCTATGGATGGGGAGCGAGTCGAAATGGATGCTGAATTTTCCAACGGTTCGCAATATCCGCATGATCATGGCATGACTCCTGATGAATCCTGTAATTGCACGTGTTCTGTCGAAATTGAAATTTGGAAGGAATAAAAATGACACTCTACAAGAGTTTTCATGTTAAGGCTGAGGATGCTGGTGAAGGCATTATCGAGGGGTATGCGTCCACGTGGGATAAAGAGCCTGATTCGTATGGTGACATTGTTGCTAAAGGTGCTTTTACTCGCACGTTGAAAGAGCGTGGCGATAATCCTATCCCGTTCCTTTTTGGGCATCGTACTGATACGCCTGAAATGAACCTCGGCGCAGCTACGGCTGTAGAAGATGATAAGGGGTTGAAGTTCACTGCGAAGCTTGACCTTGATAATCCGAATGCAGCATATACTTATAAGCTTTTCAAAGAAGGTCGTATCAACCAGTTTTCGTTTGCGTACGCTGTGCGTGATGCGGGTGAGGTTGAACTTGACGAGGGTGTGAAAGCGAATGAGCTTCGTGACCTTGACCTCTTTGAGATTAGTGCTGTTCCTATTCCTGCTAATCAGCATGCTGTTGTGACTGATGTGAAAGCTGGGCGTAGGAATAGTAAAGCGGATGCGGATATTCTCGACCAGATTCGAGAATTCGCTCAGAACATTCTTGACTCTATTGACAAGCTCAATGGGGACAACACTGATGATGAACATGCGGACGAACCGTCCCAGGATAAGCCAACAGCGCCA
>NZ_ATVB01000024.1 GCF_000420505.1 Alloscardovia omnicolens DSM 21503 | reverse complement strand
AAGAATCACAATAAATGACTCACAAAATAAAAGAAAAATAACGAAAAACACTCTACAAAAAATAAAGCATTCAACGCACAAAAAACAACCAAACAACAAAATCATTCAGCTGTCACTGGCATTATCAAAACATAAAAAGTAGTACAAAACACGCTCTTGAGTTCTCAAACCACCACAACACAAACCAACCAAAACCCCAAACCAAAGAGAATCAGCCGCATCAGGCAGCGAATAAAAACAATACACCACCACACCACACCACGCAACCCACACACCCACAACCCAACAAACACAACCCCTCAACGGCGTGTCGCACATCCTTAAACGCCAGCGTCAATCGTTTGAACAGATTATGGACACACCCAGCTTTCTTTAAGTTTAAGGACAAAACTAAGGAGCAGCGGAACGAACCGCTACGCATATAGCTTGTGTATGTAGACAGGTAACACAAGTGTTTTCACAAAGGAGTACATATGGCAGATAAGAAAGTCGCCTTGGTAACAGGTGGGGCTCAAGGAATTGGCGAGGCTGCTGTTCGTCGTTTAAGCGCAGATGGTTTTGCTGTTGCTATTGCAGATCTCAACTTGGAGGGCGCTCAGGCTCTGGCCGACGAGCTCAACGCTAACGGCGGCACCGCTTTGGCTATTAAGTTGGATGTATCCGATCAGGCTGCTGTAGATGCAGCTGTGGATGAGGCTGCAGACAAGCTTGGCGATTTTAACGTTATCGTTAACAACGCAGGCTTGGCTCCAACAACTCCAGTGGGTACGGTTACCCCTGAACAGTTCGAGCTGGTTACGAAGGTTAACATTGCAGGAACCATGTGGGGGTGTTCAGGCTGCAACACGTAAGTTCCGTGAGCTCGGTCATGGTGGAAAGATTATTAACGCAACATCTCAGGCAGGTGTTGTGGGTAATCCAAACCTTATGCTCTACTGCTCCACCAAGTTCGCTATCCGCGGTATTACTCAGGTAGCTGCTCGAGAGCTCGCACCAGAAGGCATTTTGGTTAACGCATACGCTCCAGGTATCGTAAAGACTCCAATGATGATGGACATCGCTCACCAGGTTGCTGTAAACGCTGGTAAGGATGACGAGTGGGGTATGGGCACCTTCTCGAAGGATATTGCTTTGGGTCGTTTGAGCGAGCCTGAAGATGTAGCTGCTGCTATTTCCTTCTTGGCAGGTCCTGATTCCGATTACGTTACCGGCCACACTTTGGAAGTTGATGGCGGTATGCAGTTCCACTGAGTTCGTGCTTGCTAGATAAAGCAAAAGGGCTTCTTCGGAAGAAGAAGCCCTTAAATTTTGTGCCCCCTCAGGGACTCGAACCCTGGACACGCGGATTAAGAGTCCGCTGCTCTAACCAACTGAGCTAAAGGGGCGCTGCTTATCGCAACGAGTAACTACTATACTCAGAAAATAATCAAGCGCAAATACGACACGCCGAAAGAGGAAAACTTTCGCGTCGCATTTGCGCTCAATCAATCAGCAAACCTAGACAATCTTTGGCATTGGAGTGGTCAAAGAAGTCGTTAAGTTAATGTGTACCACGCCTGCACCGGTATGCATCTCAACCTTCTTGAGCGTAACCGTGCGTTCGCTCTCTGGCAGAGCATCGTTATCGGTCATGGTTGCTGGAGACTTCACAGCAAGCACAGCAAGCGAATCAAAATCGATACCCAAAGCTGCAGCGCGATCCTTCTCGGCAGCCAAAATCGATGCGAAACCGTCCTTCTCAATCACGCGGTCAGCTGGAACGCCGTAAGCCTTCTCAGCTACCCAACGTACGGTATCGAGGAAGTCCTCGCCACTCTTACTTTCTGGACGAGCATCCGAATCTGCGGCCGACACAGCCTCAATAAACGCATCGAGTTGAGAAGCCAATCCTGCTCCACCGTCTCGCCACAAATTGCCAGCGATAGGTTCACGGAAACCAAGTGTTGCCGCAGTCTGGCGCAGCGCTGGAAGCTCATCATCTTCACCTTCCCACAAGTTAATCATAGGGAAGGAAGGAATACCCAAATCCTCGAGTCGGTTTACAGCAAATGGGTAGCGCCACTGCAATGCCGGATCGTCTTGCCATGTGGTAGCGCGGGTAACAACCACCGCAGCAGCTGGCCACTGTGCGCCATACTCACGCGCAGCAATATCGAGCCACTTCTGACCACCAGCATCAGCGCCGTATCCAGCCTCAACCACAACAACATCGTGCAAAGCGCAGGCCATATCCACAGCAACCAAGCCCGGAATACCAAGAGATACGTTACCGAACGGACCGCAGTGAATGTACACAGGCGAACCTTCGGAACTTTCCATGTACGCAGGGTCAACAGCATTACCAATAACTCGTACAATACGCTCAATATCTACAAATTCCTTAACAAGCACTGGCTTGCCAGTTTCAGGAGCTAAACCTGCAGTCATATTGCCAATGCGTTGCGCAATTTCATCTACCGAGCGAGACAGCACAACAATCTGCATCATTTCACTAGCAGGCGTCAGCACAAAACGCTCAGCCAACTTGCCACCATCTGTCTTCACGGAACGCAAAGAACGGCTTGGAGTTTCAGACACACGAGGAATCAAAACCTCAGACAGAATGCCATCATCAACAGCCTTCTCACAGAAAGCAACCAACAGATTCTGCGCATCTGCAATGCGAGCCATTTCACCGGTCAAACCCCAGTCAGCAATTTCTGGGTGAGACAGTGTAGACTTACCGCCACCCGAAGCACCGCCTTTCGAGCCAGCAGCAGTAATACCCATGCTTGGCTGACGCAGTACTGCAGCCGCATCAATACCGCGCTGACGCAATGCATCAATTAAAGCGATGGTGGTTGTGGTCTTTCCTTCACCGCGTGAAGCTTTCAAAGGTGTTGCTGCTGTAACCAGCACAACTTTACCCTTTTTGAACTGCTCAGGATGAGCCTGAACTTCTTTGAGGAAGGCGAAAGCATCAATCTTCATGAGTTCGCCATAAGCACTCGAATAGGAGGAGAGCTTTCCCGTTAACATCGTGCAACCTTTCTGTGTGGGTGTTGCAAGTCTTTTATTTTGACTACGAAGGCGCAAGACCGCGTTTTTCCGCCGCTATCCGTCTCAGCCACGCGCCGACCATCGACCAGTAACCGACCGTCAGCGCTGAGCCGTCCGAGAAGTTTCAGTATCAGTCAGCCCTACGCCATCAGTCAGCCTAACCGCCGTTTCTAATTATCCTAATTATCCGACATGAAGAAAGCGTTGTGCATCGACATGCTCGTGGTGTACAGCACCTTAGACAGCAAATCGTTGGTTTCTTTCTCAACAATGTCGCAAATCGACTGGTTCGCAGCTTCCAAAATCAAACACGCACGCTTATCTTCTGTGTTCTCAACAGCAGCAGAGCCTTCCGCAGCGGCAAAAGCAGCAATCTTTTTATCAGCAGCAATAACTGTAGCTACTCCTGCTGCCCCAGTTTTCTGCGCGTAACGGTCAATATGCGCGCTGTTCTCATTAAAGCGAGCATCAGCTAAAGCAGCAATCACACGGTTTGCCCAGTAGAAGTTATGCGCTGTATCAACTGTTTCGGTTGTACCAGTCAAGTATGCAGGAATCGTATCAATATTCGTAAAAATAGGCACGCATACATTAAATGGATTTGAACCATAAGCAGTCCACTGAATAGAGCGCGATGCTTCAGGAGCATATGGACGGATTTGAATAATGCACAAATCGCAGTTGCGGTTAATACCAATGCAACGGAACTGTCCGCGCGTAGCTTCGGAACCGTTCTTTGCATACGGATCGTAAGCAGTGCCCTGATAATGACCGCTCAAAGCATACTTGACGTCTTCAATCGTAATCTTGTGTTCTGGCTGACGAGCCCATGGAATATCGTCGCTCATAGGCGTATGCAATGCTTGAGGACTATCCCAATCTTCGTCATAAGGATTAAAGAAGCGCTGAATCCACCAAGCGCGTGGAGTGTTATACACATGGTCAGAATCAGAATGAGAACCAAAAGCTAAACGAGGATTAAACGCACTAGCGTTTTCCACAGCCAAATCTAAATGATTTTCTTCAATAAACTCACGTAAATCAGCAGAGCACATATGCTCATCCTGATCACCGAAAGCATCATCTAAATCAAACTCATCAATGCCCAACTGATTTGGCATGACCACATAGGAATCATCTGGCACACGCTTAGCCATCCAATGATGACCGCCAATTGTTTCGAGCCACCAGATTTCTTCAGCATCGCTAAAAGCAATGCCGTTCATCTCGTACGTGCCAAACTCTTCGAGCAAAGCACCCAAACGTTCCACACCCTCGCGTGCCGAGGAAATATAAGGAAGAACGATGGTGAGCATATCTTCTTCACCAATACCACCAGGAATTTCTGGCTGTCCATCGCGAGCAGGAACAAGCTCAACAAGCGGATCTGCACCCAGCACGCGCTCGTTAGAAGTCAATGTTTCCGTAGCGCTCATAGCCACGTTCTTCTCGTTCACGCCATGCTCAGCCCACAAACCATTTTTCAGTAAGGCATCTGGCACAGAAGTGTAGCGCATCGGATTATCTGGCAAATCAATCTCTACATGAGAAATAACACTTTTATAGTGACGAGGCTGATCGTCTGGCTGAACAACCTTAAACTCTTTTTCGGTAAATTCACCGTTCGAGGAATCCTCGTTACGTGAAATAATAGTTGAACCATCATAGCTTGCATTCTTACCGACAAGAATAGTGGTGCAAGGCATAGAATTCCTTTCTGTAGCGGCTGTTTTACTTTCGGCTTTTACTTCTCTGTTTTATTTAGTTCGGTGAGTATGACGTTTTTTGATTGAAGAGCACTGCGTCTTTCAGTTTTACTCGATACGCTCTGCTGATACGCTTTACTGCGCACGAGAGCGAATATATATTTCTCCATAATCAATGACTGCATCTGTGCGGAACACAGCATTGCGTAACTGATTAAGATAGAAACCGTCCTCAAAACCCTCGAAAGCCTGAGCTGTTCCGTACACGCATAACTTATAATCATGATCGCGGTCAGGAGGTTGCGGACCGTTATAGCGATGGATAACTGCAGGATTAGTTTGCTGAGCAATTTTACTGCCTGCCGAGGTGCGACCTTGCACAGCTTCAGGAATAAGTGATGGTAATTGACGTGAGAAATCTTCAGGTATTTGTAGAGCGTGAGAATCATTAAAATCAAACATAAGCGCGTCTACCGGAATATTCGCCACTGCCCAGTGAATCCATTGAAAACCACAGACAGGAATAGCATCATCATCTACAAATTCCCAGTGCAAATACCGTACAGCAGGATTTAACTGATCGATATAAAACGGAAATGATGTGGTTGGGTATCCATCCGTTTTATGATTCTGTGAAGCGAACTTGCCATAAGTATCGGGCATTAGCGTAAAATCGGCAGAAATCTTCATATCTCCAGTATGCCACGTGGCACGGAATGCGCTAGGCAACACGTGGAGTATGCGATGTATGTAATACTTTTACGCGCTTCCATTACGCTATAACGCTCCCCGCTACGCATTAATCAGCGAAGTTAGCAAAGCCTCTATAGCCAATAACTGTGGTGTATTGCCGTGAATACGGCGACGCGCTACATCAATGCATTGTATAGCATCAACAGCATGTTGACGAGATACGCGCACCGACATGGCAGCAATTTCTTCTGAAAACTCTTGGTTAATCAAACCGCTAACCATTTCTGCATTATTGTGAATAACTGCTATATCGCGATATACGCTGGCAATCGTAGTTAAAGCACGGTCTACCACATCGCGACTTAAACGTGTTACTCGACGTTTAACATCATCTTTTTTGCCAATAGCGTTATATTGCGAGCGCACAGAAGCATCAATCGGATCATCATCAGCCAAACCGTGAGAACGGCGAAATTCTTTCTGCTGTGCCTCCACTTGCGCATCAATACTGGATTGCGCTTGGTCTTGTGCAGAAGCACACAGCTCTTGAGCAAGCAAAACAGCTTGAGAGGTGCGCGTCATGGAAACGAGATTATCCACAATATTATTGCGCATGCGCACAGCTTCCGGCTGGGTAGCATACAGACGTGCTATGCCAATATGACCTTGAGCCAAGCGCGCAAATTGCTTAGCTTTATGCGCATCCACACCTGTGCTCTCCTGCAAAAACGCAGCAATAGCATCCACTGGTGGAACAGCGAGATTAACAATGCGCGTGCGTGAACGAATAGTTGGCAACACATCTTGGGCTGATGGAGCACACAGAATCCACAACGTGTGGTCACTTGGCTCTTCAATATCTTTGAGCAACACATTTGTTGTGCGCTCGCTCATACGGTCAACATCTTCAATAATAATGACGCGCCACGGGCACAGCGCAGGCATCTGTTCTGCGTGGGCGCTCAGCTCGCGCACCTGATCAATCGTAATGCTCACGCGGTCTGTGGTCAGCGTGGTCACATCCGGATGAGTTCCGGCATCAATCTGTCTGCACGTATCGCATTGACCACATCCGCCCTGTGGACAGTTGAGAGCCTGCGCGAAAGCACGCGCTACATTCGAGCGTCCTGAACCAGCAGGTCCACAAATCAGCCATGATTGCGCAATATGTTCTGGTGAGCGTGCCACGCGAGACAATAACTCAACAACAGGCTGTTGCCCAATAATGGATTGCCAAACGCCACTACTCATGATCAGTCCCGCGCTGAGCAAGCAAAGCGTCTATATCGCAGCGAATATCGTTCCACACCTCGTCAATACTGCGAGAGGCATCAATAACCACACAACGTTCAGGATTCTCAGCTGCAATTTGAAGAAAAGCCGCGCGTGTACGTTCAAAAAAGTCTTCGCCAGCAGACTCTAAACGATCAAGCTCACCTGTGAGACGAGCACGTGACTGTTCAAAACTCATATCCAACACATATGTGCGCTGCGGCCATAGTCCCGCTGTAGCGAACTGAGATAGCTCAAGCACGTTCGCACGAGACAGTTCGCGCCCACCGCTTTGATACGCCATCGACGAATCAATATAGCGGTCCGTTAGCACAGCTTGACCGCGTTCGAGTGCTGGACGAATAAAACGATCTACGTGTTGAGCGCGATCGGCAGCATATAACAACGCTTCTGCACGGTCAGACACATCCTCGCCGTGCAGAAGAATGCGACGTAAATCTTTTCCAAGTTCAGTGCCGCCTGGCTCAAATGTCGTTACTGCACTAATTCCTCGCGACTCAATATAATCGCGCAGTCTGTGCAGCTGGGTGGTTTTACCCACGCCGTCCACACCTTCGAAGGAAATAAACAAACCTTTCGTCATTGTTTATTACTCCTTGGCTGTGCTTTTCTTCGTCGTGCGTTTAGCAGTAGTTTTCTTCGCTGTTGTTTTCTTCGCGGAAGACTTTGCTTTTGTGCTGCGACGCTTGCGCGGACCTGCTGCACGTTTTTCTGCAAGAAGACGGAAAGCAACTTCTGGTTCTATGGATTCAGCCGTATATTGCTTTGGTACGGTACGGTTTGTTTCGCCGTCCGTGATATACATGCCATAGAAACCATCTTTAATAACGACTGGTTTACCTGTATCTGGATCAGGACCGAGTTCGCGCAGAGGAGGTTTGGCAGCTCCACGAGTACGGCGACCATACTTTGGCTGAGCAAATAACTCTTCAGCCTGTTCAACTGTTACGGTGAAAATATCGTCTTCCGAGTTTAGCGAGCGCGTTTCAGCTTTACCGTCTACACCAGTTTTCGTGAGGTATGGACCGTAACGACCGTTATTGGCAAGGATTTCGACCTTCTGAGTTTCGCCTGTTTCCTCGTTTTTCTGCTCAACAGTTCCCACAACGCGCGGCAGATCGAGCAGTTTGACTGCATCGTCCAGACTGATAGCATCAGGAGTCATTGTTTTGAACAGCGAAGCCATTTTTGGTTTATTCGCTTTATCGACTTTTTCGTCACCCGTTGGCACAGCAATGAGAGCAACGTAAGGACCGAAACGTCCGTTACGCACTTCAATCGTTCCTCCTGTTTGAGGGTGAACACCCAGAACTCGAGGACCACCTGAATTATTATCAATAAGATCGCGTGCAACCTCTTGAGTCAGTTCATCGGGAGCGATGGTTTCTGGCAGACTTGCACGCTTTGGCTTACCTTCTGCATCAAGATTGTCTGCATCTTCCAAATATGGACCATAACGTCCTACGCGCACAGCAAGACCATCGCCCACAGGAATAGTGTTAATCTCGCGCGCATCAATCTCACCTAATTGAGAGACTTGAGCATGCAGACCTTTATGAGCTTGCTCAGATGAATGAGCCGAGTCATCACCATCACCAAAGTAGAAGCGCGTTAACCATGCTTTACCGGTTTCCTGACCTTGGGCAATACCGTCTAAACCGTTTTCCATTTGAGCGGTGAAGGCGTAATCCACATATTGTGGGAAGTTCTGTTCCAACAGTTTAATCACAGCAAAAGCAAGCCATGATGGAATAAGAGCTCGTCCACGTTCATATACGTATCCGCGATCAATAATCGTAGAAATAATGCTGGCATATGTAGATGGGCGACCAATTTCCTTAGCTTCCAAAGTGCGCACTAAGGAGGCTTCCGTGTATCGCGCTGGAGGCTGAGTTTCGTGCGACTGAGGTTCTACCTCTTGTGCCGCAAGCACATCACCTTGAGATAGTGGAGGCAGAATTGTTTCTTGCTCATCCTTCTTACTCGTTGATAGACGTGTAGCCACAAGGAAACCAGGAAATTCAATAACAGTTCCGCTGGCATGGAAAGTAGCTGTGCCCTGATCTGCGGTTACTGCATTCATTTCTACGGTAGCGGTAAAGCCTGTGGCATCTGCCATTTGTGACGCCAAAGCACGACGCCAAATAAGCGTATACAGCTTGAGCTGATCAGTTGGCAAACTCGTTGCTAAATCAGCAGGATTACGGAAATGCGAACCTGCTGGGCGAATAGCCTCGTGCGCTTCTTGTGCACCGGCAGACTTAGTGGCGTATTGGTGAGGCTTCTCAGATAAATACTGAGCTCCCCATTCTTCTTCCACACTTTGACGAGCAGCAGAGATTGCTTCACTCGATAAGGTCACCGAATCGGTTCGCATATAGGTAATATAACCGTTTTCATACAGCCCTTGAGCTGCACGCATGGTTGCGCGAGAAGACATTCCTAAAGTATTACCTGCTGCCTGCTGCAAGGTCGATGTGGTAAAAGGAGGTAAAGGGCGACGCTTATATGGCTTAGAACCTACTGATTCCACAACAAAATCAGTGTTTTTTAGAGCCTCAGATAAGTTCTGCGCGGTCTTTTCGTCTACAACAATCACGCCATCTTTCTCTGCTGCAGCAGTTAATGCGCCGTTCTCATCAAAATCTTTCGAACCAGCAACGCGCGTACCGTCAAGCTGAGTTAAACGTGCTGTAAAAGCGTCTTGGGAAGCATCGGCACTCACCTGAGCAGAGATATCCCAATAGGTTGACTTTACGAAAGCCATACGTTCGCGTTCACGTTCCACAATCAAACGTGTAGCAACGGACTGCACACGACCAGCAGACAGACCTGGTCCTACTTTGCGCCACAATACTGGCGAAAGCTCATAACCGTATAAACGGTCGAGCACACGCCTAGTTTCCTGAGCATCAACCATATGTGCGTCTACATCGCGGGTATGTTCGAGAGAGTCAACAATAGCTGACTTGGTAATTTCATGAAAAACCATGCGCTTAACAGGCACGTTTGGTTTTAGCGTTTCTACCAAATGCCATGCAATAGCTTCTCCCTCGCGATCCTCATCAGTTGCGAGGAAAACTTCGTCAGCTTTTTTCAAAGCTGCTTTAAGCTCTCTAACAGTTTTCTTCTTATTATCGTCCACAATGTAGTACGGCTTAAAACCATCATCGACGTTCACGCCGAACTTACCGTACTCAGCTTTACCGGATGCAGGAATCTGAGAAGGCTGGGCAAGGTCGCGAATATGACCCACAGATGCGAGCACTGTGTAGTCATCACCCAAATAACCGCCAATTTTCCGCGCTTTGGTAGGCGACTCGACGATTACGAGCTTTTGTCCTTTAGCCATTTTCTGCTCCACTTTCCGATTCGCTATGTGTGTGCCACGCATTGCACACTCAGTTCTTTATTATGCACGCGCCTCGACAAAAGCGCCTCATCGGTGTCTTATCTTCACCGCTTATACGCAAGCAGACGCGCCGAGTTGAGTGTTATTCCCTCTTATGAGTTACGCGCGGGGAGGCGCAGGAGGTTTGCCCAGCAATCCAAAACGTGTTAATGGAGCTGCCGTGGCCTGACGCATTGCAAGCAGTAATCCAAACATAAAGGACGAAAAACCAGCAATCAATGCTATCGTGGCGTACACGCCATACAGAGAAAGCGCGTCAGGACGGTACTGAACAACAGGATAAATCTGTGCTAACACATAACTTCCGTAACCTATAGCGCACGCTCCGGCAACAATCAACACACTTGCAGTAATTTGAATGCTCACGCTGGATTTTCGCGTTCCTACCTCATCCATACCTGAGGCGCGCGTAAATGCCATAGCTAAAAGTCCCAAAGAAACAACTAAAAGAATGGCCATAATGGAATCTGTTGGTCTGTGCCAATTATCGTAAATCACCATAATTCCCACAGACGTGGTAAAAATAACCGCCCATACAGCACAGATAGCGCGCAAAACGCGAGGCACGCACAAAACAAGGCATACGCTGGCAATAGTAGCCAAAGCAGTGTGTCCAGACGGCGCAGAGTTCGCAGGATCAGGAATATATGCATCCAAAACTGGGCGTGGTAGCACGCGCTTCAAACCGTAAGAGCTCACAAAGGCGACAATAATAAAAACAACAGTGAGAGCGAAGGTGTAAAAACGCTTACGCACAACGGCAACGAGCAAAGCAAGAGCAATCATTACAACGCTTGCCACAATAATCCACCGCGAATCAGTGAATAATGATGGAGCCAGCGATTCAATGCTCGGGAAGAGACGAGACATATCTGACCACATCCAGCTATCGAAACGCTGACCAGGCAGAGTCCATACGCCAGCATAGAACACTGCAGCTGATGCTACTAATCCTAGAACGGCAAAAACAATGCTCGATACCACAGCGCTGACGCGCGGATGAGTGGCCAAATATTCGTCGGAACCACGATCTTGAGAGCTGACGTGAGAGCTGATGTTGGCTGCAGACTTCGCTGTGGCTTCTGTGGATGCTTTAGTATTGAGCGCGTTATCATCACTCGCGTTCGAAGATTGCTCGTTGGAATTGTTGCTTTCCTCTCTATGAGAAGGCATCAATATCTCGTTTTTCTGCTGGCTAACTTGGCTCGGAGGAGCAGGTATTGCCATCGTTGGATTGACGGTCTCGCCTGCGCCTTGGTGTTCTGCGTTCTGATTATTCATTTCGTCTGCCATGTGAGTACACAGTACTCGATTACTTCGATGTGCGCAGGAAGACCTGAAAATCAGCACTGAATATGAACATACGATATACAGTATGGTACTGAAGCTCATGTCTTACGACATAGTTCCGCTGACTGTGGGGAGCTGTGTTGTGAGATTTTTTGTTTTTCCTTAAACTCTCGGATAGTGTCGTCAACATGTTTCCTCGCTGCATGCATCGTGGTTTTGCTGATTTTTCGTTCTTTCTTTAGATTTTCAAGTGTATAGCTCATGGTTCATGCTTTCGGTCTAGGAAGCTTGAGATTTGAGGGTCATCTGCGCTAAGCCTAACTACAAACATTATCGCACGCGCGTTCCCATGTGCTGTATCGTTCGTACCTACCAGTTACTCTACTTGGTAAAGCTTTTACCGAGCATTCAAAACACCGTGTTCCATCTTTAATTGTCATAGCAAACAGTAGTTATGAAAGTTAAAGCACTGTATCACTGATACAGTTTGTGATCTTTCCTTGAAAATCAATGAAATCTGTTTCGTACTAACACAACACATAGCTTTAGCTTTCGTACCTACCAGTTAGCGCTACGTGGTAAAGCTTCTACCACGCGAAAGTAGAAGCCTATTGGGCTGTATCATTCATAGCTAATCACAACGATGAATAATACAGCAAACTGGTTCTTCGGACTTAGCGGGGTTGTGTAGGTTACAAGTGCGTGAAAGTTGCTAGCATGCCTTTTAAGAGTGATTGAAACCCGCGTTCATGTGTGAAGTCGATACGCGCAACCGATATGCCACGTGTGAAGCCTTTTTTGCGCATCAAAACTGGCATAACAGGTGTATGAATCGGTTAAGCAGAATGCGAGAGAGTAAAAGCCTCTCGAATTGAACACAGTGTAAAGCCCGATTGCGCAGAAAGATACTAACAGCGCATCAGAAGAAAAAGAAAAACTCCCACGTACCCGACAGAGATCACTTACCCTTGCTGCATTCCTGCCCTGGGGGAGTTGGGTGACATATCGCCACATGGGAGCTTTTGCTAGTATACACGACCCTCGCGAATTACACCACGAGTCTATGAAATATTCATAAAGTCCGTATTCTTTAAGTAGTTCTTTCCAGCTGTAAAATCGTACTGAACAAACTTGTAATCTTCTAGCAACTGCTTGGTTTGCGCATCAGCCTGTGATACGTCCAAATAGTTACCTTCGTTATCCAAGTACAGAGCTTGACCATCAGGAATACGGCTCCATCCTTGAATCTTATTCACTACTGGAGGTTCCATTGCTGGAACTTTGGCGTGTAGTGCTGTTAAGAAGGCAATATATGGGCTCACCTTAGCGTTCAAGTGTTCAGCTAACTGAGCAGTAAAGAAGTTAGGCGAGGTATACGCGCTATTCGTCGCTTTCTCAGCTGCCTGAGCATTATCCACACCAGACGCTTTATTCGACCAAATAAAATAATCAGTCTCATGCAAAGCTACAGAATTATTATCGTCCTTAGCAGCACTCTTATAAACACCTGGCAGATGGTCACCGTAGAACACCACAGTAATTGGACGATTCAGCTTATCCAACTGTTCGAGGAATTCCTTAGTACATCCATCAGTATATTCCATGCCCTTGGCATAGGTTTCAATTGAGGATTTCTCGCTATCTTCTAACGGTGTACCCGTAATGCTTTCTGCCTTAATTTCATTATTCGCATAATAATTCTTATACGGCATGTGGTTTTGCATGGTCACAACCTGATAGAAATGAGGGCTTTGATCAACCTTCTCCAAAGAATTCAAAATAGAGGTATACGTTGATTTATCAGACACATATGGAGAAGTACCCAACTTAGTAGTTGGAGAAATAAACAAAGGACCATCTAAAGTACTAAACTGCGAGAATCCAAAGCGTTTATACACCATATTACGCGAATACATATTCGACTGATACGGATGAAAAGCCAATGAAGCTTGCTCACCCCACAACTGATTAACACTCGCCGACCACTTTTGCGTAGGAACCAACTGCTGATACGGAGAACTCAAAGACGGAGCAAAATTACTCATCGACAAACCCGTCAACGCCATATACTCCAAATTAGCCGTACCACCACCATAACCAGACGACAACATCAAACCAGACGTCGTCTTCGATTTAAGCTCACGCACAAAAGGCATCACATCTTTACTCACCTTCAACCCCGGCACACGAGAGGGATCCGAGAAAGACTCCGACAAAATATAAATCACCGTCGAATCCTTCAAACGAGCACTGCGATGCACATTCA
>NZ_ATVB01000023.1 GCF_000420505.1 Alloscardovia omnicolens DSM 21503 | reverse complement strand
GGGTTTTCGTGGGGTTTTGGTTGTGGTTGGGCTTATCTGGTTATTATTGCGGTGTGTAGGAGTCCTGGGGTGGTTCGTGAAGCGTGACTTGGTAGACCGTTCCATGATTCACGCATAGCACGAAGACCGAAAACACTCTCAACGATGACCGCGAGCATTGTTAGTGTTGTGCGCTCACAACTTCCACGCACCTGCAACCTACACAACCCCCGCTAAAAACTGAAGAACCAAATCAGGCTTATCAACCAGACTAACTAGGGAAAAAAGAAAAGGACACATTGTGAATGTATCCTTGAAATTGTGTCCGGAGCGGGACTTGAACCCGCACGCCCGTATAAAATGGGCACTAGCACCTCAAGCTAGCGCGTCTACCATTCCGCCACCCGGACAGTACTTTACGCAAGTGCATTAAGCAACAGTTAGAAAGAATACCACAGAGTTTCAGACTATGCATATTGGCGTGTCGAATATACATTCTGAGAGTCTACCAGCAGGGCAAATGCATTGAAAAATCAGGCGAAACGCCGCATTTAAGAAATAGCTCGAACATATAGATACACCCTCATATACTTGAGGCTGGTTCGCGAAGGATGAGCGAAAATACAAAAATCGGAGGATACCAATGTCGCCAAAAATCGTCGGTAGCGCAATGGTTCTTACAGCTAGCATCGCGTGGGGCATTTCTGGAGTCAGTGGTCAATATTTACTACAACGCGGTATTTCAGTAAACGCGGTAACCTCCCTGCGCCTCGTTATTGCAGGCGCAGTACTTGTTGCTATCGTTGCTTTGCGTAACCCGAAAAGTATTGTTCAAGCAATGCGAACACCTGCATTCCTCAAAGACATGCTGCTGTTCGCGATTTTCGGTATCGTTGCCAATCAATTCGCCTATTTGCAGGCCATCCACTACACGAACGCTGGAACAGCAACAGTTCTGCAGTATCTCACACCCGTTACCGTTTTGGCATATACCTGCTTTAAAAACCGCATTCCGCCAGCACTCCTCGAAATCTTGGCTGTAATTCTGGCTATGAGTGGCACGTATTTACTCGCCACGCACGGTGAGCTTAACTCTTTGGCTATTAACCCAAAGGGTTTGTTCTGGGGAATTTTCTCCTCTTTCACCTACACAGCTTATATTATTCTTCCCGTCAAAATTGTGCAGCAGTGGGGTAGTCTTCTCAGCATTGGCATGTCTATGCTTGTAGGTGGTGGTCTATTTTCCCTTGGCTCACACGTGTGGACAGAAAAGTTTATCTGGGATGGTCCAATTATTCTTGGTTATCTGGGCATCATCGGCGTTGGTACTATTATTGCGTACACGCTTTTCCTCAAAGGCGCTGCCTACACAGGGCCTGTGCAAAGTAGTTTGCTTGCTTCATTAGAGCCAGTAGCTTCTGTTGTTTTTACGGTAGCAATGTTCCATGCTAGTTTCTATCCAGCCGATTTTGTTGGCATGATTACTATTGTTATAGCAGCTCTTATGATCTCGCTGAAACACTATATTGCCCGCTTGTTTACACATCCGCTACGCCGCAGAAAGGCTTAACATGACTTTACCAATGTTCGTTGTGCGTCAAGATACCGATAAGCCTGCTGATTTTCCCACTCACAGTGGCGAGCAGTACATCTTACCGTCCGCGATTTCCATGCACGCATTAAAATCGATGCGCTTGGGTGAAGGCGAGCAGTTATGCTTAACCGATGGCTTAGGTCGTGTAGCTACAGCAAGGGTATCTGACACAGCTGCAGGAACTGTGATGATTGAGGCAATAGACCAGATAGAAGTTCCATGCGTAAAGCTCGGACTTATTCAGGCTTTAGCGAAGTCAGGACGCGACGAACAAGCTATTGAAATGGCTACAGAAATCGGTGTTGATTCTGTTATGCCATGGCAATCTCAGCGCTCTATTGTGCAATGGAAGGGAAATAAGGCTGAGAAAGCATTGCGTAAATGGAAAGATGTTCTCGTCTCCGCCACAGAGCAGTCACGACGAGCTCTCTTGCCGCAGCTTGAATCAATGAAAACAACAAAACAGCTGGTCGAGTGGACTAAACAAGCAACTGAAGCGGACGATATAGTGGTTGTTTTGCATCAAGATGCCACAGATACGTGGTCTCGCATCGAGGAACATGTCAAATCTCTGAATACCGAATGCACTATCTGGGTTGCAGTAGGACCAGAAGGCGGCATCAGCGACAACGAGGTAGCACAGCTAACTGCAGCAGGCGCTCATGTCTGCGTAATCGGTAGTAATATTTTACGCGCTTCAAGTGCAGGAAGCGTAGCTCTCACCTTGCTCAGCCGTGTGTTGGAACGATACGCATAATATGGTGCGATATTGCTAGAATAAACACCAGTACATTGTGGGTAAAGTAAGGAGCAATAATGGCACTCGACAGCAACTGCATTTTCTGCAAGATTATTCAGGGAGAAATTCCTAGCACAAAAATTATGGAAACCGAACGTACATACGCTTTCGCAGACCTGAATCCACAGGCAGAAGTTCATGCTCTAGTTGTTCCTAAAAATCATTTTGCTCGTGTGAGCGAGGTGGCTCAGGCAGACCCAAGCTTGCTGGCTGAAATCGTATCTACAGCTCAAAGCATTGCTAACGAAAAATACAACGGTCAGTTCCGTTTGATCTTTAATTCTGGGGAAGATGCTGGTCAAACAGTGTTCCACTGCCATGCTCATGTGCTGACTGGTCAAAAATTAGAAGGAGAATAAAGTTTGGCACAATCAGGTACTACTACTCGCACAGTTACTATTCCTGCTGAACTTAATCCTGTAAGCGTATGTGGTCCAGAAGATCAGATATTACGGCTTATCGAAAAAGCATATTCGGATCTTACTTTCGTAGTGCGTGGCAATACTATTGCTATCGTATCTAGTTCTGCGCGTACTGAGGCAGACGCTTTAGCTGCTCAAGATTTTCTCAATAATATTATTGATACCGCTTATACGAACCCGCTGAGTGTGGACGATGTTGAGCGTTTACTTTCGAATAAACTCAGTCAGAAAGCTGACCGTAAAGAGCGCAAAATAAAGCAATCTGCTCCGCGTTTCCCAGATGAACGTCCACACTTTATCGGTCGTCCGCACACAGAAAATAACGTAAAAAGTTCTGTATCTGGCCAGCGCACAACAATAGGCGGTCAACATATTCCTCGCGTTATTACGATGGCTCACGGAGTCCCTATCCGCCCGAAAACAGCTGGACAGGTTGACTATATTAATGCTATTGAATCGCATACCATTACTTTCGGTATTGGCCCTGCCGGTACGGGTAAAACCTATCTGGCTGTAGCTAAAGCAGTCCGCGCGTTTGAAGACGGCGCTATACGACGTATTATTTTGACCCGTCCAGCCGTAGAAGCAGGCGAAAATCTCGGTTTCTTACCTGGCACGCTTAATGAGAAAGTCGATCCGTATTTACGTCCGCTTTATGACGCTTTGTCCGATATGCTCGGAAACGAGCGTATGCAACGCTATATTGCTGATAATACGATTGAAGTAGCTCCTTTAGCGTATATGCGCGGTCGAACGCTTAACGACGCGTACGTTATTTTAGATGAGGCACAAAATACCACACCTGAGCAGATGAAAATGTTCCTAACACGTTTGGGATTCAATACGCGCATGGTTATTACTGGGGATGTTACACAGGTTGATTTTTCTGTGTATCGTTCAGGATTATTACAGATTGAAAAAGTGCTGGGAGACGTTGACGATATTGCTTTCGTGCATCTCGGCTCTGACGATGTTGTGCGTCATAACCTCGTAGGACGTATTGTGAGTGCATACGATGCCTTTACTGCTGCACAGCAAAAACACAAGACACAGAATAAGACAGAATAAGTAGGACAAGAAGTACAAAATGAGCGTAGATGTTCTTAATGAAAGTCGTTGGAATATTGATCCAGAAGTGTTCTCACAACTTGGTTTATGGGTGATGGATCAGTTGCATGTGAGCACACATAGCGATTTAACGATTATTTTTAACGAACCAGATGCCATGGAAGAGCTTCACCTCAAATGGATGAATCTTGAGGGACCTACGGATGTGATGAGTTTCCCTATGGATGAACTGCGTCCAGGAAACGGCACGGAACTCGTGGAAGGAATGCTGGGCGATATTGTGTTGTGTCCGGCAGTAGCGGCGGTTCAAGCGCAAAGTGCAGGACATTCCACTATTGAGGAGCTGCTCTTACTGACCATTCACGGTTGTTTGCATTTAACAGGATTTGATCATTCTACTCCTGAGGAAGAGCGAGAGATGTTTGGTCTGCAACGTCAACTGTTATTGACCTTCTTGGCTGCTCGTCCAGGAACTCTTACAGAAGTTTTGCCTTATGAACTTTCTGAGCAGGAGGACGAGTAATGAGCGTAACTTCCATTATTCTTGCAGTCAGTTTATGTGTTATTTCGTTGGGATTGCTATGGTTTTCTCTGATTATGGCGTCAAGCGAATCTGCTATTTCACGAGTGACGCGCTCTAATTTAAATAATTTGATTTTGGAAGTGCGCACTAATGAAGAATCTGATTTTGTGCGCAAGAAAACTTTAGCGCGCATCCGCCACGCCCAAAACATCATCATCCATCGCCACCGTGCGGCGGTCACCTGCACCTTTTGGCGCGTCGTCTCTAATGTGCTCATCGGCGCGCTCATCGCCACCGCCGCGGGCGTCTTCGGCGTGCGTATTTGGCTGCAAATCACTATTGGACTAATCTTCGCCCTTATCAGCGCTGGAATTGCGGCACTCATCTCTCCGCGCTCATCTAATCAGCAATCAGTCACAATCTTGCTTAACTATGCACCATTTATTGCACGGGCTATGCATCTAATGCCGCGCGTAGCTGCAGAACGTAGCGAGCGCAATCAGTCACGTCCAACTCTCTCAGATGACGAAGAGCTCGAACAAATCCATCACGAGCAAGCGCGTTCTACAATCGACCGTCTGATTGAAGCACATATGTTCGACCCGGAAATTTCTGAAATGCTGCGCAACGTGCTTATTCTTACCGACACATTAACGCGCGAAATTATGGTGCCACGAACAGATATGTTTTCTCTCGAAAAATCAACAACTCTCACCGATATGCTCAAAGATTGCTCAAGATCGGGCTTTTCTCGCGTGCCAGTCACAGGTGAAACTATTGATGATTTGAGGGGAATTGCCTACTTAAAAGATGCTGTGCGAGCAACAGCATTTAATCCCGCGGCTGGAGAGCGTACAATCGACACGATTATGCGCGAACCAATGCTTGTTCCGGAGTCCAAGCCAGTGGATGATCTTTTCCACGACATGCAAACAAAGCGTCAGCACGTGGCTATTGTTGTGGACGAATATGGTGGTATTGCGGGTATGGTCACCATCGAAGATGCTCTCGAGCAGATTGTGGGAGAGATGGAAGATGAGCACGATAAAGTGCAGCGTCACGAACCAGAACGCATGGCGAATGGTGGGTGGCGTGTGCCAGCGCGTACGTCTATTACCGATATTGAGGAACTGTTCGAGATTGACCTCGACGAAAATGACGTAGATACAGCCTATGGTTTACTCACTAAAGCATTAGGAAGAGTCCCAATCGTCGGTTCAAGTGCACAAACACGCGGCTTGGAGTTGAAAGCTATCGATTCAGCTGGGCGAAGAAAGAAGGTGTCAACCATCGAAATTCAACGTATCGCGGATACCATGGCTGATACAATCGAAAAGAACGAGACAAGCTCGGACGATAATGCGCCACAGGAGCGCGTTACAAAAGAAGCGCAGTAAAAGAAGCGTAACAAACCAACCGTAAGATATAAGCAAAAGTAACATAACAAACACAAGAAAATAACAGGCGCAGAGTAAAGTGTTTACATAAACGCTTAAGAGTATGTGCGGTTTTAATATAGTAAAACTGTAGTAAAACCGCAGCAGGAATTAGAACTGCAGTAAAAGTGCACGAAGCGCTTCACGGCGCAAACTAACTGCACATAGCGCAAACTAAGCGTTGCATGGCACAAAACTAGGCGCAAACTATGTGAAGGATAAGAGATGAGTGAATCTGAGTACCGTTCCGGTTTTATTGCTGTTGTAGGCCGTCCAAATGTGGGCAAATCTACGTTGATTAATGCTCTTATGGGAACTCAGATTGCTATTACCTCATCGCGTCCTGAAACGACACGTAAAGTTATTCGCGCAATCCTCACCACAGATGAGTATCAGATTGTGCTGGTGGATACGCCGGGTATTCACCGTCCGCGCACTTTGTTGGGGCAGCGTTTGAATGATATGGTTGATGAGTCACTCTCAGATGCTGATGCAATTGCTTTCTTGCTTCCTGCAGATCAGGAGATTGGTTCGGGAGATAAGCGCATTCTATCGCGCCTGCGCTCAGTATTCTCGCGCAAAGATGAGAACGGTCAGTGGCAATGGACGAAGCCAGTCATTGGCGTGCTGACCAAGATTGACGGCTTGAACCGTTCCGAATTAGTGGAAAAGCTTATTGGCATGGATCAGTTCGGAAACTTCACCGAGATCGTGCCTGTGTCTGCTCGCGAATATGACAATGTGGATGAGGTTCGTGCTGTTTTTGCTCAGCAGATGCCGGAAGGTCCGCAAATGTATCCAACTGAGCAGAAGAGTGAGGAAACTGCACAGGATACTATTGCTGAGCTTATCCGTGGCGTTTTCCTTGAACAGTTAGACGATGAGCTTCCTCATTCTTTGGCTGTAACTGTGGACGATATTGTGTATCCTGCTGATAACGATGATTCTGATGGAGACGGTCGTGCTCAGGTATATGCTTCGATTTATATTGAACGCAGCAGCCAGAAACCGATTATTTTAGGCAAGGGCGCGGAAAACCTTGTGCGTGTGAAGAAAAAACTGCGCACGCCGATTAACCGTATTGTGGGTATGAAGTCCACGTTAACTTTGCATGTGAAGATTGCGAAAGACTGGCAGAGCGATCCGAAGAAGTTGGAGCGTTTGGGCTTTAACGGTTAGTTTGCATTTTAGATTTTAGGTTTTTTGAGGGGACGCCTTGAGGAGACGTTTAGCGCCGTAAGAAAGTACAGTACTACCGAGAGGATAGGACAGTGACGTTCACAACGAATATCGCTATTTTAGGTGCGGGTAAGATCGCTACAAAAATGGCTACAACTGTAAAGATGATGGAAAAAGATGACCGATGGTCCGGCCGCGTAAAACTGTATGCAGTGGCTACGCGCGACTCACTCGAACGTGCGCAGGCTTTTGCAGATGAATACGGCGTCGAAGTTGCCTACGGTTCGTACAGTGAGATGCTTGCCGATGCAGACGTAGACGTAGTTTATATCGCCACACCTCACCGTTTCCATGCTGAGCAAGCTATTACATGTATGGACGCTGGTAAGCATGTGCTGATTGAGAAGCCTTTTACTGTGAATACTCGTGAAGCACATGAAGTGATTGCTAAGTCACAAGAGACAGGGCTGACCTGTGCTGAGGCTATTTGGACTCGTTATGTGCCTTCGCGTGGTATTATTCAGAATATTCTTGATTCTGGTGTTATTGGTGATATTACCTCGATGAGTGCAAATCTTTCGTATCCGATGATGACGAAAGAACGCATAACGAATCCTGAATTGGCTGGCGGTGCTTTGCTTGACGTTGGTATTTATCCGTTGAACTTCATTAGCATGTTTATGCCTGCACAGGTAGAGAAATTGGTTACTTCGGCACGTTTATCGGATCAAGGTATGGATGAGGTCTCACAGACTACTTTATGGTTTGATAATAAGGCGATGGCCGATATGACTTCTTCTTACTGGGAGGTAGGAGACCGCTGCGGTTTTATTCGTGGAACGAAGGGAATTATTCGCGTGGAGAACGTGAATAATCCTTCAGATATTGTGGTGATGAACAAGGCTTATGAGGTGCTTGATCATCCTGAAATTCCGGAGCAACTCACTGGTTTTGAGTATGAGGTTGCCGCTGTGATTGAGGCTATTGGTCGCGCAGAGATTGAACCGGAAGCGATGCCACATGCTGAGAGTTTGCGCATGGTGAATATCATGGATCAGATTCGGGGCGAGTGGGGAATGACTTATCCATTTGAAAAGTAAGCAACTGAGTTACTATACCAATAAAGTTGTGGTGGTTCATTCTTAAGAGTGAACCACCACAATTAAATTAATGCATTATAATATGCACACAATACACACGATTATTGCAGCTAGACCAGCTAATATGTAGGTAATTATTTTATTAAAACCATGACTCATTCCAAGACCAAGAAGAGTACCAAGGTTCCTACTGTGAGAAGGAAACCAGCTAATAAATATGACCATGGTAAATGGGAAGAGCTTATGACGAGATAAACCTGTAGACATGCTCCTACAATCAGCTGACCTAGCATAACGTATTCTAGACCTTGCCAATTTTTTCTTTTCATTTTTTTCCCCCCCCCTGGAGACCCAGCGCCTGTTCCTGTCTGGAATATACGCATACCTCGTAGCGTACTCGCTTTTTGTGAATATGAACAAAATAACATACAACAGGGCAGTTCGTTGTGGAACAGCGTTATCGTGTTCTTGGATTGTATCCGAGTTTTTGTTTGTTCACTTATTCTTGACGCAGATGGGAGCTTGAGCGGTTCGTGAAACGTGACTTGGTGTATCGTTTCACCATGTGCGTGAATCATGCCTTGCTCTAGCACTTCACGATTCACACACAAATGAGGACTTCAACCACCCTTAAAAGTGAACGCGAACGTTGTTAGAGCTTGACGCTAACAACTTCTACGTACTCATGAGCGAGAATTGAGAACGTTTTTCGAGCGTACACATTGTCAGCGAGTCACGCTCACAACTTCCACGAAGCTGAGAGCACACATTTAAGCTCAAAATCGGACACCAGCGTTGATAGCGCTAAGCGCTAGCAACTTTCAGGAACGCATGAGAGCTGATAAAACCTTAAAAATAGACGTCAGCGTTGCAAGCGTTCTACGCTCACAACCTCCACGCACCTGCTACCTACAAAATCGAGCTACAATCTATTGAATCCATTGCCTTCAACTTGTCTTGGGAACTATCGATATGTTTACAATTGTGTTTCTTCCACACACATCCAGTACATATAAATCTCCCGTTCCTCGAACAATTTATATTGAACAAGAAACGGGAGTTATCAATTTTATAGCTGGCAGTTACTTCTTGCGAGGCTTATACATCTGCGTATCAAGAAGATTTTGATAATGAGCCAAAACCTTCGGACGAATCACTTTCATTGAAGCAGTAAGCAAACCATTATCCTGTGTAAAGTCTTCTGGCAAAACAATAAACTTACGTACAGATTCAGCGCGCGAAACGCCTTCATTTGCCTCGTCCACATATTTTTGAATTTCACCGCGCACAGCCGCATTATTGGCAATCTCTTCCATCGTCAAAGAAGTATCAAGCCCTTCCTGAGCCATCCATACACGTGTTGCTTCTTCATCTAAAGTAATCAGTGCAGAAATAAACGGACGTTTATCTCCCAAAACCAAAGCCTGCGAAACAATGCCGCAACGCTTAATAGAGGCTTCAATAGGTGTAGGAGAAACGTTCTTACCACCTGCAGTAATAATCAAATCTTTCTTACGTCCGGTAATGTACAGCAAACCATCAGGAGTTAAAGCGCCTAAATCGCCTGACGCAATCCATCCATCCTCAGTAAAGGAAGAAGCAGTAGCTTCCTCATTCTTATGGTAAGCCTTAAAGCAGCCAGCACCCTTCACTTGAATCTCGCCGTCTTCAGCTAAACGAAGAGTGAAGCCTGGGAAAGCAATACCCACAGAACCAGCGTGGAACGGAACGCTTAACGGAGTGAAAGCACATGGAGCAGTAGTTTCAGTCATACCGTAGCCTTCATAAACTGGAAGACCAGCACCACGGAAGAAGGAGAGTAATTGCGGATCCAAAGGCGCACCGCCGCACACCAGCCACTTAGCGCGACCGCCCAAAGCCTGACGCAGGGAAGAGTAGACAATTGGGTCGAAGCTGGCACGACGAGCGGTAGCCAAAGCACTAGCATGACCAGATTCAGAAATCTGATTCATGTAGTCACGCGCAGCGTTAGCTGCGGCGTTAAATACGTGTCCCTTAACGCCGCGGCCTGCCTTCTGAGAGGCAGCGTTGTAGACCTTTTCGAAAACACGAGGAACAGCAATCATAACTGTTGGACGAGCTACAGCTAAATCTTGCAACAAGGTCTTAATGCCGGTGGCAATATAAATGCGAATGCGTGAATTTACCACACCGTAGTTAATAGCACGAGCGAAACTATGCGCCTGTGGCAGGAAGAGAAGCACAGTATGAGTATCGTTCTCTAATAAATCTGGAATGAAAGCACGCAGATTCAGAGCAAAAGCAAGATAATTGGCGTGCGTCATTTCCACGCCCTTAGGAGCGGACGTAGAGCCAGAGGTATAAACGATGGAGCACAAATCGTCTTTATGAATAGAGGCGATGCGTTCGTCCAGCTCCTCATCGGAAATGGAATGACCATATGCCTGCAGCTCTTCGAGAGCACCGTTTTCGATGCAGCTAATGTACTTGAGGGTAGGGCAGTCGTTCATTGCGCCCTCAGCCTTCTTGTACATATCCTTTGTCTGGGTCATGAGCAGCACAGCGTCTGAATTATTGACGATAGTGCGGATTTGTTCAGCCGAATCAGTGTCATAAATCGTAGCGAGCACACCGCCCACAGCTAAAACAGCGGCATCAAAAATATCCCACTCATAGCTGGTTTGACACATAAAAGCAACAGCATCGCCCTTCTTCAAACCACGCTTGAGCAAACCTTTAGCAGCATTACGAATATCTGCTAAAACTTGGTTAGCAGTACGGTCAACCCATTCACCGTTGACCTTAAAGGTGTACATAACCTCGTTACCCATATCGTGTGCACGCTGTTCATATAAGTGATACACAGACATATTCTCTGGAGTTTCGCGCACACCTTCTGTAGAAGTGGTCAGCAAGCCAGATTCAGGGTCGATATAGGTTGTTGTAGGAAATTCTGGAGACGACCAGTTCATAATGCGAGGATCACCAAAAGCAGATTTATCAAAGGCAGTCGGTGCACCGAAAGTCACGAATTGGTCGGAGTCCGATGGAGAAGCAACGGATTTCACAGTGGATTTTACGCTTTCCACTGTTCGATTAAATGCTGCGGATACTGTGTTCAGAACGCTCATGAGCTACCTCTCTGCAATCGCCTCTGTAAGTGTGGGCATGTATTCGCTTTATTGAATACGCCATATACAACTCCCATATTTTACGGCGTGGAGTGGATAGGTGGGCGTGGAGTGAAAAGAGAAGGGCATAGAGGGGGATAGGGAGGCGACAGGAAAGATATAGGGAAGTGCCAGAGAGGAACGGGCATAGAGAGTGCATAGGGAGCCGATAGGGAAGAGATAGAGAGGAACGGGCATGAATAGATAGCGGGGTAGAAAGCGTGCACAGGCAGGAGGACTGAGCAGGAACGGATAGGGATAGAAGCAAGCACTAGACAGGCATGAACAGATAGTGTGGGTGCTGCTGTGTAACCCGACGTGCGAGAACGCGACCTATGAAACAGCATTAGAGAACGCGGGCAGCTAGACAGCATTGAAGAAAAGACCGTTGCTCACAACGTGAGAGAAAGGCCACGAGAAAACCGCACATTTTCGCACAAACTGTTCAATGCGTGGACTTTGAGTTGCATACGTCACATTTAGTAACACTGAACCGATAGACTAACACATGTAAGACAGAAGCTTGGCGCTCGCACTGCGCGTACCGCACTGCCCGTACTACATGTAATGGGCACTCGCACTGAACATGCGGCACTAACCGTGCAGCCATGTACGTGCCGCACGTATGAACTGCATATACCGCAGGTGCGTACCGCACTGTGCGCACGTACTGCATACACCGCATGTACCGCAAGCAAGCATGCCAAGCATGAGAGAAACATGAGTTGAGGAGGACTCGTGGCAGACAAAGAAATTGTTGTTACCTATGGTGTGCTCTCCGAGCGCACTGAGGTGGAGAAGCGAACTGGTATTACGCCAGATATCGTCACCCGCCTTAAGCGCAGCGGTGTTGTTTGCGTTGTTGAACAAGGTGTGGGCCTCGACGCTCACTTTACCGATGCTGATTTCGAAAAGGCTGGAGCACGCGTTGCTACACGCGACGAAGTTATTGCCAGCAGCGATGTGCTCGGTTTCGTAGGCCGCCCATCCGAAGACACACTGGCAAGCATTAAGCCTGGAACCTGGGTTATTGGCGCTTTGCAGTCGTTTACTGACGAAGCATATGTAGACTCGCTCAAGCAGCGCGGACTCACCGCTGTAGCTATGGAGCGTTTGCCTCGTCAACTCTCGTCCGCACAGTCCATGGACGAGATGACCTCACAGAATTCTGTTACTGGCTACAAGGCAGTGCTTAAAGCTGCCGATGCGTACGGCTCGTTCTTCCCAATGATGACCACTGCTGCAGGAACAATTCGTCCAGCTAAGGTTTTGGTTTTGGGTGCTGGTATTGCGGGATTGCAGGCAATTGGTACTGCCAAGCGTTTAGGAGCAGTTGTTACGGCATACGATGTACGCCCAGCAGCGAAGAGCGAAGTGGAGTCTTTGGGTGCTAAGTTCCTCGACCTCGATGTTGATTTAACCAAGGGGCAGGGCGACGGCGGTTATGCTCGAGAGCTGACTGCTGAAGAACGCGCAGCTCAGCAAGCTGCAGTTGATAGGAAGGCAGCAGATTTCGATGTTATTATTACCACAGCTCAGGTTCCTGGACGCAAACCACCAATGCTCCTCACTTCTGCAGGTGTGAATGGACTCAAGCGTGGTGCTGTTATCGTTGACTGCGCTGCCAGCGAGTTTGGCGGCAATGTAGAAGGCTCTGTTGCTCGCGAGCGCGTTATTACCGAATCTGGAGTCACTATTATTGGTGATCCTGATTTGGCTAGCGGTGTTCCAGTTACCGCGTCTCAGCAGATTGCGCGCAACTTGGCAGATACGCTGGTTCACTTCGTGCGCGAAGCAGAAGAAGGCGCTCCAGCTGCTTTGACGGTTGATATGAACGATGAGATTGATGCAGCCATGGTTGTTGCAGGAGGGGATAAGTAAATGCCAAGTTTGGTTATTGCTATTACGCTTTTTGTTCTGGCCTTGCTTATTGGCGTGGAAGTTATTGGTAAAGTGCCAGCAACTTTGCACACTCCTTTAATGTCTGGCGCTAATTCTATTCACGGCATCATTATTGTGGGTGTTGTTATTGTGGCAGCTCACGCACACACGCCGTTGGCTTATGTTTTCATCTTCCTCGCAGCAGTGCTGGGCACGATGAACGTTGTGGGCGGTTATGTAGTTACCGATCGCATGCTCGAAATGTTTAAGTCCTCGAAGAAGGATGAGAACAAGGACGACAAGAAGGACGGTGAATAAAGCATGACTACTTCCACTTTGGATATTATTACCTGGTTCGTGTATGTGTTCTCCGCCGTCCTGTTCGTTATGGGCTTGCACTACATGAACTCTCCAAAAACCGCACGTAAGGGTAACTTCGTGTCTGCAGCCGGTATGGTTGTGGCAGTAGTTATGGCTTTCGTGCACATGTTTGCCACTAAGATCGCAGACATGACTGCCGTCTACGTTCTTATCGCTGGTATCGCATTGGGTACGATCGCAGGCGTCTGGTCCGCTGTGAAGGTTCAGATAACCGATATGCCTCAGCTTGTTTCTGTGTTTAACACTGTGGGCGGTGGAGCTGCAGCCCTCGTTGCTCTCAACGATATTTTGACTGCGAATGTATCTGGGCTTACCCTTGTTCTGCTTATTACTGCAGGCCTTGGTGTGATTATTGGTGCTGTTACTTTTACTGGTTCGCTTATTGCTGCTGGTAAACTGCAGGGCGTTATTCCTGGCAAGCCAATTGCTTTGCCTGGTCAGAACCTGATTAACGTTATTTTGATTATCGGTACACTCGCATCCTTCGTTATGCTGTGCATTCATCCACAGCAGCGCGTTCTGTGGAGCATCGTAACTGTAGTTGTTGCCTGCGTTTATGGTGTTCTGTTCGTTCTGCCTATTGGTGGTGCAGATATGCCGGTTGTTATTTCCGTTCTCAACGCCTGCACTGGTACAGCTGTAGCTATGAGCGGTTTGGCAATCGATAACGTTGCTTTGATTGTTGCAGGTGCTTTGGTTGGTTCCGCAGGTGTAACGCTGTCTATTTTGATGGCTAAGGCGATGAACCGCCCGCTGTCATCCGTTCTGCTCGGCGGCTTTGGTGATACAGGCGCTGCAGGCGCTGCAGGCGATGGTCCAGAAGGTACCATGCGAGAAACAACTGCTGATGATGTTGCTGTTCAGCTTGTTTACGCGGATAAGGTGGTCTTCGTTCCTGGCTTCGGTCTGGCTCAGGCTCAGGCTCAGCGCGAACTGGCAGATCTCGGTCAGCTTCTCGAGGAACGCGGTATCGAAGTATCCTATGCTATCCATCCGGTCGCGGGTCGTATGCCTGGCCATATGAATGTGCTCTTAGCAGAAGCTAACGTGCCATACGAGCAGCTCATCGATTTGGACGATATTAATCCGCAGTTCCCATCAACCTCTGTATCTCTCGTGGTTGGCGCGAACGATGTGACTAATCCTGCCGCGCGCAAACCTGGTACAGCAGTATCCGGTATGCCTATTTTGGACGTGGATAAGTCGCAAAGCACCGTCGTTATTAAGCGCGGTCGCGGCCGCGGTTATGCAGGCATCGAAAACGAACTGTATTTCGATCCGCACACACAGATGCTGTTCGGCGACGCAAAGGCTCAGCTGCAATCCATTATTGCGGCAGTCAAAGAGTTAATCGCTGACTAGACATCGCTTTAAGTAATCGGGGAGGGGGAATAGTTCTCTCTCCCCCAAAATTTTGGCTACGATATCCCTCAACTGAGTTATTAAGAGAGAAAAAATGATTAAAAGTACGAATAAGACAAAGAAGTTCCTAGTACGAAAATGCATATGTTTACTCATTCTCTTGTTCTTTATCCCTCTTCAGGCGTGCTCCAGCACAGATGCCAATTCTTTAGATAAAGAGACAGACTCGTCACAATATGAGAAAACAATAGATGAAGCTAAAAAAGAAGCGACAGCAAAACTAAGTGTTGCTCAGAAACTCTATGAAAGCTCTGAAGGCAAAGTTGCTGATGAATCCACGCGCAAGGTTTTGAAAGAAAAGATTGATTCGCTAGATAAAATTCTTAAGCAAAAGCTAACTTCTACTAGTCACGCACAAAAGATTGTTAAGGAGACATCTGCGCTGGCTGAAGCAATCACAAAAGTTGAATCTAGCCAGAAACAAAAACTGGTAGACGAAGCTAAACAAGCAGCTCAAGGAGTTGTAGAGCAAGGAAACTCAACATTTGATTCTTCGGCAGGTCGAATGGAGAATGAACAATACCGTAATACATTGCGACAGAAAGTCGATAATTTGCAATCAGTTATGAACTCTGAATCAGCCACTCCGGAACAGATTAATGCTGCGGTGACAGAAGTTAATCAGGCAGTAAATGACGTGAATTCAAACATCGAGTATAAGAAGCAGCAAGATGCTCAGGCGGCAGCTCAAGCAGCAGCTGCGGCCCAGGCCGCCGCGCAAGCTCAACAGCAGCAACAGCAACAAGCTGCTAACACTTATTATCCGAACTGCGCAGCAGTGCGAGCAGCTGGTGCTGCGCCGCTGTATCAGGGACAGCCAGGATACAGCTCGAAACTAGATCGCGATAAGGATGGCGTAGCCTGTGAATAGGACTATACGTTTTCTGCCCCATATGCTATCTTAGAAAAGTTGCTTTGGCGAGGGGAGTAGTCCCGTAATCGACTTGGCCCATCAGAGAAAATCTTTATGCTTTTCTCCTGCTGGTTTTCGAGTGTCCCAAAGCCAGATATTACAAGGAGAAATATTATGGCAGATATCACTTTAACTGGTGACGTACGTACTGAATTTGGTAAGGGTGCAGCTCGTCGTATGCGCGTTGCTAACCTCATTCCTGCAACCATCTACGCAGGTGGCGAGGAACCATCCTTCTTGCAACTTCCTGCAAAGGAAACAACTTTGGCATTGCGTCACACCAACGCTTTGTTTGAGTTGAAGTTCGGCAACGAGACCAAGACTGCAGTTGTTAAGGACGTTCAGCGCAACCCAGTGAAGCGTACTGTTGAGCACGTTGATTTCTACGAAGTAAAGGCTGGCGAAAAGATCGTTGTTAACGTTCCAGTATTCGCTGAAGGTACTCCAAAGGGTGCTGCAGTTGCGTTCGTAGATATTCAGGAAATGTCTATTAAGGCAGATGTTGCTAACCTGCCAGAGCGCATTGTTGTTTCTGTTGAAGGTTTGATGGATGGCGACAAGGTTCTCGTAAAGGACGTTGTTCTTCCTGAAGGTACTGAGCTGGCTATGGATGATTTGGAAGAGCCAGTTGTAACCGTTTCTGTTCCAGAAGGTGACGGCGAAGAAGCAGCAGAAGGTGCAGACGCTGCAGCTGAAGCTCCAGCTGCAGAATAAGCTTGATTAGCTATTACATATGCGTTTAGCCCGTAGTCTTCAGACTACGGGCTTTTCGTTATGCAACTGCCACATGGGTTCTTTGAATGTGGGTATGGGGGGCGAGAGAAGGGTGTTGCAGAACTGTCTCTCGTGTTTTGTTGGTTCTTCGGTTTTTATCGGGGTTGTGAAGGTTGCAGGTGCGTGGAGGTTGTGAGTGTGGAACGCTAACAATGCTCGCGGTCATCGTTAAGAGTGTTTTCAGTCTTCGTGCTGTGCGTGAATCGTGGACTGCTAGAGCAAGTCATGTTTCGCGTCTTGGGTTATACGCTTAACCATATGCGTGAACTATGGAGTACTAGAGTGAAGCATGTTTCACGCTGCATTTTACCCCTGTGAACATGATTAGAACACTCGCGAATCATGGAACGCTCTACCAAGTCACGCTTCACGAACCACCCCAGGACTCCTACACACCGCAATAATAACCAGATAAGCCCAACCACAACCAAAACCCCACGAAAACCC
>NZ_ATVB01000022.1 GCF_000420505.1 Alloscardovia omnicolens DSM 21503 | reverse complement strand
GGGGAAGATGTAGGGGAAGAAAATTCTTCACTTGCCTGTAAACCTTATTTTATAAGGTGTGGCGGGTAGTTACGGTTAATTCCCTTATCATCCGCTTTTGTCATGTCTCACGACATAGTTTCGCTGGCTGTGTCGTGAGATTTTTGTTTTCATGTGTTGTGGTGTGAGGTTTTGTTTATTTTCCTCCATGCTATATCGTGTGTTGAAGTAATTTCAGAGCTGTACTATCTCTTGCAGGAACGATGTTATGGGACTGGTATTAGGGTATTCCTTGGGGATCGTGTGCTTGTTTTTAATCCGGCTACTGGGGTGGAAGAAGAAAAGGGCCTTGCAGACCTTAAAAATGGTGTAGAGATTAAAACGCTCACTATGGCTGCGTCAAGAAATACAGTAGACTCTTATCTAAGAAATACATCGAAAAAGCTTGATGCTACAACAGTTATCTTCGACAACGTTGATAATCATGGTGCTTCAGATGATGAAATTATTCAGTGGATTCGACGTAGTCAGAGATTTAAAAGAGGGAAAATCTATATCCTTTCGCAAGGAAGCGCTCTAATCAGAATTAGGTGAGAACCCCCGCATCACCCAGCTTCGCTGTTTAATCATGGTGTTACGATAGTTCCCACCTAATCAAGCCAATCGTCTCATTTGTTGCCGTGATAGTCAAGTGGTCAAAAATGCCAGATTGTAAAACCGAAGCAACTATTACTACGCAAGTTCGGTTCTTGCTCACGCTACTTGTAAAAACATTCTCCGCTACGAGATATGGTCTGTTCATCTGTATGGCAGAGTGGTCAATAAAAATAGGGAAGACCACAAAATGACCGAACAAGAACCACCAATTCCACAAGATAACCGATGATGTTTCAGTCTCAATAAGTTCCTTGTAACAACGTTAAAAACAGTTAAATCGATGAAAAGTTATGGTGGATTACACATAAGTGGATGAACCGTAAACTATCGAGAGAACAGTACGTAAGCTACTCAATTTTGTCAATGGGTAACCAGGCAACCATGTGCTCAAACTACTTCCAAGAAATCAGTATCGACTACGACGCAAACAGCCCAATCATACGCGGATTTTACCGAGCTTGCACAATCGTTGCCATTACGCTGCAACAGGACATACAGTACCAGTTTCTTCTACGAAATTTGCTTTTAAACGTGTCTATAGTTTTCCTAAAACTTCGCCTTCCCAGCTGGCTTATAATAGTGTCTATCGGTACCGCAGAAATAGGTCAGCATGAAAAAGAAAATTCCAGCACATTGGCTATGCGCTATACTCACTCTATGTTGGTTTGTTTTCACGGTTATCGTCTGTTTTCTAGACAGTGTTCCTCATCAAAATGTTCTGATTAATCTTTATGTAGCTCATATAACTGCGCAGGATGTGTATTACATCTTAGGTTTTATTCTGCTGCTTTGGATCCTTTACGGTTTTATACGTCTATGGAAAATATCTGAGCGTATAGCTAGATTTCTTCTTGTTTTACTGGGATGGATTCCAATTATGCTGATTTCTTTTCTTGCTTCTTTTGTTTTGCTAATGAGTCATGCAGGAGCAAGTTATACAGAATTATCTTCTCCGGATGGTCAGCACACTCTTGTTGCGCAAGAACACTCATTTCTTTTGCTTGGTTCGGCAAGCTTGTATGAACGGACAAGTGTTTTAACTGTGAAAGAAATACCCGATGCCGTGTTTTTGCCCGATGATGGTTTCGCGCCTTTTTCTGCTAACGAATACTGGGTGCAGTGGAATCAGCATAAAGTAGCTGTAGCTGTAAATATGAATGATAATCGTGAGTGGGATGCTTTGACTATGGATCTGTCTGCGTCAGATTATGACGTACATTATTATGAGTCACGCTCTTCGAAGCATAAGAGTTTGAATGACTTTATAGAAAGAGTTATCAAATAACTTTTGATTTAGACGTGCATCACTCCAATGGTGAAGCATCGAGTACAATAAAAACATTGCACCACACATACAAAGGAGTATTTTATGCACACGCGACACGCATCACGTTTAGGGACGCCTGTATCGGAAATTGGATTAGGTACGTGCTAATTTGGCACCGATTAGGGGAGAAGCTACACCAAAGGATGCTTATGCAGTGCTTGAGACCGCGGTTGAGCAAGGCGTTATTTTTATTGATACCGCCGATGTATATGGCGATGGCAGAAGTGAGCAGTTTGTAGGTCAGTTCAGAAAGAATCATCTGGATAAGAAACTTTTTATTGCTACGAAAATGGGACGCAGAGAGCCTCAGATTTTCGATGAGTATGATCGAGATAATTTTATTGTATGGAATGACCGTTCACGCATTAATTTGCAGATGGATACTTTAGATTTAGTGCAGTTACATTGCCCTCCAACGGATGTGATTACTGCACAGCGCACCTATGATTTTCTTGATGATATGGTAGAGCAAGGTCGTATCGCTCGGTATGGAGTGAGCGTAGAAACATGCGAGCAAGCTTTATTAGCTATGCAACGTGACCATGTGGCATCTATACAAATTATTATGAATGTTTTCCGCAGAAAACCATTAGAAGAAATGCTTCCACGAGCAATAGAAACAGGAACAGCGATTATTGTTCGTGTACCTCTTGCATCAGGATTATTGAGCGGAAAATATACGAAAGATACCACTTTCGCGCCAATAGATCATCGCACATACAATCGTCACGGTGAGTCCTTCGATGTGGGAGAGACTTTTGCAGGTGTTCCTTTTGACGTTGGGGTAGAAGCTGCTCAAACATTTAGCGCGCTCGCACGCGAATATGTTCCTCAAGCCAGCCCTGCACAAGTAGCATTGAGATGGATTTTAGACCAAGAAGGTGTAAGCACTGTTATTTCTGGAGGTCGTAATACCACACAGGTGAAGAGCGATAGTCAAGCTGCTGATCTTGCCCCTCTACCAGCACAATTACATGAGGCTTTAGAAGATTTGTATAACGAGCATATTCGTCAGTATGTGCATGATCGCTGGTAAATAAATATGTGTGGCTTAACTTTCATGTGAGAGCTTGTTAAGCCACACATTGCTTTTTACCCTATATAAGAACAAAGCTCCGCAAATCCACCACTGAATAACACACGCTAACCAGTAACCATTCACTCCCAATAATGGGCATAAAAATATAGCAAGAGGCACGCGTATAGCCCAGATAGTTCCAGCATTAAAGAAGCTGGACACTAAAGTATCCCCAGATCCTCTCAAAGCAGCAGAAGCTACAATCGACACAGCAAAAAATGGCTCAGCAAGAGTGCCAATCCTCAAAGCAGTCGAAGCAACGGACTGAATATCCTTATCAGGGGAGAGCAAAGCAATAATATAAGGCGCTCCAATAAACATCACTATGCCAGCAATACTCATAGTGACAACTCCCAGTGCAATAGAAAGCCAAGCGAAACGCTGAGACATAATACGTTGCTTTGCTCCAATAGATTGCCCAACAATGGCTGTAGAAGCAGAACCAATACCGTAACCTGGTTGATAACAAATACTTTCAGCAGTTACAGCAAAAGCATTAGCAGCAATTGCTGTGGTTCCTAAAGGCGCAATAATGCGTGTGCTCACCACTTGTGCACAATTAGTCACAGCATTTTCAACGGCAACAGGCGCACTAATTTTCAGCGCAGTCAATAAAATTGAACGATGAAAATGCAAACGTTCATGAGAGTGCAGTTTCAAAAATGGGCTGTGAAGAAGCATATACCACAGATAGATAAGCGCTCCCACAAGCTCAGCAAGAGCTGTTCCTAATGCTGCGCCGGCTACACCTAAATCGGCTCCAGGCCACAGCACAGAAAAATACCCCCAGCTATATGTGTGAGCAGGATAAATAAGCAT
The DNA here is from genome assembly GCF_000420505.1 of Alloscardovia omnicolens DSM 21503. GTDB lineage: Bacteria > Actinomycetota > Actinomycetes > Actinomycetales > Bifidobacteriaceae > Alloscardovia > Alloscardovia omnicolens. Next base: position 13,461 of record NZ_ATVB01000022.1, on the reverse strand, counting down.
AGAGTTGAAGAGAACGTCGCACAAGCACATAATAATGCTAACAACACTGGGGATTTTCATATTTCCAGTGCTTTGAATCATTGCGCTACCCAAAGAAGTAATCTGTAACGCGCACAAAGACGCACCAAAAATACAGATATATGCAGTCGAATCAGAACGAATTTCAGGGTCTCCGCCAAGCCATACAGGTATGAAAGCAGATAAAGAAACATTCAGCACAGATAAAAGGGCAGAAAAACACAATCCAACAATCAAACCTTGTTTCATTGTATTGCGAGCCACAGCATTGTGTTGTGATCCGCAGGCTTGAGCTACCTGAACACTAAACCCAGTGGTTAAAGCAAAACATAATCCTTGAAAAACCCATGTTACAGGCGAAACGAGACCAATAGAAGCCGACGCATGCGTGCTTAAATGACCAACCATACCAGCGTCAATATATTGCATCACAATATACGATAACTGCGCTGCAATTGTTGGTAAAGACAGAATAGCAACTAGATATATGCTACGACGAGCAGATAAGGTCTGCCCAGATTGAACCTGTTGAAGCAGCTGCGCTGACGAGGGAAAAGTTTTTCTCATGATGAGCTAACGCTATCATATAAAAGCACTTTCATAAAATGCTGCTAGAGCTTGTCGCGCAGGCGGGTATTTTCAAAAACAGTGCAATTACTGTTCGTTCGTGTCCTTCGATGGCGTGGTGAGTGCGCATCCAGCGTGAAGAATGTTCGTTGTGAGCCGTGTTCATAATATCCTTTCGCGCTGCTTTAGGCGGGTAATGCGGGTCTATGGGATAAAAGCGGGTGAGCCAATCACGAGTTTATATCCATTATCCCTTATTGTGTGGCAATGCCACAATTCTTTCGTATGTGGTCATTGAGCACACTATGGCTTTCTGTATACGCTCGTAGGGTCGCAACGAGGACTCTTTTCACTGGTGAAAGGAGGCGATATGAAGAAAGCGATATGAAGAAAGGATAACTGATGCTTGAACTTAATATAGATGATGTTCTTGCTGTGTTTGGTTCAGTACGGACATATCTTATTACTGCGGGCGTTATAGTTTTGATTGCGCTTTTGCTTACGATTGGTGTGAATAAAAAATTGGTTGCTCATCGTAGCGTGCGTAAATTGAGTCATTCGGGTACGTGGATTGTGGCGTTGACGACCATAGTGGTAACGATGTCGATGATGCTTTTGAGTCCTTTGAGTAAGGTGCTGACGTTATTTACGAGTGCGCGCTTATCTCTTACGCACAGCACTATCGATAAGACGAATGCTCTTGCTGTTAATTTTGAACGTGAAGGTGCAGTTCTTTTACAAAATAAGGAGAACACGCTACCAATTTCTCAGCCAGGGCGAATTAATGTTTTCGGGTGGGCATCTACAAATCCGATTTATGGAGGAACTGGTTCCGGAGCACTGTCTGATGCATACCCAACCACATCTATTCTTGACTCATTGAAATCTGCTGGTTTTACTACCAACAAAGATTTAGAGAAGTTCTATACCGACTATTCCACAACACGTGGCGAAATTTCTGTGACTAAAGCAGACTGGACCTTGCCAGAACCTCCAGCAACTAACTATTCACAGCAACTGATAGATGGAGCACAATAATTCTCCGATACTGCTGTTGTAGTCATTGGTCGCGTGGGTGGAGAAGGTCTCGACCTGCCTAAAGATATGAATGCTTCGGATGTGGTGTATACCAACAATTCTTCGCAGTATAAGGATTTTGAAGAGGGGCAGCATTATCTCGAGCTGAATCATACAGAAAAAGATATGCTTGAGCTTGTTACACGTTCTTTTAATAAAGTAATCCTGTTGTATAACGGTGCAAATGCTTTTGAAATGGGTTTCTTGCAGGATTATTCGCAGATTAAATCTGTGCTATGGGCACCTCATCCTGGTCAAGCCGGATTCCAAGCTATCGGTGAGATTATGAAAGGAACAGTTAATCCATCTGGTAAAACTGCAGATACATTTATCAAAGATTTCACTGCCTCTCCAAGTTTCAATAATTTTGGAGACTTTAAGTATGCGAATGCTCAGGAATTTGAGATTGAATCTGCTCGAGGACTGCGTTCTCCTCGTTTTGTAAATTACGTAGAGGGTATTTATGTTGGATATCGTTTCTTTGAAACAGCATCTGACTTAGGTGTTATAAACTATGATGACGTTGTTCAGTTCCCGTTCGGATACGGTTTGAGCTACACGACTTTCCAGCAAACTATGGGCGATATAACGTATGCACAGGGTATAGTCAGCTTTGACGTAACAGTTACAAATACGGGTTCTGTGCCAGGCAAAGATATTGTGCAAGTCTACTCGAATCCTCCTTATACTGAAGGAGGAATTGAAAAAGCAACAGCAAATCTGATTGCCTACGACAAAACTGAGGAACTAGCTCCAGGACAATCTCAAACAGTCAAGATCTCTTTCGCTGAAGATGATTTAGCATCGTATGACTACAAGAATGCTCGTGCGTATGTGCTTGAGCAAGGCGATTACAATATTTCTATTCGCCAAGATAGTTATCATATTATTGACTCGAAGAATATTACTGTGGATTCAACAATAACGTACAATACTACTGAGCATACGCATTCTCAAGATCAGCAAGTAGCGACGAATGTTTTTGATGACGTACAAGGTGATGTAACCTATCTGTCTCGCCACAATAGTTTCGAAAACTATGCGCAGGCTGTGGCGGCTCCAACGAATTTTGAGATGTCAGATGAAGCTAAATCAACCTTTTACAATAACGGAAACTATGATCCGCACAAGTTCGATAAAGCTGATGATAAGATGCCAACAACAGGCGCTAAGAATGATATTCGCTTGGCTCAGCTTCGAGGAAAAGCCTATGACGATAAATTATGGGACAGGTTTCTCGACCAGCTTAGCATTGATGAGATGAATAATCTGATTGCCAATGGTGGGTACTCGAATGCGGCGATTGATTCAATTGGCAAAATTCGCTTAGCAGATGTAGACGGTCCAGCAGCGCTCAAAGATAATTTCACAGGTGTTTCTTCTATTGGTCTGCCAGCAAATATTGTGTTAGCCAATAGCTGGAACAAACAGCTAGCCCGTGAATTCGGTGAAAACATTGGTGTGATGGCTCACGAACTCAATATTGCAGGATGGTATGCTCCTTCAATTAATATTCACCGCAGCGAATTTGGAGGACGAAACTTTGAATATTTCTCTGAAGATCCATTACTCACAGGCTCTTTAGCTTCGGGACAAGTTCTGGGCGCTGCTCAGTATGGCGTATATGCTTTTACTAAGCATTTCGCGCTAAATGAACAAGAAACGCAGCGTAACGGGCAGCTGACAACATGGTCTAACGAGCAGGCTATTCGAGAAATCTATCTGAAGCCTTTTGAAACAGTCATCAAAGCAAATCTTAATGCAGGTGTGAACTCGATGGCGATTATGGGAGCAACTATATTGGCAATACTTATGCCAGTGCTTCCTTGCCGTTGAACCAAACCGTCTTGCGTGACGAGTGGGGCTTTAGAGGAATGGTAGAAACAGACTACTTCTCTGATCCAAACTACGGGTACCAAAATGCTGATCAGCTTATTCGCGGCGGAACAGATATTATGCTTGCTACAGCAAAAACCACGAATTATGTCACTGACTTCAGTGCTACTGCTGTTATTGAAATGCGTCGAGCAACGCGCAATATTTTGTACACAACGGTGAACTCTTGGCGCTATGAGAATGGAGAACCTCGCGCTCGCATAGACACGTGGAAGATTATCTTGTTCGTTGTTGACGGTATCTGTGCGCTTCTTCTTGCGGCATGGGCTGTTATGACTCTTCTTAAGTTTAGAACGCGCTGGACAGCTGAAACTTCTGCTCAATCAGTGGTCGATGCTGCGGGAGATGTTGCGGCTGCGAATAACTAAAGCTTTTGCCTTTTTATTATAGCTTTTGCCTCTGCTCGTTATCGTTATCGTTATTGAGCGTTATTGAGCACGAAGAGTGCGAAGAGAGTGAAGAGCGCGATACTAGCCCTGAACTACGTGAACTTTCTGCTCCTTGTTGTAAAACTGGGTCTGGCAGACAAGCTTAGTTCAGGGCTTTTGCTTTAGCTGATTACTGCGGGTGCATGGGTACGTAGGTACGAGGGGGGGGAGTATACTTATATGCACGTTTTACTCCAATGATGAAGTAAGGCGCACCTAAGTTGTAGCTTATTCAGTCATAACTTACAGATGACTAGGTTTGTTAGGCTCGGATGTAGTTGCGAGAGAGAGGGGAGAGTCTTATGAATATTCCAGTAATAGCTTTAGGAAGTTTGATTGTGCTTCTACTTATTCCATGGATTATTTTTAGTAGAAAATGGAATGCTAGGACAAAGCAGATATATCGTGCGTTTTTTGCGCTGACTATATGTATTTTTGTGATTGTTGTGGCGTTGATGATTGCATAATACAATCTATGCGGAGTAGAAGTGCTCCGCATATTTTTTATACTTGTTGCGTTGCACGCACAATAGTTACCACGCGAGCATCTTCAGACTACATGGACAATCTCGACACGCCTAGAGAAAACAACAAAAATAAACAGTTTAAACTTGACTTTTCTTCTGTGAATAAATATACTTGATATGTTCTGACTTGTGTCATATTGCGGGCATGGGCTAAAAGCGGTGATGCAAGTGTATATAGCGGCTCTTGCTATCGCTTTCGATAATAACTCGAAAACAATGTAATTACAGCGAATGGTAAGGAATTCCCCTTGGCTGCTCAGAAAAGCAATAGTGCAACGGCAGTAATTGCACGCGCAGATGAGAATGACATCAAACTGCGTAAGGCAACTGACCGTGTTAATTTCGGCTCTATCCGTGAGCCAATTGAAGTGCCTGATCTTCTCGGCGTACAAACCGACAGCTTTGACTGGCTGATTGGTAACGAACGCTGGCAGGCACGTGTTACTGAAGATGAAAACAACGGTACATTTACTGTTCCTCACATCTCCGGTCTTGACGAGGTCTTTAACGAAATTTCTCCTATTGAGAACTTCGCTCAGACCATGTCTTTGACCTTCTCCGATCCATACTTCGAAGATCCACGTCACACCGTGCAGGAGTGCAAGGAAAAGGATTACACCTATTCTGCTCCTTTGTATGTGAATGCGGAATTCACTAACTATGAGACTGGTGAAATTAAGTCCCAGACCGTGTTCATGGGTGATTTTCCACTCCAAACACCTCATGGTACCTTCATTATTGGCGGTACTGAGCGTGTTATCGTTTCTCAGTTAGTACGTTCCCCAGGTGTGTACTTCGATCGTCAAGCCGTGCAGTCTTCCGATAAGGAAGTTTTCGGCGCAAAGATTATTCCAAGCCGTGGTGCATGGCTTGAGTTTGAAATCGATAAGAACGACGTTTTGGGCGTGCGTATCGATCGTAAGCGTAAGCAGTCTGCAATTGTCTTCTTGAAGGCTATTGGCATGACTGATTCCGAGATTGCTACCGCTTTCAAGGATTATCCTTTGGTTATGTCTGCTTTGGAGCAGGATAAGACAGAGAGCCAGGAAGCAGCTCTTGTTGAGCTGTACCACAAGATTCGTCCAAACGATGCTGCAACTGCAGATGCTGGTCGTAACTTGCTTGACTCCTTCTACTTCAATACCAAGCGTTACGATTTGGCTCGCGTTGGTCGTTACAAGATTAATCAGAAGCTTGGTTTGGAAGCTGATGTTAACGATCGTTCTTTGTCTCGTGAAGACATTATCGCTACCATTAAGTACTTGGTCAGCTTGCATGCAGATAGCGAGACCTTCCCAGGAAAGCGCAATGGTGAAGATGTTGAACTGCGTGTTGACGTAGACGATATTGATCACTTCGGAAACCGTCGTATCCGTCAGGTGGGTGAGTTGGTTCAGAACCAGCTGCGCACTGGTTTGTCTCGTATGGAACGTGTTGTGCGTGAACGTATGACCACTCAGGATGCTGAAGCAATTACTCCGCAGTCTCTGCTGAACATTCGTCCAGTAGCAGCAGCTATTAAGGAGTTCTTCGGTACTTCTCAGCTGTCTCAGTTCATGGATCAGAACAATCCACTGGCAGGAGTAACCAATAAGCGTCGTCTTTCTGCTTTGGGTCCTGGTGGTTTGTCTCGTGACCGCGCCTCCATGGAAGTTCGAGATGTACACCAGTCCCACTTCGGACGTATGTGCCCAATTGAATCTCCTGAAGGTCCAAACATTGGTTTGATTGGTTCCTTGGCGACCTTCGGTCGTGTGAACCCATTCGGTTTCATTGAAACTCCATACCGCAAGGTTGTGGACGGTCAGGTAACCAACGATGTGGTATACATGACTGCAGATCAGGAATCCGAGCACTTCATTGCACAGGCTAACCAGAAGCTCGATGCTGAAGGTCGTTTCTTAACCCAGGAAGCTCTGGTACGAGATGCGAACGCAGAAGCAGAGGACGTTCCTGTTTCTCAGGTTGATTTCATGGATGTATCCCCACGCCAGATGGTGTCTGTGGGTGCTTCCTTGATTCCGTTCTTGGAGCATGATGAGGGTCACCGCGCATTGATGGGTGCTAACATGCAGCGTCAGGCTGTGCCTCTGATTAAGTCCGAACGACCATTGGTTGGTACGGGCACAGAATGGCGTGCAGCTGTTGACTCTGGTGATGTTATTAAGGCTGATAAAGATGGTGTTGTTATCTATGTGTCCGCTGATTTAATTCGCGTACTCAACGACGATGGCACTCAGTCTTCTTACAAGCTCGTTAAGTTCCAGCGCTCCAATCAGACCACATGCTACAACCAGGTTCCTTTGGTTAACGAAGGAGACCGCGTTGAAGTTGGATCTGTTTTGGCTGATGGTCCTGCAACTGATCAGGGTGAATTGGCTTTGGGTAAGAACTTGCTCGTAGCCTTCATGCCTTGGAACGGTTACAACTACGAAGATGCAATTATTATTTCTCAGCGTTTGGTTCAGGACGATACATTGTCGTCCATTCACATTGAAGAGTACGAGATTGATGCTCGTGAAACCAAGCTTGGCGCAGAAGAAATTACTCGTGATCTTCCAAACGTAGGTGAAGATGCTTTGGCTAACCTCGATGACCGCGGTATTATTCGCGTGGGTGCCGAAGTTGAGCCAGGCGATATTTTGGTAGGTAAGGTTACACCTAAGGGTGAAACTGAGCTGACTCCAGAAGAGCGTCTGCTGCGCGCTATCTTCGGTGAGAAGAGCCGCGAAGTACGTGACACTTCTTTGCGCGTACCACACGGTGAGAATGGTACTGTTATTGGTATTAAGGAAATTACTCGCGAAGATGCCGAAGAAGACGGCGATGAACTTCCAACTGGCGTAAACCACATGATTCGCGTGTATATTGCTCAGCATCGTAAGATTACGCAGGGCGATAAACTCGCAGGTCGTCACGGTAATAAGGGTGTTATTTCTCGTATCCTTCCAGAAGAAGATATGCCATTCCTCGCAGACGGTACTCCAGTGGATATTATGTTGAACCCATTGGGTGTGCCATCTCGAATGAATGTTGGTCAGGTTCTGGAATTCCACTTGGGTTGGATTGCTAAGTCTGGTTGGGATATTAGCATCGATCCAGATTTGGAAGCAGCATGGAAGAACTACATCCCAGAAGGTGCCGAAAAGGGCGAACCTGGCACTCCTGTGGCAACCCCTGTCTTCGATGGCGTGAAGCCAGATGTACTCAACGGTTTGCTCTCTACCACTTTGCCTAACCGCGATGGTGATCACATGGTTGGCAAGAATGGTAAGGCTCAGCTCTTCGACGGACGTACCGGTGAACCATTCGGCAAGCCAATTTCTGTGGGCTACATGTACATGCTTAAGCTCCACCATTTGGTAGACGACAAGATTCACGCTCGTTCTACAGGTCCTTACTCCATGATTACCCAGCAGCCATTGGGCGGTAAAGCTCAGTTCGGTGGTCAGCGCTTCGGTGAGATGGAGGTATGGGCTCTGGAAGCTTATGGAGCAGCACATACCCTGCACGAAATGATGACTGTAAAGTCCGATGACGTAGACGGTCGCGTACGTGTATACGGAGCTATCGTTAAGGGCGATAACTTGCCATCTGCAGGTATTCCAGAATCCTTCAAGGTTCTGCTCAAGGAAATGCAGTCCCTGTCTCTGAATGTTGAAGTGCTTAACGCTGAAGGCGTTGCTATCGATATGAAGGAAGAAGACGGAGACCCAGTTTCTGCTACTGATGATCTCGGCTTCAATATTGGATCTCGCCCAGATGCATCTGCTGGTTATGAAGAGCCAGTAGCATCTGAGTTCCAGGCCTAAGCTGCTCGCTGAAGCCATAAAGTAAGCCGATAAGTAGACGTAATAAACAGAAAAGACAGGACATTAAATGCTTGATGTAAACGCATTTGATCAAGTGCGAATTGGTTTGGCAACAGCCGAAGAGATTCGCGGCTGGTCCCACGGTGAAGTGAAGAAGCCGGAGACCATTAATTACCGTACCTTGAAGCCTGAAAAGGACGGTCTGTTCGGTGAGCAGATTTTTGGACCTACTCGCGATTGGGAATGTGCATGTGGAAAGTACAAGCGCGTGCGCTTTAAGGGCATTGTGTGCGAACGTTGTGGTGTGGAAGTAACCCGCTCCCGCGTACGCCGTGAACGTATGGGACACATTGAACTTGCTGCGCCAGTAACACATATCTGGTTCTTCAAGGGTGTTCCATCCCGTTTGGGCTACCTGCTTGACATGTCTCCAAAGGACCTCGAAAAGGTTATCTACTTTGCTGCCTATATGGTCACTAAGGTAGATGAGGATGCACGTCATAAGGATATGCCAGATCTTCAAGATGAGTTTGATGTAGAAATTAGCCGTTTGACTCAGCGTCGCGATAACGAGTTAGATACTCGCGCGAAGAAGCTCGAAGAAGATTTGGCTGAGCTCGAAGCAGACGGCGCAAAGTCTCCAGCTAAGGCAAAATTGCGTTCTAGCGCAGAAAAAGAACTCAAGAATATTCGCCAGAAGTACGATGACGAAATTGCTCGTAGCAGTGCTGTATGGGAGAAGTTCAAGAGTTTAAAGCCTGGCGATATGGAAGGCGATGTAGATCTGTGGCGTGAGATGGAAGATCGCTACGGTGATTACTTCGAAGGTTGCATGGGTGCTGAAGCTATTCGTCAGCGCTTGCTCGACTTCGATTTGCAGGCTGCAACTGAAGAACTTCAAGATGCTATTGCTACCGGTACAGGTCAGCGCAAGGCTCGCGCTTTGAAGCGTTTGAAGGTTGTACGCTCCTTCGTAGATACCGGCAAATCCCCAGCAGCTATGGTTCTGGATGTTGTTCCAGTTATTCCACCAGATTTGCGCCCAATGGTTCAGCTTGATGGTGGACGCTTTGCAACCTCTGATTTGAACGACTTGTATCGTCGCGTTATTAACCGTAATAACCGTTTGAAGCGACTGATTGAACTGGGTGCTCCAGAAATCATGCTGAACAACGAAAAGCGCATGTTGCAGGAAGCAGTTGATTCGCTCTTCGATAACGGTCGTCGCGGTCGTCCAGTAACAGGTGCATCCAACCGCCCACTGAAGTCCTTGTCCGATATGCTCAAGGGTAAGCAGGGTCGTTTCCGTCAGAACTTGCTGGGTAAGCGTGTAGATTACTCTGGTCGTTCCGTAATTGTGGTTGGACCATCCTTACGTATGCACCAGTGCGGTTTGCCAAAGTCTATGGCTCTGGAGCTGTTCAAGCCATTCGTTATTAAGCGTTTGGTTGATAAGGGCTACTCTCAGAACATGAAGAGCGCAAAGCGTCTTGTAGACCGCGGTGATGTTGTGGTGTGGGATGTTCTTGAAGAAGTTATTGCTGAACATCCAGTACTTCTTAACCGTGCACCTACTTTGCACCGTCTGGGTATTCAGGCATTCGAGCCTGTGCTTGTAGAAGGTAAAGCAATCCACCTTCCGCCACTTGCTTGTGCAGCATTTAACGCTGACTTCGATGGTGACCAGATGGCAGTGCATTTGCCTTTGTCTGCTGAAGCTCAGGCTGAAGCGCGTACTTTGATGATGGGTTCCGACAACATTTTGAAGCCAGCAGACGGTCACACCGTAACCATGCCTTCTCAGGATATGATTATTGGTTTGTTCTACTTGTCTACTGTTGTTGGCGGTGCTAAGGGTCAGGGTCGCGTATTCAGTTCCATGGCTGAAGCTCGTATGGCTTTGGACTTGGGCGAGATTGATATGCAGGCTAAGGTACTGATTCGTCAGCCTGAAGGCTTCGTTCTGCCAAAGAACTGGCAGCCAGGCGAGGTAGAGATTATTGATCCTATTGACGGCAATGTAACTGTTGCTCAGGAAGAGCGCTTTGCAGATGGTTCTGTGCTCTTCGCAACCTCTTACGGTCGTATGCTCTTTAACGAGACTTTGCCAGTAGACTACCCATTCGTCAATGAACAGGTAGCTAAGGGCAAGCTCTCTGGCATTGTTGATGACATTGCTGCTCGTTACTCTACGCAGCAGGTGGCAGCAACTCTGGATGCTTTGAAGGATCTGGGCTTCACCCGTGCACCATGGTCTGGTGTGACCATGGCATTCTCCGATATTGTTGCTCCAAGCAACCATCAGGAGATTGTAGAATCCTACGAAGAGCAAGCTCGTAAGGTTAACGACCAGTATGATATGGGTCTGCTGACCGAAGAAGAACGTAAGCAAGAGCTGATTAACCTGTGGACAGAGTGCACCGATAAGGTAGCAGACGCTATGCAGGAGAACTTCCATGACGATAATAATGTGAACATCATGGTTCAGTCTGGAGCTCGCGGTAACTGGATGCAGATTCGTCAGATTGCTGGTATGCGAGGCCTTGTGGCAGATCCTAAGGGTGAAACTATTGCTCGTCCAGTGAAGTCTAACTACCGTGATGGTTTGTCTGTGCTCGAGTACTTCATTTCTCAGCACGGTGCTCGTAAGGGTCTGGCAGATACCGCATTGCGTACTGCAGAGTCTGGTTACCTCACACGTCGTCTGGTAGACGTATCTCAGGATGTTATTGTTCGTTCTCACGACTGCGGTTCCAAGAAGGGTCTGCCAATGCAGATTGCTGAACGCGATGCTGACGGCAACCTCGTATTGGTTAAGAACGCTGATGGTGGCCCATACTCCCGTATTTTGGCTGCAGATGTGATTGATCCAGCAGATGGCGAAACCGTTCTGTACAAGCGCGGAGATGCTTTGTCTATGGACGTGCTCAACGATTTGGTTGCTCACGGTGTAGAAAAGGTATCCGGTCGTTCCGTATTGACCTGCGAATCCACCAACGGTGTGTGCGCAATGTGCTACGGCTGGTCCTTGGCAACTAATCGCCTCGTGGATATTGGTGAAGCAGTAGGTATTGTGGCAGCACAGTCCATTGGTGAACCTGGTACTCAGCTGACGCTGCGTTCCTTCCACTCCGGTGGTGTTGCATCGGCATCTGATATTACGCAGGGTCTTCCTCGTGTTGCTGAGCTTTTCGAGGCACGTAATCCTAAGGGTGAAGCTCCAATTGCTAGCGATGCAGGTACTGTGCGCATTGAAGATAACGAAGCAGGACGTAAGATTCTGCTCAGCCCAGATGATGGTAGCGATGTGATTGAATACCCAGTATCTCGTCGTAACCCAGTTATCGTTCAGGATGGACAGCATGTTGAAGCTGGTGACCAGCTGACCGAAGGTTCTGTTGATCCTAAGAAGATTACTGATATTCTCGGTGCTCGTGCAGGTCAGGTATCCATTGTGGAAGGTGTTCACGATGTATACCGCAGCCAGGGTGTAGATATTCACGACAAGCATATTGAAGTGATTGTGCACCAGATGCTGCGCCGCGTTACCGTTATTGAGTCCGGCGATACCAAGTATCTTCCAGGTGAATTGGTTGATCAGCAGATCTTCCGCGCTGCAAATAAGGCTGCTGTGGCCGCAGGTCATAAGCCAGGCGTAGGACGTCCAGTATTGATGGGTATTACCAAGGCTTCCTTGGCTACCGAATCCTGGCTGTCTGCTGCATCCTTCCAGGAGACTACTCGCGTTCTGACCGAGGCTGCTTTGAGTCAGAAGGTTGATGACCTGAAGGGTCTGAAGGAGAACGTGATTATTGGTAAGCTGATTCCAGCAGGTACCGGTTTGTCTCGTTACGGCAATATTAAGGTAGAGCCAGATAAGGCTATCCGTGACACTATTTACCCAAGCTTCGGTTTGGATAATGATATGAACGGTGACTTCTCTGGTTTGGGCGATGCAGACTTCTCTGATGTTGACTTCGCAAACCTTGACCTTGCTGATCTCGACTTGGGTCAGGAATTTAATCCAGATGACTTCCTCAACGATTTTGGAGGACAAGTTGACGGAGGAGACCTGAACCTTGGCGGCTCTGCTGATTTTACTGAGTAAATTCAGCTAATATAAAAAGTCTCGTGCAGTTTATGAGAACTGTGCGAGACTTTTGTTTTGCCTGTATGAGTGAAATCGATACGCGCAACTGATATGCCACTTGTGAAGCCATTTTTGCGCATCAAAACTAGCATAAAAGGTGTATTAATCGGTTAAGTGGGGGAGAGAAGGGTATGAAGCAGGGAGGGGACAGGAGTTCAGGTGACGCGCGTAAAGAAGAACTCCCCAATTACTGATGCATAAGAGCTAAAGCATCCTTATGCAGGCCAATCTTAATAGCGGTTAATAAAACATACGCTTCATGAGAATCGGTGGCATCCCATCCAGTGAGTTGAACGGACTTTTTGAGACGATAACGAATTGTATTAGGGTGCACATTCAAAGCACGAGCAGTTTTTCCCAAAGAAAAACCAGTGAATAAATAATTCTTCAGTGTAGAAAGAATCTGCGTTTTGTGCTCCTCTTTCTTCATAGGAGCATAAACCTTATCATAGAGCTCATCTTGAGCATCAACGTCTCCGAAAAGCGCACGTTCAGCAAGTAAATCTTCTGCACGCATAGGATTTGGATGGTCAGGGTAAGCAAAACGAGCCTTAAAACCATTCACCGCAGCACGCAAAGATGCCGAAGCGCCTTCCAAACGTGAGCGTACAGGACCATAGCATACAGCAGGAATTTTTTCGAAGAGCTCAGCCATCACTTCTAAGAAAGGCTGACGAGAAGATTCTTCACCCATTCCCACTAAAAGAATAGTGTAGGAGTCATGAGAAGTAATGCAGGCTTGTCCGCCAAGCTTCAAAATAGCATTACGAAAATCAGCTTGAATAAAACTGGAATGTAAACTGTTCGAGGTATCAAAATTACCCACCACTCCAAAGAAACGTTCAGCTGGTTGCCATTTAAAATTGGCTATACGTGATTGAAGAGAAGGGGAGTAGTCCTGATTGAGTAGGGACTCAATAATAAATGCTTCATCGCGTGTATCCCAAATACTTCGTGTAGCTGCAACTCGTCCGTAAATACGTGCT
>NZ_ATVB01000021.1 GCF_000420505.1 Alloscardovia omnicolens DSM 21503 | reverse complement strand
CACATCTAGACGCGTACACGTCAACAAACTCATATTCCAGTTCCTGGTCTGCTCACACCTGGAAACGAAAAAAGCTGATACGTGTCTGTAAAATCTCATTGACACGTGTAAGTTCCCTGCTTCCTCTATGTAACCGTTTGAGTTCTTCTTAAAGCCTGCCACGCCGATAAAGAAGGAAATACTTGAGCATCAGTCGCGCGACTCCATCCACGCAATGTTTCATGTGATACTCCAAGCAAAGAAACAAACTCGAATAACTGCCTTATTACCCGGTTCTATATTAGTTCTTGTTTTCTTCAAGAGAGTTCTACAGCACGAGTTCTAAAATTCTTATGAACACCCTTACCCTGATCCACAACCCCTATCATCCCCCCTAAAAAAAGAGAATCCACCAGAAACAAAAACCAACCCACATCAAAAAGAAATTGGTGTTCAATGAATTAAATCCTTTTATAAGGACTACCACAGATGAAGTATTTAGTTCTTGGGAAGATGTAATAAAAACTCTCCCAAATAAATTGGATGCTCCTTTGGAATTTCCCGTCTGTGATAGTATCATTAAATTTTTACGACAAACGGTTCAAAGTTTAATACATGAAGAAATGAGTCTTAGAAAATGTAAGAATTGCGATAGATACTTCATAGTCCGTTATTCAAGCCTTGCTGAGTATTGTTTAAGAAAAGTAGAAGGAACAAATACAACTTGTCAGGAATACGCAAGTAAGAAAACATATAAGAAAAAACAAGCGGCAAATCCTTTATATCAAGTATTCACAACATACTATAACCGAATTTATGGAAGAATCCGGCGTGGTACATTAGATAAAGATTCTACTTTACTTGATGATATTAAAGTACTTCACCAAGAATTTGCTTCCAAGTATGATGAAATATCTGATGAAAATGACAAAGAAATGCTAATTCAAGAATTTACATCAAGTGCTGAAAATTTAATAAAATAGCAAAAAAGCCAGCAGAATTTACACTCTGTTGGCTTAATTATTTTCTCTTAAAAGTGGCTTACCACTTTTTCTTATTAAAAAGTACTTCAAAAATACTTCAGCTAACCACTTGAAACCTTAGAATAATCAGTAATATCAATGGTTTCAATTAGTGCTTAGGCTATTCCCACTCAATCGTCGCAGGCGGCTTAGAAGTTACATCCAAAACCACGCGGTTAATTTCTCGGCACTCATTGGTAATGCGCGTAGAAATTTGAGCCAAGACATCGTATGGCAATCGTGACCAATCAGCAGTCATAGCATCCTCAGAGCTTACCGGACGCAGCACAATTGGCGAACCATACGTACGCTCATCACCTTGAACACCCACAGAATGAACATCGGCAAGCAAAACAACTGGGCACTGCCAAATATCGCGATCCAAGCCAGCCTTCGACAATTCTTCACGAGCAATAGCATCAGCTTCACGCAGCACAGCCAGACGCTCACGAGTAATCTCACCTACAATACGAATAGCCAAGCCTGGTCCTGGGAATGGCTGACGCCACACCATTTCATCTGGCAATCCCAGCTCGGTTCCCACAGCACGCACCTCATCCTTAAACAACGTGCGCAAAGGCTCTACAAGCTCAAATTGCAAATCGTCTGGAAGACCACCCACATTGTGATGGCTCTTAATATTCGCCGTTCCTGAACCGCCTCCAGACTCTACAACATCTGGATACAGTGTTCCTTGAACGAGGAACTTAATCTCTCCGCCTTCTTCCGCAACATCAGAGACAATCTGGCGGGTTGCTTTCTCAAAGGTACGAATAAACTTCTCACCAATAATCTTACGCTTGCGTTCAGGCTCAGATACGCCTTCCAAAGCTGTTAAGAACTCATCAGAAGCATCAACGGTTACAAGCTTAATACCTGTAGCCTCTACGAAGTCTTTCTTTACCTGCTCAACTTCGCCTTTACGCAACAATCCATGGTCAACGAAAACGCAGGTAAGCTGGTCGCCAATAGCTCTATGCACTAAAGCAGCAGCAACAGCAGAATCAACACCACCAGACAAACCGCAAATCACACGAGCATCGCCAACCTGAGCGCGAATCTTAGCCACTTGGTCTTCAATAATCGAGGAAGAATCCCAGCTATGATCTAAGCCAGCTTCGTTATGCAAGAAGTTTTCAATAATATCTTGCCCCAAAGGAGTGTGCTTCACTTCTGGATGCCACTGCACACCAAATAATCCACGGCTTTTATTCGCCATAGCTGCTACAGGAGCACCTTCAGTATGCGCTAATACTTCAAAACCATCAGGAGCTTGTTTCACAGCTACACCATGGCTCATCCACGTTGATTGTTCCTGCGGAGACCCAGCCAAAATACTGCGAGCTTCATCAATCACAGCCTCAGTCTTACCATATTCACCCAAAGCTGCCTTATCTACTACACCCCCAAGCTGATGAGCCATCACTTGGAAGCCGTAGCAAATACCCAACATAGGAATATCTAAATCAAAAATAGCTGGATCGAGTAAAGGAGCACCCTCTACATAAACAGAAGCAGGACCACCAGAAAGAATAATTGCTTGAGGGTCCTTTGCTTTTAATTCTTCGGCACTAATGGTGTGAGGAACAATCTCAGAATACACATGTGCCTCACGTACTCGGCGAGCAATCAGCTGTGCATACTGAGCACCAAAATCAACGACTAATACAGAACCCTTCGCCATTTCTTCCTCCAAAAAGACTCCGCAAAATCGCGCTCAGGGGCAATAGCTCAGAAGCGAGACTTGCGGGGACATACCTTATATATTGATTACTTGATTATGCTTTATGTTTAAGACATTGGCTGTGTGAATGGCTGCTACATAACGCGATGAAACTAATGTTCTAGAGAGTGCTCTGAAAGGTACGATAAAGACCACTATGCAGTCCTATAAAATCGCACTCTTGAAATCGCACTCTGAAGTCGTAAAAATTTTGTACACAAAACGGCGCGACACGCTCAAAAATTCCACTTTATGAAAACGAAGAACATTTTTCGCACACACCGCTCAAAAACCTAACATAGCTACTTTCCCTATTTTTGCAATATTTATAAAACTTTTTTCTCGATTTTTACGTAAAGTATTGAAACAAAAATAAACATCCGACCTGTCAATAGCTTACATTATCGCTCATTATTGTGCACGTCCACACAAACTTCTTGGATTTAGTCATAGCCATCCCATAAAATTATAGGCGTATGAGTAAGGGCAATCCGCCACACTCAGTTTAGTAAATATGCACCTAATTATAGGAGGCAAGGACATATGACTAGTCCTGTAATCGGTACTCCATGGAAGAAGCTGGAAGCTCCAGTTTCCGAGGAGGCTTTGGAAGGCGTAGACAAGTACTGGCGTGCTTCTAACTATCTTTCCATTGGTCAGATCTACCTTCGTAGCAACCCATTGATGAAGGAACCATTCACCCGCGAAGATGTTAAGCATCGTCTCGTAGGTCACTGGGGAACCACTCCTGGTTTGAACTTCCTCATTGGTCACATCAACCGTCTCATCGCTGATCACGGCCAGAACACAGTAATCATCATGGGCCCTGGTCACGGTGGACCAGCTGGTACTGCTCAGTCTTACCTCGACGGTACTTACACTGAGTACTTCCCAGAAATCACCAAGGATGAAGCTGGCTTGCAGAAGTTCTTCCGCCAGTTCTCTTACCCAGGTGGTATCCCATCTCACTATGCTCCAGAGACCCCAGGTTCCATCCACGAAGGTGGCGAACTTGGTTACGCTCTCTCCCACGCTTATGGCGCTGTTATGAACAACCCAAGCCTCTTCGTTCCAGCAATCGTTGGTGACGGTGAAGCTGAAACTGGTCCTTTGGCTACAGGTTGGCAGTCCAACAAGCTTGTAAACCCACGCACCGATGGTATCGTTTTGCCTATCTTGCACCTCAACGGTTACAAGATTGCTAACCCAACCATCCTCGCTCGTATTTCTGACGAAGAGCTCCACGAGTTCTTCCACGGTATGGGCTACGAACCATACGAGTTCGTTGCTGGTTTCGATGATGAAGATGCAATGAGCATCCACCGTCGCTTCGCTGATCTCTTCGAAACTGTATTCGATGAGATTTGCGATATTAAGGCAACTGCTCAGACCAACGATGTTGATCGTCCATTCTACCCAATGATTATCTTCCGCACCCCTAAGGGTTGGACTTGCCCTAAGTTCATCGACGGTAAGAAGACTGAAGGTTCTTGGCGTTCTCACCAGGTACCGTTGGCATCTGCTCGTGATACCGAAGAGCACTTCCAGGTTCTCAAGAACTGGCTCGAATCCTACAAGCCAGAAGAGCTCTTCACTGAGGATGGCGCGATTCGTCCAGAAGTTACCGCTTTCATGCCAGAAGGCGACCTGCGTATTGGTGAGAATCCAAACGCTAACGGTGGTCGTATTCGCGAAGAACTCGACTTGCCAGCAATCGAAGATTACGAAGTAACTGAGGTTAAGGAATTCGGTCACGGTTGGGGCCAGCTCGAGGCAACTCGTAAGCTCGGTGAGTACACCCGCGACATCATCAAGCGTAACCCAGATAGCTTCCGTATCTTCGGACCAGATGAGACCGCTTCTAACCGTTTGCAGGCTGCATACGAAGTAACCAAGAAGCAGTGGGACAACGGCTACCTCTCTGAACTCGTAGACGAGAACATGGCTGTAACTGGTCAGATTACTGAGCAGCTCTCCGAGCACCAGATGGAAGGCTTCTTGGAAGCTTACCTGCTCACTGGTCGTCACGGTATCTGGAGCTCCTACGAGTCCTTCGTACACGTAATCGATTCCATGCTCAACCAGCATGCTAAGTGGCTTGAAGCAACTGTTCGTGAGATTCCATGGCGTAAGCCAATCTCCTCCATGAACTTGCTTGTTTCTTCCCACGTATGGCGTCAGGATCACAACGGCTTCAGCCACCAGGATCCAGGTGTTATCGACATCTTGCTCAACAAGAACTTTAACAACGATCACGTTGTTGGCATCTACTTCCCAGTTGATTCCAACATGTTGCTTGCTGTTTCTGAGAAGGCATACAAGTCCACCAACAAGATCAACGCAATCATCGCTGGTAAGCAACCAGCTGCTACATGGTTGACTCTTGACGAAGCTAAGGCAGAACTCGAAAAGGGTGCTGCTGAGTGGAAGTGGGCTTCCAACGCTGAAGGCGATGACGTACAGATCGTTCTCGCTTCCATCGGTGACGTCCCAACTCAGGAACTCATGGCAACTGCTGACAAGCTCAAGGAATACGGCGTAAAGTACAAGTTCGTCAACGTTGTAGACTTGCTCGCTATTCAGAATGCTTCTGAGAACGACGAAGCTCTCTCTGATGAAGAGTTCACCGAGCTCTTCACTGCAGACAAGCCAGTTCTCATGGCATACCATGCATACGCTCGTGAGGTACGCTCCCTCATCTGGAACCGTCCAAACCACGACAACTTCAACATTCATGGTTACGAAGAGCAGGGTTCCACCACCACTCCATTTGACATGGTGCGCGTGAACAACATCGATCGTTACGAGCTCACTGCTGAAGCACTCCGTGCTGTAGATGCAGACAAGTTCGCTGCAGAAATCGAGAAGCTCGAAGCATTCCGTACCGAAGCATTCCAGTTCGCTGTGGACAACGGTTACGATCACCCAGACTACACTGACTGGGTATGGTCCGGCGTTCAGACCGAAAAGCCAGGTGCTGTATCTGCAACAGCTGCAACCGCAGGTGACAACGAGTAGTTCTTCTTATAGAAACTATTCCTTAGTTACTTAAGGTTTAACGAGGGGGTTTTCTTCATGTGTTTTCACTGTGAATTCACATGAAGAAAACCCCCTCTTCATAGCCGTGTTGGAACTTCCAGCCACATGCCTACAATAAAAATGTTTGCGTTAACCGCCCAGTCATAAACAAATAATAAACAGCGCATACACACTGTAACGGCGTTCAACGCACTTACACACTCGTCACAAAGGAGTATTGAGAGTGAAAACAGTATTTATTGCTAGCCCTGAAGGACAGAACGGTAGAAATGTTGTAGCGGCAGGTGTTACTGCAGCATTAACCACACGATACGCTACAGCAACTTTCCGCCCAATTGTATGCCATAAAGACACGTTCACTAAGCAGCT
Source organism: Alloscardovia omnicolens DSM 21503 (assembly GCF_000420505.1). Lineage (GTDB taxonomy): Bacteria > Actinomycetota > Actinomycetes > Actinomycetales > Bifidobacteriaceae > Alloscardovia > Alloscardovia omnicolens. Next base: position 20,322 of record NZ_ATVB01000021.1, on the reverse strand, counting down.
CATTGCTTTGGGCTCAGTCGATCAAAACTTCGAACAGTCCCGAGTGTTATGTCCGAATCGAGCAAGCGATGATCATGAAGCAGCACGTGGGGATATTTCGCGTGCTTGGGAGAACTTCACTGCTCAGACTCAGCCAGACGCAGTGGTTATTACAGGTCAAGATCATCGTAGCGCTTTTGATCCAGAAAGCTTTATCCTCGACCTTGAAATCGCTGCTGATGTGCAGGCTCCAGTCTTCTTAGCTATCTGTTGTATTCCTCGTACTCCACGTCAAGTACGTTTAACTATTGATTCCTGCGTAAAAAATACGCTCAAAAGAGGCTGTTCAGTAGCCGGCGTTTTCGTTACTGGCTTAGATATTGAAGATAGCGAAAAGGCACAGGGATTACGTGATGTTTTGGCTGATTTAGAGTATCCTCATTGGATTATTCCTGCTCGTTCTTGCAAGACTTCAGAAGATATTCCTGGAGCATTGGAGGCGTTTGCTTCAGCAGCTTCTACTGACGAGGTGCTGGAAGCATTAGATAAGTCTTTTGCTACTCCAACTACCCCATTCGCTTTCCAAGCACGTCTGCTCACCACAGCTGCAAACAACAAGAAAACAGTTGTTTTGCCAGAAGGCGAAGAAGACCGCATTATTCAAGCCGCTGATTATTTGCTTGAACGCGATATTGTGGATTTGATTATCGTCGGTAACCACGATGAGATTCTCCAACGCGCTCAGGCTCTTGGGCTAAATAATCTACATAATGCTCAGTTCCAAGCAATGGATGATGAAAAAGTATTAGAACCGATGATTGCCAAGCTTGTGGAATTACGTGGGCACAAAGGCATGACCGAAGAGAAAGCACGCGCAACGCTAAGTGACCCATCGTATTTCGGTACTATGCTTGTGGTTCTTGGACAAGCCGACGGTTTGGTCTCTGGCTCAGTGAATTCCACAGCGAATACAGTACGTCCGGCTTTGCAAGTTATTAAAACAAAACCAGGTCAATCTTTGGTCTCTGGTGCTTTCCTTATGTGCTTTGACGACCATGTGGCTGTTTTCGCTGATTGTGCGATTAACCTTAACCCGAATGCTGACCAGCTGGCACAAATTGCTCTGCAATCTGCTCAAACGGCTCGTGCTTTCGGTATTGAGCCTCGGGTGGGTATGCTCTCCTACTCCACTTTGGGTTCTGGTTCAGGGCCAGATGTCGATTTGGTGAGCGAAGCAACAGACAAGCTGTCGCAACTCGATCCTGATTTAGCAGTAGTAGGACCTATTCAGTTTGATGCAGCGTGGTCCCCACAAGTTGCCCGCATAAAGGCAAAGGGAAGCGATGTAGCTGGCCATGTGAATGTTTTCGTCTTCCCGAGCTTATCTGCAGGAAATATTGGATATAAGGCTGTGCAACGTTCCTCCGGAGCTTTGGCTATTGGCCCTGTTTTACAAGGTCTCAATAAACCAGTAAATGATTTGTCTCGCGGAGCAACTGTAGACGATATTATTAACACTATCGCTCTGACAGCAGTATACGCTCAGCAAGATTAAAGCACAGACATAATAAAGAAATTAAGCATTTTTCAACATAATTCATACTCTATGTCTTCTGCGTAAAAGTAGGCGGCACAGAGTAATCTCACTAATGGGTAACTAATATATTTGATGGGAGGACGAGCAGTGGCAAAGACTGTACTCGTTATTAATTCTGGTTCCAGCTCTATTAAGTATCAGCTGGTTGATTTGGAAAGCGGCGAAGGTCTCGCTTCCGGTCTGGTCGAGAAAATCGGCGAACCTGTTAAGGGTATCTACACTCATAAATTCAATGGCGATAAGCACGTTTTCGAGGACGAAATTATCGAAAACCATGAACAGGGTCTTAAGCGAGTTTTGGCTTTCTTCGATGAGTATGGTCCGAACTTGAAGGAATACGATCTGGTAGCAGTTGGCCACCGCGTGGTTCAGGGTGGTTCTGTATTCCCAACTCCTGCTTTGGTCACTGAAGAAAATATTGCGAAGGTTAAGGAATTAGCTGTTTTGGCTCCTTTGCATAACGGACCTGAAGCTGTTGGTGCTGAGGTTATGACTCGTCTTCTTCCAGATGTTCCACAGGGCTTCGTTTTCGATAGCTCCTTCTTCTTCCAGCTTCCAGATGCTTCTGCAACATACGCTCTGAATAAGGAAGTTGCGGACAAGTATCAGATTCGTCGTTATGGCGCTCATGGAACCTCTCATGAGTTCATTGGACAGGTTGCGCCTGAGGTTGCTGGTAAGCCTTCTGAAGGTTTGAAGCAGATTGTTTTACACATCGGTAATGGTGCTTCTGTATCCGCTCAGATTTCCGGTAAGCCAGTAGAAACCTCCATGGGATTGACTCCTTTGGAAGGTTTGATGATGGGTTCGCGTACCGGAGACATTGATCCAGCAGCTGTGTTCCATTTGATTCGTAACGCTGGTATGAACGTTGACGAGCTTGATACTTTGTTCAACAAGAAGTCCGGTTTGATGGGTATGACCGGTCATGGCGATATGCGCGAAGTTTTGGCTTTGCGCGATGGCGGCGACGAGACTGCTGCTTTGGCTATTGACATGTACGTCCACCGTATTGTTGGATACATTGGCAACTACACTGCTCAGATGGGTGGTTTGGACGTTATCACTTTCACTGCTGGCGTGGGTGAGAACTCTGACCCTATCCGTGCTATGGTGTGTGAGAAGCTCGCTCCGTTCGGCGTAAAGATTGATGCTGAAAAGAACGAAACCCGTTCTTCTGAGCCACGCGTGATTTCTACTCCAGATAGCTCGGTAACCGTCTGCGTTATCCCAACTAACGAAGAGTTGGCTATTGCTCAGAAGGTAGCACAGTTAGCTGTTGAAGGCGATGCTTACGGCAATAAGTTCAACGCTTAATAAGCATTATTCGTACTAAAATAGTCCTGGACTATATATCGAGTCCAGGACTATTTTATTGCAATTTTTCTAAGACCTGAGCATGCAATAAACCATTTGTAGCTAATCCACATCCACCCCATGGTCCTGGATTACCATTCAAATCAGTAAAAGAACCGCCGGCTTCAGTAATAATGGGCACAAGTGCAGCCATATCATATAAATCGAGTTCTGGTTCTGCAGCAATATCCACTGCTCCTTGAGCTACCAGCATGTACTGCCAAAAGTCGCCATAGCCGCGTAAACGCCAGACTTGATCTGTTAAATCAATAACTTTGTCACGATTGCCTCGTTCTTTCCATCCCGATAAGCTCGACAGAGATAAGGAGGCATCTTCAAGACGAGATACTTTCGACACATGAATTTGCCGAGCATTATTCATATCTGTGCCCATAAATGCACCTGCTCCCTGAGCTGCGAACCAGCGCATGCCCAATGCTGGTGCAGAGACAACAGAAGCAACCAGATCCTCTCCCACTTGTAACCCAATTAAAGTTGCCCATACAGGAACTCCACGCACGAAGTTCTTCGTGCCGTCAATCGGATCAATAATCCAACGACGTCCTGTGCTCTCCTGCTTTCCTAATTCTTCACCATAAATCGAATCACTAGGATTGTGAGATGCAATCTTGTTACGAATAGCACGTTCCACTGCACGGTCAGCATCAGTAACGGGCGTATTATCAGGCTTCGTATCTATATGCAAATCCAAAGCACCAAAACGATTCATACTTATCTCATCTGCAACATCTGCATATTCAAGAGCATGAATCAAATCATCATAAAACTCAGTCATTTGAACCTTCTTCTAACATCGCCGTCCATAAACCCACGAAATCAGGAATCGTTTTGCGCGTTGTAGCCACATTGACCACATCAATTCCTGGAACAATTAAGCCGATAAGAGCTGCAAAGGTAGCCATACGATGGTCTGCATAGGTTTCCATCACAGCTCCGTGCAGTGCAAAACGCTTAACAGCATGGATAGCTAAACCATCTTGAGTTTCTTGAGCTGAACCTCCACAACGCTGAATTTCCGTCGTTAAAGCAGCTAAACGATCTGTTTCGTGCCCGCGCAAATGAGCGATGCCCGTAAAAGTGGAATCAGATTGAGCAACAGCCGCTAAAGCAGCCAGAGTGGGTGCAATCTCGCCTGCTGGAGATAAATCAAGCTCTCCTGCACCATCAATAGTTCCTGAACCGTGAACCGTCAGAATCTGAGTGGAAGAATCATACTGAACTTGCGCTCCAAATGAGCGTAAATAGTCAGGTAATAATGCGCCTGGCTGTGTAGACTGTGCCGGCCAGCGTGGTACGCGCACAGTGCCACCTGCAATCAATGCCGCGCACAAGAACGGAGCAGCATTCGATAAATCAGGCTCCACCACAACTGTGTGAGCAAGCTGCACCTCATGTGATGGCACAGTCCATACAGCTTCGTGGTACAGAACTTGACCTCCTGCTCGAGAAATATCATCCATAGTCATGCGAATATGAGGCATACTAGGAAGGGTATCGCCCGTATGCTCAATCTCTAATGTATCCGACCATTTTGCTGCAGCTAAGAGCAGACCAGAAATAAATTGAGATGATTGCGAGGAATCAATACGAATATGGTGTTGTCCTTCACGAGCACGTGGAGGCGTAATAGTAAAAGGTAAAAAGCCTTCAGCACCTTCATACTCAATCTGAGCACCTAATTGTTCTAATCCATCGAGCACAGGCTTCATCGGCCGCTTATACGCCTGCGTATCTCCGTCAAAACGCACAGGAGCATCAGCATAAAGCGCTAAAGCTGGAACAAAACGCATTACTGTTCCTGCTAAACCGCAGTAAACAGTACAGTTACCAGTAAAAATACCGTCTTGAGGAGGATAAACAGTTACTGTTGTTTCTACCGTTGAATCTATCTCACAGCGCACACCTAGCTGGTCTAAAGCAGCCATCATCAGCTCAGTATCGCGCGAACGCAACAGACCTTCTAAACGCACAGGTTGAGAGCCTAAAGCAGCTAAAATAATATATCTATTCGATAATGATTTACTGCCAGGAACATCTACTGTAGCGTTGAGCGGATGTTGTGCTTGTGGAGCTGTCCATGGATCGGGAAGGGTAGTCATACTCCCTATCGTAACCTATGAGCAGCTTAAGCTTCATGATCCAAACGGGAATGTCCCATTTCCTGAACGATGTCTGCAGGCAAATTCGTTAAGGCTTCGAGACGATCGGATTCCAAAGCAGCAATTTGGCGGGAAAACAGGATAAACCATCCCATAAATAAAATAGCTGCCAAAGCCTCGACATTAGTTAAGGATGTATATCCTTGATACCAATAGATGTATGCCGCCACGATAACTGCCAAAATAAAATCGGACACGAAGTAGAAAGCAACAGACATCTGACGAACAAGCCACGGCATGCCTATCATCAGTAATGTCATGGGCAACGCAATACCGCGCGCAAAAACATTATGCAAAATAGGATGCGGTGAATACCGGAACAAACCAATACCCATAAACATAACCCCCGCCACCGTCAGCAAAAGAGCAAGAACTGCGCGACGAGCTAAGAACTCGTTATTTTCAGGAAGCTCTTTGAAATGCCGTTCAAATAAGCGATGTTGCGTAGTAATTTCTGAAACAGCGAAATAGCTGATAATCAGCATTGTTGCGCCCGCAAGAATAACCGTGAAGTTAAAAATATTTGCTGCAAAAGTGGTGCGATCTCCCAGCTGAGAGAAATTATTCTTCCACCACACTGGATCATCGCTGGTCATACCAGCTAAGGTCACACCAGAAATCACGAAAACAGGTAGTAAGGTGGCAATAGTTCGAGAGGTCATTAAAGCCGCCTGTACGAAAACCGTATACCCTACAATACTTGCCACAAAAGCTACAACAGGCAGCTGGTAGCTCGCAAAAGACTTACCGAGGATTTGAGCTACGAACATTTGCAAAGCTGCAGAAATAAGACCAATAGACACCGTATATACAACGGTTAAAGCGATTAGCTCACCACTGCGGCGTACTAAGCGCAGAAAAGTTTTCTTCTCGTGACTAAAACCGTTGCGCGCATACCCGCAGATAAAAACCACTGCTGTGCAGCATGCCAGAAAGACAGAAGTCATAATAATGCGACGACTGGTAAGCAACCAAATTGCTTTCGCTGATTGAGTATAAGCATATGTTGCGTACGATACGCTGGCACACGTAGCAATGGACGTAAAAATTCCTACAGTTTCGGCGCGCTGATGACGGCCTAATACATTCATGGACAACACTCTCCCTGTTCGTTGTTCTATTATTTCGTAGGCTTGAGACAGCGAAACACTCGTAGGATTTCGATGGTCATTATATGAGCCCTGCTATTTTTGGCGTATTTCCAAGGCAACACGCCCATGTGCAAAAGTTCCCAGATTGTTGTATAGTTTTCTCTTGTTGAGCTTAGCTCAGCACAGACTCGGGCTGTAGCGCAGCTTGGTAGCGCGCTTGTTTTGGGTACAAGATGTCGTGGGTTCAAATCCCGCCAGCCCGACTCAATAATTAAGGCAGATAGCTTAGCTATCTGCCTTTTTGCTACTCGCACTGTTCTCTGCTAGAAGCGTACATTCCAAGGATCTGTGTTAATGCTCGTTATGAGCATCTCAATCTCCTCGTTATAACGGGCGCGTACAGCCGCTGGCACGTCCTGCACCATGAGATTGAATGCAAGTTTCTCGATGGCTGCGTGCGGCGTATTAATAAACGCTAATCCTGTTTCCTGACGTGCATCCAAAACTGGATGATGACGCAAATCACTCGTCACATACACATCAGCACCACTACGAGCAGCAGCCATGATTTCAGAATCTCCCGATCCAGGCAGCACAGCTACACGTGAAATCTCTTGAAAAGGATCGCCACTGACCTGCACACCAGACTCAGTATGTGGCAAATTATGAGCAATATCTAACGCAAAATCACCCAACAGTATCGGCGTATCAAACTTCCCTATACGTCCCAATCCAAGAGCAGGATTATCACGGTGAGGAACGAGAGGACCTTGATCTTTCAATCTCATTACATCAATAAAAGCAAAACCTTGACCGCGCTCAGCAGAATCCACATTCGTATGCCCCACCCACAATGCACAATGGTTTTCAATGAGCTTTGTAACCAAGGCACCGCGGAAAGTAGAGCCTGCAACGGTATGCGTAGCTTTAAAGTACAGCGGATGATGCGTAATCATAAGCTGCGCACCATGAGCAATAGCATCGTTCACAGTTTCTTCTGTAGGATCGACCGCACAATATATCGTGTGTACACTCCATTGAGGATTGCCCACAATAAGACCTGGCTCATCCCAATCCTCAGCCAAATCCAGAGGATAGAGTTCTTCGAGAACATCTACAATCTGGCCAACATTCATCACGTACTCCTCTTAATCTTAATCTTAGTGAGCTGCCTGCTGCCAGTCCGGACCTAAACCGGTAGACACATCTAATGGCACCGCAAGATCAATAGCATGTTCCATCGCATCACGAACTAAATCAGGTACAATTTGCTCTTCCCCTGGTGCAACCTCCACCACAAGTTCATCGTGAATCTGCATTGTTACGCGAGAGCGTACACCAGCCTCATTCAAAGCCTTATCGGCCTTAATCATAGCGAGCTTCATAATATCGGCTGCAGAACCCTGTATAGGTGCATTCAGCGCGCCACGTTCAGCAGCGTCACGCACCTGACGGTTCGTAGAGCGCAAACCTGGGAAGTAACGGCGACGTCCGAACATTGTTTCAGTATATCCTTTACGCTTCGCCTGTGCTACCAAAGACTCTAAATAGTCGTGTACTCCCCCGAATGTATCAAAATACTTCTTCTTGAGAATATCGCTTTCTGCAGGAGAAATCTTGAGCTGTTGAGCCAAACCATATGTGCTTAACCCATAAGCTAAACCATAGCTCATCGCTTTAATATGTGAGCGCTGGTCACCACTACTCTGGTTAACAGGAATGCCATATACCAAGGAAGCAACGTAACGATGGAAATCTGCACCAGATTTGAAAGCGTCGATAAGCCCCTCGTCTCCAGATAAATGAGCCATCAAACGTAGCTCTACCTGTGAATAATCAGCAGAGAGCAGATATGTGAAGCCTTCCGATGGTACGAAAGCAGCACGAATTTCTCGTCCAGCAGCATTCCGGTTAGGAATGTTTTGCAAATTAGGCTCTGTAGAGCTTAAACGTCCAGTTGCTGCCACCGTCTGTTCGAAAGTCGTGTGAATATGACCATCACGTGGGTCAATGGATTCTGTAAGCGTTTGTACGATTTGCTTGAGTTTATTCATTTCGCGATGTCTCAATAAGGCCCCTAAGAACGTGTGCGCACGCTCATTGTTGAGAGAGCGTACATAAAGATCTTGGAGAGCAGCTGCATTAGTCGTATATCCTCCGGTTTTTGTTTTCTTTGTTGGAGGCAAACCCATGTCGTCAAAAAGTACGCTTTGGAGTTGTTTAGGGCTTTGCAGATTGATTTGCGAACCTGCCTGCTCCCATGCAATATTTTGTGCCTGAGTAGCATCTGCAGTAAAAGTTTCAAGCATGGAGCGTAAACGAGCACGGTCAATAGCTGCACCTGTTTTTTCCATAGCAAAAAGAACTCGAGATACAGGTAACTCAATATCTTTGAGTAGGCTGTGCTGATTGCGTTCTTCAAGAGTTGGCATATATACGTCATATAGCGCAAGTAAAGCAAGAGCGCAACGTGCTGACTGAGCAGCTATATCTTTTTCACTCACATCATTAAGTGGTTCGTCGCTATCGAAATCAAAAGCTCCCTGTACTTCAGTAGCGGCTTGACCGGTAATATCGTCCTCCTCAAGTTGGGCATCATGTCTGAGAAGAACTGGCAAAGAATAATCATCGTCATCAGGCTTGAGCAAATATGCTGCTAGTTCAGTATCTAAGACTGGCTGTGGCAGTTTAATACCGAGTTTATCCATCACATGTAAGCATGCTTTGAAACCATGGAGCACGCACTTGTGACCATGTTCAGTAATGAGCGTGTGTAGAGCTTCACGCACTGTATGACTGTTCAATACATGCGCCGGTAGAGATAGTGCTGCACCCGAGCGTGCTGCTAGGCTAATACGGCGTACGTTGAGCTTTTCTGGGTGTGCATCGCCTTCAACATACATACCCCATTCATGATTATGTTCTTTGCTCAGCTGAGTAGACCATGATTGAATGGCTTGTACAACGTCTTGCTCTGCTGTGTGTGCATCGATAACCACGTTAAGATGCAATGAGTTAAGGAGGTCGTTAACATGCGATGGAGCTGACTGACTCATATCGTCTGCGTTACTGGCTGCACTACTTGAGGAGGCGGTACGACGTGCAGGAGTAAATTTTGTAGCAGCAGTAGCAGATTCATCATGCGTAAAACATGCGTGAAGAGCATTATAAATGCGACGCTTAATAGTAACACCAAATTCGAATACACTCAGAGCAGTATCAATTTTTGACGCATCTGGCTGTTGAATTTCAAAATCTTCTAAACTCACATCCAGTTCTACATCGCGAACCAAAGCGTTAACGCGACGATTGAGCTGAACTTGCTCAATATTCTCGCGTAAGGCCTCTCCTTTTTTGCCTTTAATCTCTTGAGCGTGCTCAATAATGCCGTCTAAGCTGCCATATTCATTAATCCATTTTGCAGCAAAACCATCACCCACTCCTGGAACTCCAGGAATATTATCGGCTGTTTCACCACGGAGCGCAGCCAAATCAGGATATTGCTGTGGATATACCTTATACTTCTCGAAAACAGCTTCGGGAGTCATATGCTTCAAGTCTTTAAAATGATGCCCCGGATACAGCACAGTAATTTTATCGTCAATTAACTGGAAAGCATCCCTATCGCCCGAAAGCACGTAGGTGTGATCGAAGCCATTATCTCGTGCCACAGTAGCTAAAGTGGCTATAATATCGTCACCTTCATATCCCTGACGTTCTACATAAGAAATATCTAAGGAATCCAATAAATCATGCAGAAGAGGTAATTGAGTCAGTAAATCTTCTGGTGCAGCATCGCGCGTGCCTTTATACTGCTCCAATAAATCGTTTCTAAATGTTCCGCCTTTTACATCGAAAGCAACAGCAATATGCGTTGGCTGTATTTCTTTCAGTACCTGAGACAGCATGGTAGTAAAACCGTAGACAGCGTTTGTTGTTTGCCCGGAAGCGGTAGAAAAACCGTCAGCAGGTAAAGCAAAATATGCGCGGAAAGCTAATGAATGACCATCGATAACTAAAAGACGTGAAACCATAACTTCTATAGTACTTGATGGCTAACAATTATGGCTAGGAATTACAATTCCTAGCCATAAAAGTATGGAGAAGAGTTTAGCCTTCAATCTGAGCAATCACAGCATCAGCCACTTCCAACATGGTTAAGCGGCGATCCATAGATGTTTTCTGAATCCAGCGGAATGCTTCCTGCTCAGACAAGCCCATATTTTCCATGAGCAAGCCCTTAGCACGATCAACATGCTTGCGAGATTCCAAACGATTCTTCAAATCCTCTACTTGTTCGCGCAATGCTGCTACTTCATCATCAGCAGGAGCTTCGTGTTCAACAAAAGCTCCAGTGCTAATACGGCTACGTAAAACACGCATCTGCTCAAAACGGCTGAAGGCAACGTCTAAAGCTGGGAAAAGCTTATCTGGCACGAATGGCTTAATCACATAAGCCATAACACCAGCATCAATAGCCTCGGCTACAAGATCTTTTTGGGAGAAAGCTGTGAGCATAACAACAGGAGCAAGGAACTCCTCATTAATTTCACGAGCAGCAGTAATACCATCTTTTACTGGCATCTTAATATCCATAACAACGATATCTGGATGCTTAGCTCGCACAATATCTACAGCCTCTTGTCCATTAGCTGCTTCACCGATAACTTCGTACCCACCATCATTGAGAGATTCAATAATATCTAGGCGGTTCAAAGCTTCGTCTTCGGCAACAACAACTGTGCGCTTCGCGTGTGAATCATCTGCCATAATCGTTCACCCTTCCTAGTTTGAACACTGGGAAGTTACTGAGAGCTCCCCGTTGAGACCTCACATTTTGTGCCCCGGGTGGGACTCGAACCCACACTGCACAGATTTTGAGGCTGTTTCCTCTACCAATTGGGATACCGGGGCGGTACTTGTAAGAATATACACGCTATTGCGGACGATGGCAAATATTTTTGTTTTTGGGCGTGTTCCCTGAAATTTCAAGAGCTCTCGATATATATTGGCTCTTGGGGTTTTCGTGGGGTTTTGGTTTGGCTTATCTGGTTATTATTGCGGTGTGTAGGAGCCCTAGGGTGGTTCGTGAAGCGTGACTTGGTAGAGCGTTCCATGATTCACGAGTGTTCTAATCATGTTCACAGGGGTAAAACACAACGTGAAACATGCTTCACTCTAGCACTCCATAGTTCACGCATATGGTTAAACGCTACACCTATCTCAGATGAGTTCGTCAATCATGCCGTGCTCTAGCATTCCATGATTCAAGAACCCGTTTCTATCTGGTTAGGCGTATAACCCAAGACGCGAAACATGACTTGCTCTAGCAGTCCACGATTCACGCACAGCACGAAAACTGAAAACACTCTCAACGATGACCGCAAGCATTGTCAGCGTTCCACACTCACAACAATCACGCACCTGCAACCTACACAACCCCACTAAAAAAACCGAAGAACCTATATATTTCACACACAGAAAACGAAAAAGTGGATTGTAACAACAGCTACAACCCACTTTTCAGTAGATTAATTCTTAAGAATTAATCGCGAGCACCTACGGTGTGTACGTAAACGGAGTCGGTAGAACCAGCTTCGTTTGCGGAAGGAGCAGAAGCGATGAGTACGATGGTGTCACCATCAGCAACAGCACCCTGTGCCTTCAAAGTGTTGTCTGCGAGAGTCATCAGCTCGTTGCGAGACAGACCGTGGTATTCAGTATCGAGCTTAATGCCCTCAACACCCCAAGACAGACCAAGCCAGCACTTGGTGTGCTCATCAGTGGTCAAACCGAAGATAGGAGTCTGTGGACGCTCAGCAGATACGCGGTGTACGGTTTCACCTGTCTTGGTGAAAGCAACAATAGCCTTAGCTTCAGTCTTCTCCGCCAAGCTTACTGCGGAGTGTGCCACAGCTGCAGTGGTGGAGAATTCTTCATCCTTGATGCCTGGAATACGATCGTAGCCGTGCTCAGTTGCATAGCTAGACAAGCGAGCCATGGTGTTGACTACTACTACTGGGTAATCACCAACAGCAGTTTCGTTAGAAGTCATGGTTGCGTCTGCACCATCGAGAACTGCGTTAGCGCAGTCAGATGCTTCTGCACGAGATGGTACTGGAACCTTAACCATAGAACCGAGAACTTCAGTTGCTACGATAACTGGCTTACCGTATGCACGAGCGAGCTCGATGCAGCGCTTGGTGATGAGTGGAACCTGCTCGAATGGCATTTCCACAGCCATATCACCGCGAGCAACCATAATGCCATCGAATGCCTTAACGATGTCAACGAGGTTCTCAACAGCCTGTGGCTTTTCAATCTTTGCTACAACTGGAATACGGCGACCTTCTTCGTCCATAATTTCGTGTGCACGCTCAATATCGGTGCCGAAACGAACGAAGGACATAGCAATAATGTCTGCACCAGTGCGGATACCCCAGCGAAGATCTTCTTCATCCTTCTCAGACAATGCTGGAACGGATACTGCAACGCCTGGAAGGTTCAAACCCTTGTGGGACGATACAGGACCTGCAACAACAACCTTAGTGTGTACGTTGTTGCCTTCCACCTTAACGACCTCGAGCTGTACCTTACCATCGTCGATAAGAATTGGATCTCCTGGGTGGCAGTCGCCTGGAAGACCCTTGAAAGTAGTGGAAACACGTTCCTTGTTACCAGTTACTTCGTCTGTAGTAATAACGAAGTCCTGACCCTGCTCGAGCCATACTTTATCGTCGCCGTTAGCGTCTTCTTCAACCCAACCACAACGAATCTTTGGACCCTGCAAATCAACGAGAACTGCAACATTCTTGCCGGTTTCCTGAGCAGCCTGGCGTACGTTGTTATAAACGTTCATATGCTCTTCGAATGTACCGTGGGAACGGTTGATTCGAGCTACGTTCATACCAGCGTTAACCATTTCCTTGAGAGTCTCAAGAGCTGAGGAAGCTGGACCAATTGTATCGACAATCTTTGCCTTGCGCATGAATGCCTACCTGTTTCTTTCTAGACGGAATGGGCAACGCCCATATTTCACATTTTTAGTTTACTTGGGCTAGCGTACTTTTGCCACACACCCGTTTCATAACCGCGTTTCGCATTGTTAAAAAATATTGATTATTTCTGTTCGATAGCTTCAAGCTGTTTCATTTTAATAATGCTTGCACCAGCAGCAATACCGAGAGAAGCGATAATGACGACTAGCGACATCCACGTTGGCACAAGAGGAACCGCGTGAATACCTTCTCCCCCGTTAATAAAAGGCAAAGTATTATCGTGCAACGCTTCCATCACCAGTTTGATGCCAATGAAACCAAGTACAACAGATAATCCTATAGGCAAATAAACAAGTTTATCGAGCAAAGCACCTAAAAGGAAGTACAGTTGCTGCAATCCGAGCAAAGCGAAAACATTAGAGGTAAAAACAATAAAAGGATCTTTAGTCAAACCAAAAATAGCAGGGATGGAATCAAAGGCGAACATAACATCGGTTGTTCCGATAGCGACAAACAGAACAATTATAGGCGTAAAATGACGGACGCCATTAACCATCGTAGTCATTTTCTTACCGTCATACTGATCGCTCATCTTCACTATTTTCCGCATAAAACTAATCAGAGCGTTCTCTTTATACTCCTCGTCGTCATCTTCCCCCATCGCCAACTTTATTGCGGTATAAATCAAAAATGCTCCAAAGAGGAAAAATACCCATGTAAAGCGTTCCAAAATTGCTGCACCCGCCAAAATAAAAATACCGCGCAACACTAAAGCAAGCGCAATACCCACAGAGAGCACATACTTCTGAATATTTTTAGGCACTGAAAAGTTCGCCATAATAATCACAAAAACGAAAAGATTATCGACGCTTAACGAGTACTCGGTGAGCCAGCCTGAATAGAATTCTATGGCAGGTTGCGATCCAGCAAAGCCCCAGATAAGCCCCCCAAAAATAAGTGCCATAGCAACGAAAAAAGCAATATGTTGTACGCACTCTTTAGTCGATGGAATATGCGGCTTACGTCCAATAATTATTAAATCAACCACGAAAAACAGCGCTAAAACCACAAAAGTGGCAGCCATAAACCATACGGGAGTTTCACTCATTTAGTTAATTGCCTTCTCTAATCTCTTAACAACTTCTTCTATTGTGCCTGAGTCATCTGACGAAGCTCTTTTTTCAGGTCGCGAATCTCGTCGCGCAAACGAGCTGCTAACTCGAATTGAAGCTGCTCAGCTGCGGTATGCATTTGATCAGACAGCTGACGAATGAGGTTTGCCAAGTCTTGAGCAGGAAGACCTGCCTCCAAAATTTTCTCGTGACGTTCTTGGGCTTTCTTAGCATCCATATCTGGCACGCCAAGGTGCGAATTTCCTGCTTTACCTGAATTACGGTATCCGCTTGAGAGCAATTCCTCCGTATCCACGTCTTCTTTTGCCAGCATATCGTTCACATCACTAATCTTCTTAATCAACGGTTGCGGGTCTATGCCATGCTCTTTGTTGTAACGCATTTGAATATCGCGACGACGATTAGTTTCATCGATAGCAAGTTGCATGGAGTCGGTAAGTCGATCCGCATACATAATGACTGTTCCCGAGACATTTCGTGCAGCACGACCAATTGTCTGGATCAATGAGCGGTACGAACGCAAGAAACCTTCCTTATCTGCATCAAGGATTGCCACCAAGGATACTTCAGGCAAATCTAAGCCCTCACGCAACAGGTTAATACCCACGATTACATCAATAACGCCCTCACGCAGCTGACGCAACAGTTCTACTCGACGCAGGGTATCAACATCAGAATGTAAATACTCTACTTTAATATCGCGCTCAAGCAGATAATCAGTGAGGTCTTCGGCCATCTTCTTGGTTAAGGTCGTCACTAATGCGCGTTCATTCTTCGCAACACGTGCTTTAATCTCTGCAAGAAGATCATCGATTTGTCCATCGACTGGGCGCACATCAATCTTCGGATCGAGCAGACCAGTCGGACGAATAATTTGTTCCACGACTCCATCCGACAGCTCCTTCTCATAGTCACCTGGAGTTGCGGACAAATATACTGTCTGCCCAATGTGTGTGAGGAACTCAGGGAATTTCAACGGCCTATTATCCATAGCAGATGGCAAGCGGAAACCGTGCTCTACCAGGGTGCGTTTACGACTGGCGTCTCCCTCGTACATAGCACCGATTTGAGGAATAGTAACATGAGACTCGTCAACAACCAGAAGGAAATCGTCTGGGAAGAAGTCAAGCAGCGTATGCGGAGGTGTTCCTGCTGCACGATTATCGAAATGACGAGAATAATTCTCCACACCTGAACACGTGCCAATCTGCTGGAGCATCTCCAAATCGTATGTTGTGCGCATTTCCAAACGCTGAGCTTCCAACAGCTTATTTTCTTTCTTCAGCTGAGATAAACGCTGGTCAAGCTCTTCTTGAATCGTATCTACCGCATGCGCCAACCGATCCGGTCCCGCTGCATAATGCGTGGCAGGGAAAATATGAATCGAATCTACTTCCTCAATTTCATCCCCCGTAATAGGATGCAGAGTCGATATGCGGTCTATTTCGTCTCCGAAGAATTCAATACGAATAGCTAATTCCTCATACACAGGAATTATTTCCACCGTATCTCCGCGCACACGGAAGGTTCCACGGACAAAAGCAATATCATTGCGCTTGTACTGCATATTCACAAAAGTGCGCAGCAGTTCATCTCTTTCGATCATTTCGCCACGGTTGAGGAAGAGCATCTGGCTTGCGTATTCCTCGGGAGTTCCCAAACCATAAATGCACGAGACAGTTGCAACAACTACACAATCACGGCGTGTGAGCAGATTTGCTGTGGTGGCGTGACGCAAGCGCTCCACATCATCGTTAATGCTCGAATCTTTTTCAATAAAGGTGTCAGTTTGAGGAATATACGCTTCAGGCTGATAGTAATCGTAGTAAGAAACGAAATAATTTACAGCATTATCTGGCATGAGTTCACGAAACTCTGCAGCAAGCTGGGCAGCCAAGGTTTTATTTGGCTCTAAAATAAGCGTAGGTCTCTGCAATCGCTCAATAAGCCACGCAGTTGTTGCTGTTTTACCCGTACCTGTGGCACCCATGAGCACCACGTCTGTTTCGCCGTTTTCGATGCGCGAAGCCAATTCATCAATAGCTTTCGGCTGATCGCCCGACGGCTTATATGGCGATTTAACAACAAACGGCTTATCTATACGTTCAATCCCATGAAAACCCATAGCTCTAGTGTAATGGCGTGCGTGTATGAGCTGAACATCAGATGCACTGAAGGCATACTGCAGGATTTCTTATTATTTCCTATTATTTCTCATTATGCATCCGCTCGGTACTCGTTGAGTTCAAGTGAATTCGGTCATGTGCAGTTGAGTTGAGCCGGGTGTGGTCTGTATTCTTTGATTTGAGGACAGTTGAGTAAAGTTGAGGAGTTGAATCAAGTTCAACTGCTCAACCAAGCACTCACAATGCCATCTATCTGAGCATACATATCTTCCAAAGGCTGTTCAGAATCAATCACAGCATCAGCTACAGCCTCGCGCTCTTGTCGTTCTAGCTGAGAGGCGATACGCGCTCGAGCCTGCTCAGCAGTCATATGCCTTGTGTTCATCATGCGCGCAATACGCACATCATTTGCAGCTTCAACGGTAATAATATAATCCCATGTGAGGCCTTGAGATGAAGCAATCTCACGGGTTTCTACAAGAAGCGGAATATCATGAAAAATAATGGAGAGCTTGTTGTTCAGCTTTTTAAGATTGTTTTGAAGCGACACTTGTTCGTGTTTTTCACGCTTTTCACCCTGCTCATCGCGTTTGTTCTGTTCGCGCTGTACCAAAACTTTGCTCTGTTCGCCCTGCTCATTCGGTTCGCGCGTTTCACACTGAGCAGTCCATTCGCTCTGTTCGCGATTTTCACGCTGAGCAGCAAGCGCATAGACTGCAGGATGCATAATCGCGTTAAGTTGTTCCCGTTTGTGGGCATCTGTAAACACGTTCTGCGCCATCCATAAACGATTCAGACTTCCGTCCGCTGCTATGCTGTTATCTCCAAAAACGGTACGTACCTGGTCTAGCACAGGACTACCGGGTTGTGACAGTGAATGAGCAAGCTCATCGTAATCAATTACAGTAAAACCTTGTTCCCTTAGATGACGGCTTAGTGTTGACTTCCCTGCAGCTATACCGCCTGTTATTCCTACACGCATCATAGTATTCATTAGTTCATATTATGCCATAACCCTTTTCGCCGTGTATTACTGTTGATTATGTAGCACCCTTAGGTATTAACAATCAACCACGTACATCTCATACACACATCGATGTGGTATGCCACGAGAATTTGTTCTCAAAGGTGCTACGCATCTCCCCGACGATTCCCCGGAATACCTCCCCGATATCTCCCAGATAACAAAACGATAGCAACCCACTAACATGAAAACTCGCGATAGAAAACGATAGAAAACGATAGAATAAGAAAAAGAATAAGAATAAGAAAAAGGATTGGTGACTACTATGAATCAGCATATTAATGCGCGTAATAAGAAAGAAGATTTGATTTCAGTTATTGTTATTGTTGCCGTTACAATTTTCGGTGTTATAGGAATACTATCTGTGCCATTGGCCTTCCATTATTCATGGAACTGGCTTATTGTCACTTTCGCATCGGTGGCTCTCATGATTATCTTGAAAGTAGTTATGATATTGCGCGAAAAATATAAGAAAAATTAAGTAAAAATATAAGTAAAAGTAAGTAAAACGTAAAGAATAAGGGCTTGAGACAGGAACCAAAGTCCCTCATCTCAAGCCCTTTTAACGCAATAAGCTATGCTTAGTTGTTCTCGCTGAGCAACTGTTCACGAAGAGCTGCGAGCTGATCATCAGCTGCAAGAGTACCTTCGTTTGCTGGAGCAGAGCTGTAGTTGGTTGCTTCAGCTTCTTCAGCTGGAGCTTCTTCCTCAGCTACACCATCAGCTTCAGCAGATGCTGCTGCAAGTTCAGCCTGCTTAGCTGCAAATACCTTGTGAGCTTCCCACAAGTCGTGAGCTGCTGCATACTGAGCTTCCCACTCTTCGCGCTGCTTTTCGAAGCCTTCAATCCATTCGTTAGTTTCTGGATCGAAACCTTCTGGGTACTTGTAGTTTCCGTTCTCGTCATACTCTGCTGGCATGCCATACAGAGCTGGATCGAAGTCTTCAGAAGCTGGGTCAACAGAGTCTGTTGCCTGCTTGAGAGACAAGGAAATACGACGACGATCGAGATCAACGTCAATAACCTTAACGAATACTTCGTCACCAGGCTTTACAACGGTCTCTGGGTTCTCTACGTGGCGGTTTGCCAACTCAGAGATGTGTACGAGACCCTCGATGCCATCATCAACAGAGATGAATGCACCGAACTGTACAATCTTGGTCACCTTACCCTTAACAACCTGTCCTGGAACATGAGTGCGTGCGAAACGCTGCCATGGATCCTCCTGAGTGGACTTGAGGGACAAGGAGATGCGCTCGCGATCGAGATCAACATCGAGTACTTCAACGGTAACCTTATCGCCAACCTTCACTACTTCGGATGGATGGTCGATATGCTTCCATGACAGCTCAGAAACATGAATCAAACCATCAACACCGCCGAGATCGACGAATGCACCGAAGTTAACGATGGAGCTAATAACGCCTTCGCGAATCTGACCCTTCTTAAGCTGGGACAAGAATGTCTCGCGAACTTCAGACTGGGTCTCTTCGAGGTACTGACGACGAGAAAGAACAACGTTATTACGGTTCTTATCAAGCTCCAGAATCTTAGCCTGAATAGTCTGGCCAATGTATGGAGCCAAGTCGCGCACACGACGCATTTCGACGAGGGATGCAGGCAAGAAGCCACGCAAACCGATGTCAACAATCAAGCCACCCTTAACAGCTTCAATAACGGTACCTTCAACAATACCGTCAGCATCCTTGATCTTCTCAACGTCGCCCCAAGCACGCTCGTACTGTGCGCGCTTCTTGGAAAGAATAAGACGGCCTTCCTTGTCTTCCTTAGTGATGACAAGTGCCTCAACGGTGTCGCCAACTTCAACAACATCGTCTGGATCCACGTCTTTCTTAATAGAAAGCTCGCGGGAAGGAATAACACCTTCAGTCTTGTAGCCGATGTCAAGAAGTACCTCATCGTGATCGATCTTTACAACGGTACCCTCAACGAGATCACCATCATCGAAGTTCTTGATAGTGGAATCGACTGCCTTGATGAAATCCTCTTCAGTGCCGATATCGTTGATAGCGACCTTCTGGATTTCGTTCTTGTTATCTGTCATTAAAATAGTTTTCTTTGACTTAGCGGATAATATCGTTCTTCAGTTGTCCGTTTCTTATGTACGTTCTACATGGGTAAAGCGTACATAAGAAACGTATACGAGCATTCACATACGTGTCTGCACATACAAGTTCAAGGATACGCTACAACCTCGTCAAAATCATAGATTTATCCGGGCGTGTCGCATGTTTTATGCTTCTCGTTGACTGTTTATACTTTTAGTTCACTGTTCAGCCTGTTGCACTGTTATACATGTTTTTATATCTTGCGTTGCGCATAACTGTTTGAAAGTATGATGCTCTCCCGCAAACTCACTCATAGAGTATGATTAAGCAATTCTCGAGATTTTAGATGGGGTTTTGTTTGATTTGGCTCGTTTTACTTGGGTACTATTTCGGCGCGTAGGAACTTTAGTAATTCGTGAAACCTGACTTGGCATTGCGTTCCATGGTTCACGCACGGATGAGGATTCCAATCACTCTCAATGTGGACGCGGGCGTTGTCAGCGTCCGACGCTAGCAACTTTCACGAACCTACAATCTACAAACCCCGTTAAATTCGAAGAGTTCGCACTATCGCACATTCTGCTTAACCGATTAACACACCCGTTATGCCAGTTTTGATGCACAAAAATGGCTTCAAAACTGGCATAACGGTTGCGCGTATCGACTTCATGTATAAAAATAACCACATTCACACCGAGGCGATGTCTTAACACATACCAGTCAGAGGAATCAACTGATACCTACTAGACAACATCTCCCCTAAACCCC
>NZ_ATVB01000020.1 GCF_000420505.1 Alloscardovia omnicolens DSM 21503 | reverse complement strand
TCCTCTTCTTTCGGCAAGTTAGACAGCGTAGTCATGCCTAGGTGATTATACAGTAGATGTATATAATAAAACTCTTTAATTACAGTTTGTGCGACCTTCTCAACCGAGTCTTTATTTTGTCTACTGCCTCAGACTGTTTCATATGAACACCGCCATTATCATGACTGCTGTAGTGCACGGAGATTGGATTTATTTATAACGGTATGATGCCACTGGTGGTGCACAATAATGAACATATGACTGTTAGACCAATGAATCAGCCTTAGAGTCCCTTGTCGAGAGAGAGAGAGAGAGAGAGAGAGAATAGTGCT
The DNA here is from genome assembly GCF_000420505.1 of Alloscardovia omnicolens DSM 21503. Taxonomy (GTDB): domain Bacteria; phylum Actinomycetota; class Actinomycetes; order Actinomycetales; family Bifidobacteriaceae; genus Alloscardovia; species Alloscardovia omnicolens. The sequence continues at coordinate 28,600 of NZ_ATVB01000020.1, read as the reverse complement.
CAATTATCCTTCGTCATACTTCAGGAGAACGCAAGATGGCTAATCATGATTGGGGGAAGCAATTAGACAAAGTTGCCAAATCGCTTCCAAAGATTGTAGAAGATGTTTTTAATAACGCGCTTCTGTCTCAGCAACCTGTTGCTATTGAAACAGTTGCTCGTCTGCGCCGTTTAAATCCTGAGTATACTCCTGAACAACTCATCAAAAAGATCAACAAAATTTATATCAGCTCAGCAACTGCCTCTGGTGCAGCAGCAGGCATAGTAGCTGTGGTACCGAATGGCGTTGTTCAAGTTCCTGCAGCACTTGCAGACTTAGCAGTCTTTTTAGAATCATCCGTTTTATACGTTTTAACACTTGCAGAAATCTACAATGTTGATGCAGAAGATTTCGAAAGACGCAAGTTCCTTGTTATGACAGCTCTTCTTGGGGACGCAGGAGCTAAACAGGTTGTGAATGCTCTCGGAAAGAAAACTATTCCATATTGGGCAAAGACTATAATTAACAAAATTCCTATGCATGCTATCCAAGCAGCAAATAAAGTATTAGGATCTCGCTTTATTGCTAAGTACGGCACTAAGCAAGGCGTACTTGTATTAGGCAAGCAAATACCTTTTGGATTAGGAGCCGCTGTTGGAGCTGGTAGTAATGCTTTCTTTGGCTATGCCGTTATGAAAACAACTAAAAAAATACTCTCAACACCACCTGCAGATTGGGAAAAGAATGAACATGAGAAAGAATAAAGAACGTCTTTCTACCACGCCCAATTCATCGCATACCACAGAATCACCAGCTGCATAATAAGCATGAGCGGCACGCCTATGTAAAAGTAATTCTTCTGTGTTTTGTGCCGAAACATATACATGCCCAACAAAGCACCAAGTGCGCCACCAAAGTAAGCCAGTCCAAGCAAAGTTACGATTTTCACACGTGAAGTGCCTCGGATAGCTGCGCGCTTATCCACAGCAAAGGCAAGAAAGCTCGCTATATTCACAATCGCCAAGAGCCAACACAGCCACCATCGCTGGGCGAAAAACGCCCACACATTCCAATCCCACGTCATGCGCACATGCCCACTTAGAACAAGCGCAACCACCGCATCAATCATGAGCATACACGCCACAATCACGCGCGTAAGCATGGTTGCTTTATTCGCAGCACGGTAGAATCCAATAAAAGCAAACGCAATACCTAGACCACCACCACACACTGCAAGCAAGCCGAGCACAGCGTCAACAATCGCACTACCCTCACCAGAACGAGCAGAACCACCACTCGCCGTTTCTAAGCGCGCTAAGTAAGCGCAACAAATCAAAGCAGCAATAAAACCAACCGCATTAACGCCAATCAGATAATAAGCAAGCAGAACACTCATGTTCGATTCTTCTACCAAGTGCGAGCGTAATAAACGCAAGCGCTCATACACGCTTCTTCTCCAACGCACGCTTCTTCCACCATGCTCGAACGTAGTACCACACGTAGCACAGAGCCATAAACGGAATCATATAAAACACAGTCGTACGCTGAGAAGAGTCGAACAAAATCAAAATAAGCGCCACAACAGTCATAATCAAAGCAAGTGCAGGAATAAGCGGATACGCACGCACTTTGTAAGCTAAATCATCCACGCTCTTGCCTTCGCGAGCACATTGGCGTCTAAACAGCACTTGACACACGACAATAGCAGCCCACACAACCAAAGTCGCCAATCCGGACACCGCTACAAGCACTAAATACACAGAATCTGCCGCATAAACCGAGCTGAGCAGACACACCATGCTACCCACCATCGAAATAATCACAGCAAAAACAGGAACACCTCGCGTATTGGTTTGCGCCAAACGAGGAGAAATCATATCTTCTTTAGCCAGCGACCACACCATGCGAGCGCACACATAAAGTCCTGAGTTCGCAGCCGAAAGAACGGCTGTAAGCACCACAAAGTTCATCAAATCAGCCGCAAAAGGCACGCCAATCGACTGGAAAACGAGTACGAACGGCGACGTGCTCACACCCGACTTATGCCACGGAATGAGCGCGGCCATCACGCCGATCGAACCGATAAAGAACAGAACAAGACGGAAAACTGTGGTATGAATAGCTTTCGGGATTGCCTTGTGTGGATCTTTCGTTTCGCCTGCAGCTACGCCCACAACCTCAGTACCGGAGAAGGCGAAAATAACGGTGAGCAGGGTCGAGAAAATCGGAACGATACCGGTAGGGAACCAACCGTCCGCGTAAAAATTGCTCAGCCACGGCGCCCCCGAACCGGCAGAACCTGCAGAAACAGCACCAGACATCGGCACAATCCCTATAATCGCCGCCGCACCCAGCACAATAAAAGCAACAATCGCCACTACTTTAATGCTGGAGAACCAGAACTCCGCTTCCCCATACATGCGCACGCTCATCAGATTGAGCGCCAACACAGCAAGCATAAACAGCGCTGACCACACCCACGTAGGCGAATGCGGGAACCAGAACTTCATCAGCATACCGGCAGCAGTAAATTCCGATGCCAGCGCAACCGCCCAGTTGAGCCAGTACAGCACCGCAACAGTAAACGCAGTTCCCGGTCCAATAAATTTTTTCGCATACAGATGGAAACTACCCGCGTACGGCATTGCCACAGACAGCTCCCCCAAACACAGCATAACGCAGTAAACGAGCAGCGAGCCGGCAGCGTACGCGAGGATAGCACCGAGCGGTCCGGCCGCGTGAATCGTTTCGCCGGAGCTGACGAACAGACCGGTTCCGATAACACCGCCGAGTGAGATCATGGTCAGATGGCGCGAGGACATGCGGCGCTTGAGTCCGTCATGATTATTCGCCACGGTTTCTTTCTGTGTCATGCGCTCTCTCGCTTTCCTTTGGCTGCGCGCAGTGCGCGGACATTCCTCGGCTAAGTTTAGCGGCACCTCGTTATAGCGAGCGCGGTAAAAGAAAACGCCTTACCGCGCGCGAGCATCAGTAAGGCGTTTGAGAGCGAAATATTCAGTTATGCGCGAGCGCGTTCGGCCGCGTATTCCTCGAGGAGGAACTGAGTGAGGCGCTTGCCGTCTTTGCCGAAGAGCACAGCCATAGAGTTGATTGGCATCGTCTCCAGGAACATCTGAACGCCCACGTTATCCTCTGGGATAGTAGGTAACTCGCCGGATGCTCCCAGCTCGAACATGCGTTCAACTGCTCGAGAACCGTATGGATCCTTCTTGAACTCCCCGAAGTTGGACCATTCGTTCAGTTCTGCGTAGAAGTCGTCTCCCGCAAGCTCAATCGTTTCACGTGAAACGATGTCGCGTGAGGATGTGCCGACTTCAATACCGTAGGCGCCAGCCACAACGCGCCAACCCCCGTCATGCTCAGACCAGTAAGCGAAAGCACGATTGTCGAGCTCAAACTCAACGCGAGCGGATTCACCTGCTGCAAGGAAGACCTTCTTAAAGCCCTTGAGCTCGTGAACTGGACGCTGTACTGGAGAGGAGTCGGCAGGGTTTACGTAGACCTGTACAACTTCGGCACCGTCAACTGCGGAGGTGTTTCGCACGGTTGCACTCACACTCGCAGAAACAGCTCCAGTAACCTCAACCTCCACATCGCTAATCTCGAAAGTCGAGTAGCTTAAGCCGAAGCCAAATGGATAGGCCACGTTCACATTGTACGTGTCGTAGTAGCGATAGCCCACGAAAACACCCTCGCCGTAGTCGACGATGCGATCGCCTCCAGGCCAATTGAGCATAGAAGGATCATCAGTAAGATTCAGTGGCACCGACTGCGCGAGCTTACCGGATGGGTTCGCGTCGCCGAAGAGAATATCTGCTACCGCGCTTCCTCCAGCCTGACCGAGCAGCCAGGTTTCCAGTACTGCCGCCGCATCTTCTTGCCATGGGTTCATCTGAACCGCAGAACCATTAGACAGCGCTACAACCACGCGAGGATTCACATCGGCTACGCGAGACAGGAGCTCAATCTGCTTAGCTGGCAAGTTGAGGTGCGTGCGGTCAAATCCTTCAGATTCTTCAGGCTCTGGCAGACCCATATATACCACAGCTACGTCTGCAGCAGCAGCCGCATCAACAGCCTGTGCAGTCAGTGCAGGGTCTTGCTCCGCAGAATCCAAAGTAAAGCCCGGAACAAAGCTATACGAGGCACCGCGCTCTTCCAAAGCATCAAGGAAAGAGGTCATCTTTGTTGGGTTAATATGCGAAGAGCCGCCGCCCTGATAACGTGGTGTACGCGCAAACTCGCCAATCACCGCAATATTCGTACCTTTGTGAAGAGGTAATAATCCGCCTTCGTTCTTAAGCAGCACAATCGATTCTTGAGCCGCACGACGAGCCAAAGCGTGGTGCGCGTCCTTGTCGAACACGAAACCTTCGCGTTCCATCGCAGCTCGTGCCTTCTCCACCAGGTCGAGCATGCCTTGAGCCATGGCATCTAACTGCTTTTCGTCTAAGCGGCCATCGCGCACAGCAATAACGACCTCGTCATCGCTAAAGCTTGGAGGCATCTCCAAGTTCAAGCCGCCCTTGAGAGAGTCAACACGGTCGTGCACAGCACCCCAGTCACTCATCACAATGCCTTCAAAGCCCCACTCTTCGCGCAGAACCTTGGTGAGCAGCCAATGGTTTTCCGAACCGAAAACACCATTGAGCTGATTGTACGCGCACATAATCGTCCACGGCTGAGCAGTCTTTACGATGTGCTCGAATGCTGGCAAATAAATCTCGCGCAAAGCACGCTCGGAAATACGAGCATCGATACGTAAACGATCGGTCTCCTGATTATTGGCCGCAAAATGCTTCAACGATGTGCCCACGCCCTGAGACTGCACACCTTCCACAATGCCAACAGCCTCATGGCCTGCCAAATATGGGTCTTCCGACCAATATTCGAAGGAACGACCACCCAAAGGGTTGCGCTTAATGTTTACGCCCGGACCCAAAATAACAGCTACGTCTTCCTGCACACACTCCTCGCCCATGGCCACGCCCACTTCGCGCACCAAATCTGGATTCCACGAGCTCGACATACCTGCTGCTGGAGGGAAGCAGGTTGCTGGAACAGTATTCTTCATATCCAGCGCCGCAACCTCAGAGTTTTCCTTACGCAAACCGTGAGGACCGTCAGTGAGCATATAGCCAGGAACACCAGCGCGCTCAATAGCTTGGAAATGCCATGCGTCACCACCCGAGGTGAGCGAAGCTTTCTCTTCAAGAGTTAAATCGTGTACATTCACCATTGATTGTCTCCTTACCTTACTCACTCAGACATTTAGCTCAGTACTACAGCCACATTCCAGCGGCCGATAGTCAGCTGATCACCCGCGCTCACCGCATCACCTGCAGCAACCGCGCCGCTACCAGCAACCTTACCGTCCTGGCCAATAGTTACCGGCGCAACCAGAACTTCGCCCGAAACAGGAGAAGCAAAAGTTACTTCATCAGCACTGTAGTTTAAGAAGTACGTAGCTGTTTTGCCTTCAGGAGTAATGGTTTGACGAACCGTCACCGTGCCAGCCACAGCAGCACCCACAACTTCGATACCCGCATGTTCTACGGCTTCACGCAAGATCTCGCGTGTTGCTTCAGGCGTTGGCAAAGTAGCGATATACTGGGCATCACCCTGACCGAAAGCATGGCGAGTAATAGCTGGATGCGAATCCCAAGCATAGTGATCATATGAACCGAGAACTTCAACCCCACCCGCAGAAGAACCACCATCAACATTCAACAGCTCAATCAAAGCCTCCGCACCAAAGGTCTCGGCCGCAGAACCGCTCACCGTCACTGCACCATCTGGACGAGTGAACTGGTTGTAGCTCACACCGAACACATCGGTTAAGCCGTGAGGAGCAGCATCTTGCCACACCGTCGTATTCTCATCGCAGACAAACGAGCGCAAGGTAGACACCAAGTGACCGCCCTGCTCCACGTAGGCACGCAAATTATCAATCGTGCTTTGAGGAGCCACATACAAAGCAGGAGTGAGCACCATATCGTAACGATTAATACGCTCAACTTCAGCATTAACTGGGATAATATCGACTTCCACATTCAACTCGAAAAGAGCATCGTAGAAGCGGCGCACCACATCGTTATACATAACAGTGCCACCCCATGGGAAGCCGGTTTCGAGCTGGAACCAGTTGAGCGCACTCAATGCTTCATTCGATACCATCATCGCCACACGGTTATTTTTGTGTGCATGAACCAAACGACCACCACGAGCAGGATTAGCCATTTCTCGACCAAATACCCCAGCTTCTTCATAGGTCGGATTCTTCGCAAAATCGTGTGAAAGCACACCCTTCCAGTAGGTTTCGAAAGAGTTGTGAATCGAATGCCAATGCCAATACATCACGCCATCAGCACCATTAGCCACATGAGAGTAGGCTTGCAAACGCAACTGACCCGGATACGGCAGCCATCCGTGCTGACCCTGCGCCTCAGTTTCGAGCACAATAAAGTTCTTACCGTCCTTCACCGAACGAGCAGTATCGCCACCAAAAGCAATCTCTTTACCAGTCAAGCGCTCTTCTGTTGGATGGTAAATATCGACGCCCGAAATATCGAGCGCACGTCCTGCTTCGAAATGGTTAACCGCCGGCTGCACGCCGAACGAATAACCGCGCCACTCATAATCAAAATTATGCGTAATAAACTGATCTTCGCGAGCATATTCGCGCACAATATCTGCCTGCCAAGCCAAGAAATCAGCCACAACACTGCGACGGAATTCATCGAAAGCGCCACGCAACGACTGATTAATAGATCCATTAACATCAGGGAAGTTTTCCCACGCATCTACTCGATTCGACCAATAATCCAAGCCGAAAGCCTTGTTCAGCTCATCTGTGGAGTTATGGAAGCGCTTACGCAAGGACTGCACGAAAAGCTTTTGCATATCTGGACTGCAGGAATCATAGTATTTCGTTTCGTTATCCACTTGGAAACCGATAACCTGCGGATGAGGTGCTGTGTGTGAGATAAGTTTACGGATAATACGTTCAGCATAGAAACGATACGTACCGTTAACGATATCCATGTTTTGACGCGCACCGTACTTCGCTTGCCCAGTATTATCCTGCACAGCAAGCACATGCGGATCTAATTCCACAAGCCAACTTGGAACAGCAGCGGTTGGAGTGCCAATAATAACCTTAATATCATAGCGAGCAGCAGCTTCTAAAGCGCGGTCTACATGTGCAAGGTTAAAAACGCCCGGTTCTGGCTCTTCTGTGCTCCATGTAAATTCAGCAATACGAATAACATTCATGCCAGCTTCACGCATCATAGCAAAGTCTTCATCGATACGCTCAAGATTGTGCGGCAGAATATATTCATCGTAATAGGCCGCTCCAAAAAGGAAGTCATCTACCTGATTTTTTGCCATTATTTTCCTTAAACCTGTAACTTCTAAGCTTAGGCCGCCGGACTTACCCAGTAGCCTAAGCATGATTCTTCTGTTTTAGTCCAGCATGAAGCTGTTGAAAGAACGAGCTTTGAGAGTAACGCTAAAGCCCTGCTCTGGCTTGTCTGGATGTGCGAAAGTGAAAGGCATATCCTGATTCAAAGCATTCTGAGCAATAACGGCAATTGTTCCGTCTGGATTCTCAAAAGCAATAGCCATGGAATTAAAATGACCTGTGCTTCCTAGCACGCGAGCGCCGGGCTTGACGAACTTAGAGAAGTGCTTCATCACGTAATATTCAGGATTGCGCGTAATCTCACCTGTTTTTGAATCTACCGAATACAAGGAGTTTTGCATCCAACCCCAGGTAGATACCACCTCGGTGAGCACCATATTCCAATACGTGTAGGTAGTGGCACCGTTACGGAAGTAATGGTTCATCAGATGGAAGATATATTCTGCATAATCCCATGCGTTCTCGCCGTTACCGCATTCAGATTCAGTCTGGAAAATTTCCATCTCTGGCCACGAGCTGTGTGTACGCTGAATAGCTGCACGTCCTGCCCACTGGTAGCCCAAGCCCTTAATATATTTGCGAGCTTCGTCATCGAAGAGAATATTATCTACCCAACGGTTGTAGTTATCCATGCGCATGCCGTAACCTACGCCTGTAAATGCCATATCTTCTGGACCGTTCAAGGTTCCTAAGCAAATATCAGCATCAATACCTTCGCGTTCGAAGGTTGGCCCCAGATAATCGCGCACAAATACCTTCATATCTTCGCTGTTATAGAGGCAGCTTGGGAACTTTTGGTCAGCAAAAACCTCGTTTTGCGGGAAAATATGGGTTACTTTAATGCCATGAGCTTCGTAAGCGCGCACATATTTAACGAAGTAGTTTGCATATGCTTGCAGATTTTCTGGGGTCATTACTAAACGACCGAAATTATAGACCTTTGGGAACTTCATCCATGTTGGAGGAGACCATGGGCTGGTAAAAAGCTTGAGATCTGGCTGATATTTTTGAGCGCGCTGAATATATGGAATCAAAGTTTTTTCGTCGCGTTCAATACTAAAGTTTTCCAGCTCGTAATCGCCGTCTGTTTCGTCATAGCTGTACCAGTCAAGCGAAAAATCATTCGCGCCTACTGGAGCACGGTTAAAAACGAAGTTCATTTCTGATGGATCAAATAGTTCCTTAAATACCTGCTCAGCATCTTCAGGGCTCGCAATCTCAGTCAGCGCTTGATATCCAAGCTCATTAAAGCAGCCGCCAAAACCGCGGATTGCTTGGAACTTGTCGCCGGTTAACTGGAAATCAACAGAGCTGGTAACTGTGGTGTTTTCTACGGGCTGTTCTACAAATTTCTCAGCTTCAGTGGTGGAAACCCATGTAGCCATTTTATGCCTTCCATAAAGCACAAGCGCAGAGCTACAACGCACATACGCTTGTGCACATTACTTATTGATTATTACTTGGTGGAGCGAATCATGTAAATAAACACAACTGCCAGAACAGAGAACGCAATAGCGACGGGGAAGACGAGGTTATAGCCAACCGAAATAACAATAACACCCGTTAAGATTGGCCCAACCATCTGGCCGAGGGTTGTAGCAATATTCAAAATACCCAAGTCCTTACCAGCTTCTTCTGGATTTGGCAGAACATCAATATTCAAAGCCTGGTCTACAGCGCCATATACAGCGTAACCGAAACCTGCCAGAGCAGCGAAACCAAACATAGACCATTCTGTGCGGAATACCCATGGCAGTAAGTAGCCCAAGCCCATGCAGATGGATGCCATAGCTACAGGAAGCTTACGCTTACCAATTTTATCGGAAATATAGCCAGATCCTAAGGAACCAATCAAACCGAAGACCATAATAACAGTGGACATAATTGCAATGGTTTTTGCAGATGCCTCTTTGCTCATGCCAATATGATCTTGAAGAATATAGAGCTGATAGTTCAAAATCATGTAGTAACCGAAAATAATGAAGGTGCGGCCGAGGAATGCGTACCAGAAATCACGAGCCCCCTTGGTTGGAGGAATAAAGGACTTCAGCAAATCACCAAGTCCAGATTCTACTGGTGGCAAATTCGCAGCAGATGGCTCAGTTGGCCAAATGAGCACAGCAGCTAATCCAGATATGCCCATAAGAATACCTGCAACGAGGAAGCCAGGAACCGTCATATTAATAAAGAAGGCAGCAATAATCGTACCCATCGAGGTACCAACTGTTGTACCCAAAGACATAAAGGCAGACATAGTTGCTCGCATATCTTCTGGAACGCGGTCAGATAATGCAGCAATAATTGGCGCAATCATAGCGTTTAAGCCAAACATGCAGACGCAGTACCAGAAACCGATAATCCACGGATTATCGAACATACCTGTGAGGAAGAGCGAGAGACCGCCTACAATGCCACCGCCCAGAATCCAAGGAGTACGGCGGCCAAAACGAGAGCGCGTACGGTCAGAAAGATTTCCAAACAAAAGGTTAGAAATCAAAGAAGCAAAAGCTGTTACAGAATTTAGTACGGTAAAAATAGCAGTAGCTGTCTTTTCATCACCAGCAACATCCTTCAAATGCTGAGGCAAAAGAACAGAAGCAACCAGTGCCAAACCGCCCATCCACAGCAACGCAAAAGCGAAGAACGTGATGTAATAACGCCAACGATCAACTGAGCTCAGTTTCTCCTGTGGCATTGCGACAGTATTTTCACTCATATTATCTCCTTTGATGAGTGTCTCCATTAACTTCAGTATGAGTGTGCATTCTGAACGACACTAACTTTGTGAACGTTCACAACACTTCTTTTATACTACACAAAACTCAAGAACTTTTCATCTCTCCATACGCTCTTGATCCTTGAACAAGTTTACAGACTTTGTTAGTTAAATCAATAGACTAACTATTTCGGCGTGTCGAAAACTTTCGAAAGCTTATGCGAGAAGCTTTGCTTTTCAGCGGTTCTTTCCTTTTAAAGCCGGAACTTTTTTACTTAAAAAGCACTGCCGCACATACCCAATTGCTGTTTGCCGAGGAGTAAAAGATAATACGGTGAACGTTCACATAATGAGCACAAAACTGAGTCTTATCTCACGAATATCTCTGACATGCAGCCAATAAAAACGCAATACAAAGTTCCATAAGCAAAAGAGCATACATACTCGTTACCTCTTACTCTAGCGGAGTGTAATCGTGTATACCTTGCGCAGAAAACCGCTCATCGTCAAGCTTTTATAAGAATTTGCACGCAGTCTAAGATAAACTAAACAGAATAGAGAAAAGTAATCTTACAAGGAAAGAGATATGACCGATTCCAACGGCATCCCATCAACAGAAAATTTGAATTCTGATTCACGAAGCAGTGAAGGCAGTGATTTGAACGAATCTCGGTGGGAGATTCCTGCTTTAGACGGCATTGATTTTCATACATCTCCTTCAGCAACTATTGAAAATACGCAGTCATTAGCACAGCTGAGCGAAGCTACCTCCACTACTATGCGTGCAATTTCAGAGCATTCAGAGCGGAGCCGGCCAAATCAACACAATCAGCAAAACGCTCACGATACCTCGACTGCTGCAACAGATACTTCGGAACCTGATCCTGAATCCACTGCAGCGTTCGATCCGTTAGCTGATGATGCCGATTTGCTTCCTGCCGGCGGCATTCAGCCAGCAGACCAGATGCCTACTATTGCTATCACCTCGCCCAGCAGTGAAAGCGAAACAGCAACAGCTCCTCTTGCTGCAGTTCCTGCTAGTTTCCCAGCTTCTGCAGCTCCTGCAGCGTCGGATGCGCCAACAACTGTAGCTTCACCAATCGAGGTAGGCACACAGACAGAGCTAGCCGATAGTTTGTCTGTATTCGCTGAAGATGAATTAGAAAAGACACAGATTATTACCAACCCTATGTCAGGTCGCCACGCACATGTTACGGAATCTTCTTCGCACAAAGATGCTGACCGCAATACTAAACGTATGCTTATCTGGGGTATCAGCGGCGTTCTAGTCCTCGTTCTTATCGTTGTGCTTGCCGTATTCTTCCGTAATTCTGCTACAGCGCACACTCATGAAGAAGTTCTTAGCTCTTGCCTCGCAAGTCGCAAAGCAGCAGAAGATTCATCAAAGAAGTTACAAGAGGTTATTCAAAAGAATGAATCCGTAGCTAATACGCAGTCATCTGATGTAGACGATACAGCTACTCTTACTCGCGTCAAGAATGCTGTAAGCCAAGCTAAGGCTTCTATTGATAACTTCAATGAGCTCGACAAGTGCGAGGATTCTCTTCCAGACGCTCAACTCACAAAAATCAGCGCACAAGCTGATGATGTGGTAACCAAGCAGAATGATTACACGAATAAAATTACCAAGGCTGCAGCAGCGGTAGAAAAATCTAAGTCTACGAAGTCTGTATCTAATGCGAAAAATGATTTAAGCACCAAGCGTCAAGAAGCACAAAGCTTGTATGATTCCTCTGCAGATAAAGTGACAGATGAAAATACGCGCACAAATTTGAAGAAAGCTATTGAAGCAGCTGACGCGCTTATTTCTCAAAACTCCAAAAACGTAACCAAACAGCAGTACTCATCTGCCGTAGAAACCTTGAACAACACAATGACTGCTGTGCAAAATTCCATGAAGGCTTACGAGCAGGCGGAAGAAGCAAAGCGTAAGGAAGCAGAATCGCGAGCTCAAGGCGTATGTGGTAACTTTGCTGGCACGTATTCAGATGGTTCTACACAATTCACGCTCAACGGTGACTGCTCTATAACCTACGCAGACCATTCTCAAGGTTCACCAAGCTCATGTACTTTTGAGGACGGTTCCACCGGCGCTTGCGCACATGTGGACAATCAAGATAATCCTTCACGTATCACGTGGTCTATGCAGTGCTCAAGTGCGGGAGCATGTCAGAATGCGAACGTCGTGCTTTCAGGTAACGGGGAAAGCGCTAGCATGAATGTTGGTGGACGAACATATTCGAAGCAATAACAGAAACAACGAGACAAGCAATAAGACAACTAATAAGAAATTGCTGAATTGTGAATAATTGCGCAATAGGAGCACCGTACTTCACACCATGAGGCGCGGTGCTCGTCTATTCAGCACGGTGCTCGTCTATTCAGCGCTACGTGTACTGGGACTGCGTAAGACAGCGCGTGCAAGGCAGCGAACAAGAAAAGCACAACAGAAAACTTGCAAAACTACCACAAGAGAAAACGAGAGGGCTACGTATGGCCAATATATCTGAAAAAGCCTCTGGAGCAAACGCTCAGACTGGGGCAAACGCTCAAAGTACGGCGACTGCTCAAACCAAGCAAGCCACTAACACCGAGCCAGCAAATAATCAGGAGCATCTTAAAAAGGGTCTGCAAAACCGTCACATCCAGCTGATTGCTTTGGGTGGCGCAATTGGAACAGGACTGTTCTACGGTTCCGCTGAATCCATTCAGCTAGCTGGTCCTTCTATTCTGCTCACCTACCTGCTTGGCGGCGCACTTATCTTCTTGATTGTGCGAGCACTGGGTGAAATGAGCACCTACGATCCAAAAGCCGGTGCGTTCAGCTACTACGCAAGCCATTACTGGAGTAAGCGCGCTGGTTTTGTAAGTGGTTGGAATTACTGGGCAAACTACCTGCTCGTTTCGATGGTGGAACTGGCTGTTGTTGGTCAGTTCGTGCAATACTGGTTCCCCGCTATTCCTGCTTGGGTGAGCGCTGCCGTCTTTATGGTGCTGATTACCGCTGCGAATATGCTGGGCGTTAAAGCTTTCGGTGAGTTTGAATTCTGGTTTGCCATTATTAAGATTGTGGCTGTTATTGCCATGATTATTGTGGGCATTGCAGTTATTTTTATGGCTATTCCAGGCGCTGATGGTGCTATTCCTGGTCTACATAATCTTGCCAACTTCTTCCCTAACGGTTTCTTTACCGCGCATCACGCGGCAGGTTCGGGCGCAACGGGCGCTGCGGGCGGCGTTACCTACTCAGGCGTACTGATGGCTTTGGTTGTGGTTATGTTCAGCTTTGGCGGCACTGAACTTATCGGTATTACCGCTGGCGAAGCCGAAGATCCTAAGAAGTCCATTCCAAAGGCAACGAACGAAGTTGTATGGCGTATTCTGCTCTTCTATGTGGTGGCGCTCTTCGTTATTATGTGCGTCGTTCCTTGGGATAAGATTGGCGTTCCAAATAAGAACGGTGTTGTGGTGAGCCCGTTCGTTCAAATTTTTGATTCTGTAGGCATTCAGTTCGCAGCCGGACTGCTCAACTTTGTGTGCTTAACTGCAGTTATTAGTGTATATAATTCGGCTCTGTACTCAAACTCGCGTATGCTCTATTCTTTGGCTTTGCAGGGTAACGCTCCTGCTTATTTGAGCAAAACCAATAAGAGAGGCGTTCCTCACTGGGGCGTTCTTACCTCGGCAGCGATTACCGTTATTGCTGTGGTTGTCGTCTTCCTCTGGCCTGAGTTCGCGTTTAACTATCTTATGTCGATTGCTACCTTCTCCGGTATTTTGAACTGGTCATTGATTGCTATTACTCAGATGAAGTTCCGCAAGTTTATTGGCGCTGATGGAGAGAAAGAGCTTACGTTTAAGCTTCCTTTGGCTAAGATTACGCCGTGGATTATTTTGATTGCGATGCTCGCTATTTATGCGCTCATGTGGCTGTCTCCAAGCTACCGCGTCGCCGCTTGGTTAGGACCAATCTGGTGCGTTGTTCTTGTTGTTGCGTACGAGATTACACAGCGTTTTAAGTAGACGTAACACAGGGTGTGTAGGTTATTGATTAACGTACACACCCTTTCTTTGTGTAAGGAGTACAGATGAGTTGGGATGTTATTACAATAATCCTGATTATTGTAGGCATTATTGCCGTTATTGCTCTTGCCTCATACTTCAGCATTCAAAGCCGTCTCGAGCGTAAAGCCGAAGAACGAGCACAGGGTAACGAAATCGACCGTCAGAACGCGCAAGACTTACGTGAAATCGCAAGCCAAATTGAGCGCGGTCGATCCATGTACCCGTAAAATTTACTGCGCTACAGCTGCTGCAGAGGCATCACCGCGAATATTCACTAAAGCCGTATTAAACGCTTCGGTGGTCCAGCTAGCACCAGCTACAGTATCGAGCTTCAAATCTTTGAGCTCTTTGCCCACAATTACGTCTTCAATCTGCTTCACGAAAGCTTTAGAATAACGTTGTGAAATAGCGCTGGTATTCGTTGGAGTTACGGTTACATCGTTAATTGTGCCGTCTCCCAAAGTAAGCGAGACTTCCATCGTGCTGGCCGCATGCTCACCATAATTACCCGTTACAGAATATGTACCATCCGCATACACGCCAGTATCTTCAGACGCGGTAGGGAACTTCATCTCATTGCTCACGTTCTCGCCCGAATTGTTCGACGAGCTCGACGAGTTACTACTCGATTCGCTTTGCGTATCCGCGTTATCTCCTGCGGCAGGAGCCTTCGCTGAGCAGCCTGCTAACAGCACACCAGCAGCTACCACACCAATACTCGCTAAAGCAAGTTCTTTCTTCACCATAACCTTACGTAACTCCCTACTCAAAATGCGTGCGGTCAATCGTATCCTTTGCCGATTTCGTCGGATCGACAAAATCACCGGCTTCGCTGGCCGCCACAGAAGAATCAGACGCAGCTAAAGCCTCAAAATCAGCCTGAGCAACCGCATCGTTCCACTTCTCTCCCACCAGTTTACCGTGGTTGAGCATAATCTCGCGCTGCGCCTGACCGGCCACCGTCGAATCGTGCGTAACCACAATAATCGTGGTGCCCTGTTCGTGCAGGTTCTTAAACAGATCCAAAACAATCTGCTCATTAGCCTCATCGAGGTTACCGGTCGGCTCATCAGCAAGAATAATTTCCGGACAGTTAATCAAAGCGCGAGCAATGCACACACGCTGCTGTTCGCCACCGGAAAGCTCTCGCGGCAAGTGATGTGCGCGGTCTTCCAAACCAACCTGACGCAGCGCATCCATCGCCTGCTTCTCATCGACAACCGAATGATAATACTGAGCAGCCATCACGTTCTCTACAGCCGTTAAATGCTGAACGAGGTAAAACTTTTGGAACACCAAACCGACAACGTTTTTGCGCACCTGAGCCAGCTCGCGCTCACGCAAGTGCTCAACGTTATTGCCTTGCAGACGAACCTCGCCCTTACTTGGCGTATCGAGGCAGCCGATAATATTCATTAACGTGGTCTTACCCGAACCTGACGAGCCCACGATCGAGAGCCACTGACCGCGCGGAACGGTCAAATTAATATCGTCTAAAGCATGCAAATCGCCATAAATTTTCGAGACATGGTCTAAATGCAATAAAACATCCGTCATTTTCTTCACCTTACTCTTCTCTACTCTTCTCGCAAGACCACAGCCGGATTAATGTGCGAGGCTTTGCGCACCGGAAGAATCGAAGCAATAACCGCGATAAGCGCCGCAACCGCAACGCACGCGAGCATAAGCCACACGTTCGGAAGCGCGGAACGGTCGAATACCGCTTGAATAAGCACAACGGCCACGCCCGCACCAATCAGCACGCCCGCAATACCGCCGGCCACGCCATACAACGCGGACTCCACATAGAATTCGCGCGCAATCGAAGTATTCGACGCTCCCAATGCTTTGCGCAAACCAATTTCGTTGCGACGCTGAGACACAATCGAAGTCATGGTAGTCGATACGCCCACGAGGGTGAGCGCCACAATAACAATGGAAATAATCCAAAACAGCGTGGTAAGCATGGTAATAATGCTCGCGTTCGCCGTCGAAATCTTGCTGACCGCTTGAGCAGTAACGTTCATCGAGGTCATGTTATTAATGCTGTTCACGAGCTTGGTTAAGTCCGCACCACTGGCTTGCGATGAGTATTCGATAACGTCCGCACCGCGCTTTTCGCCGGTGAGCTGCTCGAGCGTATCGAGCGTGCTGTACACCATCGAATCCTCGCGACCACCTGTGCTCACAATGCCTACAATGCGCATGCGCGTACCGTCTGTATCGAGGATAGTGCCGTTAGCCGTATTCTTCTCGATAGCGCCCACGGTTATGCTCTGCCCCACGTGCACGCTCAGTTTGTCGGCAACATCAGTTCCCAAGAGCACCTCGTTCGTGTGCGCTGGCCAGGCTCCGGTTATATCCCAGAACTTGTTCATCGCTTTCACTTCAGCCGGATCGATGCCAGCCATCTGATACGAAGCCGAGTTAATGCGCACTGTATCGTAGCGGTAGGTTGCATGGATTTCGTCGAAACCGGTGGCTCGCATCATTCCGGTGGTATGGTCCACCATCATCTGCTGGATACCGTTTTCCGTTTTACCGGTTTGATTGCTCGTCACCACTAAGTTCGCGCCGTACGTGCGCATTTCCTCGGTCATTTGGGCAGGAACAACAATACAGACCATAACAAGCACGAAAAGTGTAGCCGCTCCCACAGCAGAAGCAATGACTGCCATAAGCGCGCGTGAACGACGGCGGAAAACAGCACCGCGAATCATCGTCCAGAACATGGCTCGCCGAGCGCGATCTTGCTTCTTTACATCGTCTAAACTAAATTCTTTTTTATCTTCCATGGAGAACCTCTGCTGGCTTCAAATTCAAAATCGAACGTAATGCAGACACCGACGCCACCAGCACAGTCAATGCCAAGAGCACTGCCACCAACACAAACACCATCGGACGCATAACAATACCCGCACTAAACACCACGCGCCCAATGCCTTGAGCCACCAGAGTGCCGAGTCCGGCTCCCACCACAGCGCCGAGTAAGCAGATAGACGCGGTTTCTGCGAGAATAAATCGCATAACCTCACTATTGGTTGCACCAATCGCCTTACGCAGAGCGATTTCGCTCGAGCGCTCAGCCGTAGCAGCGGCCATCAAATTGGCCACCGCAATAGCCGCCGCGATTAAGGTTAAAGCAGTCATCACGATCATAATCGCTTGCGTCTTTTGCATAACATTGCCCTGCAAAGCCGCAATCTGACGCACTTGCTTGGCCACAGCTCCTGGCATAACCTCTTCAATCTGGTAGGCAATAGAGCTTACATATGCCGTGCAATACCATGTATCCCACTCGGTCTGCGACACCGAAGCTGGAGACTTTTCTACCTTGCGCGCCAAGTCGTTTTCTGGGGTGGTCAGGGCCTTCACTTCCACATAGTTCACGCTATCGGGCAGATTCGTTACCTCTTGCAGAACCGATGTGGACGTAAAAATGGCTTTATCGTCGTCATCGCTGGAATGGAAAATGCCTACGACTTGCACGATATGCTCGCGGCCGTCGTTACCTTCGCTGCCCTCCCGACTTAACGTAAGCGCATCGCCGATTTTTACCCCATGAGCGGCGGCAAAAGTCGACCCCACCATGGCTTCACTCGACCCATCGTTAGCCCACTTGCCGTCCACGCTCCACCAGGAGCGCATGCCCTTAAGCCCCACAACAGTTTTTTCGCCTGTTGGCAGGTCGAGAGTTTTGTGGAACCATGTGCCCACCACCGGCACTTTCTCAACTGCAACCGAGCCAACACCAACGCTCACATGCTGATTCAACTGCGGCGCAAAATTCAAAATATTGTACGCCCAGAAAATCGTCTTCATATTAGGCAAATCCGATTCCTTCAAAAAGCGCGTCGGATCTGTTGGCGACGAACTTGGCGTCGAAGTAGAGCTCGACGAATACAATTCACTCAAAACAGCATCAGACTGCGGGCGCACCGTAATATTCGAACCGTAGGTCGATAATTCATCGTTGAGCTTATCTCCCACATCAAAAACGACGCCGAGCATAGCCGTCGACACTGTGGCAGCCAGCAGAACAGTCAAGCCCATAAGTAAGCGTTTGCGCAGTTCTTGGGTGAGCGAGCGAGCTATCATGCGGACAAAAAACATGCCAATCTCCCTCCCTAACGCTTAAAGTACGAGCTCATAGCGTCCAAATCCGCCGCCTTCACGGTAAGCGTGGAGCCATCATTCTCGAAGTTGAGCGGAACCGGATTGCAGCCGCCCTTAAAACCAATGGTGGCAATATTCATAGCCACACCGCATTCTTTGCAAATAATCTTGCCGTCTTTTTCGTAATAACCGGCGTCACCACAGCTATCGCAGGCATCGAGCACAACGACAACCGAGCCCGCGCCCTTTTTAATCGCCAAGAAATACATGGTCGTACCGTCCGCGGCCTGGTACTTAAAGCGGTGCAGATGACCGTCATCGACCTGCGACACCTTAATCGAGGCCACGCCGTTGGACAGCGAGTATTTTTCTGGCTCCGCAAGTTTGATTTCCTGCTTCGTTGCGGCCACACCGTAAGTAAGAGCTGCTGATACCGCGCATACCGCGAGCAGCGAGAACGCGACGGCCGTGTAAGCGTGACGCTTAAACTTGCGGTGAGAGCGTACGATAGCCATCGTCTCGCCTGTTTTCGCGCGACGCCACCCGGCAATAACCGTAGCGATAATCGGAAGAATAAACACCGCCGCCTGAGCAATCACAATGCTCATACCATGGTTGAGCCCCCACGCTAAAGCGCTAAACAGCACGCGGTTTAAGCGGATTGTGCGCGTGCTAAACAAAATCTGAAGCAAATCAATGCAGTGCTGAGCGCCAATGCACACAATTAAAGCGGCGGCGGTTACAGCGAAAATGCGCGGCGAAATGCTGCTCTTCATCGAGGAGAAAATCGCGGCAATCACAATGCTGGCCGCAATGCCCAACGCAAAACCGAGCGCACGCAGCAGCATATCGGAGGTAAAGATCGATTCTCCGGTTTCTACGAAATTCGTGACGTTTAAGATAACGTCAGGGAAAGCACGGAAGTACAGGAAAGCAAGGCTGAGGCCGAACAGGATGTTTATGCCATCGATGGCGCGCGGGTTACAAGCTTTTTGCATCTTCCACACAGAAGATACAGCCAGATACACGCACACGGCGATGCACAACGCATCCAGCACCACACAGGCTACCAAAGTTGGGTAGTTGACCATTGTGCGCTGCGTAATAATGCTCGTGCCACGCAACGTTGCGAACACCACAGCGCCCACCAAACCGAGTACTACGCCGCCGATGCGCGCAAAACGCGAACGTCGACGATACTCGACGTCGAAAGGCTTGCATACGGCGCTATAAACCATGGTGAGCAGAATAGGACCTAAAGATCCAGGAAAAGCGTGAACAAATTGTTCGAGCATTATGCCTTCTTCACGAAAATGTGGGAAAGCACTCGCCGCTGGAAAACCTCTCAACAGGATCCAAGCGGCAAGTACTTACAACGAATTCAGATACTCTGAATTACTGAATTACCACTGCATTGGAGTGTAATCCCAATCGAAGCTTGCTTCGAGAGGAGTGGTCCAGAACTTGCCCTTTACACCGGTTTCCTTATCCACGTGCAAGGCCCAACCCTTCTCAGCTGGAGAAGCAATGCTCAGCTTAACAGTGTAAGAGCCAGCTTTATCAAGCTTTACGTTTGCACCGTAGTGAGGGCCATCATCTGCATTCATCTGCATGAAAGTACCGGAGGTTGCAGTTTCCTTGGTCTCCTTGTTAATGATTTCGTAGGATACAGTCAAATCTGGAACGAAGTCACCCTTTGCGTAACCGAGGTTGTTGTCCTTGAGGGCGTGAATATCTGCTTCGAGGTGGAAGCTTGCTTCTGCTGCAGACAAGCCCATACCTGCTGGCTCCATGTCTACTGGCTGGAAGTACACCATAGCCACGTTGAGTGGGCCAACTTCCTGGTCCTCGCCAATTGGGAACTCTTCGAAGCCTGCACCATCGCTGGTGGAATCGGACTTGTTATCGCTCTTCGTGCTGGAGCTGGAGCTGTGGTCGTGGGAAGCAGAGGAGCTGCCTGCGTTGTTGCCACATGCTGCCAAGCCGAGGGTTCCTGCCAGAACCAGAGCCAAAGCTGCTGCTAAACGAGATTTCTTCATTTTCTTCTCTCTTTCGTGTTCTTTGTGTTTGTCGCCGAAGCGTTTTGCTTTTACACAGTCCATACGAGTGGAATTTTAGTTTTGAGCTGCGGCGCGAAGCTGTGCAGCTCGCTTGCGTCGAATAGTCGACACAATGTACAGCGCAATAACAATGATTGCCATCACAATTTGGAATACAACGGTTTGTACGTATGGATACAAGCCGAGGAAGTCGTTGGTTGGCCAGGAGGCCATGTAGATGCCATCGAAAACGTCTGCCTCAATGAGTTCGTGCAGACCCGAGCCAGCGAAAATAACCACGAGCACGGAAACCAAAATGGACATAACATTAAAGAATTGCTTGTATGGAATCTTTACCGAGGTAAAGCGAATAATCAGGAAGATAACCACCAGGGCAATGGTTGCGGTCAGCGCACCCCACCACACAGGTATGTGATTTTCCGCAGTATCCATAGCCAGCAAAGCTTCATAAAAAATAACGGTTTCGGCACCTTCACGGAATACAGCCAAGAACGACAAAATAGCCAGAGACATAACCGAACCATTGGAAATGCTTTGCTTCGTCTTCTCGTCTACGTACGCGCTCCACGCTTCATGGTCTGTCTTGCTCAACATCCAGTTGCTCGTGTAGAGCAGCATAACCATAGCAATCAGCGCGGTAACACCTTCGAAGACTTCCTGATGCGAACCGGCAGCCTTAAAAATAGAGGTGAGCAGAGCCGCCATAATTGCCGATGCAATCAAACCGCCCACAACGCCTAAGTAAATGTACTTAAGCATGCGCTTGTAGCCCTGCTTGGCGAGGTACGCGATAACCGCGGCGACCACGAGAATAGCTTCGAGGCCTTCGCGCAGCAGAATAATAAACGCCTGACCGAAGGAGGAGGTAACGAAGGATACGAACGGATTTACCTTCGCGGCAGCACCCTCATCGAGAACCTTCGCATCGGTAACGATCATCGACTTAAGAGTTTGCACATTGCGCTTAATCTCAGCTTCCGACTTGCCACCCACCATAGATTTGCGAGTTTCCTTAAACTGATTTTCCACTTCCGATACGCGAGCGCCCGAAATTGCGCTCATCACAGTTTTCTCGAAACCGAGCTTTTCGTAGTGCTGATAGTAGGCTTCGTTCACCAGCGCAGCACCCTTGCGACCATCGTCGCCGGTGGTGGCTACTGTTTGCGCTTTATCCAAGATCGCGGTCATTTCTACCGCAACATCGGACCATGTGCGCGAGCCGCGACCGGTATTTTTGCGTACTTTCGCTGCGTCAAGCTTTTTGCGCTCTTCAGCGATTTTTTTGGCGCGCTCGGCAGCAAAATCGCGAGGATTTGCCAGCTGAGCATTCGCATCCAGCGCCGCCGCCAGGCTTGCAATCTGCACTTGTACAGCGCTTACGCGACTAGGAATCTCGGCCTGCTTCGCTCTGTTATACACGTCTGTGGTCAGCGCTATCAGTTCGCTTTTCACGCTTTGCGCGGTCGTCGCGTCTGCATATTGCCCGGCCACCACAGTCATGTTGGAGGCTACATAATCCACATTGTAAGCACGCTGGAAAGCTGATGCTGCGCTGGTCGAATCGCCAGCGTTAAGCGATTCCACACCCGCATTCAAATCTGTGGAAATAAGCTCAGCCACTGCAGTCCAGCTGTCCTTATCGGAACTGTTTTCGGCTGCAACGGCCGTATCGAGCGCAAAAAATTGCCCTGCGCCCGCTGTTGCGTGCGTAGGGAGAGTTGTTGGGAGTACAAGAGAAGCCATAAACAGCATAGCCATAACCATCATGACCGCTGCCGCCATACATACCCGCTTTACGCGATCGAATGCATGTTGGAATGTCACTTCTCTCACCTCTCCAGTAGCGATTTTCTCTACCCTTCAGAACTAAAGCGTAAAACAATTTCGCTAAAAGTAAAGAGTTTTGTAAAAATATCCCTGATTTTGGTATAGCATGCGCGTGTTTGCTGGGTTATGGTGAAGATATGAGTTTGGTTCTTGATTTCCCGCACGCACTCGGTTCTGGTTTGATTATGTCCAGCGACCGCGATTTAAGTTCCGCACGCTCTGATTGCGCTGCGCTTATCTCGGATTTTGACCATGCTTTGTCTCGTTTTCGCTCGGATAGCTTGCTCAGCTCTCTGACCGGTTCTGCTCGCCGCGTTGAGTTTCCGTTGTTCTGCGCGCCGCTTTTCGATCTGTATGATCTTATGTTCGCCGCCACCTCTGGCCGATTTACACCCACTATCGCTGATTCTTTGCTACGTATGGGCTACGGTCATGTCTACGGTTGGCTGGGCGATGAGCCGGTTGTGTGGGGGCGTGACGTGTGGCGCAACGATGGAGAGCCGAACGTATTGTATAGCTCACGCCCTGTTCATCTGGATTTTGGAGCCGCAGGTAAAGGCTATCTTGTCGATTTATTACACATGATTGTTGGCGATGATTGCATGATTAACGCGGCTGGAGATATTTTTATGTCGAGCGGCGGCACGGTCGCTCTCGAGAACCCATGGAATGTCGAGCAGGCTGTAGGCATTGTGCGCGTGCCTCACAACGCAGCCGTGTGTGCATCCTCCCCTGCTCGTCGCCATTGGACGGCGCTCAATACCGCGCAGGAAGTGCACCATATTGTGGATGCCACTACCAGTGAAAACCCGCACGATGTTGCCGCTATCTGGACTCTCGTGCGCGCTGCCGATACACAATTGCCTACGGCATGGGCCGATGCGTTAAGTACTGCCCTGTTTTTCTGTGACCCCAACAGCCTGCTCCTGCCGAGTATTCCACGCTTCGAATTCACGCGATTGCTGAGCACAAAAAACGCCCAGCAGTCAAAAAACTGGCCGGGCGAATTTTTCGTTAAGTAACAGTAAGCTTAGGCTTTCTTCTCTTTGATGTAGCAGTACGTACCGAAAGCTGCAAGCCAGACGAGGCCAGCCACCGCAGGAATAATTCATCTTCATTGATACCTCCCGTATTTACCTGTTCAAGAACGTCATCATATTCATTCATAGCTTCATCGATGTCAGATTCTATAATTCGTGAGCTCAGGGGTGAAGTATTATGCGAATCTTGTTCCTGAAAAGTGGGCATAGAAGTTCTAATCGGTATCAGAAAGCTTGTCATTAAGAATGACTGGTACTATAGCTGGACGTAGAACGTTCACAAAGACTCTCCTTCGTGTCTTTTCACTATAAATAGTAACCTAGAGACAGGAGGAACGAACCGCACATGACCGAAAAACGCGCAAAAATTGGTGTCATAATACTAGCTATGATTATCATTGTCACCACATCTTGGTATCTGCATCCTTCATTTGTCTGGACGACATCGCAATCACATAATTTTTCACGATTCCAGTTATTCACTCTTGAGTACAAACTCAGAGCAGAAAATTTCATATCGCTAGCTAACACTAAAACGATATATGCCAAATACGATGAATACTCAACACAATTCTACATTGATACCGCTATTCTCGTTAGCCGCTACGATGGTGAAGGCTCATATTGTGTTCAAGGAGATAAACTATATGCCGCCTACAAGAAATATGGTCGCAAGAATATCGCAATGGTGGATATGCGCTTGGTATCACCAGACGGGGAAATTCATTATCAGACATTGTATTATGCGTGGCGTTGGGGCGTTTGGATACTCTTTGACTCTGGGTTCTAAATCAAGCACTTATAGTTATGCGGGACAGCACCAGTAACCCGCAAGCGCACTCGGCTACAATATTTATACACAACAATCTTTAAGAACTCCGCTGTTGTGCAGCTTATAGCTAATAATGGGTGGCTATGCATAACCACCCATTATCAATGTTTTAATGTTCCTTGTTCATATGGCAATATATTCCAAAAATCAGGAGCCATATAATACCAGCAACCGCAGGAATAATACGTTCTGACGACAAGAACAGCGATACATAAATGCACACGTAGAAAATAATGCCAATCACATCGAAGAAGCGGTAGCCGCGCAAAATAAAGCCGTCCGTACTAAACTGTGGGCTCTGGCGATACTTATAGTGTGCAACCAAGGTGAGAATGTAAATAAAAATAATCACCGCACTCGAAGCCGAGGAGAAGAGCGTAAACGCGGACTTAATCGCTGGAATAACGCTGACCACTGGCGAGAGCAAAATAAGCACTGACGAACCGATAATCGCGCGAGCTGGAACTTTCGTCTCGGAAATCTCATCGAGCTTCAAGCGAGACAGCAGGCTATCGGCCGGGGCGTCCTCAGCCAACTGGAAGAGGTGACGTCCTGCCGAGTACAACAGCGAGTTAAGCGCAGAACTTGCAGCCGTAATCACCACGAAGAAGACGAGGCCTGCAGCCCAATCTAAACCGGCGTAGCGGAAGACCATAATAAACGGCGACGCGTAATTTCCTTGCGTGTCCGGCATAAAGGTCTGCCACGGCACAATGCACATAATGGCCACCAAAGCGCCCACGTAGAAAATCAAAATGCGGTAAACCAGCTGATTAATAGCTTTCGGCAAAATCTCGCGCGGATTCTCTGTTTCCGAGACGGTTACGCCCACGAACTCAATCATTTCGTATGCGAAGAACACCATAGGGAAAGCCATAAAGAAGCTGGCCCAGCCGTGCGGTGCGAAGGAGAAGCCCTCCACCATGTTCATAAAGCTGGCATGACCTGCCGGCGTGGTAACGCCGTTAATCGTCTGCTCCGGATAACTAAAGTTGACGACCAACATAGCTGCCGCGGTTAAAATCAAACCGACGATCAGCGCGATCTTAATCATCGCGAACCAAAACTCCGCTTCACCGAAAACCTTCACAGCAATCAGGTTGACGCTGGTGAGCACAACGAGGAAAATAATCTCAATCAACCATTTGTACGCGGATAAATCGATGCCGAAGGTACCGAAAAAGCTCACGCAGTACGTGGAGACGGCGGCAATCTCGGTCATGCCAATCAAAATAAGAACAATCCAGTATGACCATCCCGCGAAACGTCCCCATGCTGGGCTCACGTAGCGCCCGATAAAATTAATAAAGGTGTGCTGGCTCGGATCGCGGTACATCAGCTCACCAATCGCGCGCATCAGGATGTACATAAACAGGCCAACGGCAATGTATACGAAAACGATTGACGGACCGGTTAGGCCAATAGATTCACCCGAACCGAGGAACAAACCGGTGCCTATAGCGCCGCCCATCGCAATAAACTGCACGTGACGGTTTTTGAGGCCGCGCTCCATCTGATTATTTTTATCGAGATGATCGACGGTCTTTAAATTATTTTTACTCGTATTGTCTGCAGAGTCAGTCATACAAGCCTTTCTTTTCTCTCTAAACCGAAAACCATTGTAACCTAGCAGTGTCACTAGCGGTTTAACGAAGGATACTTATGAATAAAATCTCCATGCGTCGCGCACAGCCGAGCGATGTTTCTGCCCTGATGGATTTGCTTCGTCAGGTGAACGAGGTGCATTTTCGCGGCCGTCCGGATCTGTTTCGTCGCGCCACCAAATACAGTGCGGACGATGTTTCTGCCACGATGTCGGACGATGATCGCCCGATTTTTGTGGCCACTGATGGTTCGCGCGTGCTCGCTCATATCTTCTGCCAGGTACGCGATTATCGTCCGAACCCGCTGCTGCAGGACATTAAGACCCTGTACATCGATGATGTATGCGTCAGCGATACCACGCGAGGCATGGGGATTGGGCGTATTGCTATGGATTGGATTTTTGATTGGGCGCGCAGTGAGGGCTTTTATAATGTGACGCTCGGCGTGTGGGAATGCAATCCAGGAGCTCGTGCGTTTTATGAGGCTGTGGGCATGCAGGTGCAGGAAACCGTGATGGAGAAAATCCTGCGGTAAGAATTAAGGGAAGTGCTCTTGTGAGCACTTCCCTTTTTAGTCTTTAAGCGGCTAGATTAGTCCTGCACCTGGGTGCGAGCAATCTTACCGTTGAAGGACTGACCTTCATCAGCATCTGCAACGCCCTCGCTGTTCCAAGAGAACATTGCACGAAGCTTTGGACCAACAGTTTCAATACGAACGTTGGAGTACTTCTCCTGCAGTTCCTTGAAGTGTGGTGCGCCTGCATCCTGATCATCAATGAACTCCTTAGCGAAGGAGCCATCCTGAATGCGCTTCAAGTGGTACTGCATGCGCTCACGGCAGGACTCGTCTACAACAGTGTTGGTGTAGTCACCGTACTGAGCGGTGTCGGAGCAAGACCAGCGAGCCTTGTTCAAGCCACCTTCGTTCATGAGGTCTACGAGCATCTTCAACTCGTGGCATACCTCGAAGTATGCGATTTCTGGCTGGTAGCCAGCATCAGTAAGAACTTCGAAGCCCATTTCTACGAGCTTGTTTACGCCACCCATAAGAACGTTCTGCTCACCGAAGAGATCGGTTTCAGTTTCTTCCTTGAAGGTGGTCTTAATTGCGCCTGCACGCAAAGCACCGATACCTGCGGAGTATGCAAGGGTAATATCCCAAGCATCGCCGTGTGGATCCTGCTCAACTGCTACAACTACTGGCACGCCACGACCTTCGGTGTACTGACGGCGGACAATGTGGCCAGGACCCTTTGGAGCAACCATGAATACTGGATGATCCTCAGATGGCTTGATGTAGCCGTAATGAATGTTAAAGCCGTGTGCGAAAGCAATTGCAGCGCCTGGCTTCAAGTTTGGCTCAATGTCGTTTGCCCAAATGGTGCGCTGGTACTGATCTGGAGCCAGAATCATAACGATGTCTGCTTCTGCAGTTGCATCTGCAACAGACTTCACTTCGAGGCCCTGTTCCTTTGCGAATTCTACAGACTTAGAATTTGGGCGAAGACCAACTACTACGTCTACGCCGGAATCGCGCAAGTTGAGTGCGTGTGCGTGACCCTGGGAACCGTAACCAATGATTGCTACCTTCTTGCCATCGAGAACTGAAGGGTTAGCATCCTTTTCATACCAAATTTGTGCTGCCATATGGCGCTCCTTTAAAATACTGCTTTTTGCTGTTATGCATAGTTGTGTAGACGCAGGATTTTGTCCCAACTCTTCGCTCAATCTTACTGATGACTCGTGATTTCACCGCATCGTGTACCAATATGTGGCTGATTTGTGGCTGAATATTTTTGGAGGGCGGACTTTGAGGTGTGGGCTGTGAGGTTAGGCTTGGGCTCTGCGCTGTAGCTCGTACAGCAGTTGGCTAGCTATTCTTGGTAAAGCTTTTACCACGAGTGATTTTTGGCTCCACACGACTGTAACGCGTAACACTACTGATAGCTGTAACAGTTAAAGCTATCAGTTCGCTTCAATCAAGTGCGAAAAGCTTGATTTTACGTGCTTTCTCAGTAAGGCATATAAGGGCGCACTACTGTAACGTGTACAGATGAGGTTGAACTATATTAGGTAAAGCCTTTACCACGGCTAATTACACCCCCTCAAATTGCTTTAACGCGTAGCGCTAACGATAGCAGTCATAGATACAGCGCTAAGCTTCACACAAAAACGCAATATCAAAAGCTACCACAAAGTGCACGTTCACAAACAGCCATTTTCCACGCCATCGTCATCCAACTATTGAATTACGATACATTGAATCATGATTCATTTAATCGTGATTCAATAACGGCGTGAGCTGTAATCGCTGAAACCGTTAACCTTTCATGAGCGGGGGTATTCTATGTTTCTCGGTCGCCTCGAGCCTGTAGCGGTTATGCATTGAAATCGGCTTGTAGCCGCTCCATCAGGGGGGGGGAACGATGCGTATAGCGGCGTTCTTCGTTTGTCGGAGAACGCCGGCGATTCGACGCAGCGACGCCATGGCGGATTGCCTTTGTCCATCGTTAAGGGACTCAGCCGACAATCTTTCTTGGATGACATCTGCGATCCGGGCGACCACGATATCTCAGTTTGTCTCGCTGATTCCGGCCTGGAACAGTGAATTTCCCGCACGGTCAATGACATCCGTCTCGTCGGCTCCGTTACCAGATACGGAAGCCTCGTATTGGGATGAACAGATTCCCGGCGACTGACGTTCGGCACCCGTGCTGGTCGAACCGGATGACGGCAAAGTCTATTCCGGATACCAATTTCGAATAGATGCGTTCGTAGACGACCGTGACTTGCTTGACGGATGGTCAGAGAATCCACGAGTTAATGGAGTCGAGCCATTCAGACGATTTCGGTGGCGTATGCCTGCCATGTGGAAGACATGGCGATGCCTGTC
>NZ_ATVB01000019.1 GCF_000420505.1 Alloscardovia omnicolens DSM 21503 | reverse complement strand
TTAACCGATTCATACACCTGTTATGCCAGTTTTGATGGGCAAAAATGGTTTCAAAAGTGGCATATCGGTTGCGCGTATATGACTAGGGTTGTTCACCCATGACAACAAAAGAAAATAAACCAAACCATCTTCACACCGGGCGATGTCTTGACACTTGACAGCCGGAGGAATCAACTGGAACCTACTGGGCAACATCTTCTGCTCAACACCGCTAAAAACAGAAAAGTTGAAAAACATACACAACCCCACTAAGTCCGAAGAACCATTAAGCCTGATTCGCCTCCCCGAATACCTCATGTCCCTAAGCATCACGAAGAACTCCGCGCTCCTCATTTTGTATGGCGCTTCGTATACACTTATTTCTTGGCGTGTTTCGCCCGCGGATAAAGAGCGCTTCATCATAGGGATGGGGCACCGCGCAGCTAACATAAGGGAGAATGCTATGGCACTTTCTAAGGAAGAAAAGAACGCAATTATTGCTGAGTATGCAACTCACGAGGGTGACACAGGTTCCCCTGAAGTTCAGGTTGCATTGCTCACCAAGCGCATCAACGATTTGACTGCTCACATGAAGGAGCACAAGCATGATCACCACTCTGGTCGTGGTCTTTTGCTTATGGTTGGTGACCGTCGTCGTCTGCTTGGATATTTGCGCGATGTAGACATTAACCGTTACCGTTCTTTGATTGAACGCCTCGGTTTGCGTCACTAAAAGTCTTCTGTGCCCAAGCTTCTATAAGCTTGGGCTCTTTTTGCATTACAGACGTAGGTACCAATCGGGGAGAGGGTCTCCCCACTGAATGCAAAAGAAAGAAGCAAAGAGGTAGTTGAAATAAATAAGGAGGAACCCTTGCAGGGTCCCGAAATTAAAGCAGTAGAAGCCGTTATCGATAACGGCGCATTTGGCAAGCGCACAATTCGCTTCGAGACGGGACGTCTCGCCCAGCAAGCTGATGGGGCAGTAGCAGCTTATCTTGACGGAGAAACCATGATTCTGTCTACCACCACCGCTGGTAGCAGCCCAAAGGAAAATTATGATTTCTTCCCATTAACTGTAGATGTTGAAGAGAAGATGTATGCAGCAGGTAAGATTCCTGGCTCCTTCTTCCGCCGCGAAGGTCGTCCATCTACAGAAGCAACTTTGGCCGCTCGTATTATCGACCGCCCATTGCGCCCACTCTTCCCACACACTCTTCGTAACGAAGTGCAGGTTGTGGAAACTGTTTTGTCTATTCACCCAGATGATGCATATGACATGGTTGCCATGAATGCTGCATCTGCATCGACTATGATCTCTGGTTTGCCATTTAGCGGTCCAGTATCTGGTTTGCGTTTGGCTTTGATTGATGGTCAGTGGGTTGCTTTCCCACGCTGGTCTGAGCGTGAACGCGCTGTATTTGAGCTGGTTGTTGCTGGTCGCGTTATTGAAAATGGCGATGTTGCTATCGCTATGATTGAAGCAGGTGCTGGCAAGAACGCATGGAACCTCATTTATACAGAAGGCCAGACCAAGCCAGATGAGACTGTTGTAGCAGGCGGTTTGGAAGCTGCTAAGCCATTCATTAAGGTTCTGTGCGAAGCTCAGAACGAGTTGAAGGCTCTGGCTGCTAAGGATACCAAGGAGTTCCAGCTCTTCCCAGAGTACACAGACGAACTCTACGCTCGCATCGACGAGATTGCTCACGCAGATTTGAACGAAGCTTTGTCTATCGCAGAAAAGCTGCCACGTCAGGATCGCATTTCTGAGATTAAGCAGGTGGTAAAGGATACTCTCGCTTCTGAATTCCAAGACATGGATGAGGCAGAGAAAGACAAGGAGATCGGCAACGCATTCAAGGAACTGCAGCGCCAGATTGTTCGCCGTCGTATCCTCACCGAAGATTACCGTATCGATGGTCGTGGTTTGCGCGATATTCGAACCCTGTCTGCAGAGGTAGACGTTATTCCTCGCGTTCACGGTTCTGCTTTGTTCCAGCGTGGTGAAACCCAGATTTTGGGTGTAACTACGCTCAACATGCTGAAGATGGAACAGCAGGTAGATGCTTTGTCTGGTCCAACCACCAAGACATACATGCACAACTATGAGATGCCTCCATACTCCACAGGTGAAACTGGTCGTGTAGGTTCTCCTAAGCGTCGCGAAATTGGTCACGGTGCTCTGGCTGAGCGTGCTTTGGTTCCAGTTCTTCCAAGCCGCGAAGAGTTCCCATATGCTATTCGTCAGGTGTCGGAAGCTATTGGTTCTAACGGTTCCACATCTATGGGTTCCGTATGCGCATCTACGTTGTCTTTGATGGCGTCCGGCGTGCCAATTAAGGCTCCGGTTGCCGGTATTGCTATGGGCTTGGTATCCGGCGATATTGACGGTCAGCACATCTTTAAGACTCTAACAGATATTTTGGGTGCAGAAGATGCTTTCGGCGATATGGATTTTAAGGTAGCTGGTACCTCTGAGTTCATTACTGCTTTGCAGCTTGATACAAAGCTTGATGGTATTCCAGCAGATGTTTTGGCATCCGCTTTGCAGCAGGCTAAGGAAGCTCGCGCAACCATTCTCGATGTGATTACTGAATGCATTGATGGTATTGCAGAGATGAGTCCATATGCTCCACGCATTATTACCACCACTATTCCAGTAGATAAGATTGGTGAAGTCATTGGTCCTAAGGGCAAGATGATTAACCAGATTCAGGAAGATACTGGCGCAGAAGTAACTATTGACGATGACGGTACTGTTTATATTGCTTCTGAAGGTGGCGAAGCTGCTGAAGCTGCTAAGAAGATTATTGATCAGATTGCTCATCCTCATGTTCCAGAAGCAGGCGAAACCTTTAACGGTACTGTAGTGAAGACTACAAGCTTCGGTGCTTTCGTTAACTTGCTACCTGGTACTGATGGTTTGCTCCATATTTCCCAGATTCGTAACCTTGCTAACGGCGAGCGTATTGACGCTGTAGACGACGTTCTCAAGGAAAACGACAGCGTTGAAGTAGTGGTACAGTCTGTGGACGAACGTGGCAAGATTTCTTTGGCTATCCCAGGTTTTGAGGAGCAGGAGAATACTGCAGAACGTTCCGAGCGTGCTCCACGTGAGCGTCGTTCCCGCCGTTCACGCGATGATTATGATCGTCCATCCCGCCCTCGTCGCGACCGTGACGACCGTGACGACCGTGACGACCGTGACCGCGATGAGCGTCCACGTCGCCGTTCCCGTGACGACCGCGATGACCGTTACAATGATCGCTATGATGACCATCGTGAGCGTCGTTCCCGCCGTTCACGCGATGACCGTGACGACCGTTATGAGCGTCGTTCCCGCCGTGACAATCCACGTTATGCAGTAGATGATTCTTACGATGATTATCGTGCAGAACGTGCAGAACGGTATGAGCGTCCTCGTCGCCGCGTGCGTCGTGACTTCGACCCATTTGATGTAGAAGACTAAAATGGGTGCATGAGAGGCAGAGCTTTAAGCTCTGCCTCTTTTGCGTACTGCGGTGTACACTGGTGCACAGACCAAGCACAACATTTTCAAAGGGGCATACATGTCTGCGCTAACTCGTCAGATTGGATCATACACAACCACTGCAATCGGCTTAGGATGCATGGGATTATCGATTGAAAAGAAGCCTTCACGCGAAGAAGCTATTGCTATTATTCACGATGCATTAAATGCTGGTTGCCGTCATCTCGATACGGCATGGGCATACTACATGTCTGGTGGTGAAGAACAACATAACGAAAAGCTTATTCGCGAAGCTCTGGCAAGTTGGGACGGACCTCGCGAAGAAGTGCTCGTTGCCACAAAATCAGGTCATTTCCGAAATTTTACTGACGGTGTGCCAACATGGGATGTGAACGGTGCTCCAGAATCATTAATTACGTACGGTAAGCAGTCTGCTCACGCTCTTGGCGTAGACTCTATCGACTTACTCTACTTCCATCGTCCAGATCCTAAAGTTCCATACAACGAGTCCATTGAAGGTATGAAATCCCTCTATGATCAAGGTGTGGCTAAAACTATTGGTATTTCTAACGCTAGCGTAGAGCAGATTGATATTGCTCGCTCTATTTTGGGAGACGCTTTGGTAGCTGTACAAAATCAGCTTTCACCAATTTATAAAGACAGCCTCGATACCGTAGAGTATACGCGCAAACTCGGCTTAGCTTTTGTGGTGTGGAGTCCATTGGGAGGATTCCGCAAGCCTAAGGATGAGAGCAAGTATGATGTGTTCAAGCAGGTTGCTGCTGAACATGGTGTGAGCTATCAGCAAATTGTGCTGGCATGGGAGCTGGCTATGGGAGATCATATGTTTGTGCTTCCTGGCACGCATCGTAGCGCAACTATTTTAGATTCCATGAAAGCCGATAGTGTGGAATTAAGCGCTGACGAGTTAGATCTGCTTAACCGCGGTTGAGCTCACAGTAACATATGTAAGATACAATGCTGGATATGAACGAAGTTATTCCTGCTGTTATACCAATTGACATTGCCGAAGGTTACCGCGTATGGTATTCAACTCGTTTGGGCGGTTACTGTGACGCGAGCTTCGGCTATGCCAATATGAGCGCTCGTCAAGGCGATAATAATGAAGCTGTGGCACGTAATCGCTCTGCTTTGCATGAGGTGATTGGCTCTGCTGTTCGCACTGTTCATCAAGTTCATTCAGGTGAAGTAGTTCTCGCTGATGAAGTAAATGATGATGCTGAGCTTAACGAGTTAGAAGCCGATGGATTAGTGAGCACAAGAGACGATACCTTGGGCGTTTTTGGTGCTGACTGTTTACCAGTACTTTTTGTTGATCCAGTTAATCATGTGCATGCCAGTGCTCATTGCGGACGTGTGGGTTTGCTCAACGATATTATTGGGCAAACGGTTGCTGCTATGGAATTTAAGGGTGCTGATCGTGCTGAGATTCGTGCCACTTTAGGTCCGTGCATTTGCTCAGAATGCTATGAAGTTGGCAACGATATTGCTATGGAGTTCGAAAAGCATTTCCCAGGAACAGCAACAATCACGCGGTGGGGCGGTGCAGGTATTGATTTAGAAAAGGCTGCCCTTTTTGCTCTTCACCACGCAAGGATTAAAACAGATAATTTAGTGGATTCTTTGCCGCGTATTGCTGCAGCAACTGAATATCTTGCTCCTGATGAGGAGCTAGCACAGCTGTGCGCCTCAGATGGTGAAGGTCCTGATGTGCAAGAACGTTTAGCAAGTATGCGCAATGTAATGTGCACATTAGAAAATCCTCTATGGCATTCCTACCGACGTTCTACACGTGCGAAGAAAAACGTGTCGGGTCGCCATCTGGCAAGTATCGGCATTTTTAACGGTGAGGACTAGAGCAGGAGAAAATACTTATGGAGAATTTGCGCGTAGTTATCTGTGGTTTTGAATCCTATGATGGTGTGGATGTTAATCCATCTCGCTTAGTAGCTGAAACAATAGCTGACGAAGGAATAACAGTAGACAATGCGAGTGTGTCGGTGACGAGCGTTCTTCTGCCTTTAAGTTTTGCTCATGCGTGGCCAACACTGCACAGGGTTCTTGATGATGTGCAACCTCAAATGGTTTTGGCAACGGGATTAAAAACTCATGCGCGCACTATTGCTCTGGAACGTTGCGCAA
This sequence comes from Alloscardovia omnicolens DSM 21503, assembly GCF_000420505.1. Classification (GTDB taxonomy): domain Bacteria; phylum Actinomycetota; class Actinomycetes; order Actinomycetales; family Bifidobacteriaceae; genus Alloscardovia; species Alloscardovia omnicolens. The sequence continues at coordinate 25,713 of NZ_ATVB01000019.1, read as the reverse complement.
CGAATATTATTGACGCATCGCGCCCGGATGCTGATAATGCGCAGCCGAAAGATACGCGCATTGTGGATAATGGTCCAGCCGCCTATTGGACGGGTTTACCGCTAAAAGCGGTGAGTAAGCGTTTTGCTCAGCACGATATTCCTGTAACGTTTAGTTCAGATGCTGGAACTTTTGTGTGCAACTCGCTGTTTTACGAGCTGTTAGATTGGACGGCTCATCATGAGCATGCCTACGCTGGTTTTGTGTCTTTCCCGCACGTTGATAAGCCAGTGGGATACACCAAAGGCATGAAGTTAGACCTTATGGTGGATGCTGCTCGAGATATAATTACCACCGCTCTCGAATACAATCGACACGCCGCATAGTGGGTGCTGTAATTACTTTGCGAAAACATGATGTATTTTATGTATTCTTTCAGTTAAGCATGATAGCGTCATGTACCGGTGAGATAAATTTCTAGATGAATCTAGTGGAGTACCAATGGCTGATAATTTTCCTATTGTTTTGCGCGGCTACGATAAAGAACGAGTAGACGACGCTTTTATGCGTGCTCAAGAAAATACAGCACGTTTGCGTGAGCAGATTAAGATTTATGACGCGCGTATTTTAGAGTTGGACGCTCAACTACAGGAAGAGCGCGAAAAGAATAGCGGTCAGCAGCAAAATTCCTTTACTGCTTTGGGAGCAAACGCTCAGCAGTTACTCGCATCAGCAGAGCAAACAAGCCGCGAACTGTTAGAGCGAGCTAAACAGGATGCCCAAACTATCCGCGATAATGCTCATAATGAAGCAGGTACTTTGCTCAATAACGCTCAGCTGGATGCTGATAATATGCGTGCAGAAGCCAAAAAAGAAGCAACGGAAGCTATTGCCCAAGCACACGAGCAAGCAGATAAACTGCGCGCCACTGCTCAAAGTGAAAGCGAACAGTTGGTTGCCTCTGCAAAGCGTGAAAGTGAAGATCAGCGCCGTACCCTCGATCTGGAGTTAAGCGCCAAGAGCGAAGAGCACGATAAGAACTTGAATGCTCAGCGTTCTGAGCAGGAAGCACAGCTTGCTCAGTTACGCGCTCAAGCAGCAGATGAAATCGCTCAGCAGCGCAAAACTGCAGACGATGAAATCGCAGCAAAGAAGAGCGAATCAAACGATCAAATTCAAAAAGCTTTGGACTTAGCAAATCAAAAACTGGCTGATGTGCGCGAACAGGTTGCCAAGTTACTGTCTGATGCAAAACGTCAAGCATCAGAAATTACTGATGCAGCACATGCTCAGGCACGCCAAATTACTGATTCTGCTGATGTAGAACGTGCAAAAACCTTGGCAAAGGTTGCACAAGAGGCCGAGAACGTACGTCGTGATATTGCAGCCAGCCAGGAAGATGCCAACAAGAAGGTAGCAGATATGTTGGCAGACTTGGCAGCTCGTCGTGCCACAGTAGAAGAAGAATCTACTCAGTTGCTTGCTGATGCTAAAGATGTGCGTAAGAAGGCTGATGAATACGCAACATCGAGCCGTCAGAAGGCACAGACGGAGGCTGAGCAGATTATTGAAGAAGCAAAAACGCGCGCTCAAGAGCTGGTTGATGAACGTCGAGAAGCCGCTCAAGAAGAAATTGATGGCTTAAATACTCGTATTGCTGCTTTGCAAGAACGTGAAGCATCAATTACTGCTCGCGTCGATGAGTTGCGTTCAATCTTTGCTAATGCTTTCGGATCAAACCTGTTTAACACAGAGGCTGCTCCAGCTGCTGAGCAGAGTGAAGATAAATCTGAAGATGCCCAGAGCACAGATGCGAGCGAAAGCAAGGCTGAATCCTCTGAATCTGTAAGCGATGCTGAGTAAAACAGCAACTCGCCTTTAAGCGCTCAGCACAGCGCACACAGTTTAACCGTGCAGTGTTCATGCTGCACGGTTTAATTATATATACAAGTATTTTTTCTTCAAAGAAGGAGCACTATGTCTGAAAAAGCTCTGAGTGCCAGCACTCTCGAAGCTTTGCGCCAGAATTTCGACGCTCGTGAATCTAACCGTATTGCTATGAATGCAGTCACCTCAGTAGGTATTAACGAGGCTGCTAAGAACTTCGACCGCGCTCGCTTGCTATCGCGCCGTTTTAGCACAGTTGTAGACAATGGTAGCGCAACAAGTCAGAAGCGTTCCGGTCGTTGCTGGTTATTTAGTTCGCTCAATGTGGCACGTTTTATTGCTAAGCGTGAAATGAATTTGAAAGATAATGACTTCGAATTCAGCCAGTCTTACGCCATGTATTTCGATAAGCTTGAGCGCGCGAATTACTTTATGGAAGATATGAAGCAGTTGATTGCTGCCGGTGAAGCTTCTGATTCGCGCTTAGTGCAGTTCCTTCTGCATGATTTGATGGGCGATGGCGGTCAGTGGACTATGGCTATGAATATTTACACCAAGTATGGTGCTGTGCCAAAAGATTTCTTCCCTGAAACTGCGTCTAGCCAGAATACTGGCGAAATGAATACGCAGCTGCGCGCGGCTTTGCGTCAGGCTGTGGCACATATGTATGCGCATCCTGAGCAGGCTGAAACTATTGCTGCTGAGGCTGTGGAACAGGCACACCGCATTTTAACTATTCATTTGGGAACTCCTCCAACATCTTTTGAATGGGAGTACACCGATAAGGATGGTGTTTTCCATAACGAAGGTACTATGACTCCAGTGGAATTCTGGAATAAGTATGTTACTGCCGGTTTGGAAGATTATGTCTGCTTGGTTGACGATCCTCGTAGCGAGCATCCTAAGGGCAAGATGATTGGTATTGAACATTTGGGCAATGTGGTGGGAGGAACACCAACCGCATATCTGAATGTGGATACTGATTTCATGAAGCAGTGCGCACGCACTATTATGCAAGAACAGGGTATTCCTGTATGGTTCGGAGCGGATTGCCATCCGATGATGGACCGTAAAGAGGGTGCTTGGGCAACTGACTTATTTGAATATGGTCGTGTGTACAACATTGACTTCGATTTGAATAAAGAAGAACGTGTGCGTTTTGCTGATTCTGCAATGAATCACGCTATGGCTTTTGCTGGAGTAGATGTGGCTGCTGGAACTTCTGGTAATGCTTCTGGTGATGCTGAGGCTTCGGTTGAAGCTTCGGTTGAAGCTGGTGCGGCTGCTGAAGGCACAACCAAGCGTTGGCGTGTGGAAAACTCTTGGGGCACAGATATTGCAGACAAGGGCTACTTCACAATGAGTGACGACTGGTTCGATGAGTTCGTCTACGAAGTAGCTGTGCCGAAGTTCATGCTGCCAGCTGAGTATCAGGCAGCATTGGAAGAGGAACCAATCATGCTGCCAGCATGGGATCCTATGGGAGCTTTGGCATAAGCAGATTTCTGCTTATGCGCTGGAGAAGATTGAGCGCTTACGAGCAGGCATGTGTAGATGAGTAGCAATCTCATGCGCGCTTAACATATGCAGGCTTGTGGCGCTCGTTCTGGGTGGGTGCAGTGTGCATTAGCAGACTGCATCGCCTTTGTTCTTCTCCGCGCTGTCTGCCTTCTGTACCAGTACCCAGAGCGCTTGAGAGAGCGCGCCAGAAAAGTTCTTACTGTACAGTAGGCGTTCGCTTAGCAGGTGCTGTCAATCCGACAGAACTGAGCGGATAAATAGAAAAGCTAAGTCATAAGGTAAAACAGTAATAAATTTGAGTAAAGGGACGAGGAAAAATGATGCATATGCATGGTCCTTTCGAGGATGACAACAGCGTTCAGCTCGGACGCGAAGCGGTGTTGCCAGAAACAGTTGACGTCAATATTCGTCAGCTTGACCCTATTCCTGCGCCTCGTGCTTTTATTAACGAAATTCCTTTGAACCCTGAGCTGGTTGAGCGTGTGCGTGAATCTCGTACCGCTATTCGAGATATTTTGCATGGTCGAGATGACCGATTACTGGTGATTGCGGGGCCATGCTCTATTCACGACACGAAGGCTGCCCTCGACTACGCGCGTCGTCTGCAAGCAGTAGCAGAAGAACTTCGCGAAGATATTTGCGTTGTTATGCGCGTATATTTTGAAAAGCCACGTACCACTATTGGGTGGAAGGGTTTAATTAATGACCCTGATTTGAACGGTACTTTTAATATTCGCAAAGGCATGTGGCTTGCCCGCAAAGTGCTTGTTGATATTGTAGATATTGGTTTGCCAACAGCAACTGAATTCCTCGATCCTATTACACCTCAATATATTTCTGATGCTATTAGTTGGGGTGCTATTGGCGCGCGTAATACGGAAAGCCAGGTGCATCGTCAGTTAGCTTCCGGTTTATCTATGCCAGTCGGTTTTAAGAACTCCACCGATGGTAATGTGAAAGTTGCTGCAGATTCCTGCTATGCGGCTGCTAATGAGCATCACTTCCTTTCTGTTAATGTGGATGGTTCCGTTATTTCTGCTGAAACTTTGGGCAATCCTGATTGTCATGTGATTTTACGAGGCTCTATTCATGGTCCAAATTACGATGCCGATAGCGTTGCCCAAGCCTTGGAATATTTACAGGAATCTAATGCGCCTTATGCAGCTTCTCATGGTTTGATTATTGATGCCGCTCACGGAAATTGCGGTAAAAACGAGGTGCGAGAAGCACAAGTTGTTGAAGAAATTGCTGCACGCCTTGCCGCCGGTGAGCAGGGAATTTCCGGCGTTATGATTGAAAGCTTTATTGAAGCAGGACATCAAAGTCCAGGGCGTTTAGACGAGTTAGTCTATGGAAAATCAATTACCGATAGTTGTGTTTCGTGGGAACGAACGAATGAGTTACTGCACACCTTAAGTGCTGCCATTCGTGAGCGTCGTGCGTTACACTAAATGTATGCCGGAAAGTAAGTCAGAAGCAACCACTGAAGCTTTAGAACGCCATGCTCAGGAAGCGGCTCGAAACCGTGCGTTTTTGCACGAACAGCTCAATCAATCGCATGAAAGTAATCCGCTGAACCTCGCTTCTATTTCGCGTTGGGAAGATGAGGTGGGTTTAGCGCCGATTATTAACAGGCGAGTATTGGAGCTGGACGTGCTGCCATCGCCTGCTGAAGTCTTGCAATCTATGCCGTTAAGCGAGCAAGCATGCCAGTTAGTGGTGGAATCTCGTGAGGAAACTCGTCGCGTTCTTGCTGGTGACGACGATCGTCTGCTTGTTCTTGTGGGACCATGCTCTATTCATGATCCGCGTGCAGCTCTTGACTATGCGCAGCGTTTAGCGCAGGTTCGCGAGGAGCTGGAGGATGATTTACTCATAGTTATGCGCGTGTATTTTGAGAAACCGCGCACAACGATTGGATGGAAAGGTCTGATTAACGACCCTGATTTAGATGGCACGCATCAGATAAATAAAGGTTTGCTTTTAGCTCGACATACCTTGTTAAGTGTGTTGGATGCAGGGGTGGCTGCTGCTACTGAATTTTTAGAGCCGACTTCTCCGCAATATATTGCTGATGCTGTGACGTGGGGTGCTATTGGTGCGCGGAACACGGAAAGTCAGGTGCATCGTCAGTTGGCTTCCGGATTATCTATGCCGGTGGGCTTTAAGAATGCGACTGACGGTTCTGTGCAAGCTGCTGTAGATAGCGTTTATACCGCTGCGCAACAGCATACCTTCTTTGGTATTGACCACCAAGGAAGAGCTGCGGCAGTAGAAACTTTAGGTAATCCTGATTGCCACGTGGTATTACGTGGGTCGAGTTCAGGGTCAAATTATGATGCTGATTCAGTTCGAAAAGCGCTTGTAGATGCTCGCGCTGTTTTAGATGAGAACAGCGTTGGAGCGCATGGTTTGATTATTGATGCTTCTCATGGCAACTCCGGCAAAGATGAAGTGCAACAAGCTCGGGTAGTGCGCAATATTGCGCAACGTTTAGCTGTCGGTGAGCAGGGGATTTCTGGAATTATGATGGAAAGCTTTATTCAAGCAGGCAACCAGAAAGCGGCTCCACTCGAACAATTAGAATACGGTAAGTCCGTAACTGATCGCTGTATTTCATGGGATGACACGAATGTGCTACTTCATGGGTTGGCGCAGGCGGTGCGTAGTCGGAGAGGTTTGTGATTCGGGGGTGAAATACTTCTAGAGTGAAGTACTTTCGTAATCTCGAATGGGGTGAGGCTCGTAATCTTGATTAAGGACGAGGCTTGATTAAGGGGAGTCGCAAGTTTTAGCGAGGCTTGAGTTTAAGCGTGGCTTGTAGCTGTTCTGCGCAATCAGGCTTTAAATTGCGTTCAATTCGAAGAGTTCTTGCTCTCACGTATTCTGCTTAACCGATTAATACACTTGTTGTGCCAGTTTTGATGCGCAAAAAATGGCTTCAAAACTGGCATATCGGTTGCGCGTATCGACTTCACCGATAAAAATAAACACATTCACACTGCAGCGATGTCTTAACACCTGACATCCTGAGGAATCAACTGGAACCTGTTGGGCAACACTCTCCTCTAAACCCCGCTAAATCCGAAGAGCCGTATTAGCGAGGTTTGAGTGGCTAATTTAGGGTAGAGGCGTCCTGAGAACTCGAAAGAAACATATGCATGTGCTAGTGTGTGCTACAAGCAAATAAACAATGGAAGGACATAGTATGGCACAGCGAACGCTTGCTGTTATTGGAGCAATGGATGTGGAAGTAGATTTGCTTGCCAAGTCTTTAGATGAAGTATACGAGCACAAAAGTGCAGGTGTAACTATTTTTGATGGTCGTCTGCCTGGCACAGATGTGCGTGTGGTCGCTACCGTAGCGGGTATGGGAACGGTGAATGCTGCTGCCACGGCTCAGCATCTCATTGATGTGTATGCGCCAGAAGCTTTACTTTTCTCCGGAATTGCTGGGAATTTAACGAATCATTTGCATATTAACGATGTTGTTTTAGGTAAGACTTTGGTTTATCTCGACACCGACATGCGTATGATTTCGCAAGCACCACCTTTTACGAATGAGTATCACAGTGACGAAAAACTCCTCGCCGTTGCAGATGAGGTATTAAACAAGCTCGGGATTGAGCATATTGCAGGAACGATTGCCACCGGCAATTTATTTATTGAAGGTGATGCTGCTGCCAAGGTGAAAGCTGCGACGGGAGCAGACGCGGTAGAGATGGAGGGTGCGGCTATCGCTCATGTGGCAGCGCGTAATGAGGTGCCTTCTTTGGTGATTCGAGCTTTGAGTGACAATGCCGATACTGAATACGAAACCTTCCGTGAATTCGACGTGAGTGAATACGCCGATAATGCAGCTCGGATTGTTATGGAGATTATTTGCAGCCTCGCATAGTGCGCGACACACGGAGAATGATGGGGCGTAGACAAAATCTACACCCCTGTGTAGTATCTGTATCTGTAAACCACAGACCGTTGGTTGGGGAAACCCAGTAAAGCGTTCGCGCCATCGCAGGTTGAGTTCAAAGGCATGTATATGCCTGTTATGTTTGCTCTGCTTGCGTGCAGGGCTTTTTTATTGCTCTAATGCTGGAACTCCAATGAGGCGGTTCAATAGGAAGGAATGCCAATGAGAAGGCCAGAAAAGGCAGAGGCAATTGCACAGCTCACTGACAAGTTCCGTGAAGCTGACGCAGTGCTCCTCACCGAGTATCGTGGCCTTAGCGTTCCACAGATCTCCGATCTGCGTGAAAAGCTTGGCACCGATACAACCTACAATGTGGCGAAGAATACGCTTGCACGCATCGCAGCTAAGGAAGCTGGTATTGAGGGTCTCGACGACTTGTTCGCTGGTCCAACAGCTATCACTTTCGTGAAGGGCGATTACGTAGCAGCCGCTAAGGTTCTGCGTGACTTCACCGCACAAAATAAGCAGCTCATTATTAAGGGTGGCTTCGCAGATGGTTCCGTATACGACGCTGCTGGCGTAAACCAGCTTGCAGACCTCGAGCCACGCGACGTTCTCCTTGCCAAGGCAGCAGGCGCTCTCAAGGGCACCATGGCCAAGGCAGCATTTGCATTCGCTGCACTGCCAACCAAGGCAGTTCGCACCTTCGATGCATTGCGCGAAAAGCAGGAAAAGGCTGCATAGTTACATTAGCTTGCTAACAGTAACTGCATAAGATATAAGATTTCGGCACTTGAACAATAGTTAAACGGTGCCACAACGAAAGGAAGCCATTATGGCAAAGCTCTCCGCAGATGAGCTCATTGAAGCTTTCAAGGAAATGACACTCGTAGAGCTCTCTGACTTCGTAAAGAAGTTCGAAGAAGAGTTCGACGTAGAAGCTGCAGCTCCAGTAGCTGCTGTTGCTGCTGCTCCAGCTGCTGGTGCAGCTGCTGCTGAAGAAGAGAAGGATGAGTTCGACGTAATCCTCACCGCAGCAGGCGACAAGAAGATTGGCGTTATCAAGGCTGTTCGTGCTTTGACCAGCCTCGGCCTCGCTGAAGCTAAGGCTCTCGTAGACGGCGCTCCAAAGCCAGTTCTCGAAGGCGCAAGCAAGGAAGATGCAGAAAAGGCAAAGGCAGAACTTGAAGCTGCTGGCGCATCTGTAGAACTCAAGTAGTTTCTTCCTCACATTTAAACAGGTTTACATTAGTCCTGCTGCAGGTTTCTGCGGCAGGACTTTTTTAATAGCTTGTGATTTTTCAACACGATAACTGTTACTTGCACACTCTTGAACGTACAATAAGAAAGAGTATGCCCTATAAGGGTGAATCTAGTAAAGGATGGGACCGTGACTGATTCTGCGAAGACCTCCACAACGTGGAAGATTACTGTAAACGATCAGAGCATAACAGTAACAGCTCCAGCACGCGTATATATTGGTCGTAAACCAATGCGCCCCGTTGAAGTACCTGACAATGCTACTCGCTTTGATGTGCCTGATCTAACCAAATCAATGTCTAAAAATCATGCATTATTGACAGTAGAAGATAACGGTCAAGCAGAATTAAGCGATCTAAATTCTACGAACGGCACTTATATACGTAACGCTCACGATGCTTTACTGCGCGTGCCAGCAGAAAATCCTTATACTATATCCAGCGAACAGATAAGCGGACAGTTTGGCGATGTATCTTTCGAGATAGCAGTCAACCAAACACGGCAGCAGTCAGCGCCTGAAGGTCCTGCTCCTGCAGTACAAAATCTGTTTGATTTTAAGTCTCCGGTCAGCGATGATGCGCCTGCTCCATCTATGAGTGTGGATGATATTTTAGATTTGCGTGCCGGCGAGCCAACCCATATGTTTGCCATGCAACCAGCTGCTGTTCAAGATGAAGAGGCAGAAGAGCCACACGTTGATTCTGCAGCTACGCCACAGGTTGTGGTCAATGAAGATTCTGGCTATGTTCCTGTATACGAAGCAGGTTCTGTATTCGACCGTCTTTCACGCGGTGATTTCGAGCATACTGACACTATCGTTGAAGTTCGGGGTCATACAAGTGTTGAAGCGAAAAGCACACAAGACTTTAACGTGCAATTCGATATTGCTCAAATTCCTGAACTCCTACCATTCTTAGGATTAAATCCGTTCTTGTATGACGATATGTATGCATGGTTAGAAGCTCAAAATAATGACAGTGTTAATAAAGCATTAGAATCCAATGAAGGATATCAAACCTGGAAAGCGAGCAGCAAGTAATGACTGAAGATGCACGCATCACAGCAAGCAGCGAGTCTCTCGACACGGTAAAAGCATGGTATCAAGACTACCGTGCCACACATGGTAGCGCGCCAATCGAAGATATGAATCGATTAGCTGCACGCTTAGAACTCGATCATGCTCACCCATCAGGCATAGCGCAACTATTCTCTAACGGTCAAACGCACCTCGACTCTCTCTATCGCGACGAGGGCTTACTTAAAGCAACTTTGCGTAAACTCAACCGCGTGTTAGATGATAAAGCGAATAAAGAGCATAACGAAGGTTCCGCGCATCTGTCATTGAGCGTAGGAGCTGCAGTATGGCCAGGTAAGAATTTGCCTATTTTGCTGTATCCAATACGTATCGAAGAGAGCGATGGAGCAGACTTATCGCATTGCCGTATTCGTATTACTGGTTCCGCAAGCGTTAATGAGTCACTAATCAATCAGCTACGCACCTTAGGTATTGCTATTACAGCAGACGATGTTCTCGCTCATGCTGAAGGTGACGGAGTAAGCGTAGACAGCGATATTGTTTTTAAGAATATTAAACAAGCTGTTGGCACGCATATTCAAAAATTCACGGTGAACCGCTCCATGGTTATTGGATGCTTTATCCGCTCATCAACGCTTATGCTTGCCGATGCAGATCATATTATTTCACGCATGGAAAACGGTGGCACTGGAAACGACCTCGTAGACGTTTTTGCTCAGCCAGAAGAAGCAGGACGTCGTCTTCAGGAGCGTGAATTACCAGAATATCGTCCTTTTGATTGTGATCCGCATGAAGAAAATGAAGTGGGCGATGTGGATAATGTTACCCGCTATGCTGCGCGTGTGGTTACGAGCGGAACAAGCGTTTTTATGAACCTGCCTGTGGCATACGATAGCGTACCTTATGCGGCAGCTATTACTTCTCATGCAGCTATGGCTGGAAAAACTGTGCTATATGCTCCAGGAAGCGCGGAACAAAAACGCAACTTCTTATTAACCATGCGTTCTCATCATATCGATAGCTTTGTTCTTGATTTAGCAGATCCAAGTGCGGGTGCTGCTATAGATAAGCAGCTAATTTCTGCAGTTAGCTTCCAACCAGGAACTGCTCACAGCCGTTTCAATCAGCTTGCTGATGAACTCGTGGGCGTACGTGGACGCTTAACAAAGTATTTGAGCGATTTGCACGGTAAAAATGACCAGTGGAATGTGAGTGCATACGAAACTATCGAAAATCTTGCACGTATTTCTGCTTTGCCAACGCATCCATCCACTCATGTGCGTTTTAGTGTAGATACTGCACGAGCAATCGTGGGGCACGAAGAAGAATGGGGACGTAAACTCGTTCGCGCTGGCGAAATTGGTGAATATACTATTGATGCTCCAGACACTCCATGGTTCAAAGCGTCACTGTATACGCGAGACGAAGCAATAACAGCTTATCAGCGCGTGGAGCGTTTGCTCGACGATACTCTTCCAACAATTGCTAAGCATATATCTATTACTGCACAAACCTGCGGATTCCCAGTTCCAAACACGCCTCATGAATGGAATAAGCAAGTTCATGTATTGCGTAACCTGCGTAAAGTCTTAGATATTTTCCAACCAGCAATTTTTGAGCGTGATATTGACTCGATGATTGAAGCAACTGCGTCGAAAGCGGAGCGTCGAGAAAGCAATAGCACCATGGGATACTGGGAACGTCGCCGACTAACAAAAGAAGCTAAAAGTCTTTTGCGCGCTGGTGCTCAACCAGATAATTTGCGTGACGCTCTTATTGTGGTTCGCCGTCAAAGCGAACTCTGGCGTGAATTCGTGCCACGAGGTGGATGGCCAGTATTACCTCCTCGATTAGACGATATTATTGAGATTCAAGAAAATCTTGAACGCGATATTACCGCCTTATCTCACGTTCTTGACCGCACTCCAGTAGGAGGAGACCTCGATAATTCAAGCTTTGAAGATCTCGAAAAGAACTTACGTCTTCTCTACAATGATCGCAAAGCGTTAGAGGATTTGCCTGAGCGTGCCTGCTTAGAAGTAGAATTTAGCAACGCCGGTTTAGATGAGCTTATTGCTGATTTGCGCGCTCGCAAGGTATCACCTGAAGCTGCTCCTGATGAACTTACTTTGGCATGGTGGACAACAGTATTCGAAAGCATTGTGCAGTCCTCTCCAATTATTGCTAATCAAGACGGTTCTGTGCTGTCTTCCGCAACAGAGCGATTCAACCAAGTTGATACTGAACATGTGCGTTCTATCGGTGCTTTGGTTCAAGAAAGCCTTATGAAGCGTTTATCTGAGATTGTGTATGCGCATTCTCAGGAATCTAACGCAGCACATGCAGCCTTAACCTTGCAACCTTCTATGCGCTACAGTTCAATCGTGAAGATGCATCCTGGCATTGTTACTGCAGCTAAGCCAATTGTGGTGGGTATGCCTGTTGCTGTGGCATCTGAAACTCCAACAGGGGAGAAGATTGCCGATATTGCTGTGATTGATGCATGTGCACACATCCAACCATTGGAATTATTCAGCATTCTGTCTCGTGTAGATACTGTTGTTGTGCTGGCGCATGAGGAAACTGTATCCTCTGCATCGATTAAAACACTGACTCAGATTCTTCCACGCATCAATGCCACCGCTCGCTTAGATAAGCGCGATGCTCGATTATCTGCTTTCCTGATTGATGCAGGATACGGCAATCTTCCCCTAGGCGTTGCTCCAGATAAGATTCGCAGCACAGTTACTTTCTCGCATGTTCCAGGAAATGGCGTACCTAATGCTGGACACGGCATGGTGGAAACCAGCCGTCAAGAAATTGACCGTGTAGTGGGCATTATTGAAGAACGTAGTCAATCCTTCACCCGCGTACCAAGCGGATACAAGTTGACTGTCGTATGCTTTAACGATACGCATCGTCAACGTGTGGGCGCAGAACTCAAATTGCTTGCTGGCAAGAGTACAAGCTTGCGAAGATTCTTACACCACGTAGCTGTTGTAACCATTAACGATGTGGCGGGTATGGATTCCACGGATGTTATTTTAACGACTGGTTTCGCTAAAACAACGCAAGGCCGACTTATTCAACAGTTTGGTGTGGTAGAAAATCCTGCAGGTGAAGGCATGATTCTTGATGCTCTGGCTTTGGGACATGCCAAGCTCGATATTGTAACCTCCTTCTATGCCTATGAGATGGAAGATGAGCGTTTGCATCAACGAGGGCCACAGTTGCTTAAGCAGTTGCTGTCGTGGGCACAAAACCTTGAAGAATCAACTCTGCACCCAACCGAGCACTTCCATGAAGACGATATTCTTCTCAACGATCTCGCAGACCGCATGCGTTCTCGTGGTTTGAACGTGGCAGTGAATTATGGATTCGATACTGGTCAGCGCATACCTTTGGCTGTAGGTCTGCCTAACCAGCCATACGTATTGGCTGTGTGCACAGACGATAAACAGTTTATGAGTATTCCGTCTACACGTCAACGTCACCGTTTCGCTGTAGAAGACCTAGAAATCCTCGGCTGGTCTGTGATGTATGTGTGGTCGGTTGCAGCCTTCGTGAACCCCGAAAAAGAAGTTGACCGTATTGTGGCTTTCTTGGCTCGTTTAGGAGATGCACAGTGAAACCACTAGGTAAAACAACTCGTCCACCACGGCGGGTAGAACGCAAAGGAACTGAATGGTTTGATGCCGACGGAGTAAAGCTCGAACCTTCTGATGTGCTCACCGATCAGCAAAAAAATGTGCAAGACGATCAGCGCATACTCGGCGAGTTACCACCACACTTCGCGGTCTTTAACTTCAAGCATTAGCTTCATTCGCCCATTATGACGTACCTTCATGAGGTACCGCAATAATGGGCGATGTTGATTGTGCCTCTACGATGCGCAGAGCATCTTGAGCAGGCAGGGCAACGGTTATAGCAGTATTGCGCTCCTCATTAATCTCCCACAGTGCATGAGACTGCGCATGGGAAGGAATATGAAGCACTAATGCAGAACTCGATAACGTAGCCTGTGCTGATAATAACGAAATACGTTCACCCACATGCATTGATGTGAAAGAACTTGCCAAGCTAATATCGAGCGACGTATATCCTTTCGGAACAACTGGAACATCGTGGAGAACCGTTTTAGGAATAAGTAACCCCTTGCTTAAACGCACGGGACTCATTTTTCCTACCACATCATTGGCAGACACTACCAGAGTCGTTATATCCAAACTAGACGGCACATCAGCCATCCGCACATCTCGTGCTTGAATAACTGTGCCGCGGGGAATGGAACGAGCCATCATAACAACATGATGAGCGCTCTTCGGTGGAACAATAAAAGAAGATATAAGAATAAAAGCGCAGCCAAGAGCTATGCATATTCCTGCAAGAAAACACCGATGTGCATGTAAACGCTTATGCGCGCTAGAAAGAAAATGCTGGTAAAACCACACACTTATTGTGCGTGGTTGAGCGTTCGCTGAAGCAGGCAGAGCATCGCGACGTTGTGCAGCAGGGGAGGACTGGCGATGGCTTCTATTCGTAGAATGTGTGAATTTACTCATATATCTATCTAAGCGAGTAAATCCGTAAGAAAAAAATTATAAGAACAATGTGAACCAATGTGAAAACACGCCGACTTATCCACACAGTCATACGTTTTATAGTTCTATATGAAACGCAAAACAGCTCGGATAATACCGACGTGCGGAAAGCCTGCAGTCCCTAAGCAGAAGCTCCTGAACCGCTATCTGTATGATAAAAACCTGAGCCCTTGAAGGTAACGCCAGCTACAGAATACACTTTATGAACCTGTTCCTGACCACACTGCGGACACAACGTAATAGGATCGTCCGAGAATGACTGCATGCGTGTGAAATCATATGAGCAGTTCTTGCAACGGTAATGATATGTAGGCACTGTTCCTCCTAAAAAACCTAACCCCCAACTATCTTAAGCTCATGGCAGACATCGCTACACATGCTCAGTACTGTTAAAGAAACCGTCTCAACACGCAGAAATTTTGCAAAATTACCACCTAATGACACCCATGTCATTTATTGTAGAAGTTATGGTTACTCAGTCTCTCAGCGGTATTGTACTTATAGTACTGGCTCTTGTAGTTCTTATAGGCATTGTTCCCTTAAGCACGATGAGGAGTCAACGTAACGCGAGTAGGCACTTTGAAGATAAATATTCTTCCTCACTGCATGTGATTGATGATGATGCAGCTGCTGTGCGCGACGAGTTGCGCGTGTTACAAAAAGAGCGTTTCGATGCTGCTAAGCAAGAAGCTAATGCCTTGCGTTTTACTGCGCATAGAGTCAATCGTATGCGCGCTTTACGGCGTTCGGGAATACGGCATCGTCGAATCCTCACTATGGTTCTGCTAGTAGCCACTATTGCTGTGCCAGTGTGCACTTATTTATGGAATTTTAGTTGCTGGTGGAGCGCTTTTCCAGCAGCATTATTGCTGACAGTTCTTGGCTTTGGTATTACTCAAGCTAGGCGAGCACGCTTATGGGAGGAAGAGCTTAAACAGTACCGTGTGACATCCTCGTCTCACAAGCCTAACGGTATTACTCGTTTTGATTTAACGGATGTTCATGCGCATAACGCTCAGAGTAATGCTGAACGTGCAACAGAGCAAGCAGGCGTGCAGAGTGTTCAGAAAGATAAAGATAATAACGAACCGCTCTTTACCGTAGATACAGTAAAAACTATCGAGTTTAACTCGGTGGATATTGAGCATTCTGCGCATTCTAATCGCGATAATAATGACGAGCTAGATATATTCGTTCCGCAAACACACAACGATCAGATGGCACATGAGGATGACTCTTATGAGGTTTTGAGCCGAGAAATCGTTTCTGCACGTCAAGTAGCACAGGCTGTTCCGCCAACGCATACCGTGCATATCCCATCCAGTGATGACGCTGCTAATCGTGCTGATAAAGAACAGGTAGATGTAAATTCCATTCTTGAAATGCGCCGTCAGTAAAATTTATCAAAAACTTGCGCCACTTATTAGCAAGTTTTTGCAAAATAGTGATAAATTTATGAATAAAGGTTAAAAACGCAAAGAAAGGAGCAGCAATGGCATTTGCACTCACACCTTTGGAAGACAAGATTATTATTAAGCAGGCTGCAGCTGAGACAACGACTGCGTCTGGCTTGGTAATCCCAGATAGCGCTAAGGAAAAGCCACAGCAGGGTGAAGTTCTTGCTGTTGGACCAGGTCGTCGTAATGATGCTGGTGAGCGCATTCCAATGGACGTGAAGGTAGGAGATAAGGTTCTCTACTCGAAGTATGGCGGCACTGAAGTGTCTTATGCTGGTGAGGACTACCTCATTCTTGGTTCTCGCGACGTTCTCGCAATCTTGAACTAAGTTTTCTTCTTTATTCTCCGCTTACTGTGCCGCTATGGCGTGGTGGGCGGAGTTTTTATTGTTAAAAATTAGGTGTTAAAAGCAGGTCTGCTTGTCGTTGGATTGGATTCGAAGGCTGTTCTGTTTGGCGTATTGTTCAGATTGTGACGTTGCGGTCTTTGGTTATTCTATGCGAGCTTGAACCTGACGCTGAGCATTATGAACCGCCTACGAAACTTTTTAATGGCTCTTGGAGGGGGGCGTGGGTTTTTGTCTTATTTGGTTGTTATTGCGGTGTGTAGGAGCCCTAGGGTGGTTCGTGAAGCATGACTTGGTAGAGCGTTCCACGATTCACGAGTGTTCTAATCATGTTCACAGGGGTGAAACGCAGCGTGAAACATGCTTCACTCTAGCACTCCACGATTCACGCACAGCACGAAAACCGAAAACACTCTCAACGATGGGAGCGAGCATTGTTAGCGTTCCACACTCACAACCTTCACACCCTCTAAAAACCGAAGAAACTGTTTAATCCTTGAGCAAAACGCGCGACTCACCGATACATCGGCTCAAAACCAAGCGTGTTGCAATCACTATATATAGATACTTGAAAAATTGAGACCACTGTATATAGTAGTTCATAGCCGTTAAGAAGGAGGCGTGCAATTCATGGGAGACCGTAGAAGCGACCATGTAGCCGAACAGACTGCAACGCAAGAACCAACGCAAGAAACACCACAAGCGCAAGAACGCGAGCTCAGTGCGCCTGAACTTCCTGCACAGGGTGATGCTATCGGTGCAGTCGTATATTTCTCGTCAGCATCAGAAAATACATCCCGTTTTATTCACAGCTGCAAGCTGGAAGAACAGGGTATTAATGTTTATCGCATACCAATGCGTCCTAAAGACCCAGCTCTTAACGTGGACGAGCCATATATTTTGGTAGTTCCAACTTACGGCGGTGGGGTAGCAAAGAAAGCTGTTCCTGTTCAGGTAAAAAAATTCCTGAATGACGCAGCTAATCGAGCAGGAATCCGCGGCGTTATTGCAAGCGGTAATACGAATTTCGGTGAAGCCTTCTGCATGGCGGGAGATATGGTTGCCGCGAAATGTAAAGTGCCATTTATGTACTATTTTGAGCTTATGGGCACGCAAACAGATCGCGAAAAAGTTACGCGCGGTGTGGTCGATTTCTTTAAGACTCATCAGGAAAAGTAACACGCCTTGTAAAGCCTTATAACGCACGTGAATAAACTCACATCGCACTCGCATCACGCGAAAATGGGTGAGTGAAGTAAGACTTACGAGTAGCATAGAAACAGTTTATTTAACGGGTTCGTAGAGCATAGAAAAAGCGCAGGAAACGCATAAAACTGTGCAAAATCGCGCAAAACCCGCGAGAATCAGGAGAAAAAACATGGCAGATAGCGCTGTTTACGACGCTTCGCAGGATTATCATGCACTGAACGCAATGCTCAATCTGTACGATGAGAATCATCAGATTCAGTTCGATAAGGATATTGCTGCAGCAGATCTTTTCGTACACGGGGAAGTAGCAGAACGCACGAAGCACTTCGACTCCGTGCAGGAACGTTTGCAGTTCCTCTTCGATAACCTTTACTACAACAAGGAAGTTTTCGACGCATATTCTCCTGAGTTCTTGGATAAGATTTATGCATACGCAGATTCCTTCAATTTTAGTTTCGAAACATTCTTGGGCGCATTTAAGTTCTACTCGTCCTATGCTTTGAAGAGCTTCGATGGCAAACAGTATCTGGAGAACTTCGAGCAGCGTACAGTAGCTGTTGCATTGGAGCTGGCAGCTGGTAATGAAACCAAGGCTATGGAGTTCGTGGAAGAGATTATTACCGGTCGCTTCCAGCCAGCAACCCCAACATTCCTTAACTTGGGCAAGGCTCAGCGCGGTGAACCAGTATCATGCTTCTTGGTGCGCATCGAAGATAATATGGAATCCATTTCACGCGCAATCAACGCTTCTCTTCAGCTGTCTAAGCGTGGCGGTGGCGTAGCTTTGCTGTTGAGCAACCTACGTGAAACAGGTGCTCCTATTAAGCATATTGAAAACCAGTCATCTGGTGTAGTGCCGGTCATGAAGCTGCTGGAAGATTCCTTCTCTTATGCTAATCAGCTGGGCGCTCGTCAGGGAGCAGGTGCGGTCTATCTGAGCGCGCATCATCCAGATATCCTGACTTTCATGGATACCAAGCGCGAAAATGCGGACGAAAAAATCCGTATTAAAACTCTTTCTTTGGGCGTGGTTATTCCAGACATTACTTTCGAGCTGTCTAAGAAGAAAGAGCCAATGGCTCTGTTTAGCCCTTATGATGTAGAGCGCGAATATGGTAAGCCTTTCGCGGATGTTCCTATTACTGAGAACTACTACGATATGGTAAATAACCCTCGTATTAAGAAGACCTATATTAATCCACGTGACTTCTTCCGTACTATTGCCGAGATTCAGTTCGAATCCGGATACCCATATATCGTATTCGAAGATACTGTAAATAACGCAAATCCAATTGACGGACGCATTACTATGTCTAACCTGTGCTCGGAGATTCTTCAGGTGCAAGAAGCCAGCGTTTTGAATGAAGATTTGACTTTCGCTCACGTTGGTCGCGATATTTCCTGCAACCTCGGCTCCCTCAATATTGCCAAGACTATGGACGGCGGTTTGGGTGATAGCGTAGAACGCGCTATTTACGCGCTCTCCTCGGTAGCAGATCATACAAGCATCGAGTCTGTGCCATCGATTAAGCGTGGAAACGACGAAGGTCATGCAATCGGTCTGGGTCAGATGAACCTGCACGGTTTCTTGGCTCGCGAGCGCATGTCCTATGGCTCGGAAGAAGCTTTGGACTTTACCGACATGTACTTTATGACCGTTGCGTACCACGCGTACAAGGCCAGCCATCAGATCGCTGTAGAGCGCGGTGAGAAGTTTAAGAGCTTTGATGCTTCTGATTACGTGAAGCCAGCAGGTCAGGGTAATTACTTTGATAAATATACCGATGGCTCGCGCAGTCTTGAACCTCGCACGCAGAAAATCAAGGATTTGTTTGAACGTTTCGGCATTCATATTCCAACAGTTGCTGATTGGGAAGAGTTGCGTGATGTCATTCTTCGCGATGGTATTTATAATCAAAACTTGCAGGCAGTTCCTCCAACAGGTTCTATTTCCTACATTAATCACTCCACGAGTTCTATTCATCCTCTGGTGTCTAAGATTGAAATTCGTAAGGAAGGTAAGCTCGGTCGCGTCTACTACCCAGCTCCATACATGACCAACGACAATCTCGAGTATTACGACGATGCCTACGAGATTGGTTGGCAGAAGATTATCGATACGTATGCTGAGGCAACCCAGCATGTTGATCAGGGCTTGTCGCTTACCTTGTTCTTCCCAGATACCGCGACCACGCGCGACGTGAACAAGGCTCAGATTTACGCATGGCGCAAGGGTATTAAGACCTTGTACTACATTCGCATTCGCCAGGCTGCTTTGGAAGGTACCGAAGTAGAGGGCTGCGTCTCCTGCATGCTGTAAGCCGTTAAGATAAGAAATATTCACCACTGTAAGGAAAGATTATGGTTACTGTACCGATTTCTGTACCTCGTCAGCCATTAAAGCTGATTGACCGCGTGAGCGCGATCAACTGGAACCGCTTGGAAGATGAGAAAGATTTGGAAGTGTGGGATCGCTTGACCGGTAACTTCTGGTTGCCAGAAAAGGTTCCGATTTCTAATGATTTGCCATCTTGGAACGCGATGACTGAGGAAGAGCATACCCTCACGATGCGCGTGTTTACCGGTTTGACTCTGCTCGATACCATTCAGGGCACTGTGGGCGCTGTATCGCTGATTCCGGATGCGCTGACGCCTCACGAGGAAGCGGTATACACCAATATTTCCTTTATGGAGTCTGTGCACGCAAAGAGCTATTCGTCTATCTTCTCGACATTGGCTAGCACCAAGCAGATTGACGAAGCTTTTGCTTGGTCGGAGGAGAACAAGCATTTGCAGAAGAAGGCTTCTATTGTTTTGGATTATTACGAAGGTGACGATCCATTAAAACGCAAGGTGGCTTCTACTTTGCTGGAGTCCTTCTTGTTCTACTCGGGCTTCTACCTGCCAATGTATTTCTCCAGCCACGCAAAGTTGACCAATACGGCGGACGTTATTCGTCTGATTATTCGTGACGAAGCTGTGCACGGCTACTATATTGGCTACAAGTATCAGAAGGGCTTGGAGCTGGTAAGCCAGGAGAAGCGTGACGAACTCGAAGAGTACACTTACGACTTGCTCAACGAACTCTACGACAACGAAGCAGAATACACTGAAGATTTGTATTCTGGCGTAGGTTTGGTAGAAGACGTAGAAAAGTTCTTGCGTTACAACGCTAATAAGGCTTTGATGAACTTGGGGTATCCTGCACTCTTCCCAGCAGATGCTACGGACGTAAACCCAGCTATTATTGCATCGTTAAGCCCTAATGCAGACGAAAACCACGACTTCTTCTCGGGTTCTGGCTCGTCCTACGTAATGGGTAAGGCTGTAGAAACCGACGACGACGATTGGGACTTCTAAATTCTGAATAACTCAGAGCAAGACACGCCCAATAGTGGATGTTTAAACCGCTGATTTTAGCGGAAAATTGAAGAGAGTCGCGACACGCCGCAAGTGAAAACTTGCGGCGGTCGCTGATTCGTGCAATACTATTCAAGTTGCCATCGACAAGATGGGAGAATCTTGGCGGATTTCCCAAGCGGTCAAAGGGAGCGGACTGTAAATCCGCCGGCTTCGCCTTCAGTGGTTCGAATCCACTATCCGCCACGCCTCGATAGCTCAGTGGTAGAGCACTTCCTTGGTAAGGAAGAGGTCGCGGGTCCAATTCCCGCTCGAGGCTCCATAGCGGGATAGCTCAGCTGGCTAGAGCGTACGACTCATAATCGTAAGGTCGAGAGTTCGAGTCTCTCTCTCGCTACAAAGGCTGATTGTCTAAAGAAATTAATGGAAGGTGAACAATGGCAAAAAGCGCCGATATTCGTCCAGGCATTACGCTGGCGTGCACCGAATGCAAGGAACGTAACTACCAGACAACTAAGAATCGTCGTAACACACCAGATCGTTTGGAGCTCATGAAGTTCTGCCCACGTGATGGTCGTAAGACTCTCCACCGCGAGACTCGATAGACGTTATGAGGAAGCCCGGCTTGGCCGGGTTTTTTTATACCATAGAAACAATGCAGTGCACGTGACGGTGCGTGTGCTCAATACTGGTGGGTAGAGGAGTAACAATGGAGAAATCTCCACGTTTTTCAGATATTACAACAATGGGCGTGGGTGGGCGCATTGCTGAGTTTGTTGAGCCTGATTCCCGTCCAGGCTTCTTAGAAGCGATTATTATGGCTGACGTTATGGGAAAACCACTCTGTGTTATTGGCGGCGGTTCCAATATGCTCGTTTCTGATGATGATTTTGATGGAGTGGTTATTCGCGATGCTCGCCGTCAGATCTCCGTGCTTGACGAGGCAGCTCCTGTAGAAGAAGGCGCAGCACCTTTAACTCATGTGAGTGCAACTGCAGGTGTACATTGGGATGATTTTGTTGATTACTGTGTGCGTATGGGCTTAGCAGGTGTTGAAGCTCTTTCTGGTATTCCTGGAACTGTGGGAGCCAGTGTTGTGCAAAATATTGGCGCTTATGGTCAAGAAGTGTCGAGCGTAGTTTCGCGCGTAGAAGTATGGGATCGCGAAACAAAAACTGTTCGAACTTTGGGTTTAGAAGAGCTTGATTTCTCTTATCGTCACTCCGCGTTAAAAGATTCCATGTATGAAGCGGGTGCACATAGTGCTCCAACCAAATATTTCCCATCCCCTCGCTACATTGTGCTCGAAGTAACCTTTACGCTTACGCATTCCAGCATGAATACTGTGCAGATGGGGCAGTTGGCACGCGCTTTGAACGTTGAAGTGGGTGAAAGCTTCGATATTGCACAGATTCGCACAGCTGTGCTCAATATTCGCGCGAGTAAAGGAGTGGTGGAAGATCTTCACCGTTATGCTAATCCATGGATGGCGCATACTTTAGAAAGCGAACCAGATCTAAACGCTGCACCTCAAGAAGACCGCGATAAATATAGCTGCGGATCCTTCTTTATGAATCCAATTATTAGCAAAAATCAAGCTGAGAAGTTACCGCAAGATGCTCCATGTTTCGCTGCTATCGATGCTAATGGCAATCCGGCAGTCAAAACTTCAGCGGCATGGCTTATTCAGCATGCAGGGTTCGAGCCTGGATATCGCATACATGCGGACAGTCAGGCATCGCTGTCTACCAAACATACTCTCGTACTTACTAATCGTGGGGGAGCGCAAACAAGCGATATCGTAGAACTTGCACGCGCTATTCGCGACGGTGTGCGCGAAACCTATGGTATTACTCTCGTACCTGAACCTGTTTTTATCGGCGTGGAACTCGACTAAAGACGGTAGACTAAAAATATGACATACGTAATCGCTGAACCATGTGTAGATGTAAAAGACAAAGCCTGCGTGGACGAATGCCCTGTAGACTGTATTTACGAAGGTTCACGCACGTTGTATATTAATCCGAACGAGTGTGTGGATTGCGGTGCTTGCGAACCTGTATGTCCAACAGAAGCGATTTTCTACGAAGACGATTTACCAGATGACTGGGCATGGTATAAAGCTGTTGCTGATGATTATTTTGCAGAAGTTGGAGATTTTGGTGGAGCTATGGGAGCTGGTCCAATAGACCATGACCATGAGCTGGTAGCACAACTTCCATCTGACGTGAATGCTGAGTATCTGGCACAGAATTCATAGATGCTCTAAAGTCCGAAACTAATGGAGTCTTTTCCAAAACGCTTGCGAATATCGTCAAGCGTTTTTTCGGTTTTTATAGTATTTTTCTTGCTTTTCCGGATTGCTTGCGTATCTTGCCTATTGTCCGTGCTGGAAGGCGTTTTTGCGGTAGGGGAAGATGCAGGGGTATCAGCGTAATCATCAAAAATATCATCAAAACTCTGCTGAATAACAGTTGTGGCAGCATTCGATAAATGTGAAGTGCTAATGCCCGCCAAACGGATCTCTTGAGGAAGAAGCTGCGTATCAGAGGTGCTGGAACTGGAGCTCGTGTAGTCGGTGGAGTTGGTGGCATTAGTGGTGAAGGCGTTGCCGTCGGAGCTGGTAGAACTGGTATCGTAGGCAGTGTCGGAGGTGCCAGTGGAGCGAGGCAGAAGCGCGTCCATAAGATTCAAAGCATACTCGTAGAACTCATGAGCAGATTGTGATGGTCTGCTGAGAGTACGAGATTTGCTCACATAATGTAAATTTGCATATCGAAGTTTTACGGTAAGAGTTCGCGCCACAAGGCCGCGCTTGCGCAGCGTCGAGGCAGTGGAATCGCAACACTGCCAAAGCAGCCGTGAGACAACACGTGGATCGCGAGTATCGTACTCTAGCGTGCGCTCATGACCAATCGATTTTTCAGGTGCTCTGACCACTACATTGCGCTCATCAATGCCACGAGCAGCCAAGAACAGTGTATGTCCAATGATAGGAGATTTAACGGCTCTGATGACGTCTTGCTCGCGTAGCTGAGCAAGTTGCTTCACGGTGCTCACGCCGTAGTTATCGAGAGCTTTTTGTGTGGCAGGTCCCACGCCAGGAATAGCTCGCACAGGAAGCATATGCATGAATTCAATTGATTTATCTACGGGGATGAGCAACATGCCATTGGGTTTTGCATTCGTAGAAGCAAGTTTGGCGATTAACTTGTTAGAGGCAATACCCACGGAGCAAGTGAGTTGCAACCGTTCGAATACGGTTGAACGAATCCATTGAGCTATAGCCACTGGTGATTTCCACGTTAGCAGAGCAGATGAAACATCCATATAGCCTTCATCTACACTGACGTGTTCTACTTGATCTGTTACTTCCTCGAAAATGGCAAAAACCTGGGCAGACAAACTTTTATAGTAAGCCATGTCAACGGGAAGAAAAACACCCTGAGGGCACAATTGACGTGCTCGAGAAACTGGCATAGCGGAATTGACACCATATTTACGCGCCTCATAATTTGCTGCAGATACCACGGAACGAGCACCTGTGCCAATAATAATAGGTTTGCCTGCAAGATGAGGATTACGCTTGAGTTCACACGAGGCGTAGAAAGCATCCATGTCGATATGCAAAATAGTGCAACCTGAATCATCATGACCCCAGTCTTTCTTGGCGGCGGCGATTCGTGGTGCAGTACTCATAGCTTTTATTGTACCGGGGAGTGGGGTGGAGCAGCGAGTGGGGAGTTGGGAGTGTGGCGGAACGGGGGAAGGGGAGTGAGTGGAGGGTGGGGTTGGAGCGGGGAAAGGTGGGAAGCGGAGTTGGGATTGATATGTGGAGAGAGGACCGATACGAGCGGTGTTTATCGGTTGGGCTGAAGATGTTGCTGCGAGGAGTTAAGCGCGTTATAGAGTCCTCATCTGCAATTGTGAGACTACCAGAAAAGTAGCGTAAACTATATATGTGAAGAAAACGATAGTGAAACTGTTAAATACTTCGCCAGTTTTATGTGTGCTGGCTGTTCAAACCATTGCTATTTCTTGTGCTAACGAGATAAGTAAAATTGCATTCACACAGATTGAGCCGCTTCTTGTTTCTTGGTGGCGTATGGCTTTTACGGTGCTTATTATGGTGCTTTGGCGACGCCCATTTTCGATTCGTAAACGCGCAAACCTGCCTAAGGACGCCAAAACGTGGATAATTCTTGGCGCATTGGGAGTAGCTGTTGCTGGTATGAACGGCGTGTTTTACATTGCGATTAATACGCTGAACTCAGGTGTAGCAGTGGCTATCGAGTTTATTGGGCCTCTTGCGGTGGCGGTGTTCACTGGACGAACTTGGCGTGAGTACATGGGCGCATTCTTGGCTTTTGCGGGGTTGCTCACGCTCGCGGGTGCGGCTTTGTTCTCGGTGGGCCCTTCATCGATTCCAGGGCTTGTGGCTATTATTGCAAGTGGCGTGCTGTGGGGAATATATATTGTTTTGGGACGACATGTAGCCCATGGCTCGTCAGGGCTCGATAATTTAACGATTTCTTTATTGATTGGTTGGATTATTCAAAGCTGTTTTATTGGTTTTCCAGCAGTTAAAGCAGTGATTGTTCCGGCACAGTTTGCAACGTGGGCACGTGCTGATGGCGGATGGTTCAAATTACTCGTCCTTCTTTTTATTATGACTTTAGGCGCTTCTATTGTCTCGTATATTTTTGACCAAGTTTTAATGCGTCGCGTAAGTGTGAACCGTTTTTCTGTTATGCAGTCAGTACTGCCAGCAGTGAACCTGATTATCTCGATGTTCTTTGGTGACCGTCCAGGCGTTATGGATTTTGTAGGTGTAGGTATTATTGTTTTTGCGGTTATTATTAGTTTTTCCAGTGATAACGATCCACTTCCATCCCATGACCTTACATCTCGTCATCATGCAAAAATAACTGATGAAGAGGGAAATATAGAAACGATTGATGTGTTAGATTGAGAATTGTACACACCGATTTGCTCTGTACCAAAAAAATGATAAACTAGCAAAGTTGCATTAATTACCTTTGTAATTAGTCCAATGCCGGAGACGTGCCTGAGTGGCCGAAAGGGGCACCCTGCTAAGGTGTTAACTGCGTAAGCGGTTCAGGAGTTCGAATCTCCTCGTCTCCGC
>NZ_ATVB01000018.1 GCF_000420505.1 Alloscardovia omnicolens DSM 21503 | reverse complement strand
TCCCTTATCATCCGCGTAGGGGTTTCAGGAGAAAATTCTGAAACCCTTATTTTTTGCCGGTAGGCGCATGTTTTCAACGTTTCTAGACTGTTTTACTTCTTTCCTGTTAGTTGCATAAGAGAGCATATGAAAGCATAATAGAGCATGTGAGATAGGGGAAAAGATAGGGGAAAAGATTACCCCCATTTTCTTCCCCTATGAGAGACCTGAAGTGAGAGTGAATTATGCGCAGGTTCGGCAATATACGCAAAGTCAAAAAATACGGCAACGACTACTTGGAAGCGTCGTACCCTACACCAGTAGAAGCGGCGCAAGAAAATCCCCTTCTTCCTGCGCGTATCACAAAGACCGTGAGAGCAGCCTATCGTGCAGACCTAGAAGTGTGGCTAGCTCAAGCCGAAAAAGATATTAAAAACGGCATGTGGGAACCGCCGCTACGTTTTAAGAAGAAGAATATTATCTCGGCAACGATTACTTTCAAAGAATACGCCGAGCAATATATTGTTGAACATCGTAAAGCCGATGGAAGTATGCTTGCGCCGACAACTATTGCAAGGCATAAAGAATGGCTCCATCGTGATCTTTACCCGACATTCGGTTCGAGGGACATGCGAGCTATCAAGCCGTACGATATTCAACAATGGTGGGAAAACTTCGGCGTTGACAAGGCGGGTAACGGTAGGTCGCAACGCTATAATATTTATACTTTTTTGAGCTCTATTTTTAAGCATGCGGCGGAGACGCCGCTTGATGATACGGGTAGGACTCTCATAGTGTCTTCGCCGTGCATGATTAAAACGGTCAAGCCGCGTAAAAAGCATGAGAGTATGGTTGCCGATTATGATGAGCTCAAAATCTTAGCAGCACACATGCCTGATTATCTTGCTATTTCTATTTATCTTGCTGGTGTGTGTGGTTTGCGTGAAGGAGAAGTCTGCGCTCTGACACGTAAGGATATCGACTTTGACTATCAGCGCGTGAACGTTGATAAGTCGGTGAAACAGATTAATGAGATTGGCCAGAAACGTAAGCTGATTGTTGGAGCGCCTAAAAGCGTGAATAGTATACGCAAAGTGCCATACCCTGAATGGTTAGAATCGATTTTGAAAACCCATATCGCACGGTTCGTCGAAGAACAAGATGACGCGCTACTTATCGTCTCGCCTAGAAATCGTGGTTTGCTGGCTCCGCAACAGTTGCGTGTGAACTGGTATAAAGCGTTAAAGCATGTGCCTAGGCTTGCTGGCATGCATTTTCACGATTTACGTCATACCGCGTTAACTCATTGGGGAGAAGCGGGAGCATCGCTTGCTCAACTTATGGAGGTGGCTGGGCATGCGGATATTAAGACAGTGACAGTGTATCAGCAGATTAGCCAACAGCAGCGCTCGCAAACCGCAGAAAAACTCAACGCACAAGCAACAACAATAAGCAAAGCGAAAGATAACAGTGAGACAGATAGTCTTGTAAGCGTGCTTGAAAAACTACCTGTTGAACAGCAGGTGAGTATTCTTAAAGCGTTAGATAAGATGAAGCAGGCGCAGATTATTAGTCAGTTACCTGCTGACAGGCAGGTAGAATTGTTACCGTTACTCTTATAATAGTGTGGTAAGAGTAGTCTTCTTAGCCTCTACTTGGTATGCTCAAATCTGAAGATTCTAAAGCCCACCATTTTTAGCGCTAAAAAGTGGCGGGCTAAAATTTTTAATCGAGATGGAGTGTTTTCGCTGCTACGATCCATTCCGTAGAATTAATCTTCTCTCCAAGAATCTTCCTCGACTTTAAGAACCTGCGTACCTGGTAGAAGGAATACGTATTCCGATTCACCATATTCACCATATTCGTTATCTGCTTTAACGTACCTCTTACGGTTTTCTCACGCAACAGATAGCTACGTGAATTCTGTAATTCAGCTCTTACAGTAGCAATATCATTAACCGTTCCACAGTAGGAGCAGTCCTGCTCCTTCCGACTCTCAGAAGTGAATAACGGCTTATTGCAGTATACGCAGTAGCCTGCTAGTTTACGCTCTTCAGGTTTGGTTAACGCTTTCTCAAGCTTCTTATCCGCTAACGTAAACCTCGCATAGAGAGTAGGAAATTCAGGAAGCGTATTCAACTTAGCTACACAACGCAGAATAATACTAGCGCATTCACCTATATGCGCGTTATGATGTGACGTGAGTTTCGTGGCCATATTCGCTAAAATCAGCCTACACTCCTCATACAATTCTGTCTTATCAAAATCGAGAGGTGCATCCACCATAGACGCATGCACATGCACACTATTATTCATTAAGCGAGCTTCACGCTTCGCCAACAAATCCAATACATGGAGCCTTCCCTCCCAGGTGGATACAGTGAGTATGAATTCGTGGAGCTCGTGCTCGTTCAGAAAAGTTTCCATGCATCCTCCTTATAGTCTGCTGGATACCATAATCGTTTAAATTCTTCTAACTCAGCCTCAGTCGACTTAGGTAAATAAGCGAACACATCATCCGCTGTCTCCACTTTCTTAACAGGGAAAGTAAAGTCTGCTGGCACACTATTTGGATTCACCTTCTTACAAAAATGCAACGGCAAATAATACAAGTCCCTCTTCAACATGGTGGACACAGCAGTACGCAAACTAGGGAAACCTGGATTACCATCTACCTGCACGCTGGTCAACGTCCACGCACGGTTGAGAATAATCATGACTGTTAAATCGTCTTCACCGTGGATAAGTTTTTGATCATAAATGCTCCAGACTGGTTTTCCACGCCATTCGATAATCGGCTGCCCACACATACAATAGGTGGCGTATAGTCTACTGATTTTTGGTTTACTTGTAATCTGCTGTACCCAGGGCGCAAAATCATTATTCTCATTGACCGTCATATGCGTTTAGATTCCTACCTGCCTGCAAATACTCTTCCACATAGCAATCACTTCACACTCTGGTAAGCCTGACTTTCTTGCGCGCTCGCATAAATCACTGTAAATACGTTCCATATTCTCAGGATGGTTCACCACTCGCCCGTAAGCCCAATCATGCAAGACTTGGTTTCTTGAACCTTTCGGAACGGCGCTCATATCTACAGGCGGCTCAGAATCATCACCACCGTAATTGTTGGCTCGTTGCAAGAGTTGCGCTAAAGGAGAATCAGATGTAGTGGTCAACGCGCTCGCAGTATTCACAGGAGTGGGAGAATACGCTTGCTGTGCGTGAGGTTTACTGATGCAATCCATTTGGTCGAGCCAACGTATTAAAGCAAGACTTAACTCAGGAATACTGTCACCATTAGGCACGTCACACACAGAGTACGTTCCAGCATGAGTTTGTGACCCAGCACCAATCACGTAGCCTTTACCGTCTACACGCAGGTCTATATGGTATCCGCCGACCATCACGCGATTCTTCACATTCCCTGTAAGTTCAGCGGGGAGCTTATAGTAGGCGTGTATGCCACCTGATGGTGTTTGCACAAGATATGTCTTCGGGAAGTTAAGCGAACCATAACGTCCAACCGATAGTTGCAAGGATTGCCAACCAGGATCTTCCTCTTCAGTTTTTGGCATATCCATATCAAGAACGATATAGCCTTCGCGCGGCACAACACCATAAGCAGTGGTACCCGGAATAATAGACGTGTCCGTATCAGGGTCTTCCGCAAGTTGCTTCCAATGGTAAGCCGTCTTATCGGCGGTCGCTGGTACGAAATCACAATCAAACCCCACGCTGTCAGCAGTGATAATCTCGTCTAACGGTTCAGGCACATCTACCGGCTTAGAGTCTTCTTCTAATTGTTCTTGGTCTTTCTGCCATGCATCACGGTACGGTGTAAAGCGGTTTTCGTCCGCGACAATCAGCACACGGAGAGAGGCTCCCCCAAACTTTTTTACGCTTGTTTTTAGTCCGAGTTTGCTTATCGCATTCTTATGCTCACGCGCTGTAACAGGATACGGGTTATTGCGTGAAATCGCATAACCTTGTTCGCAAATCATATCCACGAGCCATTGTTCAGCCTCACTCAAATCAGAAGCAGCGCCAATACTCACGTTATAGAATGGTTTATCCCCCTCACTCATCCACAACATACAGGACACCATAAGAAACGGAGCAACACCGAAAGCCTTACGAAATTCCAAGAGCTTCAAAAAATCGTCTGGTTTACGATTATCCTTCATACGAATGTAAACAAAGCGACGAAACGCAGCATTCGACATCGTGGTAATCACAGGATTATTTGTCGCGATAATGAAAGTACAACGTGGGGTGAAGCTGACCGCGTTTTCTTGGATACGGCGCGCAGTCATACTATCGCCAGTAGAAATCTTCTTCAACGCGGTCAACTGGTCAGGCGTAATCGTATCCGCGTCCTCGTCGAAAGCCCAGAGCGCACCAATGAGCTTACCTGTTTCTTGTTGTGTGTCGAAGCCACCGTTGCCACGGCGACCGCCTAAAATTTTTTGAGAGTCAACGCTCGCGGTTAATCCTGGAAGAGACGCAGCCAACGTATTCAACAAAATACCTTTACCATTCCCACCGTCACCGTAAAGCACATACGTTAAATGCTTGTATTCCTCCAATAATGGTGTAGCGAACATGCGCGTAAGATTGGCGGCACTCTTATCATCTTCGGTTACATCATACAAAAACGTTTGTGCTTGCTCAGCCAAATCTTCATCATAGTATGCGTCGATGGTTACTTCGAAAGGCTCATTAAAATACGGTGACGAAATATCAATATCGACCACCTGTCCATTGAAGCGGAGGAAGGCGCGGTCAGTGAACTTAATACCATGCCTCACGCGCATTTTACATTTACTGAGCTCTACACGCAGCTGGTCATTCCACGGCGTATACGTCTCCCTACCTGGCACATGATACTCATTTTCTAAATTACTAATCGCATGCCATGAAGGTAATAGCTCGTTTTTTCCTGAGCGGTCTACGTCGCGCACGTAGATTGTCTTCTCATCCTCCCCCAGCAGCATATCACCGTTCTTGTAATCCCAGACGGCTTTGCAGTAGCCCTCAGCGGTGATGGGCTTCACACTATTCTTACGAATATTCACGGGAATACTCACGGTGCGTCCCAACCTGTCGGTGAATGAGTAGTCGGAGTTGAGTAAGCCTAATGATTCCACTACTTGCAGTTCACGGTAGACGCGGTCTGCCATTTGTGGAGCGTCAGGGATTGGCGTGAAATGATATAAGCCTTCTTGCTTCATAACAATGCTTTCAACAAAAAATCAGGAAAAACGAGGTGGAGGCGAGTAGGTAGCGTCATGTTTTCATAACGCTACCCATCGTGAGAAGGAACTGGGTTAGAATGCGATGCTATCCTGCTCCACAGCAGGCGTTTGAGGAGCGCCCGCTAATGCGTGTACGACAGCAATAGACGTATTCATTAACGCTGCGACTTCTTCCTCACTCTTACCTATATTGAGCAAAGCTTTAATATCATTCACGTTAGGCTGCGATGCTGCTGCAGCAGGAATAGCAGATGCAGGTGCTGCTGGCTGTACCTGAGGAACAGGGGTAGAAGACACTGGCGCAGATGTAGATACTGAAGCACCACCAGTCATCAAATTAGACACTGCCGCTTGAGAAGCCGGCGTAATCGTATACTCATACACTTTAGGCGGCTGTGGAGCCTTACCACGCTCACCCAAACCCACAAACTTCGCGCTCATACGGTCACCCACATGCGGCTCATCCACGCCAGCCTTCTTAGCCGCATCACGCAAAGCCTTCAAATGAATACCCCAACCCTTAATCCACAGGCTACGACGACCATCATCATCTTGGTCTACCGGTGGAAGCTGAGTTTGCAAAACAATATGAATCTGTTGCTTAGGCTTGCCGTCTTGCCAGTGATCCGGTTGGCTTGTGCCGAAGACGTTAACCTGCGTAACCTCAATAGAAACAATCTCACCTTCCACCGCCGCACCCGGTTGACTATCGCCGGTGAAGAAGCTCTTCGCGCCTCCACCATTCATGAGCTGACCAAGAGACGCCAACTTCACCGGCTGAGACTGTGCCGACTGAGACTGTTGCCCATACTGTGGCTGATTATAATTATTCGCATACATAATATATGCTCCTTTCCTATTATTTTGATTTTTTATTTAGTCTTCTGGCTTAAGCACAGGCTGATTAGCCTTCCGATACTGGTCACGGTCAAAAATCGCAGGAATCAAATCCACCAGCGCAAGCAAAGCACTATCAACCTCTACGCGCTCACCATTATTGAACTGTGCGGCAAGCCCACTATCCGGCCAAGTGGAACAGTCAAAACAATGACTCTCGGAGCGGGGAAGCTTACTAATCCAAGCGTCACGCATAGCAGTATCGTGATAATTAATCTCCATAAGCCCAAGAATCTGGAGTATCCACTGTGCACGCCACAGCGCCCACTCACCAAGCTCACGATCGAAAGGCGCCTCCCACGCATACATATCACCCAAATTCATCGAAGTACGCGGAAGAAAATAGATACAATTCTTCTCTACTTTCACACCCTCATTTTCAAGACCGATACCATAAAGCGACGCTTGCACGCGGTATCGTTGACTTGGCCCATTAGCCTTAGCATTCTTCAATGAGGTTGAGCCGACAATCTTCCAATCAATCGTCGCATGATTCTCAAAATCCACTAGGTCGATACTGCCATGCACATGCATAGGCTCCCGCAACGCATTCAACGTAGCCACCTCTACACGCTTCTCTGTCGCGAAACGAGGGTAAGCAGGGCCACGCGTGACCACCTTATAATCCAAACCTTTAGCATTAGCTAGCTCAGAGAATAAGCGTTCGAAGTGTTCATGCACACACGTACCGATGAATGGTAGCCATGCGGCAGATTTATTCTGTTTCCAACCGGCCAGCTTTGCCGCCAAGCAATGCACACAGTCAGTTCCAAGTTCGCTAGGCCCGATAGTCTTTTGCAAACTACGTGGAGCGGAATTAATATTATTCACGATAATCTGCTGAATCTCAGGCCACAACGTAGCTTCTTCAATCTGTTGCTTGTAGACAGGGTTGTCATGCTGAGAAGCAACCGCCAAAATATCCTTAACACTGCTCATTTGACTATCACGCTCGGCTTAGAAGTTGTCTGATATTGCTCAAGCTCCGTCGGCGCAATATGCTTTTTAATCACGTTTAACGCTGGCTTCAACTCATAAAACTCAGGCTTATCCGAAGCTGGGAAAGTATTCATGAACTTCTTCGCATCAAGACGCTTCGCACCCTCACGCACTTGCACAGTCAGCTCATCAGCTTCATACGAGCCAGGCTCATGCGTATCAAGAATGCGCTGCTTAATCTGGTCAATCTCGGTCTGGCATTCCTCAATACGCGACTGTAAGAGTGCTATGCGTTTTGCTTCAAGAATCAACAAATTCTTCTTACTGAGCTCGTCTTTCTGCTCGTCTGTTAAATCAGCAAGATTTTCAACTTCCTGCACGCGTTCTAAAATCGATTCAGCAGGCTTAACAGTTTCTTGAATACCCATAATTTATAACCTTTCATAATATTTAAAAGTGGAAAGAACCTTGAGGTAATGGCAGCGCATGCACGCGATTCTTATGCAACGGCTGCAATTCTTTGTGTGCGTCAAGTATTTTCAATGCTTGCTCAATATCACACGGCGAACCAAGCACACCACACACACCACACTTCGGTAAGAGGAGACGTTTACTTGTCCGCATCATCACATATCACCACCACATGCGTGTGAGGATCATACGGTTCACCATCAAGCGACGCAGTCAACGGGTCTTCACCCCGCCGTTTACGAAGCCGACCAGACGCACCTTCCACAAGCCTTGACGGAGTAATCTTCGCCGCGATAACCCGTATAATCTGACTATCATCCTTGAAAGCGAAACCATTCAACGCATCCTGCACCAGCTTCAACAAATTATCAACGTCTACACGGCGATTATCCTGCAAAAAGAAACGACATTGAAGAATAACGTTCCCTTCGAAAATTGGATAATTAGGATAACCTGCTAAATACGCTTCACGTACCCGCGTTTCAGCATCGATAGTTTTCTTCGGTGTTACCCCTCGTTTCCCATAGACGCGGGGACGCGCCTTAGGAACAGGTTGACCAGAAACAATAAACTCGCGAACAGCCATCACATACCCTTCCCATCACAGAATTCATCAATACTCCTTTGTGAAACCCAGAAACGAGTCCCAATTTGACGTAAACGTAGATAACCTTTAACCGCTAAGCTCTTCACTGTGCGCACATCCATATCCAACTGGCGAGCAGCCTCACTCAGCTTCACCAACTTACGAACAGGTTGACTCATGACCGCTCCTTACTATGAGCGGTTAAGTCTTGAATAAAATCCCACGACAAAAAACCAAGACCAACCAAAGACACCACATACACAAGCAAAAACGAGAAACTAACAAGCGGATTCTTACCCATATTCGCAAACATGAGATAGAAGAAGCTGCTCATGCACATGATACTTACGAGAATAGTGTCGAGCAGTATGATTGTGCGTTCGAATTGTAACTGAGTTTGCTGTGCACGGTCGCTCATTGTGGTAGTATTACTATTGTTTTTCATATTCATTTCCCTTATTGGTCGATGCTCGCATTACCTTGCGGGCATTTATCAATTCCTTAACTTTTCGCCATGCTTGGAATGCTTTATCACACGCTTCTTCCATTCACGCCACATAACATGCAGTTCAACGAAAACAGGGAAAAGTGCGACAAAAAACGTGAGAATACCGAAAAGAATAGTGACAATAATCTCAGTCATATTTACTCCTTAACCGTTCTAAAATTGGAATCGTAAAAAAATCATGAAAGGAGGTGAATAATGCGGATACGAATCGATTTCACGATCGTTAATCAAACCAAGCCTCAACGCTATGTACTCGAAGATGATTACGATTGTGGAAAATTACAGAACGAGCTAGAAAAAGCCTGTAAAAGTCAAGAAACAGTATCATTCCCCGATAAGTACGGTAAAACTATTACTGTGAATACGACGAATGTACTCTCTTGGACTTTTGTTGACATCACAAATGTTCAACAGCATTTTTCTACTTACTAAATTCCGTTCAAATCTCGTGCTTGCTGTGCAGCACCCGCATAGTAAGCACGAACAAAAATCTCCACAGCACGCTTCACACGATTGCTAGAAACATCATCTTCAACAAGATAAACATCTCTCTCATTACCGATATCGATACCATCATGAGTGTCAGCAATGCCGACTTCTCCTATCAAAAGACTCTTGTTCCACAATCGAGCAGAAAGCTCTCTAGCTTGTAGAACAATCTCGCTCTTATCCAGCTTCCCGTTCTCATCAGATTCTTCAACATGAACTTCAATCACATCATGAGATTCTTCAACGCCAGTCTCGGCATCTTCTTCAACAGGTTTATTAGCGCGAGCAATGATCTCGCTATCAAGGTTCGTAATATGACCAAAGAGCATGAAAATTTCAGCATCAGTAAAACCTGACACATCATTCTCATTAATAACAGTAGTAAACTTGTCAGCAGAAATGTTAAACTTTTTGCTCAAAACATACGCGGAACCATAGTACTCCCATAAAAAGTTACGCACATGTTGACGCATGAGAAACTTAATAACATTAACATCATTCAGCTTTTCGTTACTCATTATTTTGTCCTTTCTAAAAATTTTGTTGCTTATTGGGAACTTTGCTATTATCAGCGGTCTCTGCCTCTAATAGCTTCGTCACATAAGAACGGATAGCATCGTCGAATCCAGCTGCATGAGCGAAAAGAACGAAAATATCGTAATCAGTAAAACGCCCGCATTCACGCTCTTCCTCACCATGAACCTTAGCAAGATGCTCAAGCGTACTATTAGGAAAAACACCAGCTTTAGAAAGTTCATCTATAAGAAACCTGTCCCTGTCATGGGAATATGCTTGCCTCACATATCCACGCATAAAAATCTGGATAAAACTTGACAAGTAGCCCAAAGAAAAACCAGGTAAAGTTGCCAATTTTATTCACCAGCTTTCTTGTCACGCACCTCACGCTCAGCAGCAAGAGAGAATAAGTTCCACATAGGTATTCCTAAAAATTGTGAAATCTTATCCAGCTCTGGAGTATTAAGAGGGACTGAGCCAGACAACTTACGCGTCAAATAACTTCTATCCATCTGCATAAAATCAGCTAACCCAGTCTTAGTAAGACCACGTGCCGCCAATTCTGCTCGAATTGCCTGCGTTATATAATCCTGAGAACTCATTTCCACCTCCTTTTTGGTAAACCTCATATGAGGATTCTCGGCTAAAAATATAAACCTCATATGAGGCTGTTAGTAGAATCATATTACATGCATGTAATTAAATCAACCTCATATGAGGTTTCGGCGTGTCTCTATATGACATATAAGCCCCAAATGTATACTAAATATATGGTAAGGAAAGATGAACTCCCAGAAACTACAGAAACAACGGAGATAATTTCAAAATACATACATGACGAACTGCAATCGCAACAAATAACATATGATGATGTTGCAGAACAATTAAAACGTGCCAAAAGTTATGTAGGATTACGCATAAGCGGACTAAAAGCATGGAATCTAGATGAGCTAGACATTCTTGCAAGCATGCTAAAACTCGACAGCGCATTCCAATTAGTAAATAACGCTCGAGTATATAACCAAATGAGCAAAAATCGCGAATATACTTATTCCGAAGACTTTGACCTCGCTGCTAATGAGGATATTAATAAAGAATCTGAGCGAGAATTAGACGACTTCGGCGCATAATAACTACATCAACTCAAACAGTACAAACATCGCAAACAACCTAAAAAATGACAGCAAAAGAAGCAAAAGCTTGATGCGAAAGACTTAAAAATAATGGCAAACTATAATTACTTCATGAACCTTGGTAGTGGAAAAATCCATTTCACCATCTCTAAAAAATATCTCACAAACGACTACAAAGAAGTAGCTGGAACACGTAAAAAATGCGTCAAAAGCACCTTACCGCCACGTAATGGAGCAAAATACCCGCGCATCACACTCTCCGACAGTAAAGGAAATCCCATCTTCGACATCACACCTAACATTAGCAACGCATACAGCGCTCTCGAAGATGTGAAAGACGGCTCCATATTTGACATCCGCATTAAAATACGTCCACTCGATGATTACGGGCGAATCATGCACGAAATCACTCTCACACCACCAAAAAAAGACAAAGAAATTACCACCCCAATCACTCGAATAGTCGTCGATACAGAAACAACAGGCTTAGCCCCAGAATATGATGAGCTCCTCCAAATCTCCATTATCGACGGCAACGGCATCGTACTACACGACCGTTATTACAAACCAGAAAAAAAGAAAACATGGCGAGAAGCTGAAAAAATCCACCATATCACACCTAAGAAAGTAGCAAATAAACCATTTGCGCGCCAAGACCTAACTATACTTCAAGACATCTTCGACAGAGCACAAGAAATCGTTATCTATAACGCACCTTTCGACCTAGCTTTTCTTGCTGTACTTGGACTTAAATTCGACATCGACAAAGTCACAGACACCATGCGAGAATATGGACAACTATTTCACCATACCGATTACTATAAACTCACCGAAGCGGCAAAAGAATGCAACCACAATTACGTAGCTCACAACGCACTCTCAGACTGCAAAGCAACACTAGCCGTCCAAAAACAAGTAGATAAAAAACGCGGAATTACAGCAATTGAACAAAATGATCCACATAACCTATCACGCCCAATAGGAAAAATTCATTCACGAAGGGAATACGCGCATAATACTAATCAAGTAAAAGCAAATATAAAACCCTCAATACAAGCCTGTGCTACGCAAAATACTGTTAAAACAAAACCTATGGAGAAAACCGCATATATAGTATTTTTAACACTTTTAACAATCCTAACCATATTAGAAGCAATCGTGTTAATATTATCCTTTCTCGCACCTCCACTTTTTCTCATCAGCATTCCAATCGGTCTCCTCTGTTGGCATATGTTTAAGAACAAAAGAAAATATAAGAAAAGACAGTAGTCCACATAGTTAAAAAGTAATGACTCGAGTTTAATGAGCTCGAGTCATTACTTTTATGTGTCATAAAATATTCAAAAAACACAACACAAACATTCGAACAAATGTTCTAAAAAAGGTGTATTATAAAACCGTCAAAACCACACGCAACGAAGAGGACAAACACTTGGACACACCCACACTAGAAAACCTCTACAATTACGCAGAACAAGCACACATTACTATCATTGAGACACCGCTCAATACTGCACACACCGGCTACTACGACCACGCCACACACAACATTCTTCTCGATTCAACACTCAACGACAGGCAAAAACGCTGTACACTCGCCCACGAACTCATCCACGCCAAATACGAACACACAGGACACGATCTAAAAAACGAACGTAAAACACGCAAAGAAACAGCACTCTGGCTCATCAACATCTTCGACTACATACAAGCCGAGCGTATCTACGAAGGCAACAATATTCTCATAGGCTTAGAGCTCAACGTCACGCAACAAGTACTAGGCGACTACCAGAACATACTCGCCCAATACATACAAAGTGTAATCGTATCAAAGACTAACACGACTAACACTTAAATATATATTAATAAAAAGATTACACCAAGTTTTTATAACTACTCCACTATATGCTTGTCATTTTGCATTAAAACTGTCATCACAAGTACGCAACCCATCAATATGCAAAGACAAATTGTCACGAATATTCCCACCCAGAGCATCAAGAATAAAATCAATACCTTCACGCCTAGCAAGCTTAGCGGCAGGAACAAAATCACTATCACCAGCAATAAGAACAATACTATCAACTTGATGCTTAAACGACAATGAAGCAATATCTAAACCAATACGCATGTCCACACCCTTTTGCTGCATCGCAAGAGTAAAATCCTCCTCAGACACCTCACCGAGTGAAACAGTCCCCCTCAAAAGTTTTCGTAAAACCTTATCTTTAATCCGATAATGAATACTAGAATCGCTAATTTCACCAAAGCGTAAAGCCACCTTACGCTTATGTGCAAGACAATTATAAAAATCCTCAGCCCACTCTTTTGTCTCAGACTTACTAAGATCAACCTGCTTACGCGTAGCGGGATGATAAACAATTTTATCTATAGGGTGACAATCATAATAAAAAATTCTATAAAGATTATGGCGCACATTTTTGCCGTCAATTTTTTCATATAAATGTCTAAAACAGTACTTATATAATCTATCCGCTGTTTCCTTCGGAGACTCAATACCAAAAGTGCTAGCTACCCGTTTCCGATAATAACCACCATCAACTAATATTGCTGTGTTCATTGTATCTCTCACTTATACTAAATATGCAAAACTCTCGATTTTGGCGCTTCCCTTATGGTGGGAGGTCTACTCTCGAGAGTTAACTACATAGACAACAATACATGTATTGCATTTGATATGCAATACTAAAAGCGTGTTGCTAGTAAAGGTGTCGAATTCGACACCTTTAACTATACCTACAAGCAATAACTACAAAAGGTTATCCATATTCAAAAAAATAGATAACCTCTTATACGCGCAAAAGCATAAAATATATAAAATACGGTTACACCAGTTACACGTGGTTACACTACTGGTGTAACCTATCTAACACCTTGAAAATACTGGCTTTCATTAAGGTAGGTTACACGGTTACACCACTTTTCAAAAAATCTTGAGATAAAAAAGAGGGTAGAAGTACTTTTAGATGTAACCTCAACAAAAAACATGCCTACAAGCCTTTATTTTCAATGCTTGAGAACGGTTACACCACTGATGTAACCGATAAAAAAGAAAACCGTCCACACACAAAATCTTCACAAATCAATGCTTGACAACAACAACCACTGCATGATTAAATAAGTACAGTAGTCATGCGTGTACGCGAATGGCTATATTCATATCTACGGGATGCTCGCCTCTTTACTTTGTACATGCTCTCAAATCTCAAGCCAATCAATTACAGTGCCCGAAAACAAATCTCAAAAACGAGAAAATGGAAGTAGCGCACACAGGCAAACCATACAGCATCACAAAGAGAAAACGAGCATGCTGTAGACTTTTGCTACATGTAGAGAGGATGTATAATGACTAAACCTAACCCCCGACGCACAAACAGCAGCAGAAGAAACAAACTGCGAGCGCGAGTCCTCGCCGCCTACGACACCTGCCACATCTGCGGCAAACCCGTAGACAAAACCCTCAACGGCACCACGCTTCCAGGAGCACCAGAAGTAGACGAACTCATACCTGTATCACGAGGCGGAAGCCCCTACGACTTTAATAACTGCAGGCTCGCACACCGCTACTGCAACAGGCAGAGAAGCAACCATACAGTCGCATACGCGCGAGCACAAATAAAAAGCAAATATCAATCGAAAATCACTCGACCGCGTTTAACGCGAGCAAGTAAATGGTAATATGAAAAATTATCAGGCATAATGGCGTGCTGATAACGTGGGTAGGGTATCCCACGACACGCCCGGACGCCACCACGGCGACAGGGCTAATATCCCTCTAGTTTTTTAATTCGTAACAATCGATACGTAACTGTTGGGAGGTTTTGTTTTGCAGTGTAAAAATTGCAGTAATTTCTTTAAGCCTTCCGCTCATGGGCGTAAACCAATGTTTTGTTCTGCACGCTGTCGCGTGGATTATAACCGTAATAAGAAAAGGTTTGCGCGAGAGGCTGAAAAAGATTCTAAGAAAGCTGACTCGGTACGTGTGGAGAAACAGAAGGTTATTGTTCCTGTTTCTAAATCGGTGAATGCTGAGTTGGATAAGAACGAGTTTGAGCGCATGATGGATGATTCTTTGGAAGATGAGCTCCGCTTTGCGCGTAGCGTGTTACATAAGGCTTTGATTTCCCCTGATTCTCCAGCTGGAGCATTAGCGGGGATCACTCGAGAGCTTATTAATGTTTCACGCCAATTGAATGATATTGTCACGGCGGGGAAGAATTCTCTTACGGTTGATATTAATGAGGAGGAGAGTTATGACAGTGAATCGTCAAGTAGCTTTGACTCCTCGATTATCTGACGCGGCTAGGCACTGTATTATCCCTGATGGTATCGTTACTTCAGATTTTCCTCGGCTCAACCAAGTTGCGACACGGTTGGGCTTTACTTTTGACCTGTGGCAGCAAGGGCTGGGTACTGTTCTTCTTGGTAAACGTAAGAATGGCTTATATGCGTGTGGTGTGGGTGGCGCGGTTATTAGCATTCCTCGACAGGTTGGTAAGACTTTTACGATTGGACTTATTGTATTGTTGATGTGCGTGACGAGTAAACGTCCACTGCTCGTTTTTTGGACGGCTCATCATACGCGCACTTCTGCAGAAACGTTTAAAGACCTTACATCTATTTGTGATAATGCTGCGTTGCGTGGATATGTCAAGCATATTCGTCGTGCTAATGGTCAAGAGGCTATAGAGTTTATGAATGGCTCGCGTATTTTGTTTGGTGCACGCGAGCGTGGTTTTGGACGTGGATTGCATACGGTTGACGTGGAAGTTTTTGATGAGGCGCAAATTCTTTCAGAGGCGGCGTTGGAGAATATGATTCCGTCTATGAACGCTTCCCCGAATGCTTTGGCGATTTATATGGGAACTCCTCCGCGTCCTAATGACCCTAGTGAAGCTTTTACTGGCAAGCGGTTAGGTGCTATCAAGGGTGTTGACACTGACACGTTCTATGTGGAATTCAGTGCTGATAGACACTGCGAACTTGACGATCGTAACCAGTGGAAGAAAGCAAATCCCTCTTATCCTCACCGCACGTCGGAGTCGGCTATCCTTCGTATGCGCAGGCAATTGTCTGATGATTCGTTTCGCCGTGAGGCTCTCGGAGTGTGGGATGAGCATATTTCGATGCATGCTATTGACACCAGTTTGTGGGGACAGTCAGCTGTGGATGAAAGACCGAATGGCGGTGATTTGATAGGTTTTGCATTGGATATGAGTCCTAACCGCAAAGCCTTTAGTATTGGCGCATGCATGAGATATAAGGATGGTACAGCGCATGTTGAACTCGCCGAATATCGTGATCCGTCTCGTGAAGGTACACAGTGGGCGGTTGATTGGATAGCGTCTAGGTGGAGTAAAACTGCGGTAGTAGTCATTGACTATCAATCTCCAGCAACGGTGCTTGTTCCAGAGCTTACGAAAGCGCATGTGAAGGTGACTCAAACGTCGTTGCGTGACATGGGGCGAGCTGTGGAGCGTTTTCAAAGCATGCTTGTTGAACGTAAATTAACGCATCTGAAAGACCAGCAACCACTTGACATTGCAGTAGGCGGCGCAATATTGCGTAACGTTGGACAAAATGGCATGCAAGCATGGAATAAGTCAGGCAGTGATGTAGACATTAGTCCTCTTGTCGCCGTCACTCTTGCTCTTGAAGGTGTTGCTACAACGAAGCGTCGTCCGGGACGGAAGCAAAGGATAAACTAACTATGTTTTTCAACATTGATAATCAAATCCTTAACCTTGCTACGAGCAATATAGGAAAAATTAATGGTATTAACGAAGGTGACTATCCTATAATCAACAAACTATTCAAATTGTGGCGACAAAAGTATCCACGCAACATGCTACGCAGTGCCTATTATGATGCGCGTAACCGTTTTCGTGACCTACGTGTAGCGATACCTCCACAAATCGCTAATCAGGCAGTCAATACTATTGGTTGGGCAGAAAAGAGTGTGCGCGCTCTCGCGGATAAAAGCGTTTTTGAAGGGTTTGTTGTCTCAGACAGTGATGATTATGGTATTAGTAAGATTGTTGAGGATAATCAGCTTGATGTTGATGTATCGCAATTGATTGTGAGCGCGTATAAACATTCTTGCTCATTTTTGACAATTTACGCGGATGAGGCTGGGCGTATGGTGTTGATGCCTCGCTCTGCTGATTGGTCGAGCGCCTTGTGGGATAGGAAGAATAGGCGTATTAGTGCAGCGATGACGATTACTGAATGCAATGATGAAGGTGATATTACTGCTTTTACTGTATGGATGCCTTTTAAGAACTATGAGTGCACACGGATAAATAATCACTGGGTTGCTGAGACAATAGTGACGAACATGCCTCAGCCCATGATTGTTCCTTTCGTTTATGATGCTCAAATGGATAGACCATTCGGGCACTCGCGTATCAATCGTGCTTTAATGGCGCTAACTGACGTGGCTTTCCGCACTATGGTTCGCATGGAATCAACTGCAGAATTCTACTCCTATCCACAATTATGGTTTCTTGGTCTTGATCCTGATGCTATGACGACAGATGCGTGGAAAATCGCCGTCAATAGTATTAACAGTATTAGCAGGGATGAGGATGGTAATGTGCCAACCATGCAGCAAGTCAATCAAGCAAGCATGAGCCCACATGGTGACATGCTTGAAACGCTTGTCATGCAAGTTGCAGCAATCACCGACCTTACACCAGAAACGCTCGGCATGAGAGTAAGCAACCCATCAAGCCAGGAAGCACTTGCAGCATCCGAATCATGGCTTACGCGAACAGCCAACCGTCAAAACATAGCTTTTGGACGCCAGCTGAAAAACGCGCTCGCTATGGCTATTCAAGCGCGTGACGGTTTACTTACCGTGCCAGATTTTACGGGTGTTGTACCTGTATGGTCTCCGACGCATGAGGTGAGTGATGCTGCGCGTGCTGATTATTACACGAAGATAGCGTCGCAGAATCCAGTATTTGCGAATTCTACTGTGGGTTTGCGTAAAGCAGGTTTAACTCTTGATGAGGTTGCTCAAATTAGGCGTGATGAGCGCAAGCAGAGAGCGCAGCAGGCTGTGGATAGTTTAGAAAAACGCTTGATAACGGAGGATAAGGAGGAGAATTCTTATGAGCGACAAGAATCAGATGAATCTTCCTTCGATTCTTCAACCGCGTGATGGTACAGCTGAGGCTTTGCAATCTGAATTAAATTCTTTATACGGGAAGCATCAAAAGATTATTGCTGAGATTGATGATGTTTTTAAGAAGCGTGTAACTCAGCTTGTTGGTTCAGATGATTCCGTGGTGGATAATGAGTTATATCGTGATATTGTAACTGATTATGCTGCTCAGATGAGCGAGGAGGCTGCTCGATATTACGCGTCAAGTCGTGAATTATGGTCTTTTGCATCGGATGTAGAGCTTGATGACTATAAGGAGTTTATCGTTCATGCTGACCGTGGTTTATATGATGCGTTGCATGGTTATTCGCGCACGGATTTTAATGGTTTAACGTGGAAGCAGGTGTATACGGGGCGTAATCGTGCGCGGTTAACTATCGATGATATGTGGGGTCGGGCGGTTGCTC
The DNA here is from genome assembly GCF_000420505.1 of Alloscardovia omnicolens DSM 21503. GTDB lineage: Bacteria > Actinomycetota > Actinomycetes > Actinomycetales > Bifidobacteriaceae > Alloscardovia > Alloscardovia omnicolens. The sequence continues at coordinate 13,904 of NZ_ATVB01000018.1, read as the reverse complement.
AATTCGATCATAATGATTCTTCGCAGTGGGTTAATCTCGCATATGATGTAGCGCATCGTACTTCTCGATTAACGACACTTTTCACAGCTAAAAAAGACCCTAGTGAAGTACGCTATGCTCGTGTGCCGCAGGGTATTACGTGTGAATGGTGTGTGATGATTGCCTCGCGTGGTTTTGTTTATCATACTGAGGATACTGCGGGAGATTCGAGTAAGTTTCATTTACATGATGATTGTTTGATTATCCCCTCATGGGGTGAACAATCGATTCCTGGATATGATCCTGACTCATTGTATAAGCAGTATGCTAAGTGTCGTGATGCTGTAGAACATTATGCAAGCAGTGATCGCTATCATCATTGGGTTTTAGAGCAGCCTCCAGGCAGTAAGATTCCTCGTTACAATGTATGGAAGCGTAATCAAATTCTTGCTGAGATGCGTACACGAGACCGCGAATGGCTCAACACAGGGAAAATACCAACTATTGAGTATGAGAGTGAATTTGTTCGTGAGCGTGTAAAAGATGAAGAATTGCTAACTGCTCTGAGACTTTCTAAAAATGGTATAAAGTGCATTTTTCAACAGGATTGGAAAGAAGATGCTAATGGGCGACGTATTGGTAAAGCTGATCTCGTAGGCGGAATTGAGATAAAAACACTCAGCAAGGCGACTACAAGAAATACGATTGAGAGTCATCTTGGTAACGCTTCGAAGAAAATTGATGCGACTGCGGTTGTATTTGATAATTCAGATAATACTCATTCTATGAGTGATGATGATCTTAAACATTATCTAACAATCACTGTTAAATTTCATAATCGAAAAATTTATATGATTGACAGCTTGGAGAATCTTGTAAGAATCAAATGAGCCGCGGAACTTACCTACTGGTATGAACGACGGCTCATTACTTATATTTAATCAATCTTTTCCGTGATAGTCAAGTGGTTAAAGACTTCAGACTGTAAAGTCTGACGCAATTGTTGCTACGCAAGTTCGAATCTTGCTCACGGTGCTCGTAAATCCATGCTCCGCTACGGGGCATGGTCTTGCTCAGCCGCATGGCAGAGTGGTCAATAAAATAGGAAAGGTCATAAATATGGCAGAACCAGAACCAATTAAGCCACAGACAGACACTGAGTCTGCTGAACAATCAGCGCCACAGGATATTTCTTCTGTTGGTGATGATTTGCAGGCGAAATATGATGAACTGCTTAAGCATTCGCGTGAATGGGAAAAACGTGCTAAGCAGAACTTTGAAGCTGCTCAACAACTGGAAGAGTTTAAAAAGCAGAATGAAGAGCTAATCAAGCGCGCCGATGAAGCAGACAAATTACAGAAGGAACTTAACGAGATTAACGCTACGCAAAAAATGGCGGAAATAAAGTCAAAAGTTTCAGAAGAAACTGGAGTGCCTGCTAATTTGTTGCCTGATGGTGATGAAGAAGCGATGACAGAGTACGTGAAGAAGCTTTTAGCGTGGAACTCACAGCGTCCTCGTCTGCCTATTAGTGATCAATCTAAAACTCCATCACGTGAACCTAAAGATGATGGTTTGCATGTGATGGCACGTCAATTAATCAATAAAAACTAGGAGAAATAAGGAAATATTATGGCAGTTCTTGATACTACAAAGATTGCTATTCCAAGTGATGTGGTAACCACTATTGCTAAGGATGTACAGGGCGCTTCGGCTATTGCCGCATTATCCCCAGCAGTACCCTCTTCTATGCTTGCCAAGGAATATAACTATTTTTCTGGTAATGCAGTAGCTGAAGTTGTTGGTGAAGGTGCTAATAAGAGTGCATATGAGCAGATTGTGAAGCCTGTTAAGGCAACACAGCTCACCGTTCAGACTACTACACGTGTGTCTAATCAGCTTAAGTGGACGGATGAGGATGCGCAGGCTCAGATTATCAAGTCTATTCTTGCCGACCAAGCAAAAGCTATCGGTCGCGCACTTGACACTATTGTGTTCAACGGTCAAAACCCTAAGGATAATTCTTCTCTCGCAGGAGTCACTGCTCTTACTGAGGGTGCTACTAGCGTGACAGCAGATAAGGATGCGGCAAAGCACCTTGACCAGCTTGCAGCAGCTCTTATTGACTATGAAATTAATGGTGTTGCGCTTTCTCGTCAGGAAGCTGGTGATTTGCGTGCAGTGCGTACTTCTACAGGCGTTCGCATGTATCCAGAAATTCCATTGAATTTGACTGATGGTGCGCAGGTTGATGGTATTCGTGCGGCTGTATCTAATACTGTAAAACCAGTTCTGGCAATCATGGGTGATTTTGACCTTATTAAGTGGGGTTTATCGCGTGAAATGTTTACTGAAGAAATTGCTTTTGGTGATCCAGATGGTGCAGGTGATTTGAAGCGTATGAATCAGGTCGCATACCGTACTGAAGCCGTATTGAACTTCGCTGTGCTCGATTCTAAGGGTTTTGCAGTATTGAAGCCTAAGGCATCTTCTCCTTCGGCTTAAGACTATGAACTACTTTTGATGGGAGGTAGCTTATGACGAAATCTTTCGCGACTACCAATGAGTTGGAAGCTGTCTACCCGTTGGATAGTTCTGAACAGGAGCGGGTGCAACTACTACTGGATTCTGCCAGTCGTATGTTGCGCCTAGCTGCTCCACGATATAAACAGGCAGAAGATGCTGAACCAGGTATCTGCAAGGATATTGTCATTGCTATGGTTCAACGCGTGTTCGAGCAGGAACGCAATACTGCTGTGCCTGATGGTGTGACGAGTACAACGATGAGTGTTGATGGTTTTAGTCAATCGTTCGGTTTTGGTCAACCTGTGGGAGGGTTACGGCTTCTTCCTCGAGAGCTCAAGCTTCTTGGGCAGGGTAAACAACATATTGGTCATATTGAACTATAGGAGTTTTAGTATGAGAGGAATTACAATCCAACTCCAATACTCTCAGAATGTTGAAACTGCAGAAGGTGATGTGGAGACTATATACGGTAAGCCTGAAGCTGTAGATAATGTTCTTGTTGCTTCTCCAACGGTTCAGGAAACCGCGTCTACGAGAGATTTATACGCGCAGAATGCGGATACGAAACTCTACATGCCTCGCACATGGGAATTTCATAATCTGCGTGATGCGCGTTTTACTCTTCCTGATGGTCGTATCGTACAAGTGCTCGGCGACCCTTATCCAGCGCTTACCGATATAACACCTACAATTTGGTATGTGCGTGTATTGGCAAGGAGGGTGAATTGATTATGGGTGGTAAGATTCGCGTGGGACTCGATTATGCTGGTTTTACTGAGTATAGGCGTTCTCCTGAGGTGCGCGCATTATTGGATTCTGAGGCTGAACGTATTGCGAATAATGCTAATCGGATGAGGGGGAGGAAGAAAGCAAAGTATTCTTCTGCGTCGTCTCGTGATAGTCGTTTCGGTTCTGTTGCCGCTGCTCGAGCGGATAATGGTGAAGCCGCGTATGATAATTCGCGTTATCGTACATTGCTTCGCGCGACTTCTGCAGGAGGCGCATAGGCATGGATACTGTGCATTCCCTCTTGACGGATTATTTGCGCGAGCATAAGCCTACTGGTTTTACGGTAACATGGATGGTTCCCGAGTCTGTGAATACGAATAGTAAGAATAATAAGCTTATTGTTGTAGAGCAGACGGGCGGAAGTGTCAATGATTATGCGAAGGATACTGTTTTCGCTGTTGATGTGTATGCAGATAAGCTTAAATCGACGGAAGAAACCGCTTACCATATCGTTAGACTGTTACGCCAATCTGTCGATGATATTCTTCCATTCTTGAGCGTGGATATTATGAGCGTTTATAATAATCCTTTGCTTGATTCTAAACAGTCACGGTATACGATTACGTTCGTTCTCACTGTGGACTGGGCTTATGACATTGAATAGTTAATCATAAAAGAAAAAATTATAGCTTCACATCGTTAAGGGGTGTGAGGCTCTTTTTATACCTAATTTAAGGAGGTATTTGTTATGGCTCGTAAAAAGAATAAAGCTAGTAACGCAGCATTTACTAAAACAAAGGCAACAGGCGTTGTCTTCATCGCACCTACAGGTACAGTATTGCCAACGGGTGCTTTCGATGAATTAAACGAAGCATTCCAGAACGTTGGTTATATTTCAACTGACGGTATTACGTGGAAGACGGATACTGATACTCAGACTTTGGAAGATATGGGCGGAACGACTATTGCTTCTGTGATTTCTAAGTATTCTGAGACAGCAGAATTCACTATGCTGGAAGTTCTCAATATTGATGCTGCTAAGCTTCGTTTCGGTAGCGAGAATGTGATTGAGACTGCTAACGGTGGACTGCAGATTGATCATAAGATGCCTACTGGTGAGAAGTTCTCGATGGTTGTTGACGCTGTTCTTACTAATGGCGCGAAGCATCGTATGGTTATTCCTGAGATGACGGTGAATGAGACAAGTGAATATAAGCAGGCATCGTCTGAAGCACTCTCATATGGTGTAACAGTGTCCCTTTCTCCTTTTGATGAGTATGACGGTGCTACAGTGCGCGAATTCATCGATTTTAAAAAGAAGAATCCTGGTACGGTTAATACTGTAGCTTCTCCATCTTCCGGCAACTAATTTTATAGGCTTGGCTGCACTCAATTCTTCCCCTCTTCTCTCTCTCAAAGGGCTATCCACCTTCATTTTTTCGAGTCTTTTACTCCTTTCTTCTCGAAAATTTTGAAAAGCGGATAGGAGTGTAGCCAATAATCTTCTCGCAAAAAAGTAAAGGAGCTTTTTCAAGCTATAAAATGAAAGGATTCTAGGTTATGGAACCGACTACATTTACTCCACAAGCACAGGTACAGTCTCAAGCACAGGCTTATACCCCAGTGCAAGCCCCTGCACAGCCTCAACCTCACGATTATCTGCCTGAGAAAGGGTATGCGCGTATACAAGGTGAGAACATTAAAGTGAATGAGCGTGCGATTGACGATTTTCGTCTTATCGAAGCTTCTTCAAAAATTATGGAGGGTGATGTTTCAGCCTTGATTGGAGTGCTCCACCTTGTGTTCCCCGATGATTCTTATGAGCGTGTAAAGCAGTTGGCTACTCTTGACGATTACGTTTCTACTCAACGCATGAGTGAAATTTTGAATGAGGTTTTGAACCAGCTGAACCCAAATTCTTAAGGCTCGTATACTGTTATACGTTTTATAAGTCCGCGCTTATCGCAGACTTATACAGGGTGTACGGGCTGAAATTCAATGCTGAAACCGTAGCCGAACACGGTAGCGTTTTTATCGGTTATCTTGTGATTGAACTACCTGCGGGCTCGCAGATTTATATCGCTCAACATAATCAGCTGGAGTATTCGCTTACGGACACGTTGCTTACTGTGATTGCAAATATCGCTTTGAATTTTCAGTGGGCTAATACGGTTGAGGATGAGCGTCCGGATAAGCCTTTGCAGTTACCTTTCCCGGGTAGTATGCAGGGTGAACCGTCTGGCGAGAGGATCTCGGTGAAATCACATGAGGGCGTGGATATTGCGGTTATGGGTATTGAGGCTTTGAATGAGCGTCTCGGTCTAACTTAAAAAGTGAATAGTGGAGGTTACTAATGGCTAAAGGTATCGCGTTAGCTAAGGCTTATGTGCCTATTATTCCTTCGATGGAAGGTGTGGGTAAGGCGATTAAGTCTGCGTTTAGCGGTGGTGAAGCTACGTCTGCGGCTAACCAGTCTGGTAAGAAAGCTGGCGACGGTTTCTCTAAGGGCTTTGGTGCGGTACAGGGCACTATTATTGGTGTAGCCTCCACAGTTGCTAGTCGAGCTTTCGATATGATTGCTGGCAGCGTAACAAGCGCTGTCAGTCGTGCTGACGCCATGAATAATTTCCCGCTTGTCATGCAAAATTTGGGATATAAGGCTGAAGATGCGGCGGCGAGCATTAAGAAGATTAGTAAGAATCTTGACGGCTTGCCAACAACAATGAGCGATGTAACGGGCATGGTTACGCAACTTGCTCCGTTGACATCTTCGCTTGATGAGGCGACAAATATTAGCTTGGCTCTTAATAATGCGTTGCTCGCTGGCGGTAAATCTACAGTTGTCCAGTCGAATGCTATGCAACAGTACACGCAGATGCTTGCCGCAGGTAAGGTGGATATGCAGGCTTGGCGTTCCATGATGGACGCTATGCCAGGACAGTTGAATCAATTGTCTGTAGCTTTGCTTGGTGCTGGCCATAATTCTAATGATTTGTATGAGGCGATGAAGTCAGGAAAGATTAGCTTCCAAGATTTTAATAATGCGCTCGTACAGTTGAACACTCAGGGTGTGAATGGTTTAGGCTCATTCGAGCAGCAAGCAAGGGCTTCTACACAGGGTATTGGCACAGCCATGCAGAATATGCAGAATCGTATCGCTAAAGCAGTGCAGAAGGTTATTGAAGCATTCGGTGTTTCGCAGATTGCGGGAGTGATTAACGGTTTTAGTTCGCAGTTTAACCTGGTGGGGGACGCGGCGGCAAGCATGGTTACCGGTGTGAAAGAGTACCTCGCGCAACTGTGGACTGAGCTTAATAAGAGTGGTGCGATCGAGCCGTTACGTCAGGCTTTTGAGAATCTCGGCACAATTTTGTCAGGCATTTTCAAAGGCTTTAACTTTAACGCTCTTGCGCCACCACCGTTAATCGCTACAAGTGTTCAAGCGCTTATCACGGTGCTCACATTGCTCGTGAATACTGCTAGCGCGATACTTACACCGGTACAGGATTTCTTCACTGCATTGTCTGCTGGTAATCCTCTCGTCGTCTCTCTCACCGCTGGTTTAGTAGGTGCAGTCGGCGCGTTCAACGCCATCAACAGTGCGCTCAACGTAGCTAAAGCCGGCATGCAAACCTATAATACAGTCGTTAAGGCTGTGAAGATTGGCATGGACGCCTATCGTACTGGCGCTACTGCTTTCACAGCTGTCCAAGTCGCGTTAAGTAACGGTACGAAAGTTATGACTGCTGTCCAGACGGCATTTAATGCGGTTATGGCGATTAATCCTTTTGTTCTTATTATTACTGCTATTGCGGCGGTTGTTGCTGGTCTCGCATTCTTCTTCACACAGACGAAAACGGGTAAGGCTGCATGGCAGGCTTTCTGTAATATTATTGTATCCGCGTGGAATACGGCGGGTAGTTGGCTTCAAACTGCGTGGAATGCGATAAGCAGCTTCTTCTCGTCGATTTGTTCCGCGTTGTCGCAGGTGTGGCAGGGTTTTGTAAGCTTCTTCCAAGCGGTGAGCGCTGGTATGGTTGCCGCGTGGAATGCCACAATGCAAGCGATACAAGTTGCGTGGCAAGCGGTTGTCACATTCTTCACTCCTGCTATTAACGCTATTCAGCAAGCGTTCTCTGTGCTTATGACATTCCTTCAACCATTGTTTGAGGCGATGGCTGAGCTCTTCTTCGCGTTTATCGCCGCTGTATTGTCTCGGTGGACGAGTCTTATTGATGGTATTATTGCCGCGTGGAATATGGTTTCCGCGTTTCTGCAGGGTGCATGGCAGCTACTCGTTAATATTTTTACTCCGATTATTACTGCTATGCAGACCGCTTGGCAAGCGTTCACTGGCTGGCTCCAAGGTGTGTGGAATGGGATTATTGCCGCGTTCAACGCGGTCGGTAACACTCTCTCTGCTATTTGGAATGCGATTTGGAGTGTTCTTCAACCTATCGTACAGACGATTGTTACGGGTGTTACCGCATTATGGAACGGGCTCGTAAGCGCCGTTCAAACGTTAGCGAATATGTTGATGACTGGTCTGCAAAATGCGTGGACCATGATTCTTAATGTAGCTACGACTATTTGGAATGCGATTAAGACTGCTATCACAACGGTGTGGAACGCATTGGTGAATACTGTTGTTGCGTTTGCGCAAGGCATGTGGAATCAAATTCAGATTGTCTTTACGACTATTCGTGATGTGCTTATCGGCATTATGAAAGCGTTGACAGCTGCTCTTAAAGGTGATTGGCAGGGCGCGTGGAATGCGATGAGGAGTGTCTTTTCCAGTATCTGGAACGGTATTACAGGACTGCTGCGTAATGGTATTAATACTGTCTCGAATATTGTGAGCGGTATTAAGAGCGCGGTTATGGGCGCAGTATCCGGCGCGGGTAGCTGGTTGAGCAACGCAGGTCAAGCGATTATGGACGGTCTCTTGGGCGGCTTGAAAGCCGCATGGGGGAAGGTGACAGGTTTCGTTGGTGGTATCGCCGACTGGATTAAAAGCCACAAGGGTCCAATCAGCTACGATCGTAAGCTGTTGATTCCTGCAGGTAACGCCATCATGCAAGGCTTGAACGAAGGTTTGAGAACTTCATTCAAGAATGTGCAGAATAACGTTCTTGGCATGGGCGACCAGTTGGCTGGTTCGTTTGATGATGTGAATGCGCGGTTGAATCCTCAATTGTCGTATATGATGCAGGTTCAATCTTCTGCTGGCAATAATGATTCTATGCGCAGTCAAGCGGAATCTACTCAAGAACTCGTTGTACTGTTGCGCGCTTTATTGAATAATCTTGGCGATATTATCGCGGATAATACGCCGGATACAGCAAGTGGACGTCTGTTGAATCGTTTCTAAGGTGGTGTAAAAAATTGGTTAATCATATTACGTATGAGGCTGGTTCACAGTTAAAAACCGTGGAATTAAACGGTGAAAACCATTTATATGCGGAAACGATTCCAGAACTCAGGTCTGGCGAGTGGACGTATAAGCAGAAGGGTAAGTTTTTGTCTGCTCGTAGTCGGTCTAGTCGTACTGTGAATCTTGCTTTGAAAGCGACTCGTGCGAGTATTCTTGAAGAATTCCTTGAACTGGCTGACAAGGACGTGGAATCGAATACCCCAGGTGTTCTGCATGTCAATGATTGGCAAGCTCAAGTATTCATCGTGAAAGACGCAGCACAAACCATTACGCCACAATTTTATGAGACGACGCTCACCCTGTTGCTTGTGGAGGGCGTGTGGAGACGCCCCTCCAATCATGAGTATGTGATTGATATCATGCAAGGCGAAGGGCTTGATTATGCGCATGATTACAACTTCGATTACACACGTAACAATATTATCGGTAGGCTTAATAATCAGGGTTCTCAGCCTTCTGGTCTGGATTTAACTATTTTTGGGCCAGTCTCTAATCCTCGTATCACTATCGCTGGCAACTCATATGCAGTGGATGCGACTATAGCGTCTGGTGAACGTATTGAAGTGAAATCATTGGAGAAAACAGTGACTCTTGTTCGTGCTGACGGTGAGCGTGAGAATATTCTCCAGCAAGCCTACTTCAATAAAGGTATGGATATTTTCGCTCCTCTACCTTTATCAGGCGGTGAAGTCGCATGGAATAACAATTTTAATTTCGATATTACCGTGTGGGAGCAGAAGGGCAGGGCACCGTGGCTGTAGTCGTACATATTCTGAACAATGATGGGAGCGTGAAGGCAGTCTTGTCTCACGCTTCCTTTGATATTGCCGTGGGAGAATCCGAGAACGATTTCGAACTCTCATTCACCGATATTCTGCCTGAAAGTGTGATGGTTAATCCTGGTGATATGTGGTGTGTGAACGAATCGGAATACGGCGGCATTATCGATTCTATCCGTGATAATGATGGTGAGACTGTGTATTCTGGTCGTTCCTGGTCTGGAGTGTTCGGGAACAAAATTGTTGAACCTGAAAAGGGTGACGATTATTATATTCTCTCAGAGAATCTCACTACTTGTATACAGGTTTTGCTGAAGCATGTGAACGCGCCTAGTTTTATTAGCGTATTGCCAAGCTCAAATTCCAATAGTATTGGAATTTTGCAGTTACCTCGCTATTGTACGGCATATGAGGCTTTGCAACGCTTATGCGACAAAGCTAATAGGTGTCTTGGTTTCTATTATGATGTAGACGCTAAAAAACTTTACATTATCACGGTAGACAAGCAGATTATTTCGAACCTTTACGCGACCGTCCACGTGGACGCAACAGTCAATAATAACGTTGTTAACCATATTATTGGCTTGGGTAAAGGCGATTTAAAGGATCGTCTTGTCGTGCATGTGTACGCTGATAGTAGGGGAGTGGTGAGCGACAAGCAGTCACTCTTCGGTATCAATGAGCTTACTGCTGTGCATGAGTTGAGTAGTGAAGAAGACGTTGAGAAGTTGAAATCTGAGTGTGTGAAAAAGCTTCAAGAATATCAAGAATTGACTGTTGCGAAAATTTCTCTCGGTGATTCTAGTAGAGAGTTGGGTGTGGGTGACAGGGTTGTTGCTGAGTCTTTGTCGGCTCACGTTACGGTGGAAGCTGCTGTTTCCAAGAAAATCACGCAACTCGACAACGGTGTGCTTTCCTATAGTTACACATTATCTGATAAGCGGCGAGTGACATCTAATTATTAAGGAGAATATTATGGCGAAAGACAAAGGATACACCTTATACACGTGTGATAGGTGCGGGACTCAAAAATATTTGAAAGATGGAGATACAGGGGTATCGGATTTTACGACGACACTGTATTTACGTATGGGGTCAAGTGAGCCTACTTTACTTGTGCTTGATACAAAGTGTGCGAAGCAGTTCAACGAAGACCAATATAAGCGTGATTATGGGTTCGACCAGTATCTGGCGAAGTATTCGTTGAAGAAGCCGACGGAAGCGAATAAAGCGGCGGCGGAGCGCGTCAAGCAGTATGAGCAGACTAATCAGCCTACCATAGCAGGGGAGGAGTAGATTATGGTTATTGAGCTTATTACAGGTCATGCGGATGCGAAGCATGTATCTGCGTTAGATGCCGCCAATTTTAATATTGGAGTTTTTGGCGCGGATATTTATCAGCTGGTTGATAAGGCTAATGAGTGGAAGCAGCCGCGCGTTAAGAACGCGAATACTATTATTATTCCTTCAGGCAACTGGCTTATTCACGGTCGTCATGTGCGTATTGATACGGAGATGGAAGTCACTATCGAGTCGGGACAGTCTGGCTATAAGCGTATCGACTTGATTGTCTTCCACTACACGCAGGATGCTCAAGGTATAGAAAAGGTTACGTTAGAAGTTGTTAAAGGTACCGCAACTACGGGTAATCCTACTGTGCCGTCTATAACATCTCCTGCTTGGTCGGATGAGCAGACGACCGATTCTCGCTTCGCTTACGCGAAAGTCGTCTTGAACGGATTGACGCCAAGCGTATCCACAGATATTAGCCAGGTGCATAATTCTTATCTGTTAACGAAGAATACGATTAAATTGCAGGAAAATGTTACAGGCTTGCAGTCGCAGATTACATCAACAGGTAACCGTGTAACAAACGTGGATAATCGGATAACCAGCGTGAATGATATTCTAACGTCTAATTTACGTAATGTGGAATCTCAGGTAACTAGCCTACAGGCAACGAAAAGTACTACTGTGCGTTTGCCGTATCAGACTGGCGGCGCGTATACGCTTACTCGCGAAGGTAATATTGTAACCTTGGGCGGGCAAGGTACGTGCGATAACGTTCAAAATGCGGGTAATGTCACAGTGAATGAGACTATCCCAACTGGTTATTGTCCAACCGCCACTACCGCTGTCTCGTGGGGTGGCAATCAAAAAATGGATATGCTTATCAAACCTGACGGAACGATAACTTTACTTGGAAATGCTTACGGGTGGGTACATATCGGCGCATCGTGGATTACGCATGATCTTATGCCGAGCTAAACCGCGTATACAAGCAAGCTAAAGTTCACGCTACCGCAAACAATCGGCGTATTCACGTTTGTAGGACTATATCCTGCAGGAATAGTCTCATTAGCTGTGGAATAATTCTGCTGCCCGCTCTGCGTAAATTTCATATTACCGTTCGCTAAAACCATATTGCCTACGCGCGTGAGCGTGATAACCTCACCAAGGTATGGAACTGCTATAACCTTCACGTGTACCGGCATAGCATTACTCACCCGATAATCGAGGTTACGCTTCTTGTGTCTAAGAATTTATCCCATTTGTCCAAGTTTTTATCCGTGTTTTGTCCCATTCGTCCCAAAGTGTCCCAGACTGTCCCATATAAAAATTTTAGGAGGTGTATTATATGGTGTTTCCCTTAGCACCTATTGCGCTCGACAATATCATCGTCGCATTGATTACCGGAATTGTCTCATTCGCGGTCGCCTACAGTACTGCGCGAGCCACACAAGCGAACAATGCTGCGTCTGCCGAAAAAATACAAGCAGAGTTAGAAGGTGAGCTGCGTAAACAGCTCGCAGAAACGGACAAACATGTGGGCGAGTTGAGCCATTTAGTATCAGCTGAACAACGCCAGCGCAGACACGTAGAATCTAAGCTTTATGAGTTAGAGCAAAGCGACAACGTAAAAACCGCTTACGTGCGTGCTATCGGTCATTGGCTTGGCGGCTTATGTGGCGTACTTGATGAATCATGGATGGACGAACATCCGAAACCGAAACTTCCTGATGAGATTAGGACTGCTATCGAACGGACAGCAGAGAGGGAGGGGTTGAGCGTGGACAAAGGATAAAGGCACGCTCAACGCGTATATGCAAGCATTATCAACCAAAGAATAGTTTAGGAGAAAAGTTATGAAGAATCATTTCACACGCGAGTTTATGTATGACACTATCGAACGTGCTATTAAGACGGCAGCACAGGCTGCTATCGGTGTGCTCGGTACGGGGGCTGTGGGCTTGCTTACGGTGGATTGGGTAAACGTGTTGTCAGTTACTGCTATGGCAGCCCTGATTAGTGTGCTTACCAGTATTGCGAGCATGGGTGCGACCGACACGTTAACCCCCGCAAGTGTTGTACCATCTATCACTCGTGAGGGTAAGCATGTGGCAAACGTAACTACAGGAGAGGAAGAATAGTGTATGAGTATTATCCAGGAGAGAATTGTTAATAATGGGCATGGAGGCTTATCAGCCTCCTTTTTTTGTGTCCATTCCACTGCTAACCCAGGTGCGACAGCGGCTAACCATGTAAGCCTGTGGAGCCGCGACTATGAGTATGCCGTACACCTCGTATCCGACTGGACGGAAGCCTACCACACCGTACCTTACGATCGTCTCTGCTACCAGGTGGGTAACGGTAATGGTTATGTGGAGGGTTTGGAGATTTGCGAAGCCACCAACGCAGACGATTTCGTGAAAGGTATTCGGATTGCCGCGCAAGTGGTACGTGAACGCTTAACAGCTCATGGGTGGAGCACAGACAGGCTCATCACGCATAATGACGCATCTCAGCGTTGGGGAGGCTCAGATCATACCGACCCATTGCCTTATTTTGCGCGTTTTAATTACACGTGGCAAGACTTCGTAAACCTGGTACAGGATAGTACCTCAACAATATCAACTAATGCTGCCTCGGCAGATACAAATAATTGGAAGGATAATAACATGTTCATGGTCGAGACTACGACACCTTGGGGTTCTACTGCGTATGCTTTGCTTGGTGAGGTGACAGGAGCACGTGCTCTCACTGATATTGAAGCGCTTGGTTATGCTCAGGGATTGACAACGCATGGCAAAGTGAATTTCGACATTTACAATATGCTGATTTCGCAGGCTTGGCAACGCCATAACGATTTCTTGACAGCTATGGGTAAGGAAGTTGCGGAGAGTGTCGAGGAAGCTACACAGCGTATCGTGGACGCGACCAAAAGGTAAGTGAGATTATTGAACTGTTGGAATTTTTCTAATAGTTCGTGTACCCCCCCTCATATTGCTCTATCCTAGAGTGATGTGAGGGGGATTTTTTGTTTGTGGAGTCAGGCAGTCCCCGGTTAACCGCCGTAAGATAGGGGAAGATGTAGGGGAAGAAAATTCTTCACTTGCCTGTAAACCTTATTTTATAAGGTGTGGCGGGTAGTTACGGTTAATTCCCTTATCATCCGC
>NZ_ATVB01000017.1 GCF_000420505.1 Alloscardovia omnicolens DSM 21503 | reverse complement strand
TAAAACAGTCTAGAAACGTTGAAAACATGCGCCTACCGGCAAAAAATAAGGGTTTCAGAATTTTCTCCTGAAACCCCTACGCGGATGATAAGGGATTTGAACCCTTGGAGGTGTTTAGCCTCACACGATTTCGAGTCGTGCTCCTTCGACCGCTCGGACAATCATCCATGTGCATCAGTAACTAACTAAATGCAACTTTTCAAGTATGCCACAAGCACAGGAAAAGCGCTAGTCAGCAACTTACTTAAAAATTTATTCCAAGCTTCGCACAGCTCTAATAGCTTGCGCACGCTGTTCAAGCATATCATCAGACGGATAATTAACTCTTTCTAAAGTTAGACCGCAAGCAGGAGCTGGTCCTGTTAAACCTTCACGTGCAGGCACAGCTATTTTATCTGCAAACCAATCAACAGTTTTCTTACCGCGTCCCACAGCAATACATGCTCCAACAAGCGAACGAACCATATTGCGAGCAAAAGCATCAGCAATAATAGTAAAAGTTAATAAACCAGATTCAGCACTGGAAATTTCATACGCAGTGCTCTGGTCACGAGGATCTGCTCCAACAGCCTGAGTTGTTCTCTGTTCTGCTCCCCCAGCATACACAATTTCTGGAGTTAAAGCGTAACGAGGCACTCGTTGCCATGACGCAAACTTGACCTCCCTAATAGTCGTTCCCCCAGGATTCGGTAAGGCAAAAGATCCAAAATCATGTAAGCCGATAGTCAGCCGAGCAGCCTGGTTCATTACATCAACGTCTAAAGTATCATCTACACGCAAAACCATAGCGCGCAAACGAGGATCGCGCACACTGAACTCATCAGCAATACGGTACACATACACACGGTCAGAAGCAGAAAACCGAGCGTCAAAGCCTTGAGGAGCAGGCTGTACAGAAAAAATAGAAATATCAGCAGGAACGATACGTTTAATCCGTCGTTCTAAAGCCTGTACAGGCGTAACACCGCTCATATGTCCGATGGTACGTTCAAGAACGTTATCTTCTACATCGATATGACACACTTGGCCACGTGCATGTACGCCGGCATCCGTACGACCTGCTACGGTAAGGCACACTTCTGAAGCATCTAAACGTAGAAGTTTAGCAATTGCTGCTTCGATTTCTCCTTGTACAGTGCGTTGTCCGGTTTGGCGTGCCCAACCATGAAAATCCGTTCCATCATAAGCAAGGTCTATTCGTAATCGCATACAGTACATTGTAAAGATTGCTACATACGCGCAAACCACGGGCAGACAGAGAAAGAAATAGAAAAGACCTAGGACTCTTTCGAATCCTAGGTCTTTTAGCTCACTGGCGAGAGCGCAGGAATATCCATGATATTTACTCTGCTGCTACCTCTTCAGTTGCAGTTTCTTCAACTGGAGCTTCAACAGCTTCTTCAGCCTTAGCTTCTGCTACCTTTACAGCAGCTTCAGCTTCCTTAACAGCAGCCTTCTTTGGGGATACTGGTTCGGTTACGAGCTCGATTACTGCCATTGCAGCGTTATCGCCCTGACGTGGAGCGAGCTTAACAATGCGAGTGTAACCACCTTCACGCTGTTCCATCTGCTCAGCAATCACGGTGAAGAGAGCGTGTACAACAGACTTGTTGCGAATCACGCGCATCACGCGACGACGAGAGTGCAAATCACCACGCTTTGCGAAAGTGATAAGACGCTCAGCAAGTGGGCGCAAACGCTTTGCCTTTGGCAAAGTTGTGGTAATGCGACCGTTCTGGAACAAGCTTGTAGCCATGTTCGCGAGCATAAGACGCTCGTGAGCTGGACTTGAAGCCAGACGTGGACCCTTCTTTGGTCTTGGCATTTTGTTCTCCTTATCCGGCACAGGTGGGCATGAGCCCGAACATCCGTGCTGGGTTTTTAGTTATAACGGTGAATTCTAGAACTCACAAAAACGTATGAAGCAATGGAGCTTACATATCGTCTGGAGTGAAGAATGTGCCACCTTCGAGATCAACTGGATTGAATCCTAATGGAGAAGCCTTTAAGGAAAGACCACGAGCTTCGAGCTTTTCCTTAACTTCATCAATGGACTTCATTCCGAAATTACGAATATCAAGCAAATCTTGCTCAGTACGCTTTACAAGCTCGCCAACAGTGTGAATACCTTCACGCTTGAGGCAGTTGTAGGAACGCTGGGTGAGGTTGAGATCCTCAATAGGAATCTCGAGCTCTGGGTCGGCTTCTTCTACTACTGGAGCAGCACCAACTTCAATACCCTCAGCTTCTACATTCAGCTCACGTGCCAAACCGAACAGCTCTACCAAAGTAGAACCTGCGGAAGCAATAGCATCGCGAGGAGAAATCGCCTGCTTAGTTTCAACGTCAAGAATAAGCTTGTCAAAGTCAGTGCGCTGATCCACACGGGTAGCCTCAACTTTGTAGCTCACCTTGAGTACTGGAGAATAAATGGAATCGACTGGAATACGGCCGATTTCATCATTATCCTGCTTATTCATTTGAGCTGGCACGTAACCACGACCACGCTCGACTGTGAACTCGATCTCCAATTCGCCATCTTCTGCGAGAGTTGCGATGTGCAAATCTGGATTTGCTACTACGACGCCTGCAACTTCGGTAATATCACCTGCGGTAACTTCACCTTCGCCGCTCTTATGCAAGTAAATTGCAACTGGCTCATCGTATTCGCTAGTGAGCACAATCCCCTTGATATTGAGGAGGATTTCGGTTACATCTTCCTTCACGCCTGGCAGAGTGGTGAACTCATGCAAAGCACCAGAGATGCGAACCGATGTCACTGCAGCACCAGGAATGGAGCTGAGGAGCGTACGACGCAATGAGTTACCCAAGGTATAGCCAAAACCTGGCTCCAATGGGGTGAAAGTGAAGCGTGAACGCTGAGGATTAATAACTTCCTCTGTCAGTGACGGACGCTGTGCAATAAGCACCTTCGTATCCTTTCAGCTTAAGACCAGTGTGCACTTCCTGATCTTCGCGGGTTGGACTAATAATTGTCTGTCTTGTGCTCAGACGCGGCGACGCTTTGGAGGGCGTACACCATTGTGTGCCTGTGGGGTCACGTCGGAGATAGAACCAACTTCGAGACCTGCAGACTGGAGGGAACGGATAGCGGTTTCACGACCGGAACCTGGACCCTTTACAAATACATCAACCTTCTTAACACCGTGTTCCTGTGCCTTGCGAGCTGCAGCTTCTGCTGCCATACCTGCTGCGTAAGGAGTGGACTTACGGGAGCCCTTGAAGCCTACATCGCCACCGGATGCCCAGGAGATAACTGCTCCAGATGGATCCGTAATGGAGATAATAGTGTTGTTGAATGTGGACTTAATATGCGCTTGGCCGACTGGAACCGACTTACGATCCTTACGACGAGGCTTGCGCGTGGCCTGCTTTGCAGCTGCCATGAGAGACCCTCATTTCCTTATAGCTTATATGTAATGTAAGCGATGCGTTTATTCAACGCGTGGCTTATATCTACTACTTAGTAGCCTTCTTCTTTCCAGCAACCGTGCGCTTTGGACCCTTGCGAGTACGTGCGTTAGTCTTGGTACGCTGACCGCGCACTGGAAGGTGACGGCGGTGGCGCATACCCTGATAAGAATTGATCTGAATCTTACGACGAATATCAGCGTCGATTTCACGACGCAAATCGCCCTCAATCTTGTAGTTTGCTTCAATGAAATCACGAAGCTGAATGAGCTGTTCGTCAGAGAGATCCTTTACACGAGTATCTGGATTGATACCAGTTGCTTCGAGTGTCTCCTTAGCGCGAGTGCGGCCCACACCGAAAATATAGGTGAGAGCAATTTCAATGCGCTTCTCATTAGGGATGTCGACTCCGGCAAGACGTGCCATCTTCGAATTCCTTTTCTGTTCTACGGGGGTCGTGCACCAAATCTTCCGCTATTGCGGCCCAAGCCTCCGTACTTGGGGTTCAAGTGAACTACTACTTGTAGAGCACCTGTGATTTAGCGCCTTTATTGTGGTCGCGAGACCTGTAACTCTTAGCCCTGACGCTGCTTATGACGTGGGTTTGCGTTGCAGATTACCATTACGCGACCGTGACGGCGAATCACGCGGCAAGAGTCGCAGATACGCTTTACACTTGGGCTAACCTTCATGGGGCTTTCCTTTTACTTGTAACGGTATGTAATACGACCGCGAGTTAAATCGTATGGGCTCATTTCCAGAACCACACGATCTTGAGGAAGAATACGAATATAATTCTTACGCATCTTTCCAGAGATCGTAGCCAAAACGATATGCTTGTTCTCTAATTCGACACGGAACATTGCATTAGGCAGAGCCTCTACTACTTGTCCTTCGACTTCGATAACACCGTCTTTAGCCATTGGCCTCATTCCTCGCTTGATTACTAGAGCATTTTCTTGTGAAAACACACCAACATTGAATAATAACAGAATACGGAGACGATTTCCAGTCCGCAGTATGTGCTCTTTCTTTATCGTCTTTAACGTCCTCCGAAGCTTCCACCGCCGCTACCGCCGAAGCTGCCTCCGAAACTTCCAGAGCTCCATCCGGAGCTTCCTCCGAAACTTTCAGAGCTCCATCCGGAGTTTCCAGATGAGCCATCGCTCGAACTATAATTCTCAACAGGTTTTATGGCTGTAGCAAAGTCATCTTGAATTGCGCTCAAACTGCTGTTAAATGATTCTGTAAAAGCATCAAAGCTCGAGAAATCTGCTAATCCATCTGACCACATAGCAGTATTAGTAGAAGGTGAAGAAGTTACTGCACTACTTGCGCTGGAAGCATAGAAACTATGATGCCATGGCATATACATCCAACTTGTTGACGTATATGGCAACATATTCATATCTTCTTCAGTAGCAGATTGTTGCATTGCCAGTGTGCGCATTGACTTTGCTACTTTCGAACTCATACCGAAGGCTGCAGCATATACGAGGTAGCGATCCCACAGATGCATATCTGCTATGCCTCTATCAGAGAAGTCACTGAAATCATTCAAATAGCGTGCTAAGCCCCACACCTCACCGGCACTGCGCGCATACGGGTCTTTCAAAATAACGTGGGCACCCCCAACATCTGTAAAGAAGAGGAAAAATACCCACAGTGCTGAAGCAATCAGATATGCAGCAAAATACGGCGTAGTTAAGCCATAGATAGTTAATGCAATAATGAGTAGGAAAGATAGTGTTCGCGGAATAGCCCTATATACTGCTGTTCCTGACTCAACACGTAATGCGTCATACTCTGCATCAAATTTGGCATACATCAATTTAATAAGCGATGCGCATACTGAACCGCGGGTGCCTGCTATCTCTTTAATATCATCGTTGCTGAGCACAAGAGTGTTTTTCTTATCAGAAACTTCATGCAGTACTGCAAGTAGTTTCTTCTCTGATTGACTCAGATGATGCTTTTCCGCAAAATCATTTTCAAAAGAATCAAGAGACAAAATATAGGTCATATCTGCAGAACGTTGTGCAGCAGCATCAGACACAGCTTGACGAATACTGCTTATCTGATCTTCGCTCACCTGCGTAGTACTCGTACCACGCATTGCTGACTGAATCATAGAATCTATCTGTGCGGCTGTTGCGTAGTCAAAAGAAACATTCTCGTATCCGCGTGCAGAACCAGGAAGTATAAAAAGCGCATGCTTAGATACGAGCGATAGCATAGTTGCGCTTAATGCACGTTGCTGAATGTGCGCAGATGCACTCTTTCCCTGCTCCATCACACCATACAAGCGTGCTGCAGCTGCTGGTGATATAGCAGGCAAATCGCGGAAGTATTCTATATCTCCTCTGTATTTCGCACGTTTCTTGGTGTGCACAGCTCCGGCTACGAGCCAGATAATCATAACGATTACAGGCAACATGCATACAATCAAAATGGTTAAACGATTACGTGCAGCTGTGCGCTGCTTCAGCGCCCACTGTTCAGCTTGATTTTTCTCATCGTTCAGAACGGTTTTGACGCTTCGGTCAGTATTTTTCCGAGAAATCTGTTGAACAGACTGAACGTCCGAGCTACGGTACAGTATAACAAAGTCTACATAGCGGCTACGCTGCACGTTATCGGCTGAAAAAGTGAAGGTTTTATTATCTACCTTATGCGTCTTACCTTTGCCTGTATAGTGCATCAACATCCATGACGCAGTTGTTTTGTCTGGATATCTAATAGTTCCGGTCAAATGTTTAATCGGGATAACATTCCACCTCGAAATTGGCTCCCACATGGTATAGACGCCGTCTTGCAATGCCGTGGCAACGTCTTTAAACGTCATAGTAATACGGAAAGTCTGCACGCCTGAACGAGTCAGAGGAATATTCCATCCCAGCTCAACTCCGCGAGTCTTTGCTTTCTCATTGTGCTGAGAAACGCGAAGAGTATCTGCCTGTGTTATATCCTGTTTTGTTACTGGATCTACCAGATACCAAGAACGTGCTGCTACAGTATTCCACTGATCAATAGATACTTTTTCCGTATCGACGAAACTGAAATTTTTGCGACTATACTGCTCGCCAGTAGTCAGATTGGTCACCGATATATCGCTGATATTTGTGAGGTTCGCGCTAGATAGATTGTATTCCTGAAATAACTGACGCCATGGGCGTTTGCGATCAGACATGTTGACGGCAATAGTTTGAGTCATTGTCATATCGCCATTTTTGAGCACTTGCACTTTATAGTCCAAGCTGTCGTACACCAAGTCCGACTCTATAGATTGAGGACTCATCGACCGTATAAAATTGCCAATACCTGCAGCAATGAGGCAATATACAATCACCGCCACTATGCCGTAAATAAGAGCTTTAAGAATTGGTGTACGAGTTTTCATAACTTGTCCCCTATGAAGCCAAAGTTGCTACTGTTAGAACTGAACCTGTGGAACTTCGCGTGCAGATTCCTCTACACGGTAGTACTCAGCCTTCTCGAAATGGAATAATCCAGCAATAATATTACTTGGGAACATTTCAACGGCATTATTCATCTTCAACGCTACATCGTTGTAGAACTGGCGAGCGTAAGCAATTTTATCTTCAAGAGTCTTTAATTGGGATTGTAAATCCATAAAGTTGCTATTTGCTTTCAGCTCTGGATATGCTTCTGCAACAGCAAGAACATTAATAATAGCTTTATCTAAAGCATTTTCTGCCTGAGCACGCTGAGCAATATTTCCGCTATCTGCTGCAGCTTTTACTGCAGAACGAGCTTGCGTTACCGCCTCGAAAACGCTTGACTCATGTGTAGCATAGCCCTTAACAGTATTGACTAAGTTTGGGATAAGATCTGCACGCTGTTTGAGCTGCACATCGATTTGTGCCCATCCGTTCGCCACGCGATTACGGAGATTAACGAGGTTGTTGTAGGTTGAAGCTATCCACGCAATAAGTGCAATAACAAGAACAACAACGATTGCAATAATAATTAGTGTTTTCATAGTTAGATTTTAGAATGCAGCGCAGAGAAAATTTTACGCAAAAATTTACGGCTTGTTCCCACGCGAGGGAACAAGCCGTTGAGAGGATTTCAGTGCGTGTGACTGTTACTTAGTTAACTCAGCTACGATATTTGCTTGGATTGCATCAATGTCACCTACACCATTGATCTTCACGAGCACACCACGGTCAGCGTAGATGTTGAGCAAAGGAGCTGTTTCAGCTGCATATACTTCAAGACGCTTTGCAATAACTTCTGGAGTATCGTCTGCACGACCTTCGATTTCGGCGCGCTTCATCATACGTTCCATAAGCACGTCATGGTCTGCATCCAAAGCAACAACTGCATCCAAAGGAGTGCCGAGTTCTTCGAGCATTGTGTCTAATGCTTCTACCTGAGATGCATTACGTGGGTAACCATCTAAAATCCAACCGCCCTGAGCATCATCCATAGCTAAGCGATCTTTCACGATAGAATTAGTCAATTCATCTGGAACGAGTTCGCCCTTATCAATAAAAGCCTGTGCCTGTTTACCCAGTTCAGTCTGGTTCTTCAGGTTATAGCGGAAAATATCACCTGTAGAAATCGCAGGAATACCAAAATGCTCGGCAAGCTTTGCAGCTTGTGTGCCTTTACCCACACCTTGTGGGCCCATAATAAGCAAACGCATATTAATCTTCTTTCTGTTCGTCAGCGTCTACTGCGCTTTCTTCTGCCTGATCTTCTTCAATATTATCTGTCTTGGTCTCTTCAAGAACTGCAGTAGCAGTCTTCTCGCTCTTAAGCTGTTCTGCTTCCTTATCAGCCTCAATATCTAAGAAGCCTTCATACTGGAACTGTTCAGTCTGAGCACGTGCCTGACGCAAGGTATCCAAACCTACGCCTGCAATAATCAAAATCGTTGTGCCACCGAATGGCATCTTCGAACCAATGCTCAAAGCCAAAATAAGTACTGTTGGAATCAATGCAACGAAGAGCAAATATACAGCACCAACCGTATTCAAACGGTTAATAATATAGGTAAGGTATTCGCTGGTTGCACGGCCTGCACGGATACCTGGAATAAAGCCGCCGTACTGCTTCATATTGTCAGCAGTTTCGTCAGTGTTAAAGGTAATCGACGTGTAGAAGAAGGTGAAGAATACAATCATTACCGAGTACAAACCGATGTACCACAAAGATGTAGTATTAGCCAGATTTGCGTTAATCCACTTCACCCAGTTGGCGTCAGACTTACCAAATTGTGCGATCAACGTTGGAATAGCCAAAATGGAGGATGCGAAGATTGGTGGAATAACACCAGACATATTCACCTTCAATGGCAGGTAGGTGGAGGTGCCGCCGTACATCTTACGGCCAATCATGCGGCGCGTGTACTGCACTGGAATACGGCGCTGCATAAGCTCAACGTACACAACGAAGATAAGAACGACAACCAAAGTGCCGGCAACAATACCGAACTTAGCCCACTGCTTCTGCTGGTAGCCAATCTCCCACAGCTGTGGCAGGAAGCCGGAGCAGATCGAGGTGAAGATGAGCACGGACATACCGTTACCAATACCCTTATCGGTAATCAACTCAGCCATCCACATAACGAGACCTGTACCACCGGTCATAATAATAATCATAAACAGCATGTTGTGTACGGAGCCGTCTGGAATAATCTTGCCGGTTGCAGCTCTACCGAACAGGGCGCCGGTCTGGGCAGTAACCAAAATTGTGGTGGACTGTAAGAATGCCAAACCAATGGTCATGTAACGGGTGTACTCGGTGAGCTTAGCCTCACCAGACTGACCTTCCTTGTGCAAAGCCTCGAATCGTGGAATAACCACGCGCAGCAGCTGCACAACAATGGACGCGGTAATGTATGGCATAATACCCAGAGCGAAGACGGACAGCTGCAGCAAAGCGCCGCCGGAGAACAGGTTGACGAGAGCTACGAAGTTTTCTCCACCTGCTGCTTTTTTAACTGTTTCACTCACAACTTTGTAATCAATACCGGGAGTTGGAATAGAAGCACCAATACGGTAAATAATCACAATCATTAACGTGAAAAGAATCTTATTGCGCAATTCCTTAGCGCGCAATGCTTGAATAAGCGTTTTCACTGAAATCCTCCTGCAGTGTCTTTGTTTTGAGACACACTGTTAACCACTATAACAAAAGATAAGGTCCTTGACACTCTTATGTGCCAAGGACCTTGCAAATTCGCGGTCAATCACTGCGATTTAATCGATTTTATTCGATTAATCTTCGGAAATAGAACCGCCTGCTGCTTCAATCTTTGCCTTTGCAGATGCAGAGGACTTTACACCCTTGAAAGTGTATGCTGCGGATACTTCACCATCACCGAGCACCTTAACTGGCTGGTTCTTACGAACAAGACCTGCGTTAATGAGTGCTTCAACGGTTACATCGCCACCCTGAGGGAAAGCAGTAGCAACATCAGCGAGGTTAACTACCTGATACTCTACCTTGAATGGAGACTTGAAGCCACGAAGCTTTGGAAGGCGCATGTAGAGTGGAAGCTGACCACCTTCGAAACCAGGACGAACCTGATAACGTGCATGCGTACCCTTCATACCGCGGCCAGAGGTCTTACCCTTGGAACCTTCACCACGACCAACACGGGTCTTGGACTTCTTAGCTCCTGGAGCTGGACGCAAGTCATGCATCTGAAGGATATCGACGTCATTAGTATTTGCCATTAGTCAATCTCCTCCACTGTTACAAGATGACGAACCTTGTTAGCCATTCCACGGTATACAGGAGTATCTTCACGAATCACTGTCTGGTGAATCTTACGAAGACCCAAAGAGTGAACGTTGTCCTTCTGTACCTGGGTGGAGCCTACAAGACCCTTCTTCAAGGTGATCTTAAGCTGCTTAGCCATTATTCACCATCCTTTGCTGCTGCCTGAGCTTCTTCACGAGCCTTGCGAGCTTCTTCGATGCCCAATGCGCGTTCACGCAGAAGACGATCTGGAGCTACTTCAGACAGAGACAGCTCACGACGAGCTGCAACTTCTTCTGGCTCTTCGAGCTGCTTCAAAGCTGCTACAGTTGCACGCACAGTGTTGATTGCATTACCTGAACCCATGTCCTTAGACAGAATATCGGTAATACCTGCGCACTCGAGTACTGCACGAACTGCACCACCAGCAATAACACCAGTACCTGGTGCTGCTGGACGCAGAAGAACAGTACCAGCGGATTCGTGACCAATTACTGGATGAGTAATGGTACCACGAACACGTGGAACGGTGAACATGTGCTTCTTAGCGTCAAGCTGACCCTTAGCAATTGCAGAAGGTACTTCATGAGACTTGCCATAGCCTACGCCTACGGTTCCGTTACCGTCACCGACTACGACGAGAGCCGCGAAGCTCATTGTACGACCACCCTTGTTGGTCTTGCTGACGCGCTTGATTGTTACTACGCGATCGAGAAGCTCTTCACGCTGTTCGTTGCGGTCACGACGGTTACGACGCTCGCCACGACGGCCTTCGCCACGGTTACCGCGGCGACCTTTGCGCTCTTCAGCTGCTGGAGCCTGCTCGGTTGTTTGAGTCTCTTCAGCCACGTTGATTTCCTTTTCGTTATCGCTCACAGCTGCAGACCTCCCTCACGTGCGCCTTCTGCTACTGCAGCAACGCGACCATGATACTTGTTACCACCGCGGTCGAATACAACTGTGGTAATACCAGCAGCAACTGCCTTCTTAGCAATCAGTTCGCCAACCTTCTTTGCAGCTTCAACCTTGGTACCTTCAAAAGCACCGAAGTCGTTGTGCAAAGTAGATTCGCTCACGAGAGTAATGCCCTTGGTGTCATCAACAATCTGTGCCACCATGTTGCGGTTGGAACGAGTAACTACGAGACGTGGACGCTCTGCAGTGCCGGCAAGCTTCTTGCGAAGACGTGCGTGACGGCGCAAGCGAGCAACGTTCTTGCCCTTACCATAAATCTTTACCGTCATTTACTTACCAGCCTTTCCAGCCTTGCGGATGATGCGCTCATCTGCGTACTTAATGCCCTTACCCTTGTATGGTTCTGGAGCACGAAGCTTGCGGATGTTTGCAGCAATCTGGCCAACAGCCTGCTTGTCGATACCCTTAACCAAAAGCTCATTTGGGTTAACAACTTCGAATTCAATTCCTGCAGGTGCTTCCACATTAATGGTGTGGGAGTAACCCAAGAAGAACTCGAGGTTCTTGCCCTTAGCTACAACACGGTAACCGGTACCAACAATAAGAAGACGCTTTTCGAAGCCCTTAGACACACCCTCGATAATGCCTGCTGCCAAAGAGCGAGCCAAACCATGCTTTGCACGGGTTGGGCGAGCATCATCTTCAGGGGTGAAGGTAACGTGACCGTCTTCTACGGATACGGAAATACCTTCAGGCAATTCGAAAGAATCGGTACCCTTTGGGCCCTTAGCCTGGAAGATGCTTCCATTAACAGTAATTTCTACTCCAGCTGGAACAGCGATAGGGAGCTTACCAATATGTGATGCCATAATTTAAGCCCTCCTTACCACACATAAGCGACGATTTCGCCGCCGATGCCCTTTTCCAGGCATTCCTTCTGAGTCATTAAGCCAGAGCTGGTAGAGATGATTGCAATACCCAAACCACCAAGTGGCATTGGAAGTGCGTCGGACTTAGCGTAACGACGCAAACCTGGCTTGGATACGCGCTTAATTCCCTGGATGCTCTGTTCGCCGTGCTTGCCGTACTTGAGAGTAATCTCAAGAGTCTGACCCACACGTGCTTCTTTCGCTGCAAAATCAGCGATATAACCCTCACGCTTGAGGATTTCGGCAATATGTGCCTTGAACTTGGAGTATGGCATGTCCACGGTTTCGTGTTTTGCCGCACTCGCATTACGCAGACGTGTAAGCATATCTGCGATTGGATCTGTCATTGTCATTTGGGCTGATGCCCTTCCTCGTCGTGGTTTCCGCCGCCCTGTGGACCGCGGACCTTCAACGTCGATTTACCAACTGGACTTCGTTACGCCTGGAAGCTCACCACGATGAGCCTTCTCACGAAGGCATACGCGGCAGAGACCGAACTTGCGATAAACGGAATGTGGACGTCCGCAAACCTCACAGCGAGTGTATGCACGTACTGCGAACTTTGGCTTGCGAGCAGCCTTGTTCTTGAGAGCTGTCTTTGCCATCTCTTAGTCCTCCTTGAATGGGAAGCCGAGGTGCTTAAGCAAAGCCTTGCCTTCCTCATCACTCTTGGTCGAGGTTACTACGGTGATGTCCATACCACGGCGGTGATCGATGGAATCAGGATCGATTTCATGGAACATAGACTGTTCGGTTAAACCGAAGTTGTAGTTACCGTTACCATCGAACTGATTGCCGTTGATACCACGGAAATCACGGATACGTGGCAAAGCCAAAGTCAAAAGACGATCCAGGAACTCCCACATGCGGTCACCGCGCAGAGTTACGAATGCGCCAATTGCCTGACCTTCACGCAGGTGGAACTGTGCAACAGACTTCTTTGCCAAAGTAATCTTTGGCTTCTGACCTGTAATTGCAGTCAAATCACGCACTGCGCCTTCAATGAGCTTGGAGTCGCGAGCTGCGGCACCAACACCCATGGATACAACAACCTTTTCCACGCCTGGAACGCGCATTGGATTAGAGATGCTGAATTCCTTTTCCAAAGCAGGAATGATTTCTTCCTTGTAGCGAGCCTTGAGACGTGGAGTTGCAGGAGTCTCGATATTTACTTCGCTCATTACAGCTCCTTTCCAGACTTCTTAGCTACACGGACACGCACGCGCTTTACCTTACCGTCACGAGCTTCTTCCTTCACCACAACACCAACGCGGGTTGGCTTCTTGGTTTCTGGATCGATGAGCATTACGTTGGAACGGTGAATAGGTGCTTCCACGGATACGATTCCGGACTGCTGACCCTGGACTCGTGCACGAATATGCTTCTTGACAATCTGTACGCCTTCAACGATCAGACGATCGTTAGGAAGTACGCGCTGAACGGTGCCTTCTGCGCCGCGATCCTTACCACGGATAACCTTTACGAGGTCACCCTTCTTGATCTTAGCTACCATTAGATCACCTCCGGTGCCAAAGAAACGATCTTCATGAAGCGCTTATCGCGCAATTCACGACCCACTGGTCCGAAGATACGTGTGCCCTTTGGTTCGCGGCCGTTACCCAAGATAACAGCAGCGTTCTCATCAAACTTGATGTAGGAACCGTCTGCACGACGACGTTCCTTTACAGTACGGACGACGACAGCCTTAACTACGTCACCCTTCTTTACCGAACCGCCAGGAATAGCATCCTTAACGGAGGCAACGATAACGTCGCCAATTCCGGCATAGCGTCGCTTCGATCCACCGAGCACGCGAATTGCCAAGATTTCCTTAGCACCCGTGTTGTCGGCGACATGAAGTCGCGATTCTTGCTGAATCATTGATTCTCCTTAGCCGAGCTGGTCCTCCCCGCACACCCAGAACCGCTGCTGCTCTCGAAAGAGAGTAGCAGTCCTCGGGTGTACACGGAGCCTTGCCGAACTTATTTACTTAGCACGCTCAACGATAGCGTTGAGACGCCAACGCTTCGTCTTGCTCAAAGGCCTTGTCTCCATAATTGTAACAAGATCACCGACATGTGCGTCGTTGTTCTCGTCATGGACCTTGACCTTGCTGTTGCTGCGTACAACCTTACCATACAATGGGTGGGTCGAACGCTGCTCCAACTCAACGGTAATCGTCTTGTCCATTGCTTCTGACACTACGTAGCCAGTGCGAACCTTACGATCGTTGCGTTCCAGCTTTTCAGCCATTTTTACTCCTCAGACTTTCTTAGTCCTGCACTGGGGACTCGGTAATGCCGAGTTCACGTTCGCGAAGAACAGTGTACATGCGGGCAATATCACGCTTTACAGTCTTAATGCGGGATGAGTTATCCAACTGACCGGTAGCGTTCTGGAAGCGAAGATTGAAAAGTTCTTCCTTCGACTTCTTGAGGAAGTCCTCAATTTCTGCGTTAGTCTTCTCGTTCAAGTTCTTGATCGAGTATTCTGATGCATTTGCCATTTAGTTGTCACCGCCTTCACGTGCAATGATGCGGCACTTCATAGGCAGCTTATCTACTGCACGGCGAAGTGCTTCGCGAGCAACTTCTTCAGAAACGCCTGAAATTTCGAACATTACGCGTCCTGGACGAACATTAGCAACCCAGAACTCAGGTGCACCCTTACCGGAACCCATTCGAGCGCCGAGAGCATGCTTCGTCAAAGGACGATCTGGGAAGATTGTAATCCACACGCGGCCACCACGCTTGATGTAGCGGGTCATTGCAATACGTGCAGCTTCAATCTGACGGTTGGTAATGTAAGCAGGAGCAAGAGCCTGGATACCGAACTCACCGAAAGCGATGGTGTTGCCACCCTTAGACATACCAGAACGAACTGGACGGTGCTGCTTGCGGTACTTTGTTCTCTTTGGGATAAGCATTCTCACTTACTCCTTTACTTCTGCAGTTTCAGCTGGGGCTGCAGGAGCTTCAGCCTTAGGGGCTGCTTCCTGGTTGCCACGCTGTGCAGCTGCACCACGGTTGTTACGACGTGGGCGACGATCGTTGGAACCACGACGGGAACGATTGTTCTGCTGAGCTTGCTGCTCTTCGAATTCCTTCTCCGTCATATCGCCCTTGTAGATCCATACCTTCACACCGATCTGACCGTAGGTTGTGCTTGCTTCGAAGAAACCATAGTCAATCAATGCACGAAGAGTCTGCAGTGGCACACGGCCTTCACGGTAGAACTCGGAGCGAGACATTTCTGCACCACCCAAGCGACCGGAGAGCTTAATACGAATACCCTTTGCACCAGCACGCATAGCGTCCTGCTGTGCCTTGCGCATTGCGCGACGGAAGGTAACGCGGTTTGCCAACTGTTCAGCGATGGACTGTGCCACGAGCTGAGCATCGATAGCTGCATTCTTTACTTCGAAGATGTTGAGCTGAACCTGCTTGCCGGTAATCTTTTCGAGCTTTGCGCGAACGCGGTCAGCTTCTGCACCACGGCGGCCGATGACGATACCTGGACGAGCAGTGTGAATATCTACACGCACACGGTCACGTGTACGTTCGATAACAACGCGAGAAACGCCTGCACGTTCCAGATCCTTGTTCATTGCCTTACGGATCTTGTCATCTTCGAGAACGAAATCGCGGTAACGTTCGCCCTGCTTAGTGGAATCAGAGAACCACTTCGAACGGTGATACTCGGTTACGCCGAGGCGGTAACCAAATGGATTAACCTTCTGGCCCATTAGCGTGCACCTTCCTTATCTGCGACGATTACCGTGATGTGGGAAGTACGCTTGTTAATGCGACCTGCGCGGCCCTGTGCACGAGCACGGAAACGCTTGAGAGTTACACCCTCATCTACGTAGGTTGCTGCGACTACCAATTCGTTCTCACGGAATGGCTCATTTGCCTGTTCTGCCTTCACACGAGCGTTTGCAATAGCAGACTCGAGTACCTTGAGTACTGGAGTAGACGCTGCTTGTGGAGCGAACTTCAAAATGGTGATGGCTTCAGTCGTCTTCTTGCCTCGGATGAGGTCTACGACGCGGCGAGCCTTGCGTGGCGTCACGCGTACGTGACGTGCAATTGCCTTAGCTTCCATTTAGCGGCGTCCCTTCTTATCATCCTTAATGTGGCCCTTGAAAGTGCGCGTTGGAGCGAACTCTCCGAGCTTGTGACCTACCATCGATTCAGTAACGAACACTGGTACGTGCTTACGACCGTCATGAACGGCGAAAGTGTGACCAATGAAGTCAGGGGTAATCATGGAACGACGAGACCAAGTCTTAATAACGTCGTGAGTACCCTTTTCGTTCTGAGCGTCGACTTTCTTCTGCAAGTGGGCGTCGACGAATGGGCCCTTCTTGATGCTTCGAGTCATCTCTTCGACACTCCCTTACTTGCGGTTCTTACCGTTAGGACGACGACGAACAATCATCTTGTTCGATGCCTTCTTAGGACGACGTGTACGAACCTCACCCTTACCCCATGGGGACACTGGTGGCTTACCACCGCGTGTACGACCACCATGTGGATGATCTACTGGGTTCATGGATTCACCACGTGTATGTGGGCGCTTGCCCATCCAGCGTGCGCGACCTGCCTTACCGAGCTCGATATTAGCGTGTTCGGAGTTACCTACTTCGCCAACAGTTGCGCGGCAGCGTGCGTCTACGTTGCGGATTTCTCCAGATGGCATACGCAGCTGAGCGAGGTTACCATCCTTAGCAACAAGCTGTACAGATGCGCCAGCGGAACGTGCGATCTTTGCACCACCCAATGGGCGAAGTTCAATAGCGTGAACAACGGTACCGGTTGGGATGTTGCGCAATGGCAAGTTGTTACCTGGCTTAATATCTGCCTGTGCACCAGTTTCGATGGTGTCGCCCTGCTTTACGCCTTCAGGAGCGATGATGTAGCGCTTTTCGCCATCTGCAAAGTGAAGCAGAGCAATGCGAGCAGAACGGTTTGGATCATACTCGATGTGTGCAACCTTTGCTGGGATGCCGTCCTTGTCCCAACGCTTAAAGTCGATGAGACGGTACTGGCGCTTGTGACCGCCACCACGGTGACGGCTTGTAATACGACCATAAGAGTTACGGCCGCCAGTCTTGCTGAGCTTACGCAGCAAAGACTTTTCAGGTGTGGAACGCGTAATTTCAGAGAAGTCTGAAACAGATGCGTTACGACGACCTGCAGTCGTTGGCTTATATACGCGGATAGCCATAATATGTTTACCTTAACTTTCTCGGCTACTGCTTAGTTACCGAAGACGTCAATTGTCTGACCTGCTGCAAGGGTTACGATTGCACGCTTCTGAGAAGCACGCTGACCGAAACCAGTGCGAGTGCGCTGACGCTTGCCTGCGCGGTTCAGAGTGTTAACGTTGGTAACCTTAACCTTGAAGATTTCTTCTACAGCCTGCTTGATTTCAATCTTGTTAGCGGTTGGAGCCACCACGAAGGTGTACTGACCGCGATCGGAATTAGCGTAAGCCTTTTCAGAAACTACTGGCTTAATAATGATGTCATGCGCTGGCTTATGAATTGCGACCATTGTACTTAGGCCTCCTTAACAGCAGTCTTAGCAGCAACGAAAGCTTCGAAGCCTTCCTTGGTGAAGACGACATCTTCAGCAGTTACAACGTCGTACGTGTTCAACTGATCTGCGAACAGAACGTGTACGTAGGTGAGGTTGCGAACGGAAAGCCATTCGTTAATGTTCTCACGGGATACAACAACGGTCGTGAAGCGGTTATCTACTACAGAAAGAGCTGCTTTAGCAGTCTTCGTAGATGGAGTTTCGTTCACACCGAAGTCAACTACGTGTACGCGACCTGCATTAAAGCGATCAGAGAGTACGTAGCGAAGAGCTGCTGCCTTCATCTTCTTTGGAGTGCGCTGGGAGTAGTCACGTGGTACTGGACCATGAACTACTGCACCACCTGCGAACTGTGGAGCGCGGATGGAACCCTGACGAGCACGACCGGTGCCCTTCTGCTTCCATGGCTTCTTGCCGCCGCCAGAGATGCGTGCGCGATTCTTTACAGCGTGAGTGCCCTGACGAGCAGCTGCAAGCTGTGCTACAACAACCTGGTGTACGAGTGGAACGTGTGCACGCACAACATCCTGCTCGATACCGAAGAGCTCTACTGGAGCTTCAACAGAACCAGCTGCCTTACCGTTAGCATCGGTGATGTTCAAAGTTACATTTGTCATGACCTTATGCTCCCTTCACAGCAGTACGCACTACAACGAGAGAACCCTTTGGTCCTGGAACAGCACCCTTAACAGCAATAATGCCGTTAGCTGCGTCGGAGGACACAACGGTCAAGTTGAGTGTGGTGTGAGTGTCGTGACCCATACGACCAGCCATGCGCTTGCCCTTAAGAATACGGCTTGGAGTTGCGCATGCGCCTACAGAACCTGGGCGACGCTCGTTCTTGTGGGAACCGTGGGTACGACGGTAGGACTTGAAGCCCCAGCGCTTAATTGTACCTGCGAATCCCTTACCCTTGGTGGTACCAGTTACATCTACTACTGCACCATCAGGGAAGATTTCTGCGGTCAGTTCCTGACCTAGCTCGTAGTTTTCTACGTCCTCGGTACGGAACTCAACGAGATGACGGCGTGGGGTTACACCTGCCTTAGCAAAGTGACCAGCCAATGGCTTGCTCACCTTAGTAGGGTCAATTGCGCCGAAAGCAATCTGAACAGCCTTGTAGCCGTCAGATTCCTCGTTCTTTACAGCTGTTACAACGTTGGTGTCTACTTCCACCAAAGTTACTGGAACGAAGAAACCGTTCTCATCCCAAACCTGAGACATGCCGAGCTTCTTACCCAACAATGCCTGGCGATTGTTCTTAGATACCATTTCTCCCCTCCCTACAGCTTGATCTCAATGTTTACGTCTGCTGGCAAATCGAGACGCATCAAAGAATCAACTGCCTTTGGAGTTGGATCTACGATGTCAATAAGGCGCTTATGTGTGCGCATCTCGAAGTGTTCGCGAGAATCCTTGTACTTGTGAGGAGAACGGATAACAACAAACACGTTCTTCTCGGTAGGAAGTGGAACTGGGCCAACTACAGTTGCGCCTGCGTTCGTGACCGTTTCGACAATCTTCTTTGCCGACTGGTCGATGACCTCGTGGTCATAGGACTTTAGCCTGATGCGGATTTTCTGTCCCGCCATTCGCCGTCCGCCCTTTCTTGCGATCGATACATTTCCAACCTGTTCAGAGCACTATCCGGCACTTCGCCTCATGGACGAATCCCCATCAGTGCGTGGCTAGCGGCACTTACCGCTGCCACGCTCGCTATTTAAAATATTAAGCATAAAAACATGCGAGCCTAAAACAGGCAACTCATATATTTAAGCATGACCCCTGCCCCGATTTTATCCGGGCGTGTCGAACCCCAGTCTGGCTAAAAAATGCGGGGTTCAACGGCAATCTGCTTTGTGAGTACCCCGCTACTATACATGCTGCCCTGAATTCGACACGCATAGACTTACGAATCGATATATTTAGAGCCATCCTGATTCTTCAACAATCAAAGCAGCTTCCATGCGCGACGATGCGTGAGTTTTAGATAATACTGACGAAACGTGATTGCGTACTGTTCCTGATGACGTCATAAGAGTTTTAGCAATATCTGCATCATGCTTTCCTTGACGCACTAAACGCATAATATCACGTTCACGCTCGGTGAGCGGATTAGCGCCTGCTGTCATTGCAGCTACTGCTAGCTCAGGATCAACAACAATCTGCCCAGCTATTACTCGGCGAATAGATTCAGCTAATACTGTGGCTGATGAGGATTTTACGAGGAAACCTTTAGCACCTGCGCTCAGCGAGCGCTGAACATAGCCAGGCCGCCCAAAAGTGGTTACAACAATACAGGGAAGTTCGGGATGTGTTCGTGTGAGAATTTCAATAAGACTTAAACCATCCATATGTGGCATTTCTATATCAATTAAACATACATCGGGATGTGTTTGTTCAATAGCTGGCAGTACGTCCCCACTGGACGAGCATGTGGACACCACTTCAATATCTTCTTGCAAATTCAGCAAGGTTGCCAAAGCTTCCAGCACCATTGCTTGATCATCAGCAAGGAGAACACGAATAGTCATCTTTATATCCTTGTTTATGCACAGTGAGAGATTTATTCATCTAATACTACGCGCACACGCGCACCACCCAAATCCGATGTTTCTGTATAGAGTTGAGCACCTATACCTTCCATACGACGGCGCAAAGATTCTAAGCCCGTTCCTTGAAGAGGCTGAGTAAAACCTACGCCATCATCGTCAATAACAAATTCATGCTCATCTATTGTTATGCGCACTGTATGAGCATGCGAATGACGAAGAATATTGGTTATTCCTTCATGAAGAACTGCTGCGCATTCTGAGCGAACCGTCTGAGACAACGATAGCGGCGACCCAATAATTTCACATGTTATCCCCATGTTTGCGCACAGTAACTGTGCCTGTCTCATCTCCTCGTCTAAATCGAGGCTGCGCATCTGGTTTAAGGTATGGTGCATTTGTTCAATACCTTGAACAGCTATATCGTGTATTTCTTCTACACCCGCTTTAACTGTTAAATCTTGAGTTGATGCTGCAAGAATTTGGGTTTTAAGGCTAATAGCTGTGAGAGTTTGTCCGAGCAAATCATGAATATCACTGGCTGCCCGCTCGCGCTCCTCCATGCGACTAATACGATCTTTCAGTTGAGCAAAACGTACAGAATTATTATCTGAGTATCGCCCTAATAAAACTATTGCTGACCATATAACCATAATAATGAAATACTGGTTTACTACGCGAAAACCTCCTCCTAAAACCGCGCATATATAGAATGCAATCAGACTTATAAAAGCAGCACATACAGAAGTTCTTAACGGTAAAATATATAGCGCACAGCCTAGGAAAAAGTTAAAGCAGGTAATATATTCCCAGTTCTCGCCAAAAAATACAGCGCCGGCAGTCAGAACGAGCAGAAGAGTAAGAACGATAATAGATTGAACAGTTGATTGTTTACGACGAGGGTTCAAAACGTTAAGTTTTATGCTACCGTACAGAAAAACCGGAGCAATCAATAAGATATCTAGGACTAAAGCAATCTCTTGCAATATATTTTGTCGAGGATAAGCAAAAGCAAAATAGAGCGGAAAAGCAAGAAAGATAATCCATACGCTCGCAAAAATGTATCCAATACGACGCGAGCGCGCGCTGTATTTATGTAACTCTCGTTGAGATGTTGATTCTTGGGACAACGCCATTATAAGTACCTCTGTCTAACCTCTATGCGTTGGGACATACTCCATGCGTATATCCCAACGCTGCTATGCACAATAATCGTATGTTTGAGTTTAACGCCGACGTGATAAACGCACTGCTACAACCGACAATGTCAGCATAATAAGCGACCATACAGCTATATTAGCTGAGACAAAGGCAAGATTAAGCTGCTCCCCTGTTGCATTGTGACCGCTGAGCAGTTCCCACGTTAAAGCACTTTTGAAACCAAAAAGCGGCATGAACTGAGCACATCTGAACATGAATCCTTCTAAAGGTACAAAAATATCAGACATGAATGCCAACAAAACAATCAGACCACTAGCAAGTCCTCCTGCAGTGCGGTCAGGGAAAATACTTCCTATGTATTGTCCAAAACCTGAGAAGAGCGTACTGATAACAACAATGAGTATCCATGTGATAATCCACCAGCGCGTAGGCAGTATTGCTCCTGTGCATGCGGCAATAATATACAGCAGGGTTGTTGGAATCACGCTCATACACAGGCTGACTGCAAAACGAGACAGAACCAACATTGGCACTGATGCTCCAGCGAGATACAGGGTGCGAGTCCATTGCGTTTCGCGCTCGTGAGCAAGCATTGATCCAGACATTGTGGAGGCTAAAATTGCTGAATAAAATGCCATTTGTATAACAATGATGCCCGATACGTTTGCGCCGGTAGGCAACATGTAGTCTGAGCCTTTTGAATGTCCAAAAATATTGAACATAAGTATGGGCATGAGAATGCTAAAAAGAATTTGGTATGGAGATAGTATTTCGTGACGAAGTCGCGTAAGAAAATAGGTGCGCATGATGTGTGTCCTTAATGACGAGTTGGGTGAAGAGTTGGTTGGGATATCTGAGAATCGGCTGTATCAGTGAGTGCAAAGAATGCTTCGTCAAGACTGTGAGTGGACGTCAAATCCAGAATCTCGGTCAGTGTTCCATGAGCAAGTAATTGACCTTTGTGCATCACCACAATGTCGTCGGCATTGCGCGTTGCTTCATCAAGAAAATGAGTGGCACACAGAATTGTTATTCCTTGATCATGCAGCGCATTGATTTCATTCCATAATTCCCTGCGGGCATGCGGATCCATACCTGCAGTCGGTTCGTCTAAAATCAAGAGTTCACCTGGTGTAATAAGCGCTAAGGCTAAACGAAGTCTTTGCACTTGTCCGCCTGAACAGTCACGAATATGGCGATTGAGGAATGTTTGTACTCCTGATTTCTGGGTAATCTCGTCAACTCGATGCGATTGTTTGCGAATTGCACACATCGTTACGATTGTTTCGCGCACTGTCCATTCAGGAAGTAGGCCACCAGATTGCATGATGGCGGTTACAAGCGATTGCGATTGAGCCTGTGCTGCTGTCTGTCCGCACACAGACAGAAAGCCTGAGCTAGGTTTATCGAGATTAATCATCATATTAATTAATGTGCTCTTACCTGCTCCATTAGACCCCAGTAAGGCTACGGTCTTACCCCGCTCAATATTGAGAGTAAGATTATTGACTGCATGAAGAGGACCGTCAGGAGTAGAAAAGGTGCGCGTCAGCTGACGGGTTTCGAGAATATAGTCTGTTGTGTTCATACTTCTATTCTTGGCTTGATACAGCTAGAGAAGAAGTGCTGTTTATCACGAAGATAGAAGAGCTTTTGCAGTGATACAGGCATGACATTTGTCACACCTACAACAGATTCTATTGTTTCTGCAATAAATTATCGAGAAGTTCTTTATTCTCTAAAAGAGATTTGCTAAAAGAGTTGTTGTTCTTACTATTATCTACAGGTACTTTTATGGCAGTTATGCTGACGAGTTGACCTGAATGAGGATACACAGTAATGACGTATAAAGTTCGTGGATCAGCAACGTTATTCGCGTTTGTATCAAAAAACTTGGTCTATACCATACCTCTACTTCGCGCGTATTATCGAGAGCGACAGTGCGATTATTACTGATTTCTTTCCAATAATGACCGCGGTACGTGATTACGTATGCACGACCGTACCGCGACGTAGGCTTTTTCAGATTGACTGCTCGAACAACTCCTTGTATGCTACCCTCGCGTATATCTTGAACGTTATCTATCGTGCTCGTAACGCCAGCGATAATAAAAAGCACTCCAACAATTGAAAGCCAAAACGCTATACAATAATTTTTATCCGTTCTCGTCGATACTGTCGCTTCTGTGCGTCTTCAGTACGACGAGTAATAATCTCGGAAAACAAGCGAATATCAAACATAGCTATTGCAAGCAAAAGAAAAGCAAGACCTACGAAAATATAAATAATATGCACAAGAAGAGATATATAAAGTTTCCACGCGCCTTGCGGGATCATAAAAACGTATATAAAAGATATATACAACAAAGCCTACGATAGCCAAGGTTCAGAAAAGCGATATGCGCCGCTTATGTGTTTGTCCATCAGGAAGAAAAGGGCTAAAGATTGATTTGAGAGGTATCATATTCAACTTTCTTCCTGTAGCTTATTCTTGTCTCCCTATGTGTTCCCTCCTCACCACAGCGATGTGAGAGTAAAAACACAAAAAATCCTAACATGATGTGAACACGGTTTACAAGAAGATTCCATACTCGGATGTCCAGAACTAAGCTGATCTAGATCTCACAGAGCAGTTGTGTGTAACGCGCGACTGCATAACAACACGACTGCATAACAAAAGGTGCCGGAGGCAGCTCATTCATTTAAGCCCCAGCACCTTTCGTTAGTTTTATCTATAGTATCAGTAAGCGTTCAGTAAGCATTGAACTATGCTTGAGCAGTTTCACGCTGTGCGCGCA
This sequence comes from Alloscardovia omnicolens DSM 21503, assembly GCF_000420505.1. Taxonomy (GTDB): domain Bacteria; phylum Actinomycetota; class Actinomycetes; order Actinomycetales; family Bifidobacteriaceae; genus Alloscardovia; species Alloscardovia omnicolens. The sequence goes on along the minus strand of NZ_ATVB01000017.1, from coordinate 11,437 downwards.
ACTTCTTACCTTCAGCCTGAGATACACCGTAATATGCTGCGATGGCAATATCCTTCATATCTTCAATCTGAGGAATACGAGGATTTGCAGGTGTGCACTGATCTTCATATGCACGCATGCCAATCTGATCGAGAACAGACCAGAAGTGTTTCTCATCAACGCCTGCTGCTTGGAAGGACGCGTCCATGCCCAGCTTGTTGTCACGGTAATCAGCCACTGCATTCGCGAGGTTTTCTACGGCCTCATCGGCGGTGTCGGCTGGAAGACCGAGCTGCTTAGCAATATCCTGGTAGCGTTGTGGCGCCACGTACTTGTTGTACTTTGGCCAAGAAATTGGCTCCAGAGGAATCTGACCATTGTAACGGATAACGTATGGCAACAAGATAGAGTTGCATCGACCGTGAGCCACGTGGCAGAGCGCACCAATAGTGTGAGCCATGGAGTGGCACATACCCAAGAATGCAGAGCCGAAAGCCATACCCGCCATTGTTGCAGCGTTGTGCACCTTTTCCTGTGCCTGTGGATTTGCCTGACCCTCGTTAACAGAAGATGCCAAATTCTCCCACAGCAACTTTACAGAATGCAATGCCAATCCATCAGTGAAGTCGTTGGCATAAGCGGACACATATGCTTCCATAGCGTGCGTAATCGCATCAAAACCAGAGTCGCTAGCTACGCGACGAGGCTGAGTGCGAGCCAAAACTGGATCAACCACTGCAACCGACGGGGTCAGCGAGTAATCCGTAATTGGATACTTAATACCCGTCTTGGTATCGGTAATAACAGCGTACGGAGTTACTTCCGAACCTGTACCCGAGGTAGTTGGCACGCATACGAGCTTTGCCTTCTTACCTAATTCTGGAAGACGGAAAGCGCGCTTGCGAATATCGAAGAACTTCTCGCGAATATCGCGGAACTCAATTTCTGGGTGTTCATACAGCAGCCACATAATCTTTGCGGCATCCATTGGAGAACCGCCACCAATAGCAATAATTGTATCTGGCTGGAACTCATCACGCATCATCGCTGCGCCGCGCTCAACTGTTTCAATAGATGGCTCTGACTCCACATAATCGATAATGCGCCATTCCACCTTATTCAAACGCTGCTGAAGCTGTGCAATAGCCTTGTCAATAATACCTAAATCGAGAATAACCTTATCGCACACAAATACAACGCGGTTCACATCCACCATATCGCGCAGATAGCGGATGGCGTTTGGCTCAAAGTACGTCTTTGGTGGAATCTTGAACCACTGCATATTATTATTCCTTCGTGCTACACGCTTGACATTAATAAGGTTGACTGCTTGAACGTTGCCAGCTACCGAGTTGCCGCCATATGAACCGCATCCCAAAGTCAGCGAAGGAGCAATCGCATTGTAGATGTCGCCAATACCACCCAAGGATGATGGGGAGTTCCAGATAACGCGGCATGCATGCATACGCAGACCGTATTCACGAACGAGATCTTCGTTATCGGTGTGAATTGCTGCCGTGTGACCTTCGCCATGTACCAGCATCTGCTCGCACATAACGAATGCTTCGTCCTTATTGTTAGCGCGCAATACTGCGTGAACAGGAGCGAGCTTTTCCATGGTCAGCGGCTCGTTATCGCCCACTTCCTTGCACTCTGCAGCGATAATAACAGTATCTTCTGGGATAGTAATACCCGCCTGCTCAGCAATCCACAGTGGGGACTTGCCTGGAACCTTGGAGTTCAAAACTGGCTTCGAGCCATCTTTTGCATAAGCTGTGGTGCCAAACATGAACTTTTCAAGCTTCGTCTTTTCTTCACCCTTCACAAAATAGGTGTGACGAGCCTTGAGCTTTTCAATCAAGGAATCATAAATATCGGTGTGTGCGATAATAGCCTGCTCGGTTGCGCAGATCATACCGTAATCGAAGTGCTTGGAGAGAACCAAATCGTTCACAGCGCGATCAAGGTCTACATTGCTGTCGACGTATGCTGGAGCATTACCTGCACCTACACCCAATGCCGGCTTACCCGAGGAGTATGCTGCCTTTACCATGCCTGGACCACCGGTTGCCAGAATGGTTGCAACGCTTGGGTGCTTCATCAAAGCGCCGGTTGCTTCGATGGATGGGTGTTCAATCCACTGAATGCAGTCCTTTGGAGCACCTGCTGCTACTGCTGCATCACGAACAATCTTTGCTGCTGCCTTCGAGCACTCCTGAGCGAATGGATGGAATCCGAAAACTATTGGACAGCGAGTCTTTAATGCGATGAGCGCCTTAAAGATGGCGGTAGAGGTTGGGTTCGTTACTGGGGTGACGCCTGCAACCACACCCACAGGTTCTGCGATTTCGGTGATGCCATCTACGTCACTTTCGTTAATAACGCCTACAGTGCGCTGGTTAGCGAGGTGATGCGTAATATGTTCGCATGCGAAGATGTTCTTCGTTGCCTTATCTTCGACCATACCGCGACCAGTTTCGTCCACAGCCATCTTTGCCAGCTCGAGATGAGCGTGCAGCGCATCGATAGAAGCCTTAGCAACAATGTAGTCGATCTTCTTCTGGTCGAAGCTCTGATATTCATCGAGAGCGACGAGAGCCCGCTGAACAAGACCGTCAACTTCCTTCTCTGCTTCAGACATTACAGGTTCAGCTTCCTTAGCTGGTGTTTGATCCTTAGTAGCTGCTTTTGCCACGAGTGACCTCCTCAATTGTGTGAGAAACCACAACCTTTGTGTGTTCTAGCTCACACTTTATGAGAGAAGTTTTGTGCGCGCAAGTTTTGACCGAGACTTTTGTAAAGTTGTTTTATTAAAGTGCGGTAAGGGTTTGATTTGTTGGGTTTTGGGAGGAACTATACCTTGTGCAGCGGCTCGGATTTTCATATTGAAGCATGGGTTTTGAGATTGGTTTTGATTGTTTTGATTGTTTTGATGGATAGCCCATTTTAGAAGCAACCAAGCAGTTACGGCTTTACATTCTTACATCAGCAACCCTCACGAAGCTTTAACGCTTACAGATATCGTCAGCCGTACGAGATAAAGCAGTTTTAAGAATACAATAGCCGCGTATTCTGCAGAAAATCCTGAAACGAACGGTTACGTATCTGCAGTTAAAACGATTGTTTGTCTCGCTCATCGAATACATATACCAGTTCAACGGTTTTATTAGTGGGATTTGTTTGTTTTTTCGGTTGCGGGTGCGTGACTAGCAGCCGTTCCGCGCAGTCAGGCTTCGCACTGCGTTAAATTCGAGGATTTATTACTCTCACGCATTCTGCTTAACCGATTAATACACCCGATATGCCACTTTTAATGCGGAAAAATGGCTTCACAAGTGGCATATCGGTTGCGCGTATCGACTTCACTCATGAATCCAAACCATACTGCGTACTCAACAGTAAGCCGCATATAAAAAGTCACCCTCACATCAAAGTGAAGGTGACTTATCCGCAATAATGAGGCTCTAGTCTTGCAATTCCAAACCATAACCATCTTTGTGATAGCTAGATCCTGGTGAAGAGACAAGAATCAAAATGAATTCCACGAAAGCCCAGATACCGCAAATGATAGGAGGAAGAATAAGAATCCAACCAACTACTGTCATAAGTAGCTGAACAATAGCGCGGGTAGTCTTTCCTAAATAGAAGTTATGAATGCCGAGAGCACCTAGGAAAAACGCTAGAACAGCAGCAACAATTTTGCTTTTAGAGCCAACCATAAGTGGTTGTGCCTGTGGGAACGCACCTGGAACACCCGAAACGCCCGGAGTACCCGCATTTGGCACACCATTATTAAACTGCGGTGGAACATACTGCCCATATGGAGCCTGCTGTTGTGGCTGAGGTTGACCGTAAGGCGCTTGTTGACCATAAGGCGCCTGCTGTACGTATGGTGCTTGCTGCGTTGGTTGAGTATACTGCGGTTGCACAGGCTGCGCATACTGTGGTTGCGCTTGAACGTATGGCTGCTGTTCATAGACCTGCGAAGGAGCTTGCGCAGGCTGAACCTGAGGATGTGGCTGTGCATAAGCTTGCGCAGCAGGAGCACCTGCATTTGCATCATTGGCAACTGGATCGCCATTGAATTCAGAATTCACAGCATTGTCAGCATTATGAGGATATACAGATTCGTCCTGTCCGAATTGTTCATATGGTTCGTTGCTCGTAATAGTACCTTTTCTTGTGAGATAACTCTTCTCTCAATATAACAAGTCCCCTACCTTTAGAAAAGATAGAGGACTTGAAATAAACGAAAAGTAAAACTTAACGCTTGGAGTACTGAGAAGCCTTGCGTGCCTTGTGCAAACCAGCCTTCTTGCGCTCTACGACGCGTGCGTCGCGAGTCAAGAAACCGGCCTTCTTCAAAGCTGCGCGGTTAGCATCACGATCAATGCTGTTCAAAGCACGAGCAACGCCAAGACGGATTGCACCTGCCTGACCAGTTACGCCGCCACCATCAACAAGAACGATAACATCGAACTTGTTTTCGAGCTTGAGCAAAACGATCGGTGAGTTAACTTCGCGCTGGTGCAAACGGCTTGGGAAGTACTCTTCGAGAGTGCGACCATTAACGGTCCACTTACCAGAGCCTGGAACCAAACGTACACGAGCTACAGCTTCCTTACGACGACCAGTGCCGTAGCCGGGAGCAATAGCAGAAGTACCGGTACCAGCACCTGCATTGGTTTCAGAAGTGTAAGAAGTGAGTTCTACCTCGGTTTCAAGAACCGCGGAGCTTGCATTTTCAGCCATTATGGATTCTCCTTTCGGTCCTAGTTAGCCTGCTGGGAGACCTGTGCGATCTCAACAACTTGTGGCTGGTTTGGGGTATGTGGATGCTGATCTCCTGCATAAACGCGCAAACGACCAAGCTGTACCTTAGCAAGCTTGTTCTTAGGCATCATGCCCTTAACTGCTGCGCGAATAATACGCTCTGGATCCTTCTCAAGAAGCTCAGCATAAGAATCTGCACGCAAACCACTTGGGTAACCAGAGTGGCTGTAGAGATTCTTGTTCAGCTTGTTTCCGCTCAAAGAAATCTTGTCTGCGTTAATAACGATAACGAAGTTACCGCCATCTGCATGTGGAGCGAAAGTTGGCTTGTTCTTGCCGCGAAGCAAATTTGCTACCTGTACCGACAAACGACCGAGCACCACGTCGGTAGCGTCTACGACGTACCATTCGTGAGTCAAATCACTTGGCTTTGGAGTGAAAGTCTTCACTGTATAACCTTTTCTTTCATTGTGTTCCAGATACCTTATGGCATCCTTTATCCGTGGGCTCCCTGAAAGTCCTAGTGAGCGAGTGGGAAAGCGCTTTCCTGGACCCCTGTAGGGAAACACAACAATCTGCAATAATAGCGCACAGTAACGACCAGGGTCAAAGTGGCCCTTATCCGCGTGCCTGTTGAGTTTCGCGGGCCGCAACAGCTACATCAGGAACGTTATCTGCAACCAGCACGCGCAAGGTTTCGTCATCAACATTCGGGTTCTGAGCCACAGCTCTGCGCACCATCGCCGCCAACACTGCTGGCGATTTACTATCTTCTTCTGTCCCCAAAGCGCCCAAATGAGCCAAAACGGAAGCCGGCGTGCGCGAATCTTGTGCACCTTCCATACGCATACGCCAGGTCGTTACCGGGTTCATCAGCGCTTTTGCGCGCACATTATCATCGCTATCTTTGGTTAAACGCCCAACGAGCCAATCTTTCGAATCAGTATTAGCAGCCACAGCCTCGCGCACGCTAGCCTCGGGATCAGTGGATAGCTTCACCAAAATATTTGGGTACGGCATGGTTTGCGCCAAAAAGATACGATCTTCTAACGGCGTGTGCATATTTCCCGCAACAGCTTCGAGTAAAGCGGTAGCACGCGAGAACGCGGCAGCATCGCTCACGTCCGGAAGCGGCGTATGGCAGCGCTTACTCAACTCAGCAGCATCCTCGGTATGACGCAAAAATTCATACTCCGCGCTTAAAGATTCAGTTTCTGCCATCTCTACTCTTTCTCCATCAACGAACTTTCCGCGCCGGCTATCAGCTGTACAGACGCGTTAAATGTCTGCTGCACCATCTGTTCCATCGAGAGCACGCGATCGGTTGGAATCACAAATTTTACCACGACTTTATCGCTAAAGTCCTCATGATGTACGCGCCCGCTATGTTGGGCGATAAGCCGCTGGATAAGCGAATGCTGAGCGTAGTCAACCGTGCACATAAACTCGCGCGCTGGGATAACGTTACCAAGATTAGCCACGCGAAGTGCTTCGGCCGCAGCCGTCGAGTACGCGCGTACCAGACCGCCGGCTCCCAAAAGTATACCGCCAAAATAGCGCGTAACCGCGATAACGGTATCCGTTGTTTCTGACTGCCGCAGCACGTTCAGTATCGGTTTGCCCGCGGTACCGCTCGGTTCCCCGTCATCGCTCATACGTTCGTTAAACTGCGCTTGACTGGCTCCCATAACAGCCGCGAAGCACACGTGCCGTGCTTTGGGGTGCTGCGCGCGGATCTGCTCGACAAACTCAACCGCCTCGTCGAGCGAATCGATATGACACGCATCGCCGATGAACTCTGATTTCTTCTCGATATACGAGTAGTGCGCCGGATTGCTGGCAGGGTTCGTAATCGTGCGCATTTAGTTCTGCTCGATTTCTTCCGCGTTTTTACTAAAAGGCAGGCTTTGCGACACCTTCGCCACCATCGCTTCCCACTGCGTGGTGTACTTGGAGAAGTTGTTAAAGCCGAAAATCATGGAGAACAAATCACGCAGCGCAGTAACCGTAATATCGCGCACAGCGCTGTCGGTTTCTTGCGCGGCTTGCCACATCATCGGTGCTGCAGTACTGATATTGTCTGCAATTTCGGTGAAGGATTCGTATCCAGTAGCCTCGAAAATCGCAAAAATTGCGTCGATAACTTTGCGACGTGTAGCCAAGTCGAGCGAATTGGTCCACTCAACATAGGAATCGGCTATCTTGAGCGCGCGCGACGAAATCTCTTGGTCATACACGAAGTCAGCGCTGTCGAGGTCGACCGCCCACTTGTACATAAAGTGCTGCATAACAGAAGCTTCGTCACTGTGCACAACGCGGTATGGCTCGCGACCGGCAAACATCATGCCCACGAAGGAATCTTGCGGAATAAGTTTCGTAAGATTCGGCTCAATGCGCTTGTATTCAGGCGAATCCAGAAGGTTGGTAATAAAACCTGGTCCGTCGAAAGAGTAGATCTGCTGGATTGCGTTTTGCACGTTCGCAGGAACTTTCGTAGCCGCATACACGGCCGTGTTGCCGCCCTTGGAATGGCCAGCAATAACAAGGTTTCTGCCATGCGAGTGACGGTAAATATCTTCCACATAGCGTGCAGCAGACAGCTGCGAAGGAATATCTTTATGGAAAGCCAGCTCGAAGTCTTCGCGCCAACCAACGAAGGAAGTTTCAGTGCCGCGGAAAGCGATGAATTCTGTGGTTTTTGAGTCGTTTGAGTCGTAGGCGTTTTCCGGTAGTAAGAAGGTCATAGCCGCGAACTGCTGCTGATGCTCACGATCATTATTGAACTCGTAGGTAAACTCCCCTACTTTAATATCGCGGAAACGAGGTGACGCCACAACAGCGCTGACCAGCTCAATCATCATCTCGCGTGTGGACAGGGAAGGGAAAATGTTCTCGAAATCTTCCGCGCGCCACAAAGCCGTATAAAGCGAGACGAAACGCTCCTCGTCGTGCAAGAGCGGGCTAGATTTCTTTTTCGTAAGACCTGCGGCTACTGCGCGCAAGATTTTACCGGTCGGCGAACCGTACTTTTTCTTGTATCGCGCCTGATACTCAGCACGCGTGTGCACGAGCGAAGGCACCTGTTCACCATCGAGCTGCGCGTAAGCCAGCTGCGAAAGAATCGCTGCATCCACGTTGTTAAACGGCACGTCGTCGAAGGTGCGCAACATGGTACGCGCATAAGTCACAATTGTTTCGGCACTCATGCGAACTATTTTAGGCTGAGTTGTGGAGCGCGCTCAGTAACGCTCTTCTTTCGCTCGCCTTACAATAATCTCGTGCCTGAAAACGTAGAGATTGCCCTTATTAACCCGTTCGCGCCGAACTTCTCGCTCGACACCTGCTCCGCCGGCTTGCGCACGCTTATTGAGCGCACCGGTTTATCGCCTGATTTTCTACGCGAAATTAACACGCCGTATGGCGAGCAGCTCGATGGTATGGATGCGTTTATTGAGAAACTGCACAGTTATCGCGATGCGCGGCTCGCCATTTACCCGGATTTCGATATGGATGGCATTACCTCGGGCACGATTTCGTACGCGGGTTTGAAGCAGCTGGGTTTTCAGGTGGAACTGTCGGTGCCCGACTATGAGAGCGGTCACGATTTTTGCCGCGATGATGTGGACGATATTATGCGCCGTTTTCCCGACACCACGGTTATTCTCACCTGCGATAGCGGGGTAAATTCGACCGACGGCATACGTTACGCGCAGTCGCTCGGTTTAGCAGTTTTGATTACGGACCATCACGATCAAGAAATCGATTGCCCGGCCGACGCCATGATTGATCCGTGCTGCCGCAACTCCTCGTATCCGCTGCCAGGCATTTGCGGTGCGGCCGTTGCGTTTTTAATGATTAGTGCGTACGCGCGCCGTTTTGTGAGCGCCGAGCAGCGCAAGTATCTTAACCTGCTGCAACTGTTCGTGGGCATTGGCACGGTGTCCGATGTGATGCCTCTGGTGCACGATAACCGCGCTTTAGTGCGCAAGTCGTTAAGCCTTACGCGCGAGTTGATTGCCCGTCCGACCGCTTTGAATTCTTTGCGCGGTGACGCTAGCGTAAACCGCGCGTTTTTGACTGCTTTCGAAGGGTACGCTCAGCTTCTTGAGGAGCTTGAGGTGTCGCTTGCGCAGTGCAATGAGGGTTTTTATGGTTTTACTCTGGCTCCGATGTTTAACGCGCCGCGGCGTGTGGGCTCGTCGATGAGTGACGCTTTTTGTGTGTTTATGTCGGATGATCGGGCTGAGCGTCGCGCTGCTATCGTTCGTTTGATTGCTGCCAACGCTAAGCGCAAGAAACTTGTTGATGAGTATATAGATACGCTGGTTGATACGTATGCGCCATACGTGTACATTACAGACGCGCCTCGCGGTATGTTGGGTTTGCTCGCCGGCAAATTGATGCACGCTTCTGGACTTCCCACAGCTGTGGTTCACGTAGCCTACGATCGCACGCACGGCAAGCAAGTTGAGGGATCGATGCGTTCGCCAGATTTTTACCCAATTATCGATATGCTCAATGACCGCGATGGCCTCAAGGTCGTAGGACATCAGGGAGCCGGCGGCGTTACAGGTTCGCTGGATGCTTTAGTTGATGCTTTGCAAGGGGTGCGTGTTCCTTCTGATTTTGAGGAAGAGCCAGCGTTATTGATTGGCGATAACGGTCCAGATATTGACGTTGCTTGGTGGGATACAACTGCTCTCAATGAGATTACGCAGTTCTTAGATTGTGTGGCACCTTTTGGTAAGAATTTCGACTACCCTATTATGGAGATTATTTTCCCTGCTGATACTGAGATAAGCCGCATCGGTAAAGAACAACAGCACCTCAAGTTGCAGATGCCTGGCTGCCCGCCAGTACTGCTTTGGAATACCGAAGATGTGCCGATAAGTGCACGCGTGCGTTTGAACTACAACGAGTTTAGAGGGCAAAAAACTCTGCAGATGATTGGGGTAAATTAGCAGAGGTAGTTCCTCAGATTTTGTGCTTGAAAGAAGATAGTTTTATTTCCAGTGAACAGGAGTAGCTAACCCGTTGACATAGGAATTATTTGCTCTTAAGAAACTTAGAATTTCTTCAGAATATTCCGAGCTGTGATTAATGAAATCCACCATATGCATGAGAAGAATCAAAGAGGCCGCAACGGATTTTTGTTCATAAGAAATACCATTAATTGTTTCCTCAACGTACGAAATATGAGGAACTGAAATGATTGTTTCTCGTTTCCATAGTCGTGAATGGTGAGCACACAAATTACGAAGGTAAACCATCGCATGAACAATGCTAGACCCAATTCTCGGGTTTTTAGGTAAGCCTATTGATTTATAGACTTGTCTCAGCGCCTGCGAATCGATATGAGAAGACAACATCTTTGAAACCGTATCAAATGGCAGCACTTCGACAGCCGCCCAAACGGGAATATCTTTCCCGACTTCATGGTAGTGCCTAATACAAACCTCTGAAGATTTTTCTATCCAGTCATTGATTTTTAGTATTAGTCTCTCTTGATAAGAAGAAGTCTTCCTCTTCGCCAAATGCTTGTAAGCCGATAACGACACGTAATCATAAGCATGCCCGTCTTGTGCTATTTCATACGCAAAACGGGAACGTAGAGTAATCTCTAGGATACTGATTCCTTGAAGAATCAACGCTCTCAACTTAGCATCAAGAATATACGGAGTGATGAAATCTTCCTCAGTAGTGCCAGCAATGAACCTATTGTCACCATTCGATGGATCTATTTGAAATACACGAAAATATCCCGGATAGTCGATAATAATTGTTGTTATACAAAAGGTCACGGAAATGCTCTTCATCAGCGATTATTAACTCTCGATCTTCGAAAAGTTTAATCATTTCATCGATGGTTTTTGCTGACTTCATATTACCTCTGTAAATAAAAAGAGCCCCCAGATTTGAGCATTATTAAGAGGCTTAGGGGGCTACTGTTAGTAGGAATAATATCACAACTGAGAACTCTTGTAAAAGAGTACGAGTGTTGAGATTATGCCTCCTAGAGTGGTCCATATGTCAATATTTCCTCATGAGTAATGATGCAAAGCTGTATCGCTAATCACATTACTGATTCGAAATATAGGTTACAAGTCGATTAATAGGAGATTCCTCAACTTCCCAGTGATTGTGCGAGCATCTCCTATTTTTCTTATTGGGGCAATCAATTCTTGTGTTCACGTTCAAGATAGAAAGCCTCACACCGGAATATGGAATTCTAGTGCCGTGAGCAAGATTCGAACTTGTGTAGCAATAGCTGCGTCAGATTTACAGTCTGATGTCTTATACCGCTGCACGATCACGGTATTAATCCGTAAACTTAGAGGTGAGACCGACATATAAGGGTTCGGAGCTGTCCGAACTTAGATCGATCGGTCATTACTTTTCAAATGTCGAGAAGCCTCATCAGGGTTTATTTGGATTACTTCCTCGATTGGCTTTGTAGTAATACATCGTAGAATTTCATGTGAAACTTCATCATGGTCAATATTTGTCATATAACCCAAAAGTTTTTTCCCCACCCTTGAGTTCCCCCTCCTCATATGCTCTCTTATGCAACTAACTGAGAATGAGCACAACAGCCTGAAACCGTTGAAAACAAGCGGTTAACAAGTAAAAATAAAGGCTTTCAGAATTTCTTCTGAAAGCCAAACGCGGAGACGAGGAGATTCGA
>NZ_ATVB01000016.1 GCF_000420505.1 Alloscardovia omnicolens DSM 21503 | reverse complement strand
GACTGATACGGATGAAAAGCCAATGAAGCTTGCTCACCCCACAACTGATTAACACTCGCCGACCACTTTTGCGTAGGAACCAACTGCTGATACGGAGAACTCAAAGACGGAGCAAAATTACTCATCGACAAACCCGTCAACGCCATATACTCCAAATTAGCCGTACCACCACCATAACCAGACGACAACATCAAACCAGACGTCGTCTTCGATTTAAGCTCACGCACAAAAGGCATCACATCTTTACTCACCTTCAACCCCGGCACACGAGAGGGATCCGAGAAAGACTCCGACAAAATATAAATCACCGTCGAATCCTTCAAACGAGCACTGCGATGCACATTCAACTCCTGCGCATTATGCGCATAACGAGAAGCAATCTGCTTCATCATCTTCTCAGAATACCCAGCAGGCTTATCCATCACCTTCGGATTCAACAAACGAGCAAAACTCACCGCCGTACCATTATTCTGCGCGTCAATCTTAGAATCCCACAACTTTGGTGAGTCACCAAAGAATGTCAACATAGAATTCGACCACGAGCCCACAGACGCCATAGACATCACAAAAGCAAACAAGAAACTAAAAGCCACCACAGCAGCAACCACACGCTTCACCGAGCGCACAAGAAGCTTCCTACTACGAACAACGCTCTTTCTCGTATCTCTATGCCCAATAATCAAGAAAAAAGCAGTGCTAATCATAGCTAAAATAACAGCGCCCACAATAATCCATAAAGCATCATCAGGCATCCATCCTGCTAAGCTCCGTGCTTTACCGCCCGTCACGAAACCCAAATCAGAAGGAAGAATCGTTTCAGAACGCGACTCTAATTTAAAACGCTCAACAACAGTAATAAAAATACAAATATCAAGGAAAATTTGTGTGGCAAGCCAAAAACGGTTCACCAGCATAATCACAATAAAATACACCAAACCAGTAAGAAGAAACTCATTAACTACTTCAAACTTACCGAGGAAAATTTTACCAACAAATGCAAAAGAATTACTCACAGCGTTGGTATCGTTAATACCCCACTGCAAAATTACGATGGCAAAAAGATTGATTAGACAGAACCACGCGGCATAACTCCATGAGCTAAAATCATGACGCGAAAATGCACGTGATAACGCACGCATCATACTATTTTTTGATTCTTTACGCTTTTTCATACAATCACCATATTCTACCTAGACTTCAAAGGGTTTTCTCAACAACTCCCGCTGTGTATGTAAAAGTGCAGGACAGGCTCCTTATGCTGCCCTGCACCCTAGTTGCACACTGAGCTAAGCGTGCCACACATCTTTACCTTCAGCCTGTGCTTGAGCAATGTCTGCATTAAGCTGAGCTGCAGTATTTTCTACCTGACCAGTAATAAACTGTTCTACTAATGCGCGTGCTTCATGATCTTCATACTGTACTGCTGGAGACTTCATAAAGTAAGCGCTTGGAGCCAAAATAGGGCCTCCTAAACCGCGATCCAACGCAATTTTTGCCGCACGAATAGCGTCAATAACCACGCCAGCGGAATTTGGAGAATCCCATACCTCAAGCTTATATTCCAAGCTCAAAGGAACATCACCAAAGGTCGTTCCCTCCAAACGAACAAAAGCAAACTTACGGTCGTCAAGCCATGCCACGTAATCGGAAGGACCAATATGAACGTTACGCTCCTCCATCTCGTGAGGAACAATTGAGGTTACAGCACGTGTTTTAGAAATCTTCTTAGATTCCAAACGGTCGCGTTGCAACATATTCATAAAGTCCATATTGCCGCCCACATTCAACTGGTATGTGCGGTCAACGCGCACGCCACGGTCTTCGAAAAGGCGAGCTAAAGTGCGGTGCGTAATAGTGGCACCCACCTGACTTTTAATATCGTCACCCACAATAGGAACGCCTGCATCACGGAATTTTTGCGCCCACTGCGGATCAGATGCAATAAATACTGGCAAACAGTTAACAAAAGCACATCCGGCTTCTATTGCTGCTGATGCATAGAATTTATCGGCTTCTTCCGAGCCAACGGGCAGATAGGAGACGAGCACATCAACGTGCTTATCTTTAAGTACCTGTGCCACATCCACTTCTGCTGCACTTGATTCATCAATCATTTCACGGTAATACGTGCCCAAACCGTCATAGGTTGGACCGCGCTGCACTTCTACACCTAGGGATGGAACCTGACTGAAAGTGTAGGTGTTGTTTTGGGAAGCAAAAATTGCCTCGCTTAAGTCAGAGCCTACTTTGGCGGCATCCACATCGAAGGCTGCTACGAATTCAATATCTCGAATACGGTATCCTCCGAAATTAGCATGCATAATGCCGGGGATTTTCTCATCATCCTGAGCGTTCTTGTAATATTCCACGCCCTGAACAAGTGATGACGCGCAGTTTCCCACGCCCGCAATGGCTACGCGAACGACCATTCAATTTCCTTACATTAACAATACTCTTCATGAAACTTGCCACATTCTAGCTTCCACTAGGTATTATGAGCCACCAGTTTCACGTCACTCAAAACGAGCAAGCTAGCGTCAATCTAGTTTCAAGCTTCACAAGTACGAGTACACTCATTACTCTTATTAAAGAGTACTAGGACTGTATGATAGTGCCACTATAGATGACGGCTTAGCACAATATATTCACCGAATGAACACAATGAAAATACTCTTATTCATGCGTTTATCGTGTGCTTATCATTGCGCTATCACCGCGCTATTACCAATCTTCCAACACGTGACCATCGCTTTATCGGCGCCCTACCACCGTTCTCATTATCGCCGTAGCATACATAAAGTTCTCAGTAAAAACTCAGAAAGCATGTTTTTGTGTAAAAGTAGCGTAAACGTCTTGCGCATTCTGCGGATTTTATCAACAGAATTCACGGATGAAGACTAGCCTTAGATGAATGGCTAGTAAGAAATCAAGCGATAAGACATCTCGCAGCGCCCGTAGCACGCGCAGTACTCATTCTACACGCTCTACAGCAGGTAGCCGCTCTACAGCGGTCAGCTCTCGTCCTCGCTCTCATCGTCGTACGGCAGCAAAAAAGCTCAAAAAGCGCCCTATTCTTAAATATCTTCTTTTTAGCTTTTTAGGATTATTTATTCTGGGCATAGGTGGTTTAAGCGTTGCTTATGCCATGATTAAAATTCCTAGCCCTGAATCGGTCGCGTTAAGTCAGAAAACAACCGTCTATTACAATGACGGAACTACGCCGATTGGCAGCTTTTCGCAGCAAAACCGTCAGATTATTCAATGCTCTACTCTGCCTGATTATGTGGGCAATGCTGTTGTTGCGTCCGAAAACCGCACGTTCTGGACCGATAGCGGTATCGATTTTAAGGGTATTGGACGAGCTCTGTTCAACAACATCACCACAGGTTCGCGTCAGGGTGGTTCAACTATTACGCAGCAATATGCGGAACGTTATTATTTAGGCGAAACAAAAAGTTATATGGGTAAGCTCAAAGAGGCATTACTCGCTCTGAAAATTGCTCAGACTCAAGATAAATCCACTGTTTTGTGCGGATATTTAAATACGATTTATTGGGGTCGTGGAGCTTATGGTATTCAAGCTGCTGCTCAAGCATACTTTGGAAAGAACGCTAAAGATTTAACTTCTTCCGAGGCAGCTATGTTAGCGGGGATTATTCCTGCTCCTTCTGTATGGGATCCTGCTGTAGATCAAACCGCAGCAACGAAACGTTTTAACCGCGTTATAAAGATTATGAAGGAAGACGGTTATATTAGTTCCGAGGATGCGAAGAACGCTCAATTCCCTGAAACCATTACTAATTCAACAACAGATGAATATGCTGGCGATAAAGGCTATCTGCTGACTATGGTGAAAAATGAGTTGATTAACACCGGTAAATTTACTGACGATCAGATTATGACCGGTGGTTATTCGATTGCGACTACGATTGATAAAGATAAGCAAGCGCAAATGCAAACTGTGGGCAATGGTGATGGAACTCTTCCTGAAACTGTTGAAGTAGGAGGTATGAGCGCGGACGTCGATACAGGCGAGATTTTGTCTATCTATAGCGGTCGCGATTACAATACGAAGCAGTTGAATAACGCCACGCAAGCGTACTATCAAGCTGGATCTACTATGAAGGCTTTCACCCTTATTGGAGCTGTGCAACAAGGCGTGAGCTTGAACACCATGTTTAATGGTAATTCTCCACGTTCGTTTGCAGGATTATCTAAACCTGTATCCAACTATGGAAACCAGAGTTTTGGCAATATTACGCTGACCCAGGCAACGGCGAACTCCGTGAATACTGTTTTTGTCGATCTCAATGAAAAAGTAACACCGCAAAAGACTGCTGAAATCGCACAACAAGCAGGAATAAAATCAAGTATTCAAAAAGATTCTCCGTATAATACCTTGGGTATTGATGCTGTGCATGTGAGTGAAATGGTTCAGGCGTATCAAACCATTGCTCACGATGGAGTAAAAAATACTTTGCACATTGTGCGATCTGTTACTTCCGCTAGCAGTGGTGATACGATTTATGCAGCAAGTACAAAAGGAAGTCAAGTTTTTGATTCCGATACAACAGCAGTAACAACGCAGGCTTTACACGCCGTTATTACATCGGGTACAGGCCGCGCTGCTCTAAGCGTGGGTAAGACTTTAGCAGGTAAATCTGGTACAGCAAATGACAGCACTGCTTTAAGTTTTGTTGGTTTTAGCCGTCATGTAGTGACCGGTTTTGCGATTTGGAATCCAAGTGATGACGGTCAAACGAATGAAGTGGTGCCAACTTTCGGCGCTTATGAAAACGGTACCGGTTACCCTGCTGTATTATTTGCTCGCTATATGAAGCAAGCCTTATCTGGTGTTGCTGATGAAGCCTTCCCTACTCCAAAAAATCAAGGAACTGTGGGCGGTTCTGATGGTTCTTGGGGATTAGGACGTTCTGTGCAACGTCAGGAGGCTCGTCGAGACGATGACTCTAAAGACACTAAGGACGATGACTCCTCGATACAAAAGTCTCCACAGAACAATACGCCACAAAATTCGCAAAACTCGAATAATAACGGTAACTCTTCTGAACAGAACGAGCAGTCGAATAATAATCAGCAAAACCAGCAGAATCAACAAAATCAAAATCAACAGAATCAAAATCAAACGCCTGGCACGGGCGAGCCAACAAATAATTAAATAGAAAAAGGTCGACCTCTCACTAGAGAAGCCGACCTTTCTTTTAGAATCTGTAATTTTTATCGAAGCGTGCGGTTCACAGCAGACAAAATAGCCTTCAGCGAGCTGGTAGTAATTGAGGAATCAATACCTACGCCCCAAATAATGCGATCTTCTGGAGCATCGCCAATCTGACATTCAACATACGAAGCTGCTACAGCATCTCCACCAGCGCTCAAAGCGTGTTCTGCATAATCAAGCACAGACACAGTAACGCCCAGCACAGAAATCGCATTCACAAAAGCAGCAATTGGACCGTTACCCACACCAGAAATCTGACGTATAGTTGGCTCGTCTTCACTTCCTGGCAAACCGTTATCTTGAATCTTCACCTTAATTACGGTATCTGGGCCAGAATCATCGGACATAATATTAGCGCCCAGCAGACGGTAACGTCCCCACACCTTCAGACCATCATCTGCCTGAGTATCGGCGAGGGCAGCATGCTTACCGCTCTCCTCCACAGGCAGATACTCGTCCTTGAACAGACGCCAAATATCTTCGTCCTTCACTTCACGCTTGGTTTGATCAGCATAACGCTGAACAACGCGATCGAACTCGACTTGCAAACGCTTAGGCAGATCAAGATTGTGATTAACCTTAAGCAGGTACGCCATGCCGCCCTTACCAGACTGCGAGTTTACACGAATAACTGCTTCGTAGGTACCGCCCACATCCTTTGGATCGATAGGCAGATATGGAACTTGCCACAGGAAGCTATCCAGATCTGCGTTCTGCTCGGCAGCGGCAAGCTCGCGAGCTTCCATACCCTTCTTGATTGCATCTTGATGAGAACCAGAGAAGGCTGTAAACACGAAGTTTCCAATATATGGATGACGCTCAGACAGCTCAATCTGATTGCAATATTCCACAATCTTGCGTACTTCGCGCAGATTGGAGAAATCAATCTGAGGATCGATGCCTTGAACGAGCAGATTCAAGCCCACAGTGCACAGATCCACATTACCAGTGCGCTCACCGTTGCCGAAAAGACAGCCTTCAACGCGATCTGCGCCAGCCAGCAAAGCCAGCTCGGTTGCGGCTACTGCCATGCCTTCATCGTTGTGTGGGTGCAGGCTGAGCACAATAGACTCGCGGTTTGCTAAGTTGCGGTCGAGGAATTCAATCTGGTCGGCGAACACATTTGGTGTGGTCATTTCGACTGTGGCCGGGATATTGATGATCATAGGATGCTCTGGCGTTGGCTGAATAACGTCTACAACGGCATCACAGACTTCCAAAGCATACTCAGGTTCTGTTCCGGTGAAAGATTCTGGTGAGTACTCGTAGGAAATATCGATATTATCGGCTTCGCCTTCAAGTTCCTTGCACAGTTTCGCAGCATCCACTGCTAACTGCTTAATGCCTTCTTTTCCTTTGCGAAATACTACTTCGCGCTGGAGTACAGATGTGGAATTATAAAAGTGCACAATGGCGCGCTTGCAACCGCGCAGAGCCTCATATGTTTTGCGGATGAGATGTTCGCGGGCTTGTGTGAGTACGGCGATGGTGACGTCGTCGGGGATGAGATCGCGTTCGATGAGCATGCGAATGAAGTTGTAATCGGTTTCGGATGCCGATGGGAAGCCCACCTCAATCTCCTTGTATCCCATAGAAATCAGGAGGTTCCAAAAACGCAGTTTGCGTTCTGAATCCATTGGACTAACCAGAGATTGATTACCATCGCGAAGATCGACTGAACACCAGCGAGGAGCACGTTGCAGTTTCTTATCTGGCCATGTGCGCTGAGGATATTCGAAAGGAACCTGCTTATCGTAAGAAACATACTTGGTGTATGGCATACGACTTGGACGCTGAGGGCAGCCTACATAACGCTGCTTGGGCAATCGAGGATCGTTATTCCCACCATTTGAAGCTGCTGCCAGTGGTGCTAAGTCAAATACTGAATTAGTCATTGCCCTACCTTACGAATAACGAGTAATTATATGGTTATTATGTACGCAATTTCATGCATATGTTACGTGAAATTGTGTGTTCCATTGTACGGGCTAGGCTAGGAAAAAGACCGTCGTGTTCCGACATAAGAAATATTTTTCGCAATGTTATGAGAATGCTTTACGCCATAAAATGCGATAACGGGCTTCCTAAACGTCCTTCACAGAAGGCATTGCCCAACCAGGTATGACGCGAATTTGGCCATACAGCTCCTAAACGAGGAGAGTTCTGGCTAATCCATACGCTTGGCACGCGCCCATCAGCACTGCGCGAACCAATAAGGTTAAAACCGTTCTTATCTGTCAACCAATCAGGATGTTGGGTGGCAATAGCTAAACCTTCTTCTAAGGTCAGCGGCAATTTATTATCAGAGTCAATCAGTTTACGCGCAACGTCTGGTTCACGGTTGACGTACTTAGTTCCTGTATGCGGATCGCAGACGATATAAAAAGGCCCTTCAGGAGGTTCACAGCCTTCTTGAGGTAAAAAGCTAGCAATATCGCGCGGAGGCATAGTAGTAAAACCAGCGTTACGACCAACAGCAGTGCGCGCAATCAAAGATTCAGGGGAAACGAGTTCGCGGGTAGGAACCAACAGAATATTTTCGCCCAAATTTTCGTACTGATCCGTATTAAGTAGCGCTATAAGAGGCTGCGCTAAAGCTCGAAACTCTGCGTGGCTCAAATCTGCAACATCTGCATATCCTAATTCAACAAGGCGGTTCAATTGCTGAACCGCCTGTCGAGCTACTACGTTAAGAATTGCCATGCAATAAATTTTACACGCGATCCGCGAAGTGCTTGGAAACAACGACTTCAGCAATTTGGATAGCATTCAATGCTGCGCCCTTACGCAAATTGTCGTTGGTAATAAAGAAGCTTAAGCCCTTTTTGCCTTCTACAGACTGATCCTGACGGATGCGGCCCACAAAGCTTGGATCCTTACCCGCAGCCTCCTGAGGTGTTGGAATATCCATAAGCTCCACACCTGGAGCATCAGCTAAGACTTCTCGAGCCATGTCTGGAGTAACATCATGTTCGAACTCAGCTTGAATGCTCATGCCATGAGACGTAAAGACTCCCACGCGCACACAGGTGCATGCAGCAAGCAGGCCTGGAATATGCAGAATCTTGCGGCTTTCATTGCGCCACTTCTGCTCCTCATCCGTCTCCTCACTACCGTCATCCACAATCGCCCCAATAAACGGCACAGCGTTGAATGCAATCGTCTTCACAATCTTAGTAGGCTCAGGGAATGCAATAGCCGAGCCATCGAACACAAGCTGGTCTGCTCCTTGGTCAAGAGCTGCCTTAGCCTCATTAACCAGCTGCAGCACACCATCACGACCCGCGCCAGCAACAGCTTGGTACGAGGATGCCACCAAACGCTTCAATCCAAAATTATCGTGCAATACCTTCACCGCAGGCATAGCCGCCATCGTGGTGCAGTTAGGATTTGCAATAATACGGCTTGGCACATCGTTCAAATCTTCTGGATTAACCTCAGCCACAACCAAAGGAACATCATCATGCATACGCCATTGCGAAGAATTGTCAATAACGTAGGCGCCAGCTTCAGCGAAACGAGGAGCCCATATTTTAGAGGTGCCACCACCAGCGGAAAAAATAGCAATATCAATGCCGCTTAAATCTGCGGTAGCCACATCTTCTACTACCACATCATGGCCTTCAAAGTTCAACACCTGACCTGCTGAGCGAGCAGATGCCAAGAAACGCAAGTCTTTAATTGGGAAGTTGCGCTCAGCCAAAATGGAACGCATCACCATGCCCACCTGACCGGTAGCTCCCAAAACAGCGAGATTTACGCCTTTTTCGTTAATCTGTACCATTAGCGACCAGTACCTCCATAAACAACAGCTTCAATAGTTTGCGCGTCCAAACCAAATGCTGTGTGTACGCTGCGCACAGCGGTGGTTAAGTCTTCCAGTGGAACAACAGCTGAAATGCGAATTTCCGAGGTGGAAATCATCAGCACATTAATCGACTCATCAGACAGTGCCTGGAAGAAGCGAGCGGTAATGCCCGAATGTGTTTTCATGCCCACGCCTACCAGCGAAATCTTACCAATCTGCGTATTGACGTCAGCAGTTTTGTATTCCAACTCGTCTTTGTGTGTGTCAATGAACTCCTGCACCTTACGCAGCTGCGATTCAGGGAAGGTAATGGAAATATCTGCCACAGCATGATCAGGATCTGTGGCAGCCAAGGCCTGCACAATAATGTCGATATTAATGCCAGCTTCAGCTAAACCATTAAACACTGCGGTTACGCGACCAGGACGGTCTGGAATACCGCGCAATGTTACCATTGCTTCGCTGCTATCATGAGCGATACCAGAGATAATAGGAGCCTCTGGTCCGGTCATGTCTGGGAAAATATCACCAATTGATGTTTCTGCCATGAGATCTCCTTGTACTAATCTCGGTTTGGAATGGAATCTAAATCTGCATATGTGCCCAGCACAATAGTTCCCTTACGCTTAGAGAAGGAGCTGCGCACATGAATAGGCATCTGGAAACGGCGAGCGTATTCTACGCAACGCAAAGCCAAAACTTTCGACCCCGATGCTGCCATTTCCAAAATCGCATCATACGTAATGGATTCAATGCGCTGAGCTGTTGGCACAATACGAGGATCTGCTGTGAACACGCCGTCAACATCCGTGTAAATCTCGCACACATCTGCACCCAAAGCCACAGCTAAAGCAACTGCAGATGTATCGGATCCACCGCGCCCCAAAGTAGTAGCGTCACCTCGTGAATTAACGCCTTGGAAGCCTGCGACAATAGCAATTTCGCCATTGCCAATCGCTGCCTTCACACGGTCTGGCTTAACAGCACGAATATGAGCAGCTCCATACTGAGTATCGGTCATGAAACCAGCCTGAGATCCTGTAAAGGAATGCGCTTTCTCGCCTTGTGCGTGAATAGCCATTGCAAGCAAAGACATGGAAATACGCTCACCTGCAGTCATGAGCATATCCATCTCACGTGCAGGAGGATTCGAGTCGATGCTCAGAGCCTGATCAATGAGTTCATCTGTGGTGTCTCCCATCGCAGAGACCACAACTACTACATCATTACCTTTTTTCTGAGTTTCGATAATACGGCGAGCAACGCGCTTAATAGATTCTGCGTCCGCTACGGAAGAACCGCCATACTTCTGTACTATAAGAGCCACATCAATCCCATCTGATTGAAACCGTGATTGAAATCTGTTGGTAGTTTTATCTTACGCAACTGTATTGATTTCTCCCGTGTTTTTGCACGTGCTATAGCCAGCTGGTGAGATAACGCCATATTTTTTAGCAACTTTTGATTGCGCTGGACCATAGTTCGCTCGGCGAGCGCTTACGTTTGCGATAGACCAACGCCACGTAACGCTTATACGCTGCGCCTTCCTGCGAGCGCGCGTCCTAAGGTTATTTCATCGGCATATTCAAGGTCTGCTCCGACTGGAAGACCGCTGGCAAGACGAGTTATTTTTATGCCCACTGGTTCAAGCAGTCTACTCAAATATGTTGTTGTGGCTTCGCCTTCAATATCTGGGTTGAGAGCCAAAATCACTTCTTGAATACCTTGATTATCTGCCTCACTGTGCGCGTGACTTAAGTTCTGCTCATTTCCCTCTGAGATATGAGCACTTTGTGCAGCATTTTCTGCCTCCTGCATGCGACGCACAAGAGCAGCAATATTCAAATCTTGAGGAGCAACATTAGCCATAGGGTTAATAGCACCACCCAGAACGTGATACACCCCGCGGAATTCATGCGTGCGTTCAATACTCATCACATCTTTAGGCTCTTGAACCACACAAATAGTGGTATGGTCACGTCGAGGATCCGCACATATTGAACAAAGACTCTTTTCGCACACATTGCCACATATTTCGCAGAAACGCACGCGTTCGCGCATGTCGATAATGGCTTGAGCGAGCTCTTGAGCTTGTGATTCCTCTACAGACAGCAGATGAAAAGCAATGCGCTGCGCTCCTTTTGGACCAATACCTGGAAGCTTGGCAAAATCATCTATGAGCGTTTGGATTGCTCCATCATAGGTGCTTGGCACGTATTTTCTCCTCTTGTATTCTTTCTCTCATGCTTCTTGTGCTGCGTTTGCTTTTGACGAGGTTCTGCTCGGTAAGCGTTATACTGCTTTACTGCGCTTTGGCAGGATTGCGTTCATCGTCTGCAGCAAATTCAACGGTTTTTTTCGCGTTAAAAATCTTCTCAATATCTTGAACACTGAGCGTAGCTTGAGATTCTAATTGCTCATCATCCATAGAATACTGATCGTCTTCAGCGCTCACTTGCGGCTCAGGATGGGCAGCAGAGGTCTGCTCTATAGCAGGCTTCTCGGTTTGCTCAGCTGCGCGCACAACAGCAACTTCCTCATTATTCCCGACATTATTCCTGCGCGCGTAATGCACAGCGTTAGTGTTGCCCACACTCGCATGCTCCTGAGACACGTCCTGCGCCTCAGCGAGAACTGAGCTGTCCCCATGCATAAAATAATCAAGAGAGGCATCATCAGCCTTATCAGCCGTTTTTTTAGCAGAATCCTCAGTCTGTGTAGCTTGCGCATATGCAGCAGCGTTCTGCTCTTGTGCTAAGCCTGTATCTTCTTGACCATAGGAATGATTGCTAACCTCGTTAGCCCAAGGATCTATGCTGTTGCCTGTTGACGTGCCTACTGGTGAAGCATTCTGCTCAGCAGCATGGTCAGAGTTATCTGCGTCAGCATCCTGATTACCTCGCGCTGGCTTATCTGAACTATCTCCTGCATGTGTGCCATTGCTCATAGTGCGCATATTGGCTAATGCTGCTTGGGCAGCCATTTGTGCTACTTGAGCTTTTACCTGTGCACGCTGAGCCGGTGTTAAATTACGCAATGGCGTAACCGTTTGACCGTCAGCTGTTCGCGGCGCAGGAGCCACAGCTACCGGAGCTCCATAATGCTCTGCAAGTTTTGCATTGAGAATTTTCTGCAATGTTGTTTCGCCCAGCACTGGTTCACTCGATACGGCTAGACCGAAGGCATGCTGACTTAATGGATTAGCAAAGGTCAGCATCATAAGATGACGTCCTGCGCGTTCCTGCAACTGCACCTGTGGAATGTGCTCACTGCTTACCACAGAGCGAATCTTTTGCGGTAAGCATTGTATGAGAATATCCCACTGTTTTTGAGCTTCGTCAGGATTGAGGCTGACTGATGGCGCAGGTTTTGGCACTGGCGCTGATACTGGCGTTGGTTTCACCTGTACTTCAGGAATTTCAGTAGCCTGATTCTGCTGTACTGAAGAAGATACAATCTGTTCAGCAGGAGACTCGTGAACGCTTTGAGATTGCGGCGCAGATTGCGCTTGCTGAGTAGCTCTTGCCCTCGCACGTGGGGACAGCGCTTGTTGATTTTGCTCAGATTGAGCAAGTCGCGCTGAGCTAGACGCCGGTGCACTTGGAGCTGCAGATGCTGCTACTGTGTGCATCGGTTGTTCAGCAACCAGAAGCTGTGCAGCTAAAAGTTCCAAACGCATGCGCGGAGACATAGTTCCGCTCATAGAAGCTAAAGCGGCGTTAATGCGCTGAGCCATAAGGTCAAGCTGATGCAAGTTAAGGCGCTCCACTTGGTGTTGCATATCCTGAGTAACCTGCTCAGGTTGTCCAATATTTAAGGCTGATTCAGCTTCTCGTCCAGCAATAGCTAAAACAAGCAAATCGCGCACATAGGCGAGTAAATCTTCCACAAATTTTCGTGGATCAAAACCGCCCGTTACTACTTTTTCAATAACGCCATACAGGTCTGAACCATTACGCTCAATAATCGCGTTCATGGCATCGCGAATAAGACCATCAGGCGTGAAACCAAGCAGTGCCACAGAATCAGAATAGGTAATAGTTCCATCAATGGAGCCCACCATCAGCTGATCGAGCACGGACAAGGTATCACGCATAGATCCACCGCCCGCGCGCATGGCTAGCTTGAGCACACCAGCTTCCGGCTGAATACCTTCTTTTTCACACACACTTTCCAAATATGGTCCCATCACCTCTGGTGGAACCAATCGGAATGGATAATGATGTGTACGCGAACGAATAGTACCAATAACTTTATCTGGCTCAGTTGTGGCAAAAATAAACATCACATGCTCAGGTGGCTCTTCCACAATTTTCAGAAGTGCATTAAATGCGCTTCCAGTTACCATATGAGCTTCATCCAGAATAAAAATCTTGTAACGGTCACGTGCTGGAGCGAAAGTTGCTCGTTCACGCAATTCACGTGCATCATCAACACTGCCGTGGCTAGCCGCATCGATTTCCACCACATCAATAGATCCTGGACCACTCGTCGATAAGTCTTTGCAGCTCTCGCATTCACCGCATGGATGCGAGGTTGGACCGTTCACACAGTTAATACAGCGTGCCAGAATACGCGCTGATGACGTTTTACCACAACCGCGAGGTCCCGAAAAAAGGTAGGCATGTGTAAGCTTACCCTCATCTAATGCGCGAGATAATGGTCGCGTAACATGATCTTGCCCAATAACTCCATCGAAAGTATCAGGCCTGTAACGTCGATACAGTGCTAATGCCATGGCTCTAGGCTACCTATTTCTTGGGACACATTGTGCTGGACCTGCACGCGCTAGCGCACGTGGGTGAGGAAGAAACTCCACCCGCGGAATTCCTTCTACTGCAACTTGCACATCTTCACCGTCTACGGTACACGATGCAAGTTTAAAATCATCATTATTCAGCTTTGCGCTTGCCTGTGCGCATGGTGAGCCTCGTGAAGATGCTGATTCAGATAAAGTACGTATTTGCTGCTCGAAAGCAGCATCTAGTGCTATCTGCTGTGCATATGTATGTGCTTGGGACTGGCAAATGAGATAACTTCCCGCACACACAATTATGCTTGCCAACACGCTCACAAGCCCCACAATAACAAGACCGAGCACAGTGCCTGAACCAGAATCTGCTTGTTTTAACCACCTCACACATCGATTTTTATTCCAACCATTCATGACGACTTCCTTGGGCTTGACCAACAACTGTAAAAGGAAGATGAGCATGCCCCAACGCAGCTACTGGGCAGGTTGTGCGAATGTCGAAAGATTCTTTTGCCCATAGCACTTTCACCTGAGTATTCACGCCTGCGCTACGTTGGGCAACGCGAATAGCTTCTCGCTGTGCTGTGCTTGTAGAGGCACCAGCTTGTTCAGACAGAATAACACTGTATGCAGCTTGTCGAGCAGCATCATGGCAATCCAATTGCACCATAACAATTCGCGTCATGCTTAGCACAAGTACGGCTACCGCTACGACAGTCGGAAACACAACAGCAAATTCAGCGGTGACCGCGCCACCATCATGAGCAGTGATGACATGGGTCACCTGCTGAAAAGCTGCACGCACTGCGTAGTGCGCTTTATACCATAGAGAGCGCATTGGTAATCAACTGCGATATGAGGGAACGAATAGCATCTGATTTGAGCAGAGCAACCAGAATTCCTGCGAAACTTGTTGCACCTACAAGAACAATTGCATATTCTGCTGTAGCCATTCCATCATCGGATGCACTCAGAGCACGAGTACTGCGTTGCAGGAAAGACTGCAAATGAAGGAATGAGCAAATCATCATAGTTTGTATAGTATCTTTCATAATTATCCTTTGTTTCGTTAAGTGAAGATCAAACTCTGAAGAGTTTGTAATTTCTATTGTGGAATGTGAAACTGAAAAATCAGGTATCACAATGTACATGTGAACCAATGTGAATAACCGTGTCGCAGCTGCTTCTTTGTCCACCCTTATCCACTCAAACCAAACCATGAAGAGAGCAGAGGAATAACCGTGAGCAGAACAAAACCAGGTAAGAAACATAAACCGAGAGGCAGTAAAATACCCACAGCTAGCTCATGCGAGGCATAACTAACGGCTATGTTTTCGTTATCACGCAATTGTTCTATTGCATTTTCAATACGCAGTGAAGGCGATACTCCTCGTTTATATGCTGGCTCTAAAACATCATGCATAATGCTGAGCACACTATATCCCCGTGTAAGATACGGCTTCCACGCATAATCCCAATCTTGTGCAGACATCAAGCCTTGCGCAATATCTTGCAGAGCCTTCCCCTGCTCATTGCTCAGCACACATCCCACTGTGCGTAAAGCCGCGGGTAAAGATGCTCCTTGCTGCAAACAGCTTTCTAGCATTTCCAGCACGAGCTCAGGGCTAAAATCATGCGCGCGGTCAATACCGGAGCCTCTAACCAGCTGATGGATTCGGTGAATGAACAACAACATCATCATCTCCTTCTTCGTTGAAGCGTCATAAATTGAGGCATAAGTGACGGCTGCGTTGCTTTCTCGAAACGTTTAAGCAAAGCCTTCATCCACGCTAAACCGGCGGCATATAAGGTCACAGACAAAGCGATACATCCCCAACCCAGGGGCGAAGACGTCATAAAAACAAAGCTATCTACTCCGCTTAGGCTGCTCACCAAGAAGGTAAAAAGAGGTAAGGCAAGCAAAACACGAATAGTCATACAAGCAACAGCAGTGGCATCTGTTCTTCGTTGGCTGCGTTGCTCGTGACGGCGAATATCTTCATGCAATATTTCTAGGCACTGAGCAGTAGAACAGCCTGCCATTTCGCTGAGCTTGCATACAGCACAGAGCTGATGTACAAAAGCATCTTCAGTCACATACTGACGAAAAGAGCTTGGATGCACTGTTGTGTGTACTAGTCTGCGCATTAAATAATCATCAATCGTTACTTGGGTATGCGGTCTATGACTCAGCTGTGCGCAGGCTTCATACAGTGATGCTCCTGCTTTCAGTATTGCTATCAGGCTAACAATAAGTTCTGTAGGAGTATAACGAGAAGAAGACGCTTGCTCGACTGATTGAAGCGCATAGCAAGCTCGCCAGTATTGCGTACTCTTCATGGTAAGGTTGCTCCAATTCGAGAGAATTCGATGGTTGAATCCGCATTAAGACTATCTTCATCTAGAGCGGGCACTAGGTTTTCGCACCACTGCTCAAAATCTTTACTGTTGTGCGGCTCATGTTTACCGTCCCAAGAGCTGAGGCGCTCTCCATATAGTTTCCCCTCATCCGAGACGCGTAGCCGTCCAATATGAGAAATATGTCGTCTTGTTTCTGTGCGTTCAATATGAATAACGAGGTCGAAGGCTCCTGCAGCTAATAAAGACATAGCAGGAACAGAAATATGGGCGAGTAAACCTAAAGTACACAGTCTTGAGGGAAGCCGTTCCAAACTATCTGCATGTATGGTAGCGATTGATCCGCGATGACCGGAATTGAGGGCACGCAATAAATCAGCTATTTCTTCTCCGCGGCATTCGCCTAGCACAATCCTATCGGGTCGCATACGCACTGTTGCCCGCACTAAACTGCTTAAGCTTACTTCTCCAGCACCTTCCGCATTAGCGTCTCGCACAACAAGTGATTCTCTATTCATATGCGCGCTGTGTTCTAATTCGTGAATTTCTTCGACCATAACAACACGTTCATCATCAGGAATAGCGGATAGTAAGGCTTTTACAAAAGTGGTTTTACCCGCTCCTGTTCCTCCGCAGATAAGAATAGATTTTTTGCTGGCAATAATCCGATGGAAAAGAACGGTCCATTCACGAGGAAACATGCCCTGCTCCCCTAGTTGCTCCAGAGTGCTCAAATTATTATGGGGTAATCTAATCGATAAGGATGCTCCTTGAGGAACGATAGGTGCTAAAACAGCGTGCACACGTACTCCATCGTGAGAAGAAGCATCAGCTATAGGGCAGGCATCATCTAAACGTTTTCCTAAGCTAGCACATAGTTGAATAGCAAAATCACGTACAGCAGATGGACTGAGCCTGCCAATGTCGAGACTGCGTTCAACCATACCGTAGCCTTTATCTACCCATACTCGCCCATCACTTGTTACGGCAATATCTGTTACCCCATTTTCGTCAGCGAAAACAGATAGTGGACCTAGAAGCATAGTTGTCATGCCACTCTCCTTCCTCGCGTATTTCTGTGTGTGGTACCAGATTTATCGGGGCTATTCGTCAGGCAATATTCGCGAATGAATGCTTGTAATACTCGTTCATATTCAGGCTTTGCTTGTGGAAGAGGCCAGCCCTGAGCATCGCTACGAGTTATACGGGGATCGCTGGGAAGAGAACCATATATGCGAGCGTGAAGAAAATCTTCTACTTGTGCAACTGACATATGGCTGTTTCGTTTGCGTGTTTTACTTACTAACTTATTTATCGAGCAAGCGGATTCGAATAGTAGCGCAGACTCACAGTCGGAAAAATGCGGATGCATATTGTGGCGCATACATTCCAACAGCACAGAGCAGCGAGCAATACCTAAGGTTGTGCACTGCATAAGAATAACGGGAATAATGGTCAGTTGAGCTCGGGTGGATTTCCACGCAGCAATAACTTTATTGGGCACAGTGCGTCCGCAATCGCAAATAATAATATCGCTGTGCACACTGGTAGCTTCAAAAACTGCTTTTATCTCCCACCATTGAGTATCTCGATTTTCCCACGGGGAATACGGTAAAAGAGGTATGCCGTCCCATTGAATCAGTTCGTTCAGAAAACCTTCAGCATCAATAGACCCCAGTGGCGCTTGAATATTATGCCAGCGCAGACCTTCCTGTTCTTCGCATCCAGCAAGCACATCAAGACCGCCACCGGAAAAATCCACATCGATAACGCATGTGCGTAAACCTTCGTGCGCGCACAGTCGAGCTAACTGCAGGGCACAAGTACTTGCACCTAAGCCTCCGCTAGCACCCACAATAGGAAGAAGGATTACCGATGAGACCGCCGTTGCGGGAGCCGCCGTTGTAGGCGGCATAGTCAGTTTGTGCTCCTCGCCCTGCGTGCGTGCTGAGGACGTTGAGAACACTGAGTGTTGTAGCGAATAATAGTGAGTCATATTTCTACTGTGGAGCATATAAACTCAGAAATCCATGTGAGAGGAATATGTGAACCAATGTGAAAACACGCCGAGTTATCCACATAAATTCAGTACTCTTCTATGAACTGCACAGAATCAAACATTTCTAGATTTTTTCACTCATAGAGTGAGCAAAAATATTCATACTTTCGCTCAACATCAGAAGTAAATTTTCAATTGTGAAGATTCCCATTTTTCTTCATAAAAAATAGCCAAAATATTTGGCAAAATAACGGTAAAGAGTGCATAATAAAAGTACCAAGAACAAAACTTAAGAGTGGGGCCCACACATGTAGCAGCCACGGAAGAGCTGAATGAGTAGGGCGGACGAACAGACTTTACCGCCAGAACAATGAAGTTGTGCAGAGATTCCACTAAGTACTTGGTAAATACCGACCCCTTCGGGGGTCGGTATTTTTATGTTTTCACCCCACACCAACTTCCGAAATTCATCAAGGAATTCATAAAGGAACGCATAAAGAAACTCATAAAGTTAAAAAGTCAGGCAACCTAATAGACTAGAGCTATGGTGCAACAATTTACTGGTCCGAGCAAGCAAATACTTCGCAATCAAATTGCTGAGCATATTGCAGAAACCGAAAAAGAAGATAAGTATTCCGCTCTTACCGCGGATTACAAACCACTGCCCGACGATCGTTTCTACGATCGCGAGCTCAGCTGGCTTAAATTTAATAAGCGCGTTTTGGAATTAGCTCAAGACGAGACACTTCCTTTACTGGAACGCACGAATTTCGAAGCTATTTTTGCTAGCAATCTCGATGAATTCTTTATGGTGCGTGTAGCAGGTCTCAAACGCCGCATTAATTCTGGTATTGCTGTGCCAAGTGCAAGTGGTTTAAGCGCTCGTCAGCAGTTGCGAGAACTGACTGAGGGCGCGCATCGTCTGCAAGACGAGCATGCACACTACTTCAAAGACACTTTGCTTCCTGCTTTAGAGAAGGAACATATAGTCATGCTCAAGTGGGCAGATCTTACTCCTTCTGAGCAAGAAAAACTTACTAAAGTCTATCGCCGCTATATTTTCCCGGTACTTACTCCTTTGGCGGTTGATCCAGCACACCCATTCCCTTATATTTCCGGTAATTCGTTGAATCTGGCTGTATTAGTAGAGAATGCAGCAAGCGGTAAAACTCATTTTGCTCGCGTGAAAATTCCAGATAATTTACCTCGTCTCTACCCAGTAGACCGCTTAACCAATGAGAATGCACCACTTGATGATCAGGCAGAGCGTCGCCATGGTTTTATTACTACGGAAAACCTTGTGCTCAGCCACATCGAAACGCTTTTCCCAGGAATGACGATTAAGGAAGCACGCGCTTTCCGTTTAACTCGTAACGAAGATATTGACGTTGAAGAAGATGATGCAGAAAACCTGCTCAATGCTATGGAGCGAGAGCTTCTGCGTCGTCGTTTTGGACCTCCTATTCGTTTGGAGCTCTCGGATGTTACGAGCCCTTATCTCAGTAAGGTACTCATTACTCAGCTGGGGGTCGATGAATCTGAAGTTTATCGTTTGCCAGCTCCGCTGGACTTAACCTGCCTGTTTGAATTACACGGCATTGACCGTCCAGATTTGAAGTATAAGTCCTTTATTCCAACAACGAACCGACAGATTGCTCAGGTAGAGACCAGTCGTGCGCAAGATATTTTTGCTGCAATCCGCGAAAACGATATTTTGCTGCACCATCCATACGACTCCTTCTCTACCTCTGTGCAGGCATTCTTAGAGCAAGCCGCGAACGATCCGAAGGTTCTTGCCATTAAGCAAACCTTGTATCGAACCTCCGGTAATTCGCCGATTATTGATGCTTTGATTGACGCTGCTCATGCTGGCAAACAGGTTTTGGCTTTGGTAGAAATTAAAGCTCGATTTGATGAAGAAGCCAATATTGCGTGGGCTCGTAAGCTTGAACGCGCGGGCGTGCACGTGGTGTATGGCATTGTGGGTTTGAAGACTCATTCCAAACTGTCGATGGTGGTGCGCAGCGAGAACGATGGTTTGCGCCGTTACTGCCATATTGGAACGGGTAATTACAATCCAAAGACCGCACGTATGTATACGGATATGGGTTTGCTCACCTGCGATCCTGTAGTTGGTCAAGATTTAACACGCTTGTTTAACCAGCTGTCTGGATATGCTCCAAAATCGAGTTTCCATCGTTTGCTTGTGGCTCCTCGAACCATTCGTACTGGCCTTATTGAGCGCATTCAGCGCGAAGAACAGGCAGCCCGCGACGGTAAAGAAGCCTGGATTAAGATTAAGGTTAATTCCCTTGTCGATGAAAAGTGCATTGATGCTTTGTATCGCGCTAGCCAAGCAGGAGTAAAAATCGATATTGTTGAACGCGGCATTTGCGCTCTAAAGCCTGGCGTTCCTGGTCTTAGCGACACTATTCGTGTACGCTCCATTTTGGGGCGTTTCCTAGAGCACAGTCGCATCTTTGCTTTTGCTAACTCTCAAGGTCCGCAAATTGGTGAAGGTCCTATGAGCGGTCCTGAAGTATGGATTGGCTCTGCAGACTTGATGCACCGCAATCTCGACCGTCGAGTTGAAGCATTGGTTCGCATCACAGATCCTGCACAAATTCAGGAACTGCTCGACTATATCGATACGCAAATGTCTGATGCAACAAGTTCGTGGCACATGTTGTCAGACGGTTCGTATGAGCGTCACAGCACAGATGAACAAGGCAATCCTTTGCAAGATAGCCAATCATTACTCATTGAACAACACACACGTCGTAAGCGTTCATAAACAATATGGCATCACGAAGTATTCAAGCGGCTGGCTCGGTGGTCTATCGCACTACCGAGTTCGGTCAATTGCGCGTATGCGTTATTCATCGTCCGCGCTATAACGATTGGAGTTTTCCTAAGGGGAAGCTCGACGCTGATGAATCTTTAATTCATGCTGCTGTGCGTGAAACTGCTGAGGAAACAGGTGTTCATATTGTTCTTGAAGCACCTTTGGCGCGTATATCGTATGTTCTAGGTGCTGATAATTCTGATGCCGTGATCTCAAACAAAAAAGCTCGCACAGGCGTAAAGAAATATGTCAGTTATTGGATAGCTCGCGATATTCCTGAGCATATGCTCAACGCGCGTTCAGCGAGCTTTGGTCAGATAATCCATCGTACCGTCAACGAAACAGATGAGATACGCTGGCTCAGTATTGATGATGCATTAAATTTACTGACGCGAGCAGACGATAAAAATATTTTACTTGATTTTTCTCGCCGCGTTTCAGCGCATCAACAGCATAGCTGCACGCTTATTATTGCTCGCCAAGCAAGCGCCATATCGAAGAAAAAATGGGGCGGCTCGTCGCCATCTCGTCCGCTCTCTCCTCTGGGAGCTGCTCAAGCACATGCTCTTGTCACAGAGTTAAGTTGCTATATGCCTCACGAAATATATACAGATACTACGGTTGCATGCCAGCGCACAGCAGAGCCGTGGCATAATCTCACTCATCTTCCAGTGCGAGCTTTAAGTCACGCTGATGAATCTGCTTCTAAACATAGCCATCGCGGAAGTAATGCAACTGAACACAATCCTTTTGTATCGCAGTTGGAACAGACTATGGAAAATATCATGCAGTCATCTTTGCCTTGCGCAGCTCTTATTGTTGCCAAGCAGCATTTGAGCAGTACAGCAGATTTTTTCTCTCCTCTAGCAGCAGATCCAACAGTTTCGCGCGAACTTATACAAATTTTACGCGGTAAGAAAGCTTTAGCTCCTGGACAAGCAATAGCTCTTACCATAGAATCAAATCCTTGCACTGTTACAAGCGTCCAGAAAGTAGAACCTATTGTCTTCTAATTCAACCGGAATTTCTCATGCAGGTACTGCTTTTGCAGCACATCGTAGCGGAGCGCAACGTTTTTCACGGCCGATGCAGCTCAATCAAGCACTCATCGACCATATGGCTGGCGGAGCCGATCCGCAGGCACTGCGTGAGCTAGCACATTCCACTGCCGAAGCTCTGCTCGACCGTGTTCGCCATACTCAAGATGAACAGATTGTGCAACGCGTTATTACTCTCGTAGATACCGAGGGTGTGGATACTATTGCAGAATTATGGGCAAACTCAGAAGCTGAATCTTTACCAGGAATTCTGTGGCGCTTGTACACCATGCGCACGTGGATGCAGCGCAATCAGAAGTCTTTAGCTGTTTTATGGACCGAAGTCGAGCTTCCACCCACCGCTGCCAGCGCTATTACCGGCGTTAATATTTCACCGGAAGCCTCGGATATAGCGCGAACTGCTGATTCTATTCTGTCTGGCGCTTTTACCGGTGATCTTTCTATCGCTTTAGAAAGATCATCTACCTTCTGTGGCGTAGTAACGCGTGCTTTGTTTGAACGCGCCTCACAGCTAGCTCCTGGAACACATCGCACTGCGGTTATAAAGAACGCGAAACATTTAGCGGGCACAGCAAAAGAATTTGCTCAGGGCGCGAAACTGTGGAGAAGCGGCGAACTTCATTAAGTTTTCTCTGACTGCTTAACTTGTGTCGCGAGCCCTCAACACGTTACAATATAAGTCGCGTCAAGCCGTGCTTAAGCCCCGGGCTTCATTTTTTGCCGCTGCGAGCGGCCTGCGCGCCGACAGGCGCTTTCGCGGTTTGACGCTTTGCTCTACTGTTTGGTTTCGCTTGTTTTGCTTAGCTTGTTTCGCTTCGCTGAAAATACATTAAACATCATAGAATACGCAATTATCACGCGCGTTATAAGTTTCAGCTATACCTTACTTTGCTAAAACTACTTCGTTTTACTCTACTCTGCCTTAAAATGAAGAACATTGCATCCGTTCTACTTCTCGAGGGGAGAAAAACATGGCACGTATTCGTACTACTCACGTTGGATCGCTTCCACGTACCGACAGCCTGCTTGCTGCTAATGAAGCACATGCGCAGGGCGAGCTGAGCGACGAGCAATTTGCTCAGATTGTTACTGATGAAACAAATCAGGTGGTTGAAAAGCAGAAGAATATCGGCATCGATATTGTGAACGATGGTGAGTATGGTCATGCCATGACTACCAAGGTAGATTACGGCGCTTGGTGGAGCTACTCTTTCCAGCGTTTTAGCGGTTTGGAAGTTCTTGATAATCCACCTGCACATAAGCCGACTCCTGAAGGCAAGCTCGAGTTAGATGCATTTACTGACCGCCGCGACTGGGTTAAGTTTGCAGATGCTTATTCTGACCCAACCTCAGGCATTCATATTGCCGATGGGCAAAGTGTTGTGTTCCCAACCGTTACTGGCGAGATTAAGTATACAGGTCAGGAAACTGTTCAGCGCGATATTAACGCACTGAAGGCCGCTTTAGAGAAGGCAGGTAAGCCTGTTTCTGATGGTTTTATTGCCAGCGTATCCCCTGCTTCTGCAGCCCGCGTAGGTAATGCCTACTATGATAATGATGAAGAATCCGTATGGGCTTGGGCTAAGGCTTTGCGCGAAGAATACAAGGCTATTACCGATGCTGGTTTAACAGTACAGATTGATGCTCCAGATTTGACTGAGTCTTGGGATCAGTTCAAGGTTGAACCTGATTTAGATGCTTACCGTGAATTCTCTCGTGTGCGCATTGAGGCTTTGAACTCCGCTTTGGAAGGCATTGACCCTGCTCTCGTGCGTTATCACGTATGCTGGGGTTCATGGCATGGCCCACACTCCACAGATTTGGAGTTCAAGAAGATTGTGGATTTGGCTTTGTCCGTTAACGCTAACGGTTTGACTTTCGAGGCAGCTAATGCACGCCATGAACACGAATGGAAGATTTGGAAGGATATTGAGCTTCCTGCTGAGAAGTACTTGATTCCTGGTGTTGTTAGCCACTCTACAAATATTGTGGAGCATCCTGAACTCGTGGCAGAACGCATTGAACGTTTTGCTTCTATCGTGGGTGCTGACCGCGTTGTTGCTTCTACCGACTGCGGTATGGGTGGACGTATTCACTCCCATATTGGTTGGGCAAAGCTGGAATCCTTGGCTCAGGGTGCGAAGATTGCTTCTGAAAACTTGGCATAGTTTCTAACGCCTCACTCCACCAATTGTCCAGGCTCAGTTGCTGTGCATATCGCGCGGTAACCGAGCCTTACATTATTGTGAGCATCTTCTCAGCAGTGTTTCACGTGGAACACGCATATACGAAATATGAAGAGTGACGCACTTGTTATGCCACTTTTAAGCGGAAAGTGACATAACAAGTGTATCTATGAATACAATCTGCAACCAAGCTCGCAAAATCATAACGCAAAGCATCCCCCTCACCCAAAACAAAACCTATAAAACCAGCAAAGTGACTTTTGGGGGTTTTCGTGGGGTTTTGGTTTGGCTTATCTGGTTATTATTGCGGTGTGTAGGAGCCCTATGGTGGTTCGTGAAGCGTGACTTGGTAGAGCGTTCCATGATTCACGAGTGTTCTAATCATGTTCACAGGGGTAAAACACAACGCGAAACATGACTTGCTCTAGCAGTCCACGATTCACGCACAGCACGAAGACTGAAAACACTCTCAACGATGACCGCAAGCATTGTTAGCGTTGTGCGCTCACAACTTTCAGACACCTGCAACCTACACAAACCCCTAAAAAACCGAAGAACCAGCAAAGTCGAAAAGTTAAAGCTGGCATGCCCAACCAAAAGCACACCAGCCCCAACTTAACAATCACACGCTAGGTTATAGAAAGACATAAGGCTTGGATTCACAAAGAAATCTTATAAAACCATTAATCCTTAATCTTCTTCATTATTACGCGCCTTCTTACGAGCACTAGCGTGACGATATAAATCACGTGCCGCTACACTGAGCAAAGCTAGGCAGAGAACTGCCACAACAGTTTCCACAGCATAGACACCCCACATCCACAACGGAGTTACCCGAACAATAGTAGAGTCATTCGATAACCCATTCATTGCGTTAGAGCGGGAAATCGCAAAACTAATATTCTTCGCGGCTCGCTGCATGTGTGCTACTACTCCATCAGTCATATCCGCTTGGTCAAGCTTCCATAACTTAGCATCGGTATTGAGCCATAAATCAGTTCCAGCTTCCAATCCTTCACGCAAATCCTCGTAAGCAAAAACAGAGTAAGATGCTTGATCCGTAACAACGAAGCCTTCAAAACCCCATTCGCCACGCAGCACGTTGGTCATCAATGCTTTGCTTCCACCTGTCCATCGTGCTCCAATACGATTCATAGAAGCCATCATGCCCAAAGCACCACCATCGCGCACAGACATTTCAAAAGGCTTGAGATACAAATCTCGAATGCTTTGTTCATTTGCCAGCATCGCTCCACCAGTACGATTCGTTTCTTGGTCATTGAGGGCGAAATGCTTCACTGTTGCTATTGCACCTTTACTGCGAGCGCCAGCCACAATTGCAGCA
Source organism: Alloscardovia omnicolens DSM 21503 (assembly GCF_000420505.1). GTDB lineage: Bacteria > Actinomycetota > Actinomycetes > Actinomycetales > Bifidobacteriaceae > Alloscardovia > Alloscardovia omnicolens. The sequence goes on along the minus strand of NZ_ATVB01000016.1, from coordinate 10,352 downwards.
TTCATTGCTCCAGAAATGTGAGGATCCTCCGAGAAGTATTCGAAATTACGACCAGAATAAGGACTGCGGTGAATATTGGCTGCTGCTCCATACCAGATTGCCACCTTCAAAGCGATAGAATCCTCTCCAATGGCTTCACCAAAGTCACGTGCAAGATCTGTATTCCATGTAGCGGCAACCACCACTTCAGGCGCATACCCCACACCGTTTTCTCCGCCTACCAGAGTGCTCGAAATTCCTGCTGGACCATCCTTATCTACAGTTGCAGGCAACTGGGTAGAGTCCACGGATTTCGTAGCATATCCGCCAATACGAACCAATTCATCAAGCTCTTGAACGCTCATTTGTTCAATCGCAGCAGTCCAAGCTTTATCCGTAGAATCGGTTTTCATTAATGTTGCCATATTGAGTTTGCCCAAGGATTTATCAATCTGACCTGTGCGCGGTGTAGCTTTCGGCTGAGTTACTGTTGTGTCAATTTCTAGTGCCTTCACGAAATCATCTGGAGCTGTCCATGAACCATCTGCATATGTGCGTGACCACGTTCCTTCCCAGTCAGAACGAGAAAGGTACTGCGCTGAAGAGTCGTATGTTGTTATGTCGGCATCGGCAAACTGGTTAACTACTGGTTGTCCTGTTACCACAGATTTTGCATATGTCGTGTCATCAAAATTCTGCTGCACTTTCTTAACCACAAACTCTTTACGACCATCAGCAGTCATACCATCAGCTGTACTCTTCGATTTTGTCGCCAAAATATTATTCACAGCCGCATGTGCATCGGTTGCTGCAGTAAAGTAGAAATCTCCTGCATCCACAATATATGTGCCCTTGCCGTAAGCATCGTAGCTTTTCATTGCTTCTTTCGACACATGCACACTAACAGTTTCGCTCTTACCTGGCTCTATCACAGCAGTCTTAGCGTAACCTACAAGCTCCACTGCTGACTTCTCAATATGGTTGCGCTTATCGTAATCCGTATATGGAGATTGCATATACAGCTGAACTACATCCTTACCCGCAACTTTTCCCGTATTTTTTACGTCAATACTAAAATCGTATCCATCTTTCGATTCAGATTGCGCGAAATTGCTCCATTCAAAACTCGTGTATGACAAGCCATAACCAAATGGGAACTGCACTTGCTTCTCATAATTGAATGCGCCAGCTTTTTCATTGCCTAAAACAGCGTCTTCATAACGTGTTTCGTAATAACGATAGCCCACATAAATTCCTTCTTGATAAGCAATATAGGCATTTCCACGCTCCACCTGAGAATTAGCAATAGAATAACGTCCAAAGTTGTGTATAGATGGTGCACTTTGTGAATCATATGCATAGGTGTCTGGGAGATGTCCAGAAGGATTGGTTTGTCCTGTAAGAACATCCGCAACTCCAATTGCGCCTGTTTGACCGAGACCACCTACCCAAAGAGCTGCATCAACTTTCTTCTCTACAAGCGGCCCTAATTCCACAGCATTTTGAGTATTGAGAATAACCACAACAGTCGAGAAGTTATTGCGTGCCATATCAAGAAGTTCTTGCTCGTCTTTGTCTAGCTGCAAATATGTTGATCCAGACTCCAAGGTCTTCGTTGACAGGTCAGAGCTTTCACTTCCTGTACGACCGATAACAACCACAGCAGCATCTTTATACTCATCGAAAGAATTTTTCACTTCATCGGTATAGAGATTTACTGGCACTTCATTAACCGCAAGTTTTCCTCGACCAAAAACATCAGGAACTGTTTTACGATAATCTTTACCTGCTCCCGTTTTATAAAACTCAGTAACAGTTGGATTAACCTGTAAACCAGCCTGTTCAAAAGCAGTTTCAAAATTTATTGCTTTCTTTACATCAATCGATCCGGCACCGCCGCCTCCATATACAGGGTCAACGAAACTTTGACCAAGTACAGTGATTTTTGCTGAAGATTTTAATGGTAAGGCATTTTTCTGATTAATCAATAAAGTGCTACCTTCACGGAGAATATCAGAGCCAAATTCTTTCAGTGCTTTCTCACGCTCTGCGTCGCTCTTATAAGAGGATGCAAAATGTTGTGTATTCTTATCTCCTGTTGAAACAATTTTAGTTTGAGGCTGATTAAAATACACAGAAATTAAATCTGCATATTGTCGCGAATACATATGACCAATAACCGTAGCAACGCAAAGCACGGCTGCAATAGCAATCATTATTGCTGAAGTTATTATCGATAACGGTTTTTTACTTTCTTTCCGAGTTTTCTTAACCATTTTCTCTCCTTTGAAAAATACACGAAAAACTACTGCAGTACTTCCTACAGCAATCAGCGTGTTTTCAGTCTAAAACCTATTTTTTCGCCGCTAAACGTAAGAACGTACACAACCGAATTTTGACGCAAACAGCACTGTTTTACCCCTCAACTTCGCGTAGACTGAAAGAAGAGAAAAGAAGAAAGGAATTGCTAAGCAATGAGGCTGGCTCTTGTAGATGACGATGCAGAAATTCGCTCTCTTTTGCGCGCTTATGTTCAACGCTACAACACGGAGTATGGAACTTCTATATCAACATATGACTTCACTCGCGGAAGTGACTTACTCCATAACTATGAGCGTGGCGTATTCGACGTTATTTTTCTCGACATAGAGATGCCGGGTATTAACGGTATGGAAACGGCTACGCAAATTCGTCGTATCGATGATGCTGTAGCTCTTGTTTTTGTTACTCATCTTGCTCAATTCGCTGTGCAAGGTTATGAGGTTCAAGCAAGCGATTACATTATTAAGCCATTATCGTATTTCGATTTTGCCATGAAAATAACGCGCATATTAAAAACGATTGAGGGGGAAAACAAGTACCGTTCTCGCCATAACTACTACTGACGGTTTGCGATCAATTAATCTTACCGACGTTAGTTTTCTAGAAGCACGAGATCACTATGTCTTCATCTCTACTGTGCATGGAGCAGTCTATAAAGTCCGCGATAGTATGACAAATCAGTCACGTGTTTTTGAACAATATGGATTTTTGCGTGTTCATAAAAGTTTTGCCGTAAATATGAAGCATATCGAAGCAATCTATACAACTGAAATCATATGTGCTGGACGCAGTATTCCTATTGGACGTTCGTATAAAAAAGATGTACAGCCTGCCTTTTTAGCCTACGTGGGAGGGCAATGATGACAGTTATTTTAAGCTTTTTTGAATCCTTCCGATTTGTTATTACTCTTTGGCTATGTATGTGGATATTTTTACGACGCAGTGCTCCTCACTCACAATCCTACGCTTTTGCTCTACCCCTATCTGCAGTGTGCGGATTAACCATTACGTCTTTAAACCCCATCTTTTTCGTGAATATTGCCACTCGCCTGCAGCCCTCTGTTAATCTAACTCTTGCTATGAGCATGTGGATTGCAGTTGTTTTTATTGCGCCGCTTTTTCTTATTAAATGGTGTTATGCAACGTCGTGGACGGATGCCATGTCTCGATGGATCCTCGGTATTTGCGTAGAGCGTTTTTTAACATCTTTTATTCGCAATATTTTATTTAATATTATTATTCCTGACTTTATTTCAAGTCATCCTTTCGCTGCCATGCTTATTATTTGTGTGAGTTATGGTTTAACTATTTGGGCTGCAAGCGTGTGGCTTAGTCCGTTATTTGACAAAATTATGTATCCCCTATTCAGAGAAAGTAAAAGACTATGCGTTCTCTATGGCATAAGTTTTGTTGTCATCTATGTTACGAGTAATTATGCTATTGAGATTGTAGAATACCACATACCACGCATTACGAACACATATAACGTGCATATTCTTTCTATTCTGAGCTTTACCAGCTCAATGGCAGGGCTAATAGCTGTCGTTATTTTTCTCTTTCAATATGCATTGCACTATATTACTCAGCTTCAGCAAGAAACAGCATTACTCGAACTGCTCAGCGCGCAACGCTCTAGCCAGCATGAAACAATGAAAACAACTATGGAAGTGATGAACGAGCATATTCACAACTTCAAACATCAAGTGCTCGCCTTATCTTCCCCACATAATCAGTCTCAGCACGACTATGTGCAACATACTCAAGAACTTATCGATCGTTACGATTCCATTATTCGCACAGGAAATGAAGCCTTAGATATTATTCTCAACCAGCATCGCATTGAATGTGCACGAGATAATATTCGTTTTAGTTGCATGGTTGACCGAGTGAATGTAGAGCGTATTCATATGGTCGATTTATATACGATTGTGGGAAATGCACTTGATAACGCGCAAGAATACGTAAAACGCTTAGACGATGATGAGAAAAAAGTTATTGCTCTAACCATACGTGAGCATGGCAATATGGTTGTTTTTCAATGCGATAACTATTTTGACGATACTCACGATGAGTTAACTCTCCATGATGGTTTACCAGCTACAACCAAAGATAATTCATGGGCTCACGGCATCGGCTTAAAATCTATACGCGCTCTTGCCACACGTTATGGTGGCGATATGATTGTGCGCACGCATGACCATATGTTTTCACTCACTGTTTCCGTGCGCTCTTAACTCTACTCGCCCCTGAGGGTCACGTTGTGAACATCACAACGTCTAAGCTACCACCTGCTCCTAGTATGTTTGTTGAGAGATGAGCTTCATACAGTCAGAAGGAGAGAGAATGAGTAAGGTTAAAGCCGTTGCTACATGGCTGACGAAATAGTTCACTGCTATTGTGCTCGTATGGGCAGTTTTTAATTATTTTGTGCCGAGCACAAGTTTATGGGCAAAATCTTATACCGGTTATTTGCTGAGCATTGTGCTTTTCGGCATGGGGTTGACTTTATCTGTTGATGATTTTGTGCGTACAGCAAAGCAGCCATTTATGGTTATTGTGGGAACTGTTGCGCATTATGTTATTATGCCGCTTATTGCTGTTGCTTTATGCGCGCTTTTCTATTTAAGCGGACCACTTGCCGTGGGCGTTATTCTCGTTGGATGTTGCCCGTCAGGAACATCATCGAATGTTATGAGTTTTCTTGCCCGCGGAGATGTCGCTTTAGACGTTTCTATCGGTATCTTGTCAACATTATTAGCGCCATTCCTCATTCCACTGCTTATGCAACTTCTTGCGTCGCAATATGTAGCTATTCCTTGGCAATCATTGTTCTGGAGCGCTGTAAAAGTTGTGCTTATTCCTGTAGCGTTGGGAGTGCTCTGTCATATGGTTTTCAAAGAGAAAATTGAGATGGTCACTCCTGTGCTGCCTATCGTATCTCAGGTTACTATTTTGCTTATTATTGGTGTGGTTGTAGCTGCTAATCATACGAAGTTATTCAGCTCAGAAAGTCTGTTAGCTCTTCCTGTTGTTATGTTGCATAATCTGTGTGGATACGCTTTGGGATACGGTTTTTCTCGCGCTATGTATGCAGTTTATCCTCACGGATTTAAGTATGCCCAGCAGAAAGCAATTACTTTCGAAGTGGGAATGCAAGACTCTGGTTTAGGTGCAACATTAGCTCTGACCTCTTTTGCAGCCGCACCGCTGACTGCAATTCCATCAACATTCTTTAGCGTTTGGCATAATATTTCCGGTTCTGTGCTGTCTGCATGGTGGCGCAACCGTGATGATCGTTTAGGTATTCCAGCAGATTCAGTTGATGGGAAACCTGCACTCGACTAAAGAGAAGCTTATAAGCAAGCAGGCCTACACTCACGTCATGAGGAGATGATTGCTATAACTTAGCTCATAGATGTCAAAACCTATCAATAATCAGTTCTCACATTTTAAGAAGATACAGAATGACGAACATTCCTGTTCTTGAGTTATCTCCTGTTACTCGTACATAATCTAGTAACAGGACTTAAACGGACAAAACGAACAATATTACACGCTATCAATCTTCAGGTTCTATTCCAACACTGTATTTGATACAATTTAACGCTGGTGCGTAAGTCATGTGTTTAATCTCGAAATCCCTTGATTTACAGGGATTATCGCCTTTCTGCGGAGCTTCCGTCACTGCTTTCCGTGGCGGTTTTTGTATGATTTTGGGGCTTTCCTGTGGCTCTTGCCGGTGTGTCTGTTTACGTTTTTCGTACCCCTTGGCGAGCAATCGTTAAAAGGTTTACAGATTGCAAATTATCTGACTAACACTCCAATAATGAACGCCTGGATTACCGATATGATTGGTATTAGCAGAAAGGGTACAAACAAGAAATGTTCCCAAATCGCCAAGTGCTTCATCCAATTCTTAAATTCATAGTCCTTGTGCCCCTCTGTGCCGGGAATAACAATTTTGCTCTTATATTTTCCTTGAAATAACAGACAATCTAACAGCAAAAAATCTCCTGCATTTAAGATGCTCCACTGAATATAGCTCATCCAAAACAAGTTCCAAAAACCAATAATTGGGGAATGCATAAGGCTCGCAACCGAATAAACAAAACATATCCCAACGAGACCGATAGTGAATATGAGATTTATCTTTTTCTCTTGCGCTGTCATTGGTAAAAGAGCTGCCTTTTGAATGGCCTTTGGATAAGAGTCCAAAAACCATCTTGGATTGATCAGTGCCAAGCTTGCGACAGCCCCATTAAAAATTGCGGCGATCGCCACGCCGTCAAGTATTGCTCGTAGGATATCCATCAACTTTTATCTTTCTCATTCCATAAATCCGAATCCAAAAATTCTTTTACAAACGTCAGATACGCCTCCGTGTTTTGCGTCATCTCCTCGCAGTGCCCATAGCCTTGCCAGATTTTTCCGTTTTGGGATAATGTTTCTTGATACTTCTTTTTGCGTGTCCAAGATTCGGATCTTTGTCCCCATAGGAAAAGATGACCTCTTTCTGCCTATCTTCCAATAAGTGCGGGAAGCGGATGTGCCCGCAATCGTACACAATGTTTCTGATGCTCTGCTTGTCCATCGAAACAAGTGTGTCAACCAGCAGCTTCGCGTGCTTTCCATAGCGCTTGGCGACCTGACTGATTGCCGCTTGGGGATCTTGCCGTGCTTTCTTTTGTTTACTCAGAAATACATGCCCCAGCATTTTTGAGATAAGTCCTGCTTTTCAAAAAAGCTGGTTTCTTCAAAGAACAGTTTTTGAATGTGCAAGTTTTTATCCTTGACCAGTTCAAAGAGAACTCCTCCACCCAGGGAAGCGCCAAAGACCATCCTTATGGCACAAAGATCATGCTCCTTTAAATAACAGGCAAGCGTGGCTGCTTCCTCAGTTGTGCTGATATAGGGATTTCTTTTGCCTTCCCATGCCCGGAAAGGTTCGGAACGATATAGCGATACTCGTTTCCCAGCTTTTTTGCCATACTTTCTATCATGAGTTGCCCGGAAAAATTCATGGGATGGATAAGGACGATGGTCTCTTGTTTATCTTGATTGATGTCATGAATTACCATGATCACACCTCCTTGGAATCGCTCCCTTTGCCCACGGTGCCATTGATTTTTCTGGCCACTAAAAAACACTCTGACCAAGGACTGGTCGGTAGAAGTTCGCATTGCAGGAGTTCAAAACCGTTTTGACAGATAAATGCTTTAAATTCTGCAAGTTTCCAGCTGTGAAAAACACGAAATCCGATTCTTTTCATCAGCCACAGCTTGAGTCGATGGATCTTTTCTTCAGCGACAAAGGTGGGTGCGATCAGTAAGCCATCTGTTTTAAGAACGCGATGAATTTCTTCTAAGGCCTTTTTTGGCTTTGGCATAATGTGCAGCGTATTAGCTATAAGCACAACATCAAAGCGATTGCTGTCAAAGGAAAGTGCTGTCGCATCTTCCACGCAAAAGCAAAGATTTGAAGACTTTTCCCTTTTCTTTGCCTCTGCAATCATGCATTCTGAGAAATCTGTAGCAAGCCATGTTTTTGCCTTTGGCGCAAGCGGAAGGCTAAGCTGTCCAGTGCCACATCCCAGCTCCAGCACAGATTGCTCATCCGACAAATGTGCTTCGATTTTCTTGATTAATGTCTCATAGAGTTGTTTGTTTCCTTTTTCCTGTATTCGCGTATAGAGCTTGGCAATGCGATCCCAGAAGCTTTTATTATCCCGATTTTCTTTTTGTTTCATGATTTAAGTTCCCTTATTGAACCCACACACATAAGCCCGTCAAGACAGCAGAGCCCACAAGTATAGCGATGACATGGATGAGGTGATCTTTTTTGTTGCAGCCAAAAAGCTGCGGGCTCAACAAGGCTTTGACTTCCGAATAAAAATGCGGAAAGAACGTAGACCTACAAAGCAAAAACCAATCAAAGAAGAAAATATAAAAGACTTTCAGCAAAAGCATCATCACGGCAAAGCGTATATAAAACTGCAAAAAGGTAAAGCCATTCTTGATACCGTCTACTGCACCGACAATAACAGCTCCCGCCATACAAAGCATCGCCAGCAGGGCTAAGCTCCAGCCGAGGATATGCTGTCCGCGAAAACGTTCTGGTTTTTCCTCGACGGCTTCATAAACGGCTTTGGGTGCTGGTGTAAAAAACTTCTTGTCCTGGATAAAACCTACGCCCGCCAATAAAAGTAAGAAAAGCCCTGCCATCATAATCGAAGATAGGAAAAGCGTCAGAATCATCGTTTGCCTCCATACTGTGCAGCTTCCGGCAAAAAACCACCCTGCGCACCTTCTGGGGTGTCATCGCTTTCGTCGTAGCTGTCATAGGGCGCCGCAGGATCAACGGGCTTTTGTTTACAAAAAGCATTACACGCTTTATCGGTATGAGCAAAGACAAAGTCGAAGTCGCGGCTGTAACCGGTATGTCCAGTAATGAACATCGGACGCGAGTTTCGTTCTTCAAGCTTTGCCTTCAAAGCGGCAAGAGAGCGAATGGCGAGCTTGTTGTTTTCCGCCAAGGCATTGATAAAGCTATAGCCGCCGTCATAGCCCAGCCAGATGGTATCACCCAAGAACACATAGGCATCGTCAATGAGATAAACCAGATGTCCCCAAGTGTGCCCCGGCACTAAGAAAGCCTCTATGCGGATGTCGCCGATCTGAAAGACTTCGCCGTCTTTCAGCAGCGTTTTTTCGTTTTTAATCATGACCTGCGGCAGCTTGTAGAGACCAAAGCTCACCTTGCGGCGCACCTCACCTGTAAGATAACGATTTTCAATTTCTCCGATATAAAGATGGGCATACCGGAAAAGGCCATCGTTGTCTGCCTCAACCGCACCCACATGATCGGTATCCTGATGCGTGATGAGAATATCTGTGATCTTTGCCGAATCCAGATCCAGCCATTTCATCTTCTCTTTCAAGCGCGGATAGTTGTAGCCGGCATCCAGCATGATGGTCTGCTCTTCTTTCGTATAAAAGAAGACATTGGCAGCGTATTCCCGCACACAGCGCACATGTTCATCAATCAAGCCGGTATTGAGCGGCTTAAAGATACCTTTACCCCGATAGCCGCGCGACATGATTTTTAGTTGAAATTCTGTAGCTTTCTTAGACATAACGATTGTTCCTTTCTTTATCTCCAATCAGCAATCAGTGAGCATGGATAACATCTGATGTGAACTGGTTTTTGTTCACATCAATCCCCAAGCAACATATTTTTAAGCAAAGTTTTCGTTTTATCCATGTTTAGACCTGCTCCTTTATACATATTAAAGAAAAACAACTAAGAGAAGTTTATGCTAATTGTTTTCATAGCGTATTTTCTACTCGAGTAATACCTTTCTGTTATATCAAAATAATTTAGATATGTGCTTTCAACAACCATCAATCATTTTGGCAACACGGAGTTTTGCAATCGCTCATCGGATGTGCTATTATGCCGTATGTTGCCCCTCTAGCTCAATGGTTAGAGCAGCGTCCTTTTAAGTCGTGGGTTCAGGGTTCGAGTCCCTGGGGGGGCACTCAAAGAATCGTCAGAATAAACCAATGTACGAGCAACAGTCGCTCCAACTTTTTTTGGCAATGCCGCATTAATTACATCGTCTGATATGGGTTGGTTTTTGTTTCTGGTGGATTCTCTTTTTTTAGGGGGGATGATAGGGGTTGTGGATCAGGGTAAAGGGTATTCACAAGAATTTTAGAACTCGTGCTGTAGAACTCTCTTGAAGAAAACAAGAACTAATATAGAACCGGGTAATAAGGCAGTTATTCGAGTTTGTTTCTTTGCTTGGAGTATCACATGAAACATTGCGTGGATGGAGTCGCGCGACTGATGCTCAAGTATTTCCTTCTTTATCGGCGTGGCAGGCTTTAAGAAGAACTCAAACGGTTACATAGAGGAAGCAGGGAACTTACACGTGTCAATGAGATTTTACAGACACGTATCAGCTTTTTTCGTTTCCAGGTGTGAGCAGACCAGGAACTGGAATATGAGTTTGTTGACGTGTACGCGTCTAGATGTGGTGTCGAGCCTAT
>NZ_ATVB01000015.1 GCF_000420505.1 Alloscardovia omnicolens DSM 21503 | reverse complement strand
ATTACTGGCACGTATCGCTCCTCCTGACGTGGTTGTCACTGATGGTGGTGCAGGATTTGCTAAAGTATGCCACGCGCAATGGTCTGATACCAGAATTCAACGCTGTCTTTTCCATATCAGTGCGAATGTACGATCGCGTACTACTAGGAATCCAATGATTCAAGGCTGGTCAAGAACTCTACGCTTTATCACAACAACTTACCCGTATTATCAATGATGAACAACAAGCCGCGTGGATCGGTTGTTATACCACCTGGTGCGCGCAGTATAAACACATGCTTGTCGAGAAAACCGTTCTCACTAACGGGTGTATCGTCAACACTCACGAGCGTCTCGTAAGAGCATGTAACATGCTCAACACCAGACTACGTGCAGGCGACCTGTTCACCTACCTCAACTCCGAGGTGACTAAGCAGGCAATTATTCCTGCTTTTAATAACCAGATAGAAAGCTATAACGCCAGACTACGCGCTATGCTACGCGCGCATCGTGACTGGTTGTTACTGCACCGTATCAAAGCATGCATGTGGTGGTGTTACATGCACACACAATGTCCTCTACCCGCAGCACAACTCATCCAGATCATGCCCGCCGATCAACACATCAAAAATATCTACACACAACTGGCCATACACCACAGCGAACACGAACATGCTCAACGCCAACACTACGGATAAGCCATCAGTTGGGCAGACCTAACATGATCCAACCCAAAAGTCAACTCAACGCACTCAACGAATAACACCCCCACCAACAATACTTGTCGTATAACCCTATTTCCGGGGGGGGGGTAGCGTTTTAGGAGTTGGGTGTATTTATAGAGGGGAAATATTATGAATACCTCACAATGAAGAAGCGAGATGCGTAAGCATTTCACTTTTACTTGTGAGTGTAAGCATTGCAGCTCTATGGGCACCTACATTCATCAATTTTGTATCTAGAAAGAAAAAGAGATGAATTATGACAGATAGAAAACATTACCCCGGTAACGGGCGATTAGGGTTTAGGAAGCTCATAGCTTCTGTAGGTATGATTGCTCTTGTTGCCACAAGTTTTGGTTTAAGCGGGAGCTTCGCATCGGCTTCTACTCCTGCTGAAGCCGGGGTTAATTACCCAGGCTTTAATAAGGATGGTGTATATCAGACTGGCATTGGCCAGCAACGATACACGTACTCCGATCAAGCAAGTAGATATAAGGATGCAATCGAGTCTCCTTCGAGCGTAGACGGAACGAAGACGATTACTGGTCAGGTTTATGTTCAGCGCTACGGTAACTATAAAGTTCATTTGAATGATGCAGGGTTCCCGCCTATTCCTATGCAGGGTGTGCGTGTGTATGCTCAGTGGATGGAAAAGGATGGATCTATTTCTCCAATCTACACGACCACAACGAACGCATCAGGCGAATATGCCATTAAGATGAAGGACTTTACCACGGAAACTGGTAAGACCTACACCTTCGATGCAGATCCCAATCTTCCTCAGGGTGAGAAGTGGCGCATTTGGGCGGATAATCCTGATAAGGATCATCTCACTCAGTTGTCGAATTACTACAACGGTAGCTGGGGTCCACGCGATTATGCATACGATGCTGAGATTGGTGATGGCGTTGGACCGGATCGTCTTGATCATGTGAATATTCGTTACGGTTTGAAGCCTGAAAACGAGGTTATGCACAACCTCAAGAACGTTGAGAAGAATGTTCCTGCGTTCAAGCTCGGTATGGTCCGTGGTGATGTGCACTGGGAGCTGGTTAAAGCTGCTGGTGCTCAGGGTTGGTCTAGTGGTGCAGCCTTCCCTAAGTACTACTTCGATAAGGGTATTGATGTTGCTGCTGAAGACGCGACGGTATACGCCTCGTATCTCTCCGACTACGCGCTGGAGAAGATCTACGCTGAGCCGACCTCTACGTTTGGTTCTTCTGCGAAGGAAGTTCGTGGTGCTGGTTGGACTATCGACAACGAAGCAAGCCTGCAGGACTGGATTCGCGTGCAGATGGCGAAGGAAGGTCAGGACAAGTGGATTGCAGAAACCGCATCGGCTAAGGTGAGCGCCGATGGATTATTCAACATCCAGTTCAAGGGCACGTATGGCGCCACATGGAACAATCCAGGTACTATGCCTTTAATTAAGGCAAACATCGACAAGGTGAACAACGCGTACCACAAGATCGCTGAGTCTCCAACCATCGATCGCTGGTCTACTTCCGCAGGCGATGTCGCCATGCTCGGTGGCAACATTTCCAAGCACATCAACCGCGATTGGTTGTTCGTATCCACCGATATGAAGCCAGGTGTTGCTCTCGGTACGCCATGGATGACCAACGGCTACATGGGTCTCGGTCAGTACAACGGCTTGCTGGCTACCTGGCAGAACAACTTCAACTGGAATGAGGCCGACGGTATCATTTTGGCTGCGTATCCAGATTACGTGAACTTCCGCGTAACTGACGGTAAGGATATCCTCAATTCTGGTGTTCCTGGAGATGTTGCAGAAACTGAAACTTCCGGTTTGCCAAACCAATTCGTAGGCGGTGTGAAGTACCAGATTGAATGGATCAATACTTCTACAGGTAAGGTTGTAGCAACCGGACCAGTTGTAGCTGCAAACGCTGACGGTACTATTCCTTCCTTCCCACTCAAGACTGCTGGTTTGGGATTGACGAAGACAACGAACTTTACGGCTACGTTGTATCCAGTTAACGCAGAAACAGGAACTCGTGGTACATCGTTTGGTGTAGATACGTATACTGTTATTGTTGGTTCTCGACCTGTATATGACGATGTGAGTGTGAAGGCAGGTTCTACTGGAACGTCTGATGTAAAGGGCTTCGACCTGACCACTACAGATGAGCAAGAGCGCATTCCTGCCGATCAGCTCGATCCAAAGTTAGCAGCGAAGGAACCGTTCAGCATTCCTGGGACCTACACTGCTCCAGAGGGTTACAAAGTCTCCATCGACAAGGCAACCGGTACTGTATCGGTTGTCGCCCCAGCTGACGCTAAGCCAGGCACCAAGATTGACGTACCAGTTGTAGCTGTCTTTACAGACGAGAGCTCCGTCGAGGTTATGACGCACTTCGTAATTGCGAACAAGGAAGATCGAAACGTTTACGATCCTTCTTATACAGATGTAACAGTAAACGAAGGAGACCCTGTTAAGGTTGCTGCTCCTGTTTCTGATCCGGCTGTTCCTGCTGGAACGAAGTTCGAGATTTCCAATCCTGATGATTTAAGCAATCTGAAGGATCTGAAGATTGACGAGAAAACAGGCGCTATTACTGCGACTGCAGGTAAGGTTGAGAAGGATACTGAGTATACGGTTACTGTGAAGGTAACGTATCCAGATGGAACGTCTGAAAGCAAGCCCGTAAAGGTGACTGTCAAGGATGTTCCTGCGCCTAAGACTCCTCAGGCCGATGAGCACGATCCTTCGTATAAGCCTGGTTCGGGTAAGCCTGGCCAGACTGTGAAGGTTCCTCAGACGGGTGACAAGAACTTGCCTGAGGGTACGAAGTTCTCTGTTCCTGGCGGTTCTCCTGTAACGGTTGATCCAAACACTGGTGAAGTGACGGTTAAGATTCCTGATTCCGCTAAGAGTGGCGACAAGATTGAGGGCACTGTAACAGTTACTTATCCTGATGGTTCGAAGGACACTGCCAAGGTAACCGTGACGGTTGCTAGTGTGAACCCTGAACCTAGCTACGCGGATACAATTGTTCCAGCGGGTAAGACCACCAAGGTGAAGCCAACGAATACGGGTGATGCGTATCCTTCTAATACGAAGTTCGCTATTGATAAGGACTTCACGGCTCCGAAGGGTTATACCGTAACTATCGACCAGAACACTGGTGAGATTAGTGTGACGGTTGCTCCTGCTGGTAAGGATGGTGCAGACGCCGAACAGATTACTGTTCCGGTTGTCGTAACCTATCCTTCTGATTCTGGTGCTGTGACCGATAATGTGAACGCTAAGTTCTTGCTTGATACTGATGGTGATGGTACTCCAGATATCAAGGATGACGACGATGATAACGACGGCATCAAGGACGAGGACGAGAAGAAGGACGGCACTGATCCTAAGAATCCTGATACTGATGGCGATGGTCTGACTGATAAGGAAGAGAAAGATCACGGTACCAACCCTCTTGATCCTGATACCGATAAGGATGGCGTCAACGATGGCGACGAGGTAAACGGTTCGAAGAATCCGTTTAAGGATCATAAGTCTGATCCAAATGGCAAGCCAGGTAACACGGATCCGTTGAATCCTGATTCTGATGGTGATGGTAAGAAGGATGGCGAGGAACTCAACAAGAAGGTCGACGACAACGGCAAGACTGTTGACGATCCGTCTCAGACTGATCCGAAGACTGATCCAAATGATCCTAATAAAAATGTGTATCAGCCTGCTTACACAGCTATCGAGGTAAACGAAGGTGCTGCGATTAAGGTTGCTGCTCCTGTGTCCACTCCTGCTGTGCCAGCGAAGACCACCTTCGCTATCGAAGATGCTGCTGGTTTGACTGGTCTCCAGATTGGTGCTGACGGTGCTATTACTGGTACTGCTCCAAGCGTTGACAAGGATACAACCTACACCGTTAAGGTGAAGGTGACCTATCCGGATAAGTCCTCGGAAACTATCGACGCTGTGATTAAGGTGAAGAATGCTCCAGCCGATGCTCAGACTCATAATCCTTCTTATGAGGACAAGACTGGTAAGCCTGGTGAGACTGTGAAGGTTCCTCAGACGGGTGATAAGAATCTGCCTGAGGGTACGAAGTTCTCTGTTCCTGGCGGTTCTCCTGTAACGGTTGATCCAAACACTGGTGAAGTAACCGTTCAGGTTGATGACAAGGCTAAGCCTGGCGATGAAATCAAGACAATGGTTACGGTAACCTATCCTGATGGTTCCAAGGACGAAGTACCTGTGAAGGTGACGGTAGTCAAGAAGGACGATAAGGATCTGTACCAGCCAACGTATAAGCCGGTAACGGTTGTTGAGCTCAATGATTACACGGTTGCTGCACCAACCTCTGATCCTGCTGTTCCTTCTGGTACGACCTTCAAGTTCGTGAACACGGCTCCTGCTGGTTTGGATAATCCAACCTTCAATGCAGACGGTTCCTTCTCGGGTACCGCTCCAGAAGTGAAGGCCACCACGCCATACAAGGTCAATGTGTTGGTCACCTACCCAGATGGCACAACAGAAACAATCAATACTGTTGTAACTGTTGTGGACAAACCGAAGCAGAACACTGAGCATGATCCAAGCTATGAGCCGGGTAAGGGTAAGCCTGGTGAGACGGTGAAGGTTTCTCAAACGGGTGATAAGAATCTGCCTGAGGGTACGAAGTTCTCGGTTCCTAAGGATTCGCCTGTAACCGTTGATCCAAACGCTGGTGTAGTAACAGTTCAGATTGATGACAAGGCTACCCCTGGCACTGTTATTGAAGAGACAGTGACGGTCACCTATCCTGATGGTTCGAAGGACGAAGTTCCTGTGAAGGTGACGGTTCAGTCTCCTGATAAGGTTCTCGATCCTGAGCCTAGCTATGCAGACACCATCGTGAAGGCGGGCGCTACCACGAGTGTGAAGCCAACGAATACGGGTGACGAGTATCCAACAGGTACGAAGTTCGCTATTGATCCTAAGTTCACGGCTCCTCAGGGTTACGCCGTAAGCATCAATCCTTCTACTGGCGAGATTAGTGTGACCGTGGTGCCTGCTGGTAAGGATGGTGCCGACGCCGAGCAGATTACTGTTCCGGTTGTCGTAACCTATCCTGCTGATTCTGGCGCTGTCACTGATAATGCGAACGCTAAGTTCCAGTTGGATACTGACGGTGACGGTACTCCAGACATCACGGATAACGATGATGATAATGACGGTGTCCCTGATGATCAGGAAAAGAAGGATGGAACTGATCCTAAGAATCCTGATACTGATGGCGATGGTCTGAATGATGGTGACGAGAAGAAGCACGGTACTAACCCTCTTGATCCAGATACCGATAAGGACGGGGTTAACGATGGTGATGAAGTTTCTGGTGATAAGAATCCGTTTAAGGATCATAAGTCTGATCCAAATGGCAAGCCAGGTAACACGGATCCAACCAACCCTGATTCTGATGGTGATGGTGTGAAGGATGGTGACGAACTCAACACGAAGGTCGATGAGAACGGCAAGACTGTTGATGATCCAAGCCAGACTGATCCGAAGACTGATCCTAACTCGAAGGATACGGATAAGGATGGTGTTGATGATGGTACTGAGATTAAGGATGGTACTGATCCAACCAACCCAGATACCGATCATGATGGTTTGAATGATGGTGACGAGAAGAAGCACGGCACCGATCCAAAGAACCCAGACACCGATAAAGACGGCATCTCCGATGGGGATGAGGTGGATGGTTCTAAGAATCCGTTTAAGGACGATAAGTTCGATCCAAACGGCAAGCCAGGCAATACCGACCCAACCAACCCAGATACCGATAATGACGGTGTGAACGATGGGGACGAGGTAACCGGTAAGTACAATAACGGCAAGCCAACCAATCCTAACCGCAACGACAAGACCGGCCAGGTTGCAACCAAGACAGGTAAGACTGCAAAGTCGAGCCCACTGGCTAAGACCGGTGTAAACGTGATCGCTCTAGCAAGCATCGCCCTCATGGCCATGATTGCAGGTGCTATCGCTACACTACGCCGCCGCGCCTAGTCGAAAGTTGTGTTAAGTCGTAAGACTTAGCACAACTCCCCAAACGGGGTGGAACCGATTCATAGAGAATCGGTTCCACCCCGTTGCTGTTTCTGCAAAAGAGGTACAACAAAGGCGGGAGAAGAATCTGCTTCTTCACCCCGCCTAGCCTTTACAGCAGTTTATTTAAGCGTTGAACTGGTTAGGATTATGTGGATCCTGTACTGGTTGCACCGGCTGCACTGGCGCGTTCGTCATAGGAGCTTGTGTTGGCGTCTGCATAGGAGGAACAGGCTGCGCAGGAGCAGAAGCCCTAGAAACTTGGTAGTTTTTCCACCAATAGTAGACGGAAAGGATACCTGCCACGAGAATAACGAATCCTAAGATCGTGTAAAGGAAGAAGCCGGTGCCGACTGGGTTAGAAACAAAGTCGCCGCCGAGTTCATTGGCTTGCTGCATATCAAAAATGCCGATTGGCCCGCCAACGATACCTGCCAAAATAGCTAAAATACCTGCGGATAGCGTTACGCCTGCCTTCTTAGTTACGTAGCTCAACGCAGTCAAAACGATGGTTACCACAACAAAAATGAGCACAAACAGCGTATCGCTGGAACTATTTTCGCGCATAAGATCGTAACCGCTATAGCTAAGAATATGGCCAATCGTTATAAACGGCATAAATATAACAAGCAAAGTGAGCACGCCGGCTGCGCTAGCGAGCAAATTCATAAGGTTCGCACGGTTAAGGAAAGCCAAAGTAGAGAAGTTCTTAATCTCGCTCTGAGTAGTGTTCACAAAGTTGGTAAACGCTTCCGCGCTTTCCTGGTTAAACTGCGTGTTCAGCGGGTTAGGAATCTCTCCCGGATTGCTTGGCGCCGGCTGAGCAGGAGCTGGCTGCACAGGCTGCTGCGACTGATTTACTGGATCTGTTATGGTTCTTTCTTTCTCTTAATTGAGACCGACTCTGCACCTAAAACTCTTCCACACGAGTTCAGGTGTGTCGATCTTAAAAATGGAGCACCATGCGCCATACACGTGATGCATAGTATTGAGCAAAGGATACAGCTTTAACAGCGTGCGCTCAGGGTAGCCATCGCGCCCATGCGTTGGATGCGCGTCAAAAGTGGTCTGGAAACGGCGCATATACGCCTTAAAAGAGTCATGTTTTGTTCCCATGCGGCGCGCACTGGCAGCCACAACGAGGTTAGCGCAAAACTGAGTGGTTAAGCCGGCATCAAAAAGGTGCAGACTGCAATCAATATCTTCATGGAAAACGTCTTCGCGATCCTCACACACGAGCGGACGAATCGTTTCCCACGCGCTTTTGCGCATCGCCATATTCGAGCCGAAAAGAAGCGGCATACCGTCGGCGCTGTACTGTTTCTCGCGAACTAAACCGTCAAAAAACATGCCAATCGGAGGCAACGGCATATCGTAGTAACACACAGAACCAGTAACGCCCGCAGTGCCAGGATGCGCTTCGAAAAAGGCACTCACTATCTCTACCCAGTTCGGCTTAAGCATGCAGTCCGCGTCGATACGCGCCACAATATCGCCCGAAGCCATATCCAAACCTTTGTTGCGCGTCGGAATGAGTCCTTGCGCCTCGTTCTGCTCGGTTAAGCGCACATTCGTTCCCGGATGTTCGGCAATAAATTGCTCAACGAGCGCGTGCGTATTATCTGTGGAGCGGTTATCGACCACAATAATCTCGTGCGCGGGCATTGTCTGGGTAGTTGCGTTGCGCAGACACGAAAGAATGCGGCGCGACTCGTTCCACGTAGGAATAACAATAGAAACAGAAAGCATACTGCCCATAGTAGTAGAACGAGGCTATTTGCGCGAAAACGGGCGCGAAAACGGGCGCGAAAACGGGCGTAGCTCGTGCTCATAAACGTCCTTCGCTCGTGTTTGGGGCAGGTGGAATAATATGCACTATGACCCAAGCACGAGAAGCACACAAGACGCAAGAAACGCAAGAGACGAAAAACACGCAAACGCGCGAAGAATCTGCAGACTTGGCGGCCATTTTCCCGCGCAAAGGCGATAGCCGTCGCCCGCCAGAATGGTATAAACACGCGCTGTTCTACGCGCTGCTGGCCGCTGCACTTGGCTACTTCGCATGGCATGCGGCGATTGCTCTTCAGGGTGTGCTACTCAATATTGTCATATCGCTGTTCGTGGCGTTCGCAATTGAGCCGGTAGTGCGCTGGCTCATCGCCAAGGGTTGGAAGCGCAACGTATCCGCCGGTCTTACGCTTCTCTTCCTCTTTATTCTTATCGGCACGTTCATCGGCGTTTTCGGTAACCTCATGGTCAATCAGCTCGTCTCCATTGTGTCGGGTTTGCCGAGACTGTATGCACAAGTGGGGCAGTGGTTGCATGGTCAGTTCGACTACGAGCTTCCACCAATCTCGAACCTGAGTTGGACGATTTTAGGAAGTATTAAAACCGACAGCATTGGCTCTTTCGCCAGCCAAGCGCTTAATACTGCAGGCTCTGCTTTTGGAGCCATGCTTGATTTGCTTACCGTTATTTTGGTGACCTACTATATGAGCGCGTACGGCACGAATATGCGTAAAGTTATTTGCCACTATTTGCCGGAGGATTCCCAAAAGCGCTTCCTTATTACCTGGACGGTTGTGCAGGAGCAGATTTCCGGCTTCCTCTACTCGCGCATTGTTTTGGCTGCGATTAACGCCATCTGCCTGTCTATCTTCATGATTATTCTGCGCGTGCCAAACTGGCTGCCTCTTGCCATGGCTTGCGGTATTATTTCGCAGTTCGTGCCAATGATTGGTACCTATATTGGTGGCGCGCTTCCAGCTATTTTTGCGTGGGGAACTAACGGTATTCGTCCAGCAATTTACATTATTATTTTCATTGTTATTTATCAGCAG
The DNA here is from genome assembly GCF_000420505.1 of Alloscardovia omnicolens DSM 21503. Classification (GTDB taxonomy): domain Bacteria; phylum Actinomycetota; class Actinomycetes; order Actinomycetales; family Bifidobacteriaceae; genus Alloscardovia; species Alloscardovia omnicolens. The sequence continues at coordinate 28,430 of NZ_ATVB01000015.1, read as the reverse complement.
ATCGAAAATAATTTGGTCAGTCCAATGATTACGCGCTCGACTATGGATCTCAATCCTGCTATTTCCTTGCTGGGCGTTTTTGCCTTTACTGCTGTGTGGGGAGCGCTCGGCGGCTTCCTTGCTTTACCGATTATTGCGAGCATCCAGGCATTGCTCAGCACATATTTGAAGCGTTATGAGCTAATTGATTCTGAACTTCTTGATGATCCAAAGCCTGTGAAGGCTTCTAAGATTGCACAAAGCGTGCAGGCTGCAGGAGAAAAGATTTCTGAGACGATGATGGTTCAGATTCGTCCGAAGAATGCGGATGAGCAGCATATTACTGCTGAAGATTTGATTCGCTTCCGTGAGTCTGTAGAAAGCACGGGAGCAATCCCACAGTCCATGTCTTTGCGTAAATCTATGTCGTCTTCAGCTGCGTCTGAAGAAAAGAGCGAGAAGAAATCAAAGAGCAAAACCCAAGCCTCTTCTGCTGCACCTATTCAACCTGCTAAGCCGGCGCGTTCTCGTTCGAGGTTTAACGCGAAAAATAATCAGGAGAACAATCGCAAATAATCCTGAATAATCGCACAGAAAAAACGTATCCGTAACCAAAGGACTGAGCTATACATGAATGGATTGCTGTCGTTCCTTGACCTGATTATTACCATCTTGGGCGTTATTACTATCGTATACCAAGTGGGAATTGTGATTGTGGGCATGCTCGTCAAGCCGCAAACCTTCCGTGACGTGCCACAAAATAGGCGATATGCGGTTCTTATTTCTGCTCGAAACGAGGAAGCGGTTATTGGCAACCTTATCCGTTCCATTCACAACCAAACGTATCCGCAAGAACTTATAGATACGTGGATTGTGGCGGATAATTGCACAGATAATACAGCACAGCTTGCGCGCAGTTTGGGCTGTCATGTTATTGAGCGCTTTAACCAGACGCAGGTGGGTAAAGGCTACGCTTTGCAATATTTGTTGCGCACGATGATGGCTACCGGGGATGCGAAGAATTATGATGCGTTCTTCATTTTTGATGCTGATAATCTGCTCGATAAAAACTATATTGCCGAAATGAATAAAGCGCGTCAGGCAGGTTTTGAAGCTTTGACTAGTTACCGAAATTCTGTGAATTTGGCGGATAACTGGGTTTCCTCGGGAGCGGCTTTATGGTTCGTGCGCGAATCGCGTTTTTTGAACGTGACGCGCGTAGCTTTGGGAACGTCCTGCCATGTGGGAGGCACAGGTTTCATGTTTTCGCGACGCATCATGGAGCGCAACGACGGATGGAAATTCCATTTGCTCACCGAAGATATGGAATTTAGCATGGATTGCATTTTGCATGGAGACCGTATTGGTTTTTGCGGATCTGCTATGTTTTTCGATGAACAGCCTGTTGACTTCAAAACCAGTTGGACGCAACGTGTGCGCTGGTCGAAGGGTTATTTGGAAGTTTTCCGTTACTACGGGAAAGTTATGATGCAGTGGGCTATTAAAGAGCGAGATTTTTCTGCTATAGATATGACTTTAATGGTTTGCCCGTTTATGGTTATTTCTTTGATTCGCTTTGTTTTGGGTATTATTTACGCTGCTTTAGGATATATTTCTTGGTTCTCGATTAGTGCAGGTTTAACCGGCTGGATATCGTCTGTGCTTACCAGTTTTGTGGGCATGATGCTGTTAGCAGCTTTCTCGGGTTTTGTAGAACGCGATAAATTGAATATTACTCTTCCAGAATTAATGGCATACAGTCTCAGCTTCCCGATTTATATGGCTAGTTACGTGCCTATTGCTTTTGTAGCTATTTTCTCTAAGAGCCAGTGGAAGCCGATTGCTCATGCAGGCGGAAGTGCAGCTGAACAGATTATGGAGGAGGGTTCTCGCAGTGAAAACTAATCTTAAACGCGCATGCACGATTGGTTTAAGCGCGCTAACAACTCTATGTTTGGCTGGCGGATACGTTATGGCAGATGCTGCGGGTATTGTTCCTGGCAGTATCTCTGGAATTTCGCGTATTTATCGCGAAGGCAGTATTGCAGCTCTCAATCCCCAGCGTAGCGTGCGAAAGGTGGGCAAACAAACAGTTGCAAGCGTGGCGCATAAAGATATTAACGCTTCGCAGGCTCAAGAGTTAATCGATAATTTCATGTCGTCTCTACCTCAAGGAGTAAAAGCAGGAGTTCTTATTGCAACAACGGCGGGTAAAGAAGTAGCCTCAGCGAACGCTAGTGATGCTCTTACTCCAGCTTCTACGCTAAAAACTTTGGTAGGCTATGCTGCAAGCGTGACTTTCCCTTCACAAGAGACATTAAAAACCACGGTGAAAATGGAGAAGTCGTCCAGCGATAGCACGTCTGCCGCACTTACTTTGGTAGGTGGCGGAGATATTTTGCTGGGGTCTGGTGCAAACGATGCACAGCATGTGAATGGTCGAGCAGGTCTAGCTACTTTAGCTGACCAGACCGTACAGGCTTTACAATCGCGCGGTATTACGCAGGTGTCGCTGCAATATGACGATAGTTTGTTTAATCATGATTCTTTGTCTGAGATAGAAAATGCTTCTAGTCCAGTGAATCAAGGCTATACGAATCTGATGGAAACGTCTTCAATGGCTGTGGATGAAGCGCGCAACTGGTATGGTCAGCCGCCAGCTAATCCTGATGGAGAAGGCCCGTGGTATCCGCAGCGTTATGCAAATCCGGCAGCTAGTACGGCAGAAACTTTTGCTCAAGCTCTTACCAATCGAGGCATAAAACTTACTAATGAGAACATTCCGCAAGTTTCTGCGTCTGAATCAGCTTTTGATATTGCTCAGGTAGAATCTGCTCCATTAGGGCAAATTATTCAATTGATGCTAACTAATTCCGATAACTCTTTGGCTCAACTCTTAGGACGTTTACTTGCTTTGCGCACAGGACATGACAATACGCATGCTGGTGCTTCCGATGCTGTGGTGAGCGTGCTTAAGCAGCATGGTATTTCTACTGATGGTTTAGTGATGGCAGATACCAGCGGTTTGGGAGATGGCTCAGCAATTACACCACAATTATTGGCTCAAGTTCAATCTGCGTACCTAAACACAGCAGGACTGACATGGAATGCAGCCGTCGGCATGCCAATTTCGCACTACAATGGCACCCTCCTCAATCGCGCTTTTAATGCCGAAACAAACGGTCTGGTACGTGCGAAAACAGGAAGCTTAGAAGGGGTACGCTCCTTAGCCGGAAACGTGGTGCGCACCAATGGGGGAGCACTCATTTTCGTGGTAATAGTCAACGGAGAAAGCGCTATACAAGCTCTTCCAGCCATGAATACTTTTGTAGATGGTTTGGTGACATTGTAGATGGCAGAGGCAGTCGATTTAAAAGCTTGGGCGTGCGCGGCTGTGAATGCAGCTGTGCGAGAAACAGTGGAGTTGGTGGATTCGCATAAATCGCAGAACGCCAGCGCCAGCCCCAGCTCTTCTCAGGAGCATCCGCTTGTTCTCGTGGCGTGCTCAGGTGGCAGGGATTCTCTCGCGCTCGCAGCCGTAGCTCATGAAGCTTTAACACCACGTGGCTACCACGTTGGCGCTGTTGTGGTGAACCATCAGCTTCAAGAAGCATCGCACAGCGTTGCCGAGCGCACAGCCCGCACGTGCACACACATTGGACTTTCCCCCGTGCGCATCGTATCCATCAACGTCCCCTCCACACGCGCTGGTCTCGAATCCGACGCGCGCGACGCGCGTTATGCGGCTTTAGCAAGCACCGCCAAAGAACTCAATGCCGCGTGCGTGTTAGTAGCTCACACCAGCAACGACGTGGCAGAGACCATCCTTATGAAGTTGTTGCGCACGCCCTCGCCAGAAGCTCTCACAGGAATCGCGCGTGAACGCCATATTCACCATATGCGTTTTGTTCGTCCCCTGCTGGAATTCTCACGTGAAGACACAACGCAACTATGCCAAGAATATAATCTGAGCTATTGGGACGACCCCACGAACGGGCAAGATGTAGAAGGCGAACTCGACAGTAGTTATCCTGTGCGTTCTCGCATCCGTCACGATGTGCTCCCGCTCCTGTCGCGCATAACCAAGCGTAATGTTGTGCAGCTCCTAGCTAACAGCGCGCAATCCTCGCGCGAAGATGCGCAAATCATTCACGAAGCGGTAAACGATGCATACAATCGTGTTATGCGCGAAAAAAATGGTGTGCTCGAAATAAAAATCCGAGCTTTGCGCGCGTTCCCGGCAGCCATCCAGCGCCGCGTGTTAGTTACAGCACTCGAAAATCTGGACATTCGGCCAACTCAATCAGCCATTTTTTCTCTTCTTGAGCTATCTCAGATAGAACAGAAAAAGAAAACTGTGAAGATTTCTACACCTCTTGTAGCGAATAAGCTGTATGAGGTCATTCAGTTATGGAAAGATAGTGACTATGCAAATTTCTGATGTACGTGACGATATAGCCGAAGAACTCATCTCCAGCCAGGAGATTAGCGATAAAATTCAAGAAGTAGCGGCTGAGGTATCTGCTGATTATGCAGGAAAGTATCCTCTGCTTGTTGCCGTGCTTAAGGGAGCAGTAAATACTATGTCAGTTTTCTCTCAAGCTGTGAGTATTCCTGTAGAGATTGATTTTATGTCGCTGTCTTCTTATGGTTCAGGTACGCAAAGCTCCGGCACAATAACAGTGCGTCAAGATTTAGGCTGTGATGTAGCTGGTCGTGACGTGCTGATTGTGGAAGATATTATTGACTCCGGACTAACTTTGGAGTGGCTGATTGACGAACTCAAGCGCCGAGGTGCAGCTTCTGTAGAAGTTTTTGCGCTTTTGGAAAAGCCTGCTCGTCATATTGCTCAGGTCGATGTGAAATATAAGGGATTTACTATTCCTGATGAGTTCGTTGTAGGCTTCGGTCTTGACTACGATGAGAAATATCGCAATCTTGATTCTATTGCTGTGCTCAAACCAGAGGTATACGAAGCGTAACTGCGCGAGAGGTTGCGTTAGCGCTTGTGCTACGAAATCGTTGATTAGCAGGTGGAGCGAAGCATCAAAAAGACCCGCGCAACATACAGCGCAAAAACTAGAACGCCCAGTGTATAAACCATAAAGTGTTGAGTATAGTGAACAGTGTGCTCATGAAGTAAGGCAGAATATGGCAGATAATAATAATCCGTTTGCCCCACGCGATCCACGTGGTTCGCGCGATCCGCGCAACCCGGGCGACAAGAATAACAAGAATAATAATTCTGGTTCGCCATTAGGTCCTCCTTTACCTAACGGTAACGGTGACGATAACTCAAAGTGGTGGCAGCGTCCATGGCTGTGGATGGCGTTGGTATGCGCTCTCTTAATCAGCGTCTTTTTCTTTGTCAATCAATCAGATGTGCAAAGCATCGATACAAAAGACGGTTTCTCTCTGATTAAAGAAGGTCAAGCTGAGCGCGTCGAAATTACGGATAACTATCAGTCCGTTAAGCTGACCTTAAAGAAGGACTTTAAGAAGAAATTGCCAAAGTCTCAGCAGCAGACTTTCGGTCCAACAGAAAAGAACTACGGTAAGAAGGTGCAGTTCTACTTCTCGTCCGCACAGGCCGAGGAGCTCAACAAACTCGTTCAGAAGTCCAAGATTAAAGACGGATACAACGTAAACATTCAGTTTAGTAATCCGTGGATGGGCATTTTGTCGTCTTTGCTGCCAATCCTTCTGCTCTTCGGCATGATGTGGTGGATCATGTCGCGCCTGGGAGACGGTGCGGGCGGCGGTATGCTCGGCCCTCTGGGAGGCAATAAAAATAAGCGCTTGCAGGAAGCCGATATTCCTAAGACGAAGTTTGCCGATGTTGCGGGTGAAGAGGCTGCCGTAACTGAAGTAGAAGAAATTAAAGACTTCCTCAAGGATCCAACCAAGTATCGCAAGCTGGGCGCGCGCATTCCTCACGGTTTGCTGCTCTACGGCCCTCCAGGAACGGGTAAAACCTTGATTGCTCGCGCTATTGCTGGTGAAGCTGGCGTGCCGTTCTACTCGATGGCGGGTTCCGACTTCGAAGAAGTTTTCGTTGGTTTGGGTGCTTCTCGTGTGCGTGAACTCTTTGAAGAGGCAAAGAAGAACGCTCCAGCAATTATCTTTATTGATGAAATTGATGCGATGGGTCGCCGCCGTTCGTCTGCTTCTGCTAATGGAAGCGGCGCTGGTGAGCAGACCTTGAACGCTCTGTTAGTTGAGATGGATGGTTTTGATAAAGAAGACAATATTATTATTATTGCCGCGACGAACCGTCCAGATGTGTTGGATTCCGCCTTGACTCGTCCTGGTCGTTTTGACCGTCAGGTGGCTGTAGAAGCTCCTGATTTGAAGGGGCGCGAAGATATTTTGAAGGTTCATGCTAAGGGCAAGCCTTTTGCTCCTGGTGTTGATTTGCATCGTGTGGCAGTGCTGACTCCTGGATTTACCGGTGCTGACTTGGCAAACGTTCTCAATGAGGCTGCTTTGCTGACAGCACGCGAAAACGCTGATTTGATTGATGCGCGTGCTATTGATGAGGCTATTGACCGTGTGATGAGTGGTCCTCGTCGTCGCAGCAATGGTATGGCTTTGGAAGAACTGCGCAATACCGCCTACCATGAGGGTGGTCATGCTATGGTGGCTGCTGCTTTGCATCACACCGATCCTGTAACGAAGGTTACGATTCTGCCTCGTGGCCGCGCTTTGGGATACACAGCTGTGATGCCAACAGAAGACCGATTCAGCCAGTCTCGCAATCAGCTTCTCGATCAGATGGCTTATGCTATGGGTGGTCGCGTGGCTGAGGAAGTGGTTTTCCACGATCCAACCACGGGTGCATCTAATGATATTGAGAAAGCCACGAATATTGCTCGCCGTATGGTGGTGGAATTCGGTTTCTCCGACAAGTTGGGTGCCATTAAGTGGAGCGATGAGTCGAACCAAGGTGGTTTAGATTCGTTGCAACCACGCACGTATTCCGAGCATACAGCACAGATTATTGATGATGAGGTATTAAAGCTCGTTGAGACTGCTCATGACGAGGCCTACGAGATTGTTATGAACAATCGCGACGTGTTGGACGAACTGGTACGCCAGCTTTTGGAGAAAGAAACCTTGGATGCGAACGAGCTTGCGGCTATTTTCGCTCCACTCAAGAAGGCGCCGCAGCGCGAACAATGGCTGTCGGCGTCTAACCGCGTGGTTTCTGAGATTGCGCCGGTAGCTATTCCAGAGAATTTGCGCAGTTCTGTCGCGGTGGATGCCACGGCGGGCGCGCGAGACTCATCAGCAGAACGAGACGCATCAGCAGAAACTGGCGAAACACACGTGTCAGAAACTTCAGCAGAAACTGCAGCGGATACAGATGCAACTGCGCACACTGCCTCGGACACTGTTGAGCAGAACGCTGAACAGAATGAGGCGCAAGGCTTCGATGAGTAAGGGCGAATACAATGAGGAAGGCGTACGTCAAGCCGTACGTCTTTTCCTCGAATCTATTGGTGAAGATCCTGAACGTGAGGGCTTGCTTGACACTCCTGATCGTATTGCCCGTGCAGGTCGTGAGCTTTTTGCAGGTCTGCACTCTAATCCCGACGAGGTATTAGCCAAACGTTTTGCTGTGGATACAGAAGAAATGGTTCTTGTGCGCGATATTGAGATTTACTCCGTGTGCGAGCATCATCTACTTCCTTTCCATGGTGTAGCTCATATTGGCTACATTCCAGGCAATGGGGAAGTGGTGGGTTTGTCTAAGCTTGCGCGCTTAGTAGACATGTATGCGCGTCGTCCGCAAGTGCAAGAGCGTTTAACCCAACAGGTGGCTGATGCTCTCGTGAATGAGTTACATGCTCAAGGCGTTATCGTCGTTACGGATTGCGAGCATTTATGCATGTCTATGCGCGGTATCAAAAAAAGTCAAGCACATACTCTTACTTCGGCAGTACGCGGTATTATGCGTGACTCCTCTACACGCGCTGAAGCTATGCGTCTTATCTTAAACGCGCGTTAAATATTCACGCGCTAAGAGTGCATTGTAAAAGACACGCCTTATGGCTCCTTAATCATAGATTGCCTCCGTATGCACGCCGGCAGAAGATAAGCAGAAGGAAATGACAGAAGGGATACTATGAATCGTCAGGAATTACTGTATAACCTACTTCATGCTGAGCGAACTTTGGTTATGGGAGTTTTGAATATTACTGAGGACTCCTTTTCTGATGGAGGGCGTTACCTTGAGGCAGATAAAGCTTTTGCTCATGCTCAGCTGATGATTGAGCAAGGCGCAGATATTATTGATATTGGTGCTGAATCCACTCGTCCGGGAGCTGTGCGCGTGCCGGAAGAGACAGAGAAAGAGCGTGTGGTTACGGCTGTTCGCGCTGTTACTGAGCATTATCCTCAGATTGCAGTCAGTGTAGATACCACCCGAGCAAGCGTTGCTCAAGCAGCTTTAGAGGCGGGTGCACATATTATTAACGATGTATCTGGCGGTCAGCTCGACCCAGATATTGCGCGCGTTGTGGCTAACTCCGATTGCTTGTATATTGTGCAACATTGGCGCGCATGGCTCGATGGCGAGGGCGAGACAAAAACAACAGATTATGAGCATGGCGTTGTGCGCGATACTTATGACGAACTCCTTGAGCAAGTTCGCGCTGTAGAAGCATCAGGTGTGCCTTCTGAACGCATTATTATTGATCCAGGCTTAGGCTTTTCTAAACCAACTATTGCGCATAATATGCCACTTGTTAACCAGACACATGTCTTTGCATCTATGGGGTATCCAGTGCTGATTGGAGCCTCACGCAAGCGTTTTGTAGTTCAGCTTGTGCAACGGGCAGGATTGAGCGATAGCGAAGCCGCTCGCGATGACGTAACAGCAAGCCTGACTGTTGTTGCCGCTCAGCAGGGAGCATGGGCTGTTCGTGTGCATGATGTGCCGCGCAACCGTTTAGCAGTGCAAGTGGTGCGTGAGAGCGCGCACGCCGAGTAAAAGTACTCAGACTCAAGGCAGAAAAGCGAGGAGCAATGGACTATATAACACTTACTGGCGTGCGAGCAGAAGGAACACACGGTGTTCTCAACTTCGAACACGCTCAACCACAACCTTTTGTGGTGGATGCTGTGTTGTATATGGATTTATCTGATGCTTCTCGTAGTGATGATTTAGCTGATACTGTTAGTTACGCTCAGATTGCAGATCGTATTGTATCTGTGATTCGCGGTGAGCATTGTGATTTGATTGAGCGTTTAGCACAGCGTATTGCCGATAGTATTTTGCTCTCGTGGCGAGTAAAGAAAACGATAGTAACTGTGCATAAGCCTCAGGCTCCTATTGAGCAAGATTTTGGCGATGTTTCGGTTACGATTGAACGCGCACAAAGTGACTATGAGGAGCAGAGCACTCCTACAGCAGCCTCGTTATATACTGCGCAACAGCGTGAGCAGGAATCACGCACTGCTGACGATGATCAGCAACCACGTGTGCATACCGCGGTTATTGCTTTGGGCGGTAATCTCGGGGATGTTCCTCAAACCTTCCGCACCGCGATCGTGGCAATGGATGCTGTGGCTGGAAATCAAATAACGGGGATTTCTGCACTGTATCGCACAAAACCGTGGGGAGTTCTTAGAGATGTGCCCGACTTTTTTAATGCAGTAGTGGAATTAAGCACAACATTGGATGCTCAGCAGCTTCTCGAATCTTTGCACATGATTGAAGCAGCCCATGGGCGAACTCGTGACGTGCATTGGGATTCGCGTCCACTCGACCTTGATATTATTGATTTTGATGGTTTTACAAGCGATAATCCAGGCTTAACTTTGCCTCACCCTCGTGCATGGCAGCGCGCTTTCGTATTACGTCCGTGGTTGGATGTGAATCCAAACGCTGTGCTTCCTGGTAATCACGGTGGGGTAGTGGCTGAACTGGTTGAATCAGCACCTGATGCTGATGGTTTAGAGTTAGAATCAACGGATTGGATTTTAGGAGGCATCGCATGAAAGCACGGCGTACTCCGTGGTGGTATTATCCACTTCTTGCCTTGATTGGCTTTCTCCTTGGCTTGATTGTTGCCACGCTTATGACGCATCATGCCTCCTCTATGGTGAGTGCTCCGTGGTATGTGAGTGCTTCTATTATGGGTGTGGGAGCTGTGGTGGCGTGGTCAGCATGGCAAGTTCATCAGTTCGCTCAAGGTAAGATTTCCAAAATGCCTCCTGAACGTAGCGTTAATACGCTCGTTATGGCTCAAGCTGTGGGATGTACAGCAGCCACGTTGTTTGGCTGGTATGTAGGTATTTTTGTTGTGGTTATTCAACATGCTGATGTATCGTATTTCGCAAGCGTTTCCTGGGAAACTGCTATGGCTGCCATCGCATGCTTGATTGACGTAGGATTAGGAGTAATAAGCGAAATCTGGTGCCTTATGCCACCAACAGGTGAGGAAAAGGATAGCAAATAATGCATTTTGAGTTGCGCGTGCCAGCAGGCACGAAGAATATTGAACTGTGGTTAAGCACAGTGCCCGCCGGTAAACGCAATCCGACGTGGCAGCTTTTCCACAGCTACACCCAGCAAGAGCAATACCCTTTGGGAACCGACCGATTAGTTAATAATCGCCGTAACCTCTTTATTGATGTAATGACGCTTGTAGAAGAAAATGCAAGCGCAGATAATGCACACAAGGAAGTGGGCGTTACCGGTACTACGTCTGAAGAGAACGCTGATTATTCCGTAACGAGCGTAAAAAATCTTGCTCAACGTGCCGCGCGCGTAGCTGCAGACGGTTCAGGTAATGCGCGACGTTTCAAGGATGCTCGAGCTTTATGGTCAGTTCTATCTGAACGTACAGAAAAATTATTAGAGCAGTCCCTAACTGACTCTATTACCAACGTGCGTAAAAGTCATAATTGGAAGAAAAACCAAGCATATAAAAACGTGACGGTTCATCCTCAGGCTTGGTTCGTTTTTAACGTATACTCACGCTCGAACCCTCGCAAAGATCCGTTTACAGCTATTCACGGTGTGCGAGCATTATGGGATTTTATGCGTGAAACTCATGCAGATGATGAAGCGATTATTGCCCTCGTAGAGCAGCAGGAGAATGCTGCTACGGCGAACTGTGATTATCCAAGCTATGGCGATATTGCTGCTCTTATGGGCGATTCCAATATGCTTGTTTTCCCAGACGATGAGCATTTTGTGCAGTGGATTCGTCAAGTAGCGGGCACAACCGACGAGGTTGCACGTGAAACACTGGTCGAAGCGTTTATTACTCCTCAAGATAATCTCGACGAAGATGATGAAGGCTATATTTCAGCGCATAGCACGGGAACTGCTTTGCATTTAGCGAATGTTTTAGATAAACGAGCTTAAGAAATAAGGAGGTGAAAAAACTCACCTCCTTTTCTATAAGGTTATTTATTTTCTGGCACGCGCACCATAGCTTCTTGAACCATTGCTGCTACGAGATTGCCGTGTGTATCGTATACTTTTGCTTGGCTTAAGCCACGTCCATGAGCTGCTGTTGGTGTATCTTGCACATATAAATGCCATTCGTTCATATCTACATTGCGATACCACCACATGGAATGATCTAAGCTTGCAAAATGCATACCAGGAGTGGTTAAGCTTAAATCTGCTCGACGGAAAATCGGTTCAAGCATAAGCTGATCGCAACCAAGGGCAAGTAAAGCACGATGAGTGGTTTGATCCACCTGAACTTCACCGTCAATCTTCATCCATACCATCTGAAAGCCTGAGCGATTATGCGGTTCAGAGGAGGAGGTACTCGGTCGTCCTAAAAGAACACTTGGCGTAACATGACGAATATCGAAAGGCGATTGCGTGGCATAGTAATGCGCAAAAGGAGAGTGTTCAGCAAACGGAGCCATAAGCTGTTTAGCGCTCGGTAAAGTTTCTGGATCTGGCACGACCGCCGGCATGGGGTCAGCGAAATCCACGCCCTCCTGACCGGGAGTTTGGAAGCTGGCAATAGCCGTTAAAATCGCGCCTTGTTCTTGAGTAACGTTTACGCGGCGGCTAGAAAACGAGCGACCATCACGCAGATTTTCTACATCAAAGCGTACGTCTTGCTTAATATCTCCCGCACTCATAAAGTAGCCGTGCACAGAATGAGGTAAACGATTATCTACAGTTGCGCTGGCAGCCATTACAGACTGAGCAATAACTTGACCTCCATAAACGCGACCGGTTGGAAAATAGAGCGATTCGCCGCGTAAAACGGAATGCGTCTCATCGCGTTCAACAGTATCGAGAGATAGAACAGAAAGAATGTGATCAAGAGAAGAATCAGTCATACGCGTCATTGTAGAAGCTCCTGCAGTAGTTTCGCTATATGAAAATTCCTGTTGACTTCCATGGGGAGTCAACAGGAACTCATAAGAGAAAGAGAGAAAAGAAGAAGGGGTTCAATTTTCTTGGGGAAGAACTTCAGTGCTGGTGTTGTTCAACCTTGCTTGATGTTCATATATAACCGCATAAACCTGAATAACACCCCCAAAGAAAGCTGAGAAATTCCTGAGAATGAGGTGTGGCTCTTGCCAGCACGGGTAAAAGCCACACCATTAGTTCATTCTTCTATTGATTCTTGCGAGCAGCCTTGAGTGCTTTGCGCTGTTCGCGCCATGCTCTACGAATAGGGCTTACTCGACGAACTCGTTTAACCATCCAGTAGATGAGGAACAAGGTGAGTGCAACAAATACTGCAGTACCAATCCACTGAACCCAGCGCCACCAAGGAGCATGCCATGTTGTGCCTGCTCCATATGCATAGCCATTAAGCGAGCTGGAGTTGGCTGTTGCAAACATGACATTGTGAGCAGCTTTGCGTAAGAAATATACAGCCGCTGGATTATCTGTATTCTTAAACTTTTCGAAAATGCGCCATGTCAGTTGGATATCTGATCCAGCAGCCACGCCTTGCATAGGAACCATGTATGGGGAAGCAATCGTAGCGAAATCGGTAATAACAGCGCCTTGGAAGCCCCACTCGTTGCGCAACACAGCTGTTTGAACACGCCAATCGCCGCCAGCCCATACGCCGCCAATACGGTTGTAGGAGCTCATAATACCGTTTAAACCGATAGTGCTGGTTTGAATAGAACCATCTTCAGCTTGATACTTGACTTGAGCAGAAGATTCTTTCACAGCAATTTCGAAAGGCTTGAGGTAGATTTCGCGAATAGTTTGTTCATCTGCCCATGTATCCAAACCATTAGCCTGACGGTTTTGTTCTTGATCATTCAAAGCAAAGTGCTTAAGGAAGACTACAATACCACGGTTCATAGCAGCACTTGCTACGGCAGAGGCGAGTTTACCGGACAGTGTAGGGTCTTCTGAATAATACTCAAAGTTACGGCCAGCAAATGGGTTACGGTGAATATTTACTGCTGGAGCATACCAACCATTAATACCCAGCTGCAGGCCTTCTTCTCCAATGGCATCACCCATCTGTGCAGCTAAATCACGATTCCAAGTAGAAGCAATCAAAGTTTCGGTTGGGAAAGCAGAACCATGAATACTGCTAATAAAGGAGCTAAAACCAGCAGGGCCATCGAAATCAACCGCACGAGGCTTGCCGAGGCGAGTTACGGCATCAGTGGCATATGCTCCGTCATCAATCATGTCAACCATCTCGCTCACCTTGAGCTGGTCGAGGAACTTCTGCCACTTTGGATCGTCGTATGGCAGACCGCGCAGCTCGGAAAGCTGAATATTATTCTTTGCTCCCGTTGTTGGCATGCTGATTGTTTTACCATCTGCTTTCTCTGCCTTTGCTATTACGGAATTCGTAATATCCGTTTCAAAATTATTTAATTTCTTGAGTAATTCCTCAGATGCAGTTTTATCTGCATCATCAGGAACTTGCGGGAAGGTACCTGCGAAATCGGCACGAGACAAGAGAGTTTTCTGTCCAGACTCAAAAGCTGCACTTAGTTCATCAAACTGATTGGTTACAGCTTTCTTATCACTAGAACGATGATTGTTGCCAGAGTATGTAATCGTTTCTGGAACGTTATAGGTGAAGGTATCTACACCGTTTTTAATAGTGTGCGAGTTTGTGCGCAAGCTTAGGGTGTAGTCACCAGCTTCGAGAACATAGGCTTTAGCGTTCTTATAGTCGTACGAAGCCATATCTTCAATCTTTACCGTAGCTTTCACAGTGTCGCTTTCGCCTGGCTTGAGCATCTTTGTCTTAGCGAACTCGCCCAAATCTACTGCAGACTTTTCAATACCTCCGTGGGTATAAGGAGCGGAATAGAAGAGTTCAACCACGTCTTTACCAGCCACAGAACCGGTATTAGTAACGGTAACCTCAGCAGTAATAGTACCTTTCTTGCTATCTACCGTGTAACGAGGATTCGACCAATCAAAAATGGTATAAGACAATCCATAACCAAATGGATATACAACTGCCTCATCATACTTAATAAAGTTTTCAGCAGCCGCAGTTTCGTAATAGCGGTAGCCAGAATAAATACCTTCTTCATAGTTCACAAAGAAGGAACGTATTTTACCTGCGTTTGTGTACTCATTCGAACCGATATTGACGAAAGTAGGATCCTTCGTGAAATCGCGCGCCCACGTGTCAACTGTGTGACCAGAAGGGTTCAACGTACCCGCAATAATCTCTCCAAGAGATAAGAAACCAGTAGCGCCCGGAGTTCCTGAGTTAATAATTGCATTAATCTGAGGATCATCCTGCAGCTCACCCATCTCAATTGGCTGAGAAGAATTTACAACAACAATAACCTTCTTAAAATTCTGTTTTGCTAAAGCAATCTGGTCTTTTTCATCCTTGTTCAGTTCCAAAGAATGCTGACCAGGAGTGTAGTTATCATCCCACTTGCTCATATCGGTGGTTAAATCTTCGCCCTCGCCACCTGTACGACCAATAACGACAACTGCGGCATCATTATATTGAGCAAAAGACTTTGTAGATGCAGCAGAATATTTAGACACTGGCATTTCGCCAATGCGATATGTGGAACCACTAAAAGTAAAGCTAATATTAATGCGTCCGCCATCTTTAGCGGCATGGGATTTTGCGTAGGTGTCGAGCTGCTTATAAACCGTAGGATTGACTGTAAACCCAGCTTTTTCAAGACCGGCTTTAATATTAATAGCCGTATCGGTATTCGTATGACCTGATCCAGTACCACCGTAGAGAGGGTCTGCTGCACCACGTCCCATCAAAGTGATTTTTCCTAGCGAAGTCATAGGCAAGCTGCCATCGTTCTTTAGCAGAACCATGCCCTCATCAGCAATTTTTTGAGTAACTTTTCCTGAAGCTTCCATCGCTTCGTTAATATTCTTATACTTTTTCGGGTAAAAGTTGAGGTCTGCGCCTTTCGTGTTCTTTCCGTTCTTCGGTGTATACGTTCCTCCACCCACAGCAACATCTATTGCGCCGCTGGCAAAATTCAAACCAGCATACAAAATAGTGGCAAATAATGCGCAAATAAGAGTAATAGGAATCCAAATAGTCAGGAAGAAGCCGTTACGCATAGGTAAGCGCTGTTTCTTCGGCTTTGATACCTGTTCATTCACAACTTTCTTAGTCATGATCTCTCCTTTAATCTTTTATCACATCTTCACTGAAGTGATATTCATATGGTATGTAGGGCAGCAAATGGACGAGAGGTGCATTTCCTAAACTGTTGCCTGTATTTCGTGAATTGCTTACGACGCATTGTGCTCTAGTTCACCTAGCCTCTCGTGTAAAGTTGAGGATAAGGAATAGAGGTGAGAACATGCGCGTAGCCATCATTGATGATGTGATGCAAGAAGCTGAAGATACTAAGACATTAGTGTTGTCTCGTGATGCTGCGAGTAACACTATCATTTTTAGTTCAGGAACAGAGTTTGTTCAAGCGTATAAAGATAAACATGATTTCGATGTCATTTTTCTGGATATAGAAATGCATGGTCTTGATGGTCTTGAAACAGCGCGCGCTATCCGTGAGTACGATCAACAAGTTGTTATCGTTTTTACCACGCGCATGGCACAGTATGCGGTAGCAGGCTACGAGGTAGATGCAATCAGCTACTTGGTTAAGCCTATTTCTGCAGAAAGCTTCGCGCTCGCTTGGCGCAAAATCGAACGTATCGTTTCCTCGCACGTGGTGGAGCAGATTGCTATCGAAACAACGGATGGTAACCTCTACGTAAAAACCTCCGATATTTACTATATGGAAGTGCGGTCCCACAAACTCTACTACTACACGGCACACGGTGTGCTCACCGCATGGAACAGCCTCAAAGCAGCTTTCACGCAAGTGGAGAACTCGAATTTCGCCCTCATTAGCCGATACAATGTGGTGAATTTAGCACACGTGAACAAGTACGATCCGGTGTCCGGCGACATTATGGTGCACGACACCTTACTGCACGTGTCGCGTTCTGCCCGCCGAGAGATTTCGAATAAACTCCTCGAATTCCATGCGAGGAATGCATGAATTTCGTCGTAGATTATTCATTTTTAAGTTTTCCTATAGAAACTTTGATTGCCGTGCTGGTTGTTTCGCCGCATTCATTACTTAAAGCAGGATGGCGACCAAAACTGCTAGCAACAGTGTTGTTTGCTTCGATTGTTTGCGCGTATTTTGCAGTGTCGATTATTGGTGGGGCGCTGGTAGTAAGTTTTGAACAACTTAATTCACTTGTTTTCCCTATGCGGTGCCTATTGTACTTGATATACGCATGTCTGCTTGCTGGTATTGTTCGCGAACTCTATGATGTATCTGGCATTGAAGCTTTGCTGTATACAGTTATGGGGTACGGTTTACAACATTTAGGTTTTGCCGCAGCTTCAGCAGTGCAGGTTTTCATTCCTATGCCTACGCCATGGGATGTTATTCTTAGATTATGTGTGCTCGCGGGTATGTATGTGTTCGCTGTGCAATACTTAGCTCAGCGTTTTCACGTACAGGTTGAAGCTGTAAAACAATCTGTACGATGGGTTGCATTAAGCGTTTTTGTATTAGTATGTGCCATTGTATTTAATATGGTCTTGCTCATGCGTCCAGAACATGTTGTGATGCCTTGGCAGATAGATATTGCTTTCCGTATTCTTGATTTCCTATGTACCCTTTTAGGAATGGCTGTGCTACTTTTGGTGTCCACACGAGATCGTCTGATTAATGATATTGATTTACTGACTCAGCTGAACGAAGCCAAAATGAAACATTACAATATGAGTCGGGAAAATATGGAACTAGTGAATGCTAAATTCCATGATGTGCGAAAAGGTTTAGCAAGCGTACGTGCTTAAATTCAAAATCTCGATGGCACACACAATCAGTTATCTGAAGTATCTACTGAATCTATGCACGAGCTAGAAAACGCTATTCGTGTGTATGACTCCATCTATCAAACAGGAAACGATATGATTGACGCAGTACTTACAGAAAAAAGTCTGTATTGCTCAGCTCATGATATTGCGTTGTCTGCAATGGTTGATGGTAATGGCTTTAGTTTTTTGAAACCTTCCGAGATAACAGCTCTTTTCGGTAATATTCTCGATAACGCTATTGAAGCTGTGCAAAATCCTCATCTCCACCCTGCTAACCGCGCTATAGAACTGAGAGCGCATGTGATAAATGGTTACTCGATTATCGAAGCATCAAACTTTTATGCCGGCGAGGTGCAGTTATCTAAAGATACAGGTCTGCCAGTATCACAAAAAACAAATCAGCGCTTTCACGGTTTTGGTATGAAGTCGATTGCTGCGGTAACGCATGATTACGAAGGAAATGTGCACGTAGAAGCAGATAACGAGACGAAAGTATTTGAGATTCGTGTGGTTATTCCGATACCGAGATAAGGAGGTTTTCAGTGGTAAAAATTGCGCTTGTTGAGGATACAGACGTTGATGCTGCTCATACCCAGCAGGCTATAGAACGTTTTGCACACAGTGAGAATGTGGGAATAGAAGTACAGCGTTATAAATCGGCTGAAGATTTTCTAGCAGATGAGCGCGCTTGCAGTGCGGATATGATTTTTCTCGATATCGAGATGCCTGGCGAAGACGGCACGGGTATGGATGGTATGACAGCAGCTTCTGTCTATCGCGAAACGCTTGAAGAACATGGCTCAAAGCCTATTATTTTTACCACGAAAGTGACGCAATTAGCTGTTAAAGGTTACGAAGTCAGTGCGATTGGCTATCTGGTTAAACCTTTTGATTATGCTACTTTTGCTTTAACTATGAAGAGAGCTCTTGCTCGGGTAGAAATGAATTCACGCGATGTGATGGTTACTTTGCCGTCCAGTGATGGAACACATTTTATTTCGTCTCGGAATATTACATATATAGAAGTGCGAGATCATATGGTGTATGTGCATGATGCCAATGGTGCGGTATATGTGGTGTGGGGCACTCTTAAAGAATATGCAGCTCTTCTTGAACCAGTAGATTTCGTTCAATGTCACCGTTACTGTTTAGTGAATTTACATTTTGTCGCAGGCTTTACTGATAAAGAACTTATTATTGAAGCTGATAAAACGTATACAGTGGGTATGAGCAGAGGAAAGAAAGTGGCTGTGTTCGATGCGCTTCTGGCGGTGAAGTCTGCTGCCACACATATGTTGAAATAAGAGCTATATAGTCTCGGGGAGGAGATTTAAGATGGGAGTTATACAGAATATATGGGCTTTTCTGTGGCCAGCACCTTTGCTTACTTCTTCTTTTCCTTCAACTTTTACTGTGTATCTTTTTGGATGCACGCTTATTTTTTCTCGTTCGCTCCGTTGGCGTCCATGGGCGGGGTATGAATGGCGTTGGGTATTTCTTGGTATATTTTTATTCCTCACTATGGTTCTTAACGGTCCGGTTTTGTATCATTCAGAAGGAATATACCTTAAAGGGATTAGCTATTTTCCTTTGCTAGTCGAGCTTATTGTACTCATTATTGCTATTAATGCTCTTACAGAGTCATCACTATTAGTAGTTATTGTTAGTGTAGCCTTGGGTTACTCATGTGAACATGCTATAGCAGATATAGTGCAGGCTGTAGGAGCACCTATTTATCAAGGTAATATGGAGTTTCTCTATTCTAATCCACAATCTAAGGCTCTCATTTTCTGTATCTACGTAATCTGTGTAGTGGTTATCTGGTGGAAAGTAGGTCGCACGGCAGAGATTAGTTGAGGTATTGCGCGATAGACACGGATGGATATTAGCGTGCATAGCAGTATTCGCTTTTGTAATTTTTGCTAATCACCTCTTCTTCATGTTAGGTATTCCCGCAGTAGCTATTCAGGGTTTAAATAATTGGTATTATTATCTCAACTTGCTGGTGCGTGTCTACGATATGGTGTGCTCCATCATGGTAATGAGCATGCTCCTTTTGGTATCATCACGAAATCACATGTTGCGCGAAGTCGAAATAATGAAGGATATTAACTATAGACAGCAACGGCATTACGAGATAAGTCAAGAATATCGTGATGTTATCAATATGAAGATGCATGATTTAAAAAAGTTTTTCTTATCGAATACGTCAGTAGTACAAAAACAAGGTGCTCAAGCTGAACAGCTTATTCACGATACACTCAGCCAATATGATGCTCTCTTTAGTACAGGTAATCAGGCTATTGACGCTATTCTCAATGAGAAAAGCTTGTATTGCTCTCAACGAGGTATTGCGCTCAATTGCTTAGTTGATGGATCTGCAGTGGGGCATATGGAATACGTGGATATCTACTCTCTCGTGGGAAACATTATGGATAATGCTATTGAGGCAGTAGAAAAAATTGATACCGATACCTTAAGTAAGTCTATTACATTAGATATTTCTAAACAGGGAAGTATGACTGTTATTCGGCAGATAAATCAATTTAGTGGGGAACGTGAGTATACAGATAATCTGTTAAAAACTTCAAAACCAGGTAATTATGAGCATGGTTTTGGTATGCGTTCAATACGCTATGTTGTGCAGCAATACGGCGGTCATATGTCTGTGAATACGCAGAACCAAACCTTTAGTCTCACTATTCTCCTTCCTCTGCAATTCGCGTAATCTTAAAAACAACTGGCGTAAATCTTCCTTGAATAACAGTGCAGATGTGAGAGTCTAGACTCATCACTCACTATCGAAGGAGGAGAGATGAGTAAAAATAGCTCTCGTCGTACGGGACGAGTTGGTCGTATAGTAAAGACCACGGTATCTGTAATAGCTGCTGTAGGCTTTCTTGCAGCAGGAACTGCGATTGGTGGATTCTCCAATAAGATGGTAGGAAGCATTGCGGGGTTATATAGCCACACAGTGGATAATTCCCGAGCAGATACATCAGGTGTTAATCTCAACTATTACACTGCGCAACATACTAAAGAAAATATTCGCGCAGCAGAAGACGATTTAGCTAACCGTATTGCTGGTGAAGGCACAGTATTGCTTAAAAATGATGATAATACTTTGCCTATGAAGAAGGGAACGAAAGTCAGTTTCTTCTCTATCAATTCAGGAACACGGCAGGCAATGGATGTGGGAATATTTACTCCCCTGGTATCTTTCCTTGGCGGTTCTGGTCAAGGAAGTCTGCAAACAATCTTTGAGTCTGCAGGTTTTAAAGTTAATAACACTTTATGGGATTTTTATAATTCAGATGAAACGAAGAACTACGGTTTAGGTCCTGGGTCGATTGGTTTTGGCGCTCGGGAAGATTTTACGATTAACGAAGTTCCACTCAGTATGCTCAAGTCTCATAAAGATCTGTTAGATTCTGCTCAAGGAACTATGCCAGTATTTGTATGGTCTCGTGTGGCTGGCGAAGGTCGAGATATGCCTCGATCTATGTATAACCATGCCAAGAGCGATGAAGATAAACAAAAGTCGTATCTCGAACCTGACTCTACAGAATTGGAGCTTTTGTCGTACTTGAATGAACATTTTGATGCAGTCACTGTATTAGTAAAATCTAACGCAGCTTTACAGCTTGACTGGCTCAAAGATTTCCCTCACATTAAAGCAGTAGTTCTTGCTGAAAGCCTTAATGATGGTGTGGGTAAAGTTTTCTCAGGTGAGATTAATCCTTCCGGACGTACGGTAGATACTTTTGAAGTAGATGCTTCCCAATCCGCAGCTGCTCAGAACTTTGGGGATTATGAGTATGTTGATTCAGCAGGCAAGTGGACGAACTATAATTATGTGTCTTATAAAGAAGGCATTTATGTAGGGTACCGCTATTATGAAACCCGTTATTTCGATAAGGTTATGAACCAAGGCAATGCTGGTGATTACACGTACGATCAGCAAGTGATATATCCATTTGGTCATGGTTTGAGCTATACCTCTTTTGAGCATAGCAATTTTACGCTGTCTCAGAAAGATGACCAGACTTTACAAGCTACAGTGACTGTGACTAATACGGGTGCTGTTGCTGGTAAAGATGTAGCTCAAGTCTATATGCAATCTCCATACACTGATTATGATAAGGCTCATGGAGTAGAGAAATCTGCTGCTCAACTTGTTGGTTTTACCAAAACAAAGGAACTTAAGCCTGGCGAATCTGAAACTGTTCACATTGATGTGAAGAAGGACTTGCTTAAAGCTTATGATGCGAAGGGTGCTCGTACTTATATTCTGGATGCTGGTGAATACTTATTTAC
Source organism: Alloscardovia omnicolens DSM 21503 (assembly GCF_000420505.1). Classification (GTDB taxonomy): domain Bacteria; phylum Actinomycetota; class Actinomycetes; order Actinomycetales; family Bifidobacteriaceae; genus Alloscardovia; species Alloscardovia omnicolens. Next base: position 6,813 of record NZ_ATVB01000015.1, on the reverse strand, counting down.
TGATGCTCAGAATGCCCATGATGCAACAAATAACTTCCTTGCACGCGCAGGTAAGGGTATTGCTGATGGAATGACTGCTGAAGGTAATGCAGCAACTGTGGCAAGCTATACTCCAGAAAATACGGATGTGGATACGGTAACTTATTCTACTGATAACGTCACGGGGCGAAAGATTACAAATCAGCTTGATGCCGCTGCGGGCGATATTACCTATTTAACTCGTCAAGATTGGCAGGGTACTTTCCCAACACATGATGGTGAAGCCTCCACAAAGATTTCTACGTGGGGTAATGAAATTAATGGTAAAGATGGTAAAGCATATACCTACTCTAAGCAGGCATCTGAGGGATTACTCAAGAAACTGAAGTCTCACGCTTCTGGACGTACGGAAAAGAAAACCGCTACACCAGTTTTTGGTAAGAAAAATGGTAAAACTCTTATTGAAATGCGTGGCTTGGAATTTGACGATAAAGCTTGGGAAAATCTGCTAGACCAGCTAACAGAAGCAGAATATAAAGAGCTGATTGGTAATTCTGGCTATGGAGTATCTGCAATTGACTCGATTAATTCGTCATTCAATTATGAAGCTGATTCTGCAAGCTCGTGGCTTTATGGTGCTATTCGATATAACTATCCGAATATTATGATGCTGTCTCAAACCTATAACACTGAGTTAGCTAAGGAATTTGGTCAGCTACGGTCTGACGAAGCATTGCTTGATAAGGTAGCGGGTATGTATGCTCCGTCGATGAATATTCATCGTGCACCTTATTCCGGTCGTAATGGCGAATATTATTCTGAAGATCCAATCCTGACCTCTCTTATGTCTCAAGCAGAAATTCAAGTGCTTGCAGATAATGGCATCTACACATACGTGAAGCATTTCGCATTCAATGATCAAGAAAATCATCGTGGTGACGGTGTAGGGCAAATGTCTATTGCTATATGGTTGAATGAGCAGTCTGCTCGCGAAATCTATATGAAGCCATTCGAAGACAATCTCAAGCTCACTAATACCGTGAAATATGTGAAGAAAACTGCTGGCGGAAAATATGAGAATGCAGAAACAACATCCCGAGCTACTCGCGGAATTATGACTGCGTTTAACCGTGTGGGTGCAACATGGACTGGCGGTAGTTATGCTCTGATTAGCGGCGTAGTGCGTGGTGAATGGGGCTTTAGTGGTGCCATTATTACCGATAACGCAAATACTGGTGTATTTATGGATAATGAGCAGATGATTGAAGCAGGTGCTGATATTAAACTGCTCAATGCTACTGATCCAACAGGAAAGAGCATAGATTTAACCAATCCACAAGTCTATGCGTATGCGCGTGATGCGGCTCATCGATACTTGTACACGGTAGCTAACTCGCGTGCTATGAATGGTGCAATGCCAGGTTCAGTATTCAAAAATCATAATGGTTTAGCGCAGATTACTGGCGCAGTACGAGTTGCATTCTATCTTCTTGCAGCGCTCCTGCTCTTCTTCAGTGTGTGGCGTCATCTGCCTCATACTGTGGAGAGGGTAAACGCTCGTAAAGCTCTTAAAAAAGCTAAGCGTAAGGAACGCAAAGAAGCGCGAGCGGCGGCTCGAGCAGCTAAAAAAGCGGTATAGTCATAACTATTTATAAAAGAGAGGTTCTCAGACAGAAGTGACTTGCTTTCAGTCAAAACGTTGGCAGAACGTTTCCAATGTTTGGAAAGCATCTCGGAAGGTCTGAGAACCTCCCTTGTTTTTTGAACGTATCAATACTCGCGCAAGAGCAAAACACTACTCATACACAAAAGCGATGATGTTACACAGCCTGTACCGTGAAGGTTTCAAGCTCTGTAACATCATCGCATAGAGAGAAGAAGAGAGGATTTAGTTTTCTTGGGGAGGAACCATATGCTGTTCTTCCTTGCGTGATGTATATATAACGCGCGCAAGCTGAGCAACACTCCATGAAGAGCTGAAAATAGTCTGAGATTTTCGTGGAGCAGATGTGAAGAAGAAAGAGAGCGCAACTTTACAGCTACGCTCTCTCATGCATATATGCGCTAAATTAATCGCGCGTCAGCTTACGGTGAATGCGATGAGGCTTGGATGCTTCTTCACCCAAACGAGCCACCTTATTTTCCTGATAAGCTTGGAAGTTACCTTCGAACCAGAACCACTTGGCAGGATTATCATCATCGCCTTCCCATGCCAAAATGTGGGTAGCAACGCGATCGAGGAACCAACGATCGTGAGAAATAACTACTGCACAACCTGGGAATGATTCCAAAGCATTCTCCAAGCTTTCCAGAGTTTCCACATCCAAATCGTTTGTAGGCTCATCGAGAAGCAGCAAGTTGCCGCCCTGCTTCAAAGTCAAAGCCAAATTCAAACGGTTGCGTTCACCACCAGACAGAACGCCTGTCAGCTTCTGCTGGTCGGAACCCTTAAAACCGAAGCTGGCCACATACGCGCGGGTTGGAACTTCTACTCCGCCCACCTCGATATAGTCAAGGCCATCAGAAACAGCCTCCCACAGGTTTTTGTTTGGATCCAAACCGGCGCGATTCTGGTCAACATAAGAAATCGACACAGTTTCGCCAACCTTAAGCTCGCCGCTGGTCAGCTCTTCCAAACCGACAATCGTCTTAAACAAAGTGGTCTTACCCACACCGTTAGGACCAATAATGCCGACAATGCCGTTGCGAGGCAATGTGAAGCTCAAATCATCAATAAGCACACGATCGCCAAACGCCTTATGCAAGTGGTTTGCTTCCAAAACAGTAGAACCTAAACGAGGTCCTGGTGGAATCTGAATCTCCGAGAAGTCAAGCTTCTTAGAGTTACGTGCTTCCTGCTCCATCTGATCGTAACGTTCGAGACGAGCCTTGTTCTTCGCCTGACGACCCTTTGGAGAGGTGCGTACCCACTCCAACTCGCTCTTCAAACGCTTAGCAAGTTTAGCGTCTTTCTGACCTTGAACTTCCAAACGCTTAGCTTTAGTTTCCAAGTACGTGGTGTAGTTGCCCTTGTAAGGGAAGAGCTGACCACGATCAACTTCGCAAATCCATTCAGCTACATTATCGAGGAAGTAGCGGTCGTGGGTAACAGCCAAAACAGCGCCCTGATAGTTGTGCAAGAACTGTTCCAGCCACAAAATAGACTCAGCGTCCAAGTGGTTAGTAGGCTCATCGAGCAGAAGCAAATCTGGAGCTTCGAGCAGTAACTTACACAAAGCAACGCGGCGACGCTCACCACCGGACAGAACAGTTACAGGCGAATCAGGGTCAGGGCACTGCAAAGCGTCCATAGCCTGCTCAATCTGATTATCCAAATCCCATGCGTTCTTGGCGTCAATCTCTTCCTGCAGAGCGCCCATCTCAGCCATCAAAGCGTCGAAATCAGCGTCTGGATCAGCCATTTCAATACCAATATCGTTAAAACGCTTCAGTTTTGCATACAAATCGCCATATGCCAAACGTACGTTTTCAATAACGGTTTTATCTTCATTCAGAGGTGGCTCCTGCTGCAAAATACCCACGGTATAGCCAGGGGTAATGCCGCCTTCACCATTGGAAAGATTCTCGGTGCCTGCCATAATCTTGAGCAGTGTGGACTTACCCATACCGTTAGGTCCTACCACACCAATCTTTGCGCCAGGCAAGAAGTTCAAGGTGACGTTATCCAGAATCACGCGATCGCCGTAAGCCTTGCGAGCGTTAATCATCTGATAAATAAACTCAGCCATTATGTCCTATTCGTGTTTCGTATTATCTCGTTATCGTGTACTGTGCGATTTTATTGTTTCGATTTTTGCCTTTTTGCCTCTAGAACCTCAATTACTGGGGAAGAGAGAGGTAAAAATTCACTTAGAAAAACGCACATATCCACCACTTATTTTTGCAGAAATGGCAGACAGGGACAGGTAGATTTTATGCTGCTACGAGGGTGCTATTGGGTAAAGCGGCTATCATTCATTGTATAATGTTTGGCGCCACTTGTTGCTTAAGTTTAGGCTGGTCTTTTGTCCTTGTAATGCGTGGTGATTATTTCCGTAATGGGGTGCTGATTTCGGATTTTAGTCCGAGGTTTTAATTGCATCATTTAAAATTTAATTACATCAAACACGCCAAAATGATGTAATTGACTCGAGAAAACTTGGGTTCTAAAATTATGCTTAATTACATCATTTTCTCAATAATGATGTAATTGAAGTTAGATAACGAGATGAAAGATAAGGAGGTGAAAATGAGAAATTTTGAATATGAAAAGCAGTACGAAAAATTGTTAACTCCTGAGACTATGCAGCTTGTGGCTAAAATTCATGAGTTTAAAGGCGAGCAAAAAATTTTTGTGGAGACTAAAAGTTCTGCATTAGTGGATTTGCTAGAGATTGCAAAAATCCAAAGTACTGAAGCTTCTAATCGTATTGAGGGAATTGTTACGGCAGAAGATCGTCTTAGCAAGATTGTGCAGAATAAGACAACTTTACGCAATCGCAGTGAGCGTGAGATAGCGGGTTACCGTGATGTTCTTAATACGATTCATGAGAGCTTTGAATACATTCCTGTAAAACCTGGGGTTATTCTTCAACTTCATCGCGATTTGTATAAGTTCACCGGGAGTTCTTTTGGAGGGAAATTCAAAGACTCAGATAATGTGATAGCTGAAACTGCTACTGATGGATCGCAACGAGTACGTTTTGAGCCTGCCCATTCATGGGAAACACCAGAGTATATGACGCAATTGTGTAGTGCCTATACTGATGCTGTTGAACAACGCGAACTTGATCCTTTGCTGGTCATGCCAATGTTTATTCTAGATTTTTTGTGCATTCACCCATTTAATGATGGTAATGGTCGTATGAGTAGACTTTTGACATTGCTAACAATGTATCGCGCTGGGTATTTCGTGGGTAAATATATCAGTATTGAAAAGCTGATTGCCGATAGTAAAGAAACATACTATGAAGTTTTATACGAATCCTCAATCAGTTGGCATAACGGGGAGAATGATTATGAACCGTTTACTCGTTATATGCTGGGAGTTATAGTTGCCGCCTATAGAGATTTTTCAGACCGCTCTCAACTATTGCTAAATAATGATTTATCAAAGTATGACCGTGTGAAAGATGTTGTAAAAAAACATCTAGGGAAAATCACTATGGCGGAGATTGTGCAACTGTGTCCCGATATTAGCAAAATAACAATTCAGCGAGCAGTTAAAGACATGCTCGATAACGATGAAGTTACCAAAATTGGCGGTGGACGTTACACCGCTTACGTGTGGAATGAAGGAGAATAACTGCAATGATTACAGGAGAATTGAAAAATAAAGTTGATAGTCTGTGGCAAATTTTCTGGACAGGTGGTTTAACTAATCCACTTGAAGTCGTTGAACAAATGACATATCTGATGTTTATTCACGATTTAGATGAAAATGATAATATCCATGCTAAAGAAGCCTTAATGTTAGGCATATCATATGAGAGTCCATTTGCTGAAGAAGTTCAGATAGGTGCTCGCAGTATTGATGGTACTCAGCTTAAGTGGAGCATTTTCCATGATTTTCCTGCAGAGAAAATGTATACCACTATGCAAGAATGGGTATTTCCCTTTATTAAGAATCTGCATGGCGATACGGAGAGCGCATATTCAAAGTATATGTCAGATGCAATTTTTAAGATTCCAACTCCGCTAATGCTTGACAAAATTGTGAATGCAATGGATGGAATTTATGCACAGGTTGTAGAACTTAAAGATGCTGATGTTCGTGGTGACATTTATGAGTATTTACTTTCAAAACTTTCTACAGCAGGCGTAAATGGCCAGTTTAGAACTCCAAGACACATCATTCGTATGATTGTTGACCTTATGAAACCAAAAACAGACGAAATTATTTGTGACCCTGCCTGTGGAACTTCTGGATTCCTTGTAGAAGCAAGTGAATACTTGAAAGACAATTGTAAAGAAGAAGTATTCTTCAATGCTCAGAACAAAGATCACTACATGAACCAGATGTTCCATGGTTTTGATATGGATCGAACTATGCTGCGCATTGGCGCTATGAACATGATGACCCATGGAGTTGCAAATCCTGTTATTGAGTACCGTGATAGTCTTTCAGATCAGAATCCAGACAATGAGAAGTACTCACTGATACTCGCAAATCCGCCATTTAAAGGCAGTTTAGACTATGACATTGTTTCCACAGATTTGCTGAAGGTATGTAAGACAAAGAAGACAGAACTTCTGTTCCTTGCCTTGTTCTTGCGTATGCTTCGTGTGGGAGGTCGTTGCGCATGCATCGTTCCTGATGGGGTGCTTTTTGGCTCTTCGAAAGCGCACAAGGATATTCGTAAGGCACTCATTGAAGACAATTGTCTTGAAGCAGTTATTTCTATGCCTTCGGGGGTATTTAAACCATATGCTGGTGTATCAACTGCTGTGCTTATTTTTACTAAGACTGGGCATGGCGGCACAGATAACGTGTGGTTTTATGATATGAAGGCAGATGGCTTTAGTCTTGATGATAAGCGCAGCTCGATAAAGGATAATGACATTCCTGATATTCTCGAGCGTTTCCAAAACCTTGAGGGGGAAGAGAGTCGTGAGCGTACTGAGCAATCATTCTTTGTGCCAAAGCAAGAGATTGCAGAAAATGACTACGACCTTAGTGTTAATAAGTACAAGAAGGTCGAGTACGTTCCAGTGGAATACCCTCCAACACAAGAAATTATGTCGAACATTCGTGACATGGAAAGGCAAATTAGTCACGAAATGGATGAGTTAGAAAAGCTCTTAGATTTGTAAATTGAGATTTGTGGGGATGAA
>NZ_ATVB01000014.1 GCF_000420505.1 Alloscardovia omnicolens DSM 21503 | reverse complement strand
GTTCGACTTGCATGTGTTAAGCACGCCGCCAGCGTTCGTCCTGAGCCAGAATCAAACCCTCCACAAAAAAATCATGAAGAATCACAATAAATGACTCACAAAATAAAAGAAAAATAACGAAAAACACTCTACAAAAAATAAAGCATTCAACGCACAAAAAACAACCAAACAACAAAATCATTCAGCTGTCACTGGCATTATCAAAACATAAAAAGTAGTACAAAACACGCTCTTGAGTTCTCAAACCACCACAACACAAACCAACCAAAACCCCAAACCAAAGAGGAATCAGCCGCATCAGGCAGCGAATAAAAACAATACACCACCACGCGCCCAGATGCAAAGCATCGGCGTGTCGCGTTCATTTCTGCGAATCAACACAGAAATACATCATTGTTTTTCCTTGCATATAGTACCACCGCAACCACAAACCGCGCAAGCACACGCCCTTCTCTTAAAATATGCCGTGCACGGAGTAGGATATCCACCGTTGCCACAATATTGGCAACATCGGGTTATAGCGCAGCTTGGTAGCGCGCCTCGTTCGGGACGAGGAAGTCGCGGGTTCAAATCCCGCTAACCCGACTTTTTCTTTTTCCCCGGTCTACAATCGAAGTATGACTACTCCACTTATTGCCGTTTTTACCGGCGCAGGCATTTCCACCTCTGTAGGCATCCCCGATTTCCGCGGTCCCGATGGCGTGTGGACCAAGCATCCCGAGCAGACGAGCGTGTACGACATCGATTTGTTTGTGAGCAATCAGCAGGCTCGGGAGTACTCCTGGCGCTGGCAGAAGGAGTCCGCGGTGTGGCAGGCGCAACCGGGTCCGGCACATCAGGCGCTGGTTAAGCTCGAGCAGATGGGCGCTCTCAGCGTTATTGCCACGCAGAACTTCGACGGTCTGCACGAGCGCGCGGGCAATTCGCCCGAGAAAGTTGTCAACCTGCACGGAACCATTGCCACTTCGCACTGCATGGACTGCGGTTTTGACTGCAAGACCGCGCAGATTATGGACGCTTTAGATGAGACTCCGGATCCGCACTGTCCACGCTGCAACGGTTTGATGAAGACGAACGTTACCTATTTTGGTGAAGCTCTCCCACATGGCGCGATGGAGAAAGCAGCAGCCCTGATAGAGGAAGCGGATGAGCTGTGGGTGATTGGCTCGAGTTTGGAAGTGTATCCAGCAGCATCGCTGATTCCATTCGCCGCTCAGCTCGGTAAGCACATTCGCATTATGAACGCACAGCCCACACATATGGATGGGCTCGCGAACGATATTATTCGCGAGCCCATTGAGAAAGCTTTACCTGCTTTAGTAGACGCGATTGACGCGGAATCCCTTAACATGTAGAGCGTCCATAATCTGTTGGATATGATCAGGACCGTTTGTTTCAACCGTCACTTCCAGCAGTACCGCGTTTGTGTAATGTGATTGAGCCTTGAACTGATCGTGGTTCAGCTCGATCACGTTCGCGCGCAAATCAGCAAGAATCTGAGCGATCAAAGCGAGCTGACCAGGCGTATCTGGAAGTTCAACGCCGAACTGCATAATGCGGCCGCGCGAAATCATACCGCGCTGAATAACCGCGCCCATCGTAACGGTATCGATATTGCCGCCGGACAAAATCGGAACGATTACGCGCTCACTCAAAGCAGGAGCCTCGAGCGGCGCCTCTAAATCAGGAAGAGCCTGAACTTTATCGAGAACGTTCAAAGCAGCCAAAGACACGGCTCCGGCAGCCTCGACGACGAGCTTATGTTTTTCGAGCATCAGCAAAATCATCTCGGAAATATCGCGCTCGGACACAGTAACGAAGCCGTCGAGGTACTTCTCGAGCAGAGCGAAAGTGAGCGAACCCGGCTCGCGCACGGCAACGCCCTCGGCAGCCGTGTGCACAGCGTCGGCAGCGTGCACGCGGTGCTCGCCGGCCGCGAACGACTGACCGAAGGCAACCGAGCCCTCCGGCGTAACGCCAATAACGCGCACGTGCGGCGCGAAAGTCTTTACAGCCATCGCAACACCCGCGCCCAAACCGCCGCCACCGAGCGGAACGAGGATATCGGTAACCTCAGGGCAGTCCTCCAAAATCTCCATCGCAATAGTGCCCTGACCGGTGAGAACCTCGTAATCGTTAAACGGATGCACAAAAGTGAGACCCTGCGTGCGCGCAGCATTGGCAGCGTACGCGCTTGACTCGTCGAAAACATCACCCTCGAGCGCCACCGTCGCACCCAGCGCGCGGGTAGCATCCACCTTGATTGGCGGCGTGATGCGCGGCATAACAATCGTCGCGTGCGCGCCACGTTCGCGAGCCGCATACGCTACGCCCTGCGCGTGATTGCCTGCGGAAGCCGTGATGATGCCGCGGTCGAGCTCGTCCTGCGACAGCGACGCGATCTTGTTATACGCACCACGCAGCTTGAACGAGCCGGTCTTCTGCAAGTTCTCTGGCTTGAGCAGCACGCGAGCGCCGGTCATCTCGGAGAGAATCTGGGACTCTTCGAGGTGGGTATGGCGTGCGACCGAGGCCAAGCGCTCGGCTGCGAGTTTGAGGTCAGCGGCGTGGTCGCGGGAGAGGTAGTCGGCGTAGGTTTCTGCTGGGTGATTTTCGTGGGTCGCGTGGGTGGTGGTCATGGATGTCTCCTCACTGATTCGCATCTATCTTGCTCCAAGTCTAAACCGCACGGTTGTACAGGCGAGGGCGTGCGGCGCGCGGGTGGTGGGGTGGGTGGTGTTGGTGCGTGAATCGTGAATCGCTCTAGCCATTCACGATTCAGGAACATCCGAGAGGACGTAGAGAGTGTCGTACGCCATACTCACACTGTTCACGCACACGATAAGCCCAATTTTCAACAACTTGCGGACGTGAGCATTGTGTGTTCAGCGAAGCCACACTGTTCACGTTCGAATCCACCACAAAACCAGCCTTCAAACGGACGTGAACATTGTTAGCCCGCCATACCCCCCACCCCCCCCACGAGTAAGATAGAGAACATTGAGAGTATGAGCGCCGGCAAAGGCACGGAAACTGCAAGGAGAAGATCATGACCGCACACGATTCCGCGCCAAGTCACAAACCAAACCACGAGCCTGATCTCAACGCCGACGTTGTGGACGATATCGCCGACGACTTCGACCTCACGAACTCAACCGCCACCACCGCCACGAACAACGAAAACACCACCCCCACCACCCGCGCGCTTTCACGCCGCTACCGCACGCACATCCAGGAGCTGCTGTCGGGGTCGCACCGCCGTCAGTGGTCAATTGCGTTGCGAGGGATTATGTGCGGCGCGGGAGCGGGACTGTTGGTGGTGGCGTATCGAGCAATCATCGCGTATGGCAATAATTGGGCGGTAGTCGCGTACCAATACATGGCTAACCACCCCCTAACAATCCTCGCATTCCTGTTCACCGCCGCAGCAGCCACAGCAGCCATCGCCAAGCTCGTCGCGTGGGAGCCGATGGCTACCGGCTCGGGTATTCCTCAAGTTGAGGGCGTGCTGTTGTGGGGGCTCAAAATGCGCTGGTGGTCAATTCTGTTTGTGCGCTTTACGGCAGGCATCGTCTGCGGCTTCTTCGGCATGAGCCTCGGCCGTGAAGGCCCGTCCATTCAAATCGGTGCGGCCACAGCTGCCGGCATTGGCGTGCGCATGAGCAAGAACAATGTTGAGCGCGATAACTTTACGGCGGCAGGTGCGGCGGCAGGCTTGTCCGCGGCGTTCAGCGCCCCACTGTCCGGCATGATGTTCGCACTCGAGGAAGTCTACCGCAGTTTTAACCCGACTGTTTTGCTCACCGCCACCACGGCCGCACTCACCGCAGACCTCATGTCTAAGATTTTCCTGGGCTTTAACCCAGTTTTGCATTTCGTCGCGGTCGAACAGCTCCACCTCAACAGTTATGTGTGGCTCATCCCGCTCGGCCTGGTTAGCGGCATAACGGGCGCGGCGATGAACGCGCTGTTGCTCGGCTTGCAGACCGCGTATAGTCATATCGCACTGCACTGGCGCCTGTTTATTGCGATTGCACTGGCTCTGCCGGTGGGCATTTTCCTGCCGCTAGCTCTGGGCGGCGGCGCCACGCTTATCGATTTCGCCGAACACGCAGCAAGCCCGCTGGGAATGCTCGTCGTACTACTGCTCATAAAAATGCTTTTTACCGCGACCAGCTTCGGCAGCGGCGCTCCGGGCGGCATTTTCTTGCCGATTTTGACGGTAGGCGCTGTGACCGGCAGTATTTTCGCGCGGGTTGCTCCGATTAGTCCGCAACTGATTGCCACGTTCGCAGTTTTGGCGATGGCGGGAACGCTCACGGCTTCGGTGAAGGCTCCGATTACGTCGATGATGTTGGTGATTGAAATGACCGGTTCGCTCGTGCACATGCTTCCGGTGGCAACGGTCACCCTAATTTCTTTGGCTGTTTCCGATGCGCTCAGAACGCAGCCGATTTATCACGCACTGCTCAATCGCTTTATGAAGTCGAGCAAACCAACGGTGGATAAAGCAAGTCAATCAGCCTTAATCTCTCTGCCGGTCGAACTCGATAGCGCGGCTATGGGCAAAGCGATTGGAAAGATTAACTGGCCAGAACATACCGCGGTTATTTCTGTGCGGCGCGGCGGCAAAGAGTTCGTACCGCGCGCAACAACGGTTATTCAGCCGGGTGATGGGATTGTGGTTATGTATACCGGCGAGCATCAGCGCCAAGCGAGAGAAGAGCTGAACCTGCTGTGCTCGAGCGCATACTAAGCGAGAGCGCCAAACAGGGCAACGCCTACGAGAACCGCGCATACGGGCAGACCGATGCACCAGACGGCGTAGACGAGGCAGTCAACAAAGTGACGAGCGCGGGCGAGCGAAATAATTTCGTTCATCGCGGTCGAGAAGGTGGAGAAGCCGCCGAGGAAGCCGCTGGTGGCCAGAACGTACATGTTCAGGTCGTAGGAGCGCAGATAGATAACGCAGGCGGCGAAGAGGAAGCCGGCCAGCGTGTTAATGAATAACGTGGACCATGGGAAGAAGCCGGTGGAGACGCGCTTAATGAGCGTATCCACAACGAAGCGCGCGACAGCTCCGAGACCGCCGCACAGGCTCACCATCAGCAGTGTTGTTAGAGACACAACATTCCTTCCCTACAGTCGTACTACGAAAATAATAGTATCCTCACTGTATCGCACGTCAATGCGGCCCTTAAAGAGCTTCACCATGCTTTGCGCCATGTTCAGTCCAATGCCAAAGCCGGACGTGGTTTTCTCCGACTCACTCGAACCGGCACGCGTGTGCGATTCGTCATCGCGGTAGAAACGTTCGAAGAAGTGCGAATAGTTTTTGCCTTTGCCGTCCATGTAGGTGTTGGCTACTTCAAGATGCGCGGAATAGCGCGGATCTCGCGACTTGCGCAAGAGCACAGACACGTTGCCACCGTCATCGCAGTATTTGTTGGCGTTGTCCACGAGAATGTTCACCAGCTCGAAAGCGGATTTCGCTTCGGCTTTAATGTTAATCCCCTCGGCCACGTCCATGTGGAAAGTTTTACCGTCGCGCATAATGGAACTCTTAAAACTGGAGGCCGCGTTCTGCACGGTTTCGGAGAAGTTCACGTCGCCCAGCGTCACATCTGGCTGCTCTTCCAAACGTGCCAGCGACACCATCTGATTAATCAGCGCAGTCATGCGCTCTACCTGCGCTTTGGTAGACGCACTCCATTCGCTCTCGCCTTCCATCATCTCCTGTAGCTCGGTGTTCGCGGAAATAATAGCCAGCGGCGTTTTCAGCTCGTGCCCGGCGTTGGCAATAAAGCGTTTCTGTTTCTTGTAGTTCTCCACGAAAGGCTGCACCGCCCACTTGGAAATGATGGCCGCCACGCTTATAAAGAAGAACAGTGCCACGAGGAACATGGCGATGGAGATATGGAACAGGCGCGAACGGTTGGCGAGTTGCGCGTTAATATTCACGGCGGACAGGCGCAACCCGTCCGACTCGCTCACCACCTGGTAGGAGAAGCTTTGATCGGCAATAATCACCGTTCCCGCTGTGCTCAACGAATCAAGCAGGGTCTCGGCAGCCGAGGATATTTGCGTGTCCGACACGTTATCGAGGTTGCGCTTGGACGTTACGGAAACCTCCCCGCTAGACGAGCGGTACACGCTAAAGTACTGATAATGCTCACTTTCTCCGTCTACGCTTTCCGCCGGCAGCATGCCCTTATGGAAGTTAATCAGCCGCAGCAGCACGCTCGTTTCGCGCCCGCTCTCCCAGTGCGAGACGAAGTTGAGCACAGAAATGGGCGCAATCGTAATAATCAGCACAACCAGCGCTGTAATAAGGGTAAAGCGCAAACGAAGTTTTTTAAGCATCAGCTATCTCCAAACCGTACGGGCCGCCGTCCTCGCCGGTTATGCGCACCTGCGCGCCGATAGCCTTGAGCTTGTTCTTAACGTACGAAATGTAAATCCAAACGTAGCCGGCGTCTTTATCCTCGTTGTTTGCGAAAACGTGCTCGTACACGTCTTCGTGAGTAACCGGCGCGTGTTGCGCGTTAAGAATAAGATATTCGAGCAGTTTCGCCTCGTTCGCGTTTAAGCGCATGGAGCTGTGCGCGCTCACTTCCTGCTCGCGCACGTTAAGCGTTATGTTACCGAAGTTAATCTCTTTGCTGCCAAAATTCGTGTCGAAGCGGCGCTCGAGCGAACGCAGCCGCGCCATCAGCTCTTTAAGCGAAAGCGGTTTGGTGAGGTAGTCGTCGGCGCCGGCATCTAAGCCGTTTACGCGGTCATCGATTTCCGACATAGCGGTGAGCATAATAATGTACGTCGAGTTTCCGCGAGCGCGCAGCTCCTGCACGGCTTCGAGACCGGTCTTAATCGGCATCATGATGTCGAAAATCATAACGTCGAAGGCATGGGATTCCGCTAAATCTAAGGCTTCCTGACCGTTCGCGGCCGCGGTTACCTCGTACCCCTGCCTCTCGAGCGCCACCGTGTACGCGCGGCGCAGCGCTTGCTCGTCTTCTGCTATAAGGATTTTCACGTGCTACTCGCTTTCGGCCTCATTCATTAAATGGCGGATCGTTTGCATACTCATATCGCAGGAAGCCAGCTCGTCCGCGCAGCGCTTCAGCTCGGCGACAATACGCTCCTGATTTTTAATGCCCTTTTTGTACTTAAGCTCATGCTCGAGCGCCGCCCACGAATCCATCGCGATAGTGCGAATCTGTACTTCCACAAAGTACGCGCTGGCTGGGTTTAGAGGGTCACGCACGCTGGCAATCACATGATACGAGCGGTAGCCATTCAGTTTGGCGTTAAAAACGTAATCTTTTTTCTCGACGACCTCAACGCCCTCAATCTGCTCGAGCTCGCGCACCACCAGCTCAATATCGTCGATAAAACGGGTAACCACGCGCACGCCGATCGCATCGCGCACACGGGTGAGCGCATTGTAAGCGTTGGCTTCGAGACCTTTACGCTCACATTTTTCGCGCATGGATTCGTCTGATTTTATGCGCGTATTCACGTGCTCGTACAACGAATAGCCGGTTGATTCCTTGGTTCGCGCGTTGGCTTGTTCGAGCGATTCGATGACGCTGTCGCGCACGCGCTCCATTGCGCGACGGTACGGTCCGTAGATCGATTCGGGCGCGGCGCTTGGCGTCGCGCTTGGCGCGGCAGGCGCGGTCTCGGTCATCGCAAACTCCTTGTGATTGCTCGCTGCTTGTTTACGTGATGACTTTAGTGCTTGCGATGCTTGCGCGCACGTACCCGCTGCGAATTTTCACTAGCTTTTTGCGTAGCTCGGCTTACGCGGCGCGTTACGCTTTTGTTTTGGCTCTTGTTTTGAATGTGGGCGCGGCGACGAGCGCTCACGCGAGAACGGCGCAGCGTTTGCTGTTGCTGGTGCTGTTGTGCTCGACGTTGCGCGCGCTTGGCTCCGCTTGCCCACGTACCGAACAGCGCTCCAAGAATGGCGCTGACGATGCCGGCAGCGAGCGAAACAATCGCATACGACCAGCCGTAATCACTCGCCGCAATCTCGAGAGCGAGCGTAGACATCGTAGATAAACCGCCGCACACGCCCATGCCAAGGCCTTTAGAAATCAACTCGCCTGCGCGCTTTTGAGATGCCGGCGCGTGCTCAGAGAGCAAGGTGTGACTCAGGGCCGCAGTAATGGCTGCGAGCGCGAAAGCTGCTATAACGTTCGCGGTAAAAGTTCCCCAGCGAATAGACAGCGGATGTGGCAGCGTGTTCATGCTGCTGCTTATACCGTAACGCGCGGCAGTGCCCAGCGCACCGCCCACAAACACCACTAGGTACATCCAGATGTCTGTGAGAGGTGTGCGATTAACGCGCGGTTTTCGAGCGCGCGACGCTGTCCTGTGTTTTGCCACGGTTACTGTTTAGTCGAGCAGGGAGTGCACAGAAATAATGTGGTCGCGTTGAGGACCGGTACCGATAGCGGAAATGCGGCAGCCGGACAGCTCTTCCAAACGGCGCACATATGCCTGCGTGGTTTGCGGCAAATCTTCGAAACGATGAACCTGAGAAATATCTTCGTTCCAGCCTGGCATCTCTTCGTAGATTGGCGTAGCGCGCGCGAAAGCATCCTGATCGGTTGGCATATCGTCGTAACGCGTATGTGTGCCGTCTGCATTTTCTACATCGTAGGCTACGCAAATTGGAATAGTCTTAAGACCGGTGAGCACGTCTAACTTCGTAAGCACAATGTCGGTGAGACCATTAACCTGAGTAGCGTAACGGTTAACAACCGAGTCGAACCAACCGCAACGGCGTGGACGACCAGTTGTTACGCCGAACTCATGACCTTGCTGACGCAGCCATTCTCCGTCTTCGTTATCGAGCTCAGTTGGGAATGGACCCTCACCCACGCGAGTGATGTATGCCTTGGATACGCCGATTACGCGTGCGATCTTTGTTGGTCCAACGCCTGTACCCGTGCATGCGCCGCCCGAGGTTGGGTTCGACGAGGTGACGTATGGGTAGGTGCCGTGGTCCACATCGAGCATGGTTGCCTGACCGCCTTCGAAGAGCACTACTTCGCCGCGATCGATAGCCTTGTTGAGCAGAAGACCAGTATTATCTACGTACTTGCGAATCTTTTCACCCATTTTGGTGAGGAAAGCTACGGTTTCCTCCACGTCGATAGCGCGCTGATTGTAAATCTTCACCAGCATCTGATTCTTCTGACGCAGCGACGCTTCTACCTTGTCGTGCAAAATCTCTGGATTATACAAATCGTGTACGCGAATGCCCACACGGTTAATCTTGTCTGCATAAGCAGGGCCAATACCGCGACCAGTGGTACCAATCTTGCGCTTTCCAGCATAACGCTCGGTTACCTTATCAATAACACGGTGGTAAGGCGCAATAATATGAGCCGAATCCGAAATGACCAGCTTCGAGCAGTCCACGCCGCGCGCTTCTAAACCCTCAATTTCTTCGAGCAGAACCTCTGGATCGACTACCACGCCGTTACCAATAACAGGAGTAACGTTCGCGTTTACAATGCCGGATGGCAGCAAATGCAATGCGTAAGATTCCTCGCCCACCACAACCGTGTGACCAGCATTATTACCACCATTAAAGCGAGCAACGTAATCGACTTGACCGCCAATAAGGTCGGTCGCTTTGCCCTTTCCTTCGTCGCCCCACTGTGCTCCAACGAGAATAACGCCTGGCATATTGACTCCTCACGCATAAAAGAACTACATTCCGAGGATACTCTGAACGCTCTACGAGGGCGGAGTGGGGCGGTGGAGTGTTTGGGTTATGTGCCCGGCGGGCGTTTTCTGCTTTAGCTTTCGTAGCTAATGCTTAGCTATGAATGGCAAAGCCTTCCGCTGGCGTATTTTTGGCTTCAGAAAGCTTTAACTCTCATAGATGATGGTTATCTATGAACGATACAGCATCCGGTCAGCTCGTTTTGTGCTTGGAAAGCTTGATTTTGCTCGCATATGAGCGCATACGAGTACAGGGTTGCTGCTGTAGCTTTTTCATAGCTGTGCGTTAGCGCTACCTGGTAAAGCCTTTACCACCACTGATTTAACCGGTCAGAAAGCTTTAACGTTCACCAATGTCGTTACTGATGAAAGTTAAAGCCAAGCGCACACCCCACAACAAACAAATCACCCCTTACCACAACAAAACCTGTAGTACGGGGTGAATTGTTAAATCGCCCGCCCAGCCGAACCGAGCTGAACGCAGGCCTCGATTACGCGAGCGGCCATAGAGTCCTCGGCTTCGCGACCCCAAGAGCGCGGATCGTACTTGCTCTTATCGCCCACTTCTCCGTCGATTTTAAGAACCTTGTCGTAGTTAGCCATCATGTGGCCGGCGATGGCGCGGGTGAAGGCGTACTGGGTATCGGTGTCGATGTTCATCTTTACCACGCCATAGCTTACCGCACGTGCAATGTCAGACGCGGTAGAGCCGGAGCCACCGTGGAAGACTAGGTAGAACGGTTTGCTCTGCCCCTCGCTAGACCCCACAAACCCCTGAATATCGCGCAAAATCTCGGGGCGCAACTTCACAATGCCTGGCTTGTACGAACCGTGTACGTTGCCGAAAGTGAAGGCCGCCATGTACCGCGCAGCACCGTCAGATCCAACGCTCAGGCCGAGCCGGTCGGCAACTAAACGCGCATCGTCCACAGTCGAATACAGCTTCTCGTTAATTTCCGCGCGATGACCATCTTCCTCGCCGCCCACAGCACCAATCTCAATTTCGAGCACGGTATGTGCCAAAGCCGATTTCTCGAGCAAACGGGAAGCAATATCGAGGTTTTCCTGCAGTGGCACAGTCGAGCCGTCCCACATGTGCGACTGGAAGAGCGGCTCCTCGCCACGGCGTACGGCCCCAATCTCCATGTCGAGCAGAGGATCAACCCACTCGCCGAGGTACTGCTTCGCGCAATGGTCTGTGTGCAAAGCGACCGTAATGTTTGGGTACTGCGAGGCAACTTCGCGCGCGAAAGCCGCGAAAGCACGTGAACCCACAACGCGGTCTTTGAGCTTTTGTCCGCTCACATACGCGCTACCACCCACAGAAATTTGAATAATACCGTCCGAACCGGCATCTGCTAAGCCCTGCAAAGCCGCGTTGAGCGTTTGTGAACTCGTTACGTTAATGGCGGGGAAAGCGTATCCGCCTTCGCGCGCTGCCGCCAACATGGCGGAATATTGTTCTGGTGTTGCAACTGTCATAATTACCTACAATTACCTACTTCACTTCTCGCACAGCATTGAGCGCCCACACAATCGACACCACGTCAATCGCTTCCTGACCGAAAGCACCCACCACTGCGGGGATTACTCCAAACGTTGCTACAATCATACCCACGAGAGCCAACCCAAGGCCAAGGAAAACAGCCTGCAGCATAACACGGCGCGTACGGCGCGCAATCTCGATGGAGCGCGACAGCAAGCTCAGGTCGTCGTTCATAATAACCATGTGCGCGGTTTGGGAGGCCGCCGACGACGAGCCGTCCGTGAGCGCGACACCAATATCGGCCGCGGCCAGCACTGGCGCATCGTTTACGCCATCACCCACCATAACAATCGCGCCAGCTCCACCACCACTACGCGCATTATTGAGGATCCTCTGCTTATGCTCCGGCAGCAGTTTCGCATGCACGTCCTCGACAGCAATCCCCACGGCCGCTGCCACGCGGTTCGCGGACACAGGACCATCACCGGTAAGCATGGAAATAGAGCGCACGCCCAGAGCGCGCAAACGCTCGATAGTAGTACGCGCATTCGAGCGTTCAACATCACGCAGAACGATTCGCCCGACGAGTTCGCCGTCAATCGAAACGTACGCACCCATTTCGTCTGCCTCGCGCAGGGCCGTCAGTCTCGCATCGTGCTTCAGCAATCGCCCTGATTTCGCGAAGCCCGCACTGTCTGCAGATTCCTCGACGAAACCGCGCCGGCCGACGCGCACCTCGTGACCGTCCACGATAGCACTCACCCCATAACCGCTACGTTCCGACACGTGAGATACTGCGTCCACGTTGAGCACAGGCAGAGTAGCCGCGCGCACTTTCTTGCCGGCACGCGCAATACCGAGCGCCAGAATATGGATGGAGTACGATTCGACCGCGCCGGCCGCAGCGAGAATCACGTCGTCGCTATAGCCCGAGGTAAAACGCTCGACGCGCACAACCTGCGGCTGCTTAACCGTAAGCGTTCCAGTTTTATCGAAGAACACCGAACCGACGCGCGTGAGCTGTTCGAGCACTTCCTGCCCTTTAATCAGCACGCCCGCGGCAGCCAGACGCGAAGTACCGCCCAGATACGCGACCGGAGCCGCAATGAGCAGCGGACACGGCGTGGCGAGCACGAGAACCTGAGTAAAGCGCACCGGATCGCCGCTGAGGAACCAGGCCAAGCCGGCGAGGAAGAACGCGATAACAGTAAACGGCACAGCCAGCAGATCAGCGGTACGCACCGAGCGCGGGCGCGACTCCTGCGCCTGCTTAACCAGAGATAAGATGCGCTGATACTGCGAATCCTCGGCGGAGGCGATGGCGCGCAGGGTAAAGCTTTCGGAATCATTCACCGCGCCTGATGGCACGCGCTGAGCGTTCAAAACGGTTTGAGGAAGCGGTTCGCCGTTAATCATGGCGAGATTAACAACCGCGCGTTCGCTCATAACGACGCCATCGACCGGAACGGTTTCGCCCGGTTTAACGAGTAGCAGGTCCATAACCTGAACCTCGGAAACGGGCACATCGCGCAGGCTGTCGTTCGCACCGAGCACATGCGCGGTCTGAGGAGCAGCGCTGAGCAGAGCGGTGAGGTTATGTTCGGCCGAGCTTTGCGCGTACGCCTCGATAACCGAGCCGGAATAAATCATGAGCACAACGGCCCAGGATGCCCAAAACTCGCCCACGGCCAGCGTGGAAATAATCGCCACCACAGCCAGCACGTCCAAACCGACGTGGCCTTCTTTAATGTCGGCAATCATGCCGATGAGCGTATCGATAACGGTGACGAGCACAAGCCCGGCCACCACCCACACACGCGCGTCCTCGAAACCCTTTTCACTCAGAATAACGAGCACGAGCAGCACCGCGAGCGTAACGAACAGCATGGGCACGTCCTTCATGGACTGCCACACGCGCTGCAGTTGAGCGTTCTTCATCTTTGCTCCTTACAGGTATACTAATCGAACAATACTTGCATCGAAGGAGATAGTATAGCTACCCAACTTCCTGCTGATTTCGAGAAGTACCTCGCCGGTCCGCGCGTTCCCGATACGACGCGCGAATTTATGCGCGAACTGCTCGGGTGGATGGTAGAGAATCATACTGAACTTGAGACGCACATCGCGTGGAACCAGCCGATGTTTACGCATCACGGCACGTTTATTGTTGGCTTTTCCGCTTCGAAAGCACATGTGAGCGGCGCGGCCGAGGACGTTGTTTTAGAGCGTATGCGCACTGATTTTACTGCGGCTAGATACAAGTGCTTAAAGCGCACGGTAAACTTCCCACTGAGCAAGCCGCTGCCTTTTGATTTGCTCAACCGTGCGATTGCGGAGCAGATGGAGCTGAAGAAAGACGTGACGAGTTTTTGGCTGCCGGATGAGATGAATCCGTATAAATGCGAGAAGTAAGGTTAATTGAGCTTCTTTACTCGATGGGACGCACATTCGATGGTTTGGGCGTCCCATTTTCTGCTACGAAAGAATTCCTTACTACCAACAACCCTAGTGTTATTGACTCTCGTAACGATCTTGCACTACTGCAAGATTTGCAAGAGACCGCAAGCTACATGCTTCATCCGTATTTTCTGTAACCCGAAAATATTTGTTGCCGATGCGTTCAGCAAATCATCAAGCCCAAACTGCTCAGCGAACTGCTTGAGGTTGATTGACGTATGTGCGCCATCGCCAAGCAGATTCCTCATCAGTCGGCACAGCGCGCCCTTGCCATTGTTGCCGACCTCGGACAGCAGCCAGATGGAATGGTTCCATGACACGTTAGGGCGTATGACTGCGCCGAGCACGCGTCAGAGGAAAGCCGCCACCTCAGGGTCGTCAGAAAGGCCTTGCATCCAGCTCTCGACGTCCCAGACCTCGCCGTCGGGCATCTTGATAAACTGGTTCGGCGCATTATCGACGAATCCACATGCGACTTCATCGTGAAGACAAGCTCGGGGTCGAGCGGTATCAAGAACTTGTTCCCGTAATCGTAGATGCCGTTTCCGACGGCAACCGAATCCGCATCCGCACAAGGCGCGACAACTGGTGCCAAGACCTTGAGTGCCTCCAAGACAGACTTCCAGTTGCGATAGTCGTCAATCGCGTTGTACTCGGATGCCAGAGCGCAAATCTTGTCCTCGTCGAAGTCATAGATTCCCTCGTCCGCCCCTTCGGAGACAGACATGCCAAGCGCGTAGTTCTTGGTCTTGGTGCCGCCGACATTGATGCGACGCACGCGGTGGCGATGGATGAGAATCAAGGCGACCTGCCTTGCTGGCAGGGTCTTGAGCATCTTGTACCTGTCGTCGCCCTTCATAGGGGACGGGAGCTCGCCAGACCCAGGCGGGTCTTCTGGTCCCTTGTTGTGGGCGGCAATCGCCCTGTTGATGGACTCAATAATCTCTCACTTAATCGTCATAGGGGACGACGGATTATCCATGTCAATCTGCTCCAGATAACCCAGCATCTCAAAATCAATAATTTCATCGCATGTTTGATTCATGGCTTATTGGTTAGATTGTGTTGCTGGGTTTCCTGGTTTTTGTTGATATTGTGCGGTATATGGGGTGTTGAACTGGGTTTGACTCGACTTTTTGGTCGGTCATTTTCGTGTTGCTAGAACTGTTAGTTAGCGTTGATATTACGCATGTTGTTTTCAGGTGGAGTCGCGTTGAATATAGTCAGGGCTTGTCAGATGAGCATTTTCAGCCAAAATCATGGCGTGAAAGATGATTGACTTTACGACTCGTTGCCCACGGCCCCAAAACCATCATTATAAGGTCGTGAAAAACGAGCCGTACCGTAAATCACTCCTCACGACCCTCGCCCACCCCATTGCCCATACCACCCACTATCATAAAACCTAACTGAACCGATTAAGTCGTTGTCGCGAAAGGAATGCAATGAAGCTTCTGAGCATTACGGATTCAGCGATTCAAGTCATGGGTCGCACCGAAAACATAGCCACCGCCCAACTCTGGGTCTTCCCTTACACTCAAGCCACGTTCCGATTCACCGGCACGCGCATCGGCATCCGACTCAGAAATCGCCGCGCGTACGGCGACTCGCATATCGGCATCATCATTGACGGCTGCGAGCGTAAACTGCGCATCAATCAAGATAACGAGACACTCAACCTCCTTCTCCCTGAAAACTTGCCGGATATCGATCACGAGGTAACGTTCTTTAAGCGCCAAGACGGTCAGCACTATATCGAGGTCGAGGGTTTTCTGCTCGATGACAACGCAACAGCCCACCCAACGTCCAACCCGCTTCCCGAGCGCAAAATCCTTATGTTTGGCGACTCTATTACCTGCGGCGAGCGCAACGAGGCCATACTCTATGCAGGTCAAGCAGATCCGAACATGGATTTGAGCGCTTACAGTAACGCGTGGTGGTCGTACGGGGCTATCGCGGCGCGCGAGCTGAACGCGCAGCTGCACACGATTTCTCAAGGCGGCATCTCGCTCACCGATGGTATCGGCTGGTTCCATGAGCCGGACTATATCGGCATGACCAGCGTGTGGGACCGCGTGCAATACAATCCCGATCTTGGGCCGCTCACGACGTGGAACGCCCAACAGTATCAGCCAAACATTATTGTGGTCGCTCTAGGCCAGAACGACGCACATCCGCACGACTTTATGGCCAGCGACTACAAGGGCGAGCGTGCTCAGCAGTGGCGCCGCAATTACGCAGCGTTCCTCGAGACTTTGCGCGAAACGTATCCGTCCGCGCATATTGTGTGCGCGACGTCGATTATGCAGCACGACAGCACGTGGGACCGCGCGATTAAGGACGCGATAGACTCGCTTAAAACCGCACGCATCTCTCACCTGATATACACGCGCAACGCAAGCGGGACGCCTGGCCATCCGCGCATTGTCGAGCATAAGGAGATGGCGCGCGAACTGATTGCACATATCGAAAACTTGGGAGGCAGCATATGGCACGCACGTTAGCAACCGGTCCAGCGCCGGGTTCGAGCGAGACCGGGACAACCGATCGCACGCAGCCGTGCAAGCCGCTCGGTTCAGCACAGTTGCAGCCGGCTGCGATTTTTAGTCATCATATGGTGCTGCAGCGAGACGCGCCGATTGCCGTTTTCGGAACGGGCGAGCCGAGTCTGCAGGTGCGCGTCTGTCTGAGCGATAATACGCACGGACTTGCAGTAGCGACCTGTACTGTGAACTCGGACGGGTCATGGCTGGCAACTCTGCCCGCTCAGCCTGCGGGCGGACCATACGTTCTGCACGTAAGCGGCGAGAACGTTTTTCTGCATTACGAGGACGTGATGATTGGCGAGGTATGGATTGCGGCCGGTCAGAGCAACATGGAGTTCGAGTTGCACAACGCGGACGGCGCCGAAACCGCAATTGAGCACAGCGCGAGCCTGCCGATTCGTTTTTATAACGTGCCTAAGCGCGGTCGCGTCGATAGCGAGCTCCTCGCCGACGAGCAGCTGACAACTTGGCACAATTGCAACGAGAACACGAGCGGGAGCATGTCCGCTGTGGCGTTTTTCTTTGCCGAGCGCATGCTCGAGAGCGAACCGAACGTAACGATTGGCATTGTTGATTGTTATGTGGGTGGCACCTCGGTAAGCTGCTGGATGAGCCGCGATTTTCTGCTCAGCGCGAAAGAGGGCGAGCGCTATTGGCAGCACTATCTTGAAGCGATTGAGGGGTTAAGTGAGAGCGAGCAGCGAGCGTGCATGAACGCGTGGCAGAACGATTTTGATGCGTGGAACGCTGCAGCCGGCAACCCGAACCGTGGCGAGTGCCCCTGGCCGCCGCCGCTCACCAATTTTTCCCAGTTTAGACCCACCGGTCCGTTCGAGGCTATGGTTGAGCGCATCGCACCATTTAGCGCGCGCGGAGTGCTGTGGTATCAAGGTGAGGAAGATACGCCGCATGCCAATGATTATGCGATTTTATTGCGCCACATGATTGATCAGTGGCGCGCTGCGTGGAGCGCGAACCTGCCGTTTATTATTGCGCAACTTCCCCAGTTTATGGAGACGCTGGGGTGGGTGGAGATTCGCGCCGCTCAAGCGCAGGTTGCACGTGAAACCGACAGCGCGTTTTTGGCATGTTTGATGGATTGCGGCGAGGAAGACGATGTTCATCCCACCGATAAGCGCACGCCCGGTCGCCGTTTAGCACACACTGTGCTAACCCGTTCGAGCGTGAAACTGCTGTCCGCGCGTTTACTCGATTCAAATCAAGTGCTGTTAGCTTTTAACGAGGAGCTAGTGCCCGACGTTGATAGTGCTGTTTTTGATATCGAGGTCTCGAAAGTGCTGGTGCACGGAAACGAGGTTCTCCTCTCCTGCGCGAACGAGCCAGAAAGCCTGCGTTACGGTTGGTATTGCTGGGGCGCGAAGCCAATCATGAGCCGATCCGGTGTTCCTGCAGAACCGTTTATCGTGTCGTCTTTCGAACGATAACGTCTGCCGTCTCGATAATATCCTCCGGCGCGTTAATGCTGCCGTCGATGCGACCTAAAATGCGGTCGACAGCGGTTGGCGCGATCCATTCCAAACGCGAATCCATCGTAGTGAGCGGGGTCTGCAGGTATGCGGATTCCTCGATGTTGTCGAAGCCAATCACCTGAACATCGCCCGGAATCTCAACGCCATGCGAGCGCAAAGCGGACATCGCGCCAATCGCGAGCTGATCGTTGAGCGCAACGATGCCGTCAAACGGAACTTTGCTTTCGAGCAGGCGCTCGGTAACGCGGTAGCCGGAGCCAATCGTCCAGTCCTGACCGGTGTAGCCGAGCAAGCGTTCATCCATGTCGAGGCCACGGCGTGCGCATTCCTCCACAACGCCGCGAGCGCGAAGCTGCGCATTACCTTCTGTGGCGGTAAGAATGGTGCTGAGGTCTACGTTCTTTTCGCGCATGCCCACGACGGCGAGCTGTTTCGAGCCGCAGTCGAACAGATACGAGGCAGCTCGTGACGCGGCCTGCACATCGTCGAGCGCTACATGATCTGCCTTGCCCCACGTGGTTCGCGCACCCACACATACGAGCGGGAACGAGGTTTCGAGGTCTTCGGGATGAAACTCCTCGACCTCACTCATCGACAAAATCATGCCATCAGACACTGTGCTGTTAAAGTTCTCGATCAGTTCGCGCGCACCCTGCGCCGAACCCTCCGCGTACGTCGTAACGTACACGGAATAGTTGCGCAGCCTCGCCTCGTCGATAACACGGTTGGCCAGTTCCGCCAAATACGGCGGCGTAAGGCTCGGCACGGCAAGCGTTATAAAGCCCGTATGATTGCGGTTGAGGTTGCGCGCGGCAATATTGACGCGGTAACCGAGCGTATCAATAACCCCTTGCACATGATCGCGCGTAGACTGCGCCATACGTCCGGTTCCGTTAATAACGTTGGACGCGGTTTTGAGGGAGACGCCGGCTTCGCGTGCGACATCGCGTAGCGTAACGCGCTTGTTGTGCATATTCGAGTCTGTCGAGCTTGCCATGCGTTCCCCTTTATCGCTTAAGCCCCTGAGATTAGGCTTGGTTTAGCGCCCTCTTTTCGTAATGAGTATACCATTACGGTTCAGAGCGTATGAGTTGTCTGTATCGCTTGATTTTTGTGCACTCGAGATGATGAGCACTTGGGCGTCCTGCGGGAGGCATACAAGCGCCAAGTCTGTTTCTGCTCGTGCGAAGTAGAAGTCGAAAACAGCGTTTTCGCTCTCACGCACGGTATGCAGGAGGTTGGTAGTGGTTACACTTTCTGTCTGCAGCACTTCGCCGAGGTAATTCGCAATGGCTGCGCGGTCGAGGTCGCAGCCAACGAAATATGCGGTCCCCTTGCCGTAGCGAGCGCGCGTGAAGGCTGGGATGTTGTTGAGCTCCCAGTCGTCTGCAGCTTCGCCCGTGTAGGTCGCGAGAACATCGACATCGTCTCGAACCGAAATATCGTTTTGCCACAGCACTGATTGAGCGCCATTGGAGAGCTTAATCGCTTGATCTTCGTCACCCAGCTCTTCGCCGAGGATGTTGAATTCTTCCCCGCGCACGCCGAGCATATCTCGCAGTAGCCCGTTGCCTGCGCCTGGGTAGCCGCCCAAGCCAATGTGGAAGTTTTCATCAATCAAACCTGTGGCGTAGCCAATAATTACGCGACCGCCGTTCTTCGCGAAAGTAGCTAAGCGTTCTGTGTCGCTGTCCGAGAGCACGAGCACGGTCGGCAAAATTACCGTGGAATAGTCGCTCCAATCGTTGGCGAGCGGAACGACGTCTGCGCGAGCGCCGGCGTCTTCAAATCCGCGGTACCATGCCAAAACATCATGCCAGTGCGAGAGTTTCTTGCTTGGCAAAGTCTCACAGCGCGTTGCCCATTCCGA
The DNA here is from genome assembly GCF_000420505.1 of Alloscardovia omnicolens DSM 21503. Lineage (GTDB taxonomy): Bacteria > Actinomycetota > Actinomycetes > Actinomycetales > Bifidobacteriaceae > Alloscardovia > Alloscardovia omnicolens. Next base: position 18,835 of record NZ_ATVB01000014.1, on the reverse strand, counting down.
GGCTGCGCTAAACAGAATGGCCGTATCGGAAGGCTTTAGCGTGCTTCCTGGCAGCCCAGCATCGCTGAGGAGCTTGAGGCTCGAGCCGAGTTCGCATACGCCACGGAAAAGCTTCGAATCTTCGCCTGCATGAGGAACCATAGCCGAATGGAAAGCTTCTGCTCCAAAACGCGACTGGCGCCATTGGAAGAAGTTAATAGCATCGGCGCCCATAGCCACGTGAGCTAAGGAATCGCGCAAAAGCTCGCCATTGCGCTTGCGTGCGTTGAGAGGCTTCCATTGCACAGCAGATGTCGAATGTTCCATAACATACCACGGTTTACCCTGTGCCAAAGCAGCAACGAGCGCATCGGAACAGGTGAGCTCGTCGAGGTGTGATTCGCCCTCATGGAAGTAATGGTCGTTGGATACGAAGTCTACTTCTGCTGCCCACTGCTGGTAGTCCATAGAGCACTGATCGGTGGAAATCATGAAGTTCGTTGTGCATGGCTTGTCTGGGCAGATTGATTGTATAGCATCGCGTTCTGCACGGTATAAATCGAGCAGCATATCGTTGCCGAAGCGTTCGAAATCAAGCTGTTGCGAGGGGTTAACCATCGAGTCGGCGCCCATATGGTAGGGCAACTGAACCTCGTCGAAGCTGCGCACTTCTTGCGACCAGAAGCTGGTACCCCATGCTTCGTTGAGCGCATCGATAGTGCCGTACTTGTTCTCGCACCAGGTAATAAAGGCTTGCGCTGCGTCTTCCGAGTAGTCGTGGCGGTTATTCCACCCATACTCATTGCCCACATGCCACGACGTGACCGTTGGATTATTGCCGTAACGCAGTGCTAACTGGCGGCACATTTCCAATGCAAACTCGCGGAAAACCTTGCTTGTTGGACGCCACGACTGACGCGAACCTGCATGAACAGTGTGACCATACTTGTCGACTGGCAAAACTTGCGGATACCTCTTATACAGCCACATTGGCGCACTCGCGGTGGATGTTGCTAGGTCTACAGCAATACCAGCATCGCCTAAGAGCCCGATAATGCGGTCGAGCCACGCGAAATCCCATGTATCTTCAGTAGGCTGAATGCGGTCCCAGCTAAAAATTCCCAGAGCTACAACATTAACGCCAGCGCGCTTCATGAGCTCAATATCTTGAGTCCACACATCTTCTGGCCACTGATCGGGATTGTAGTCGCCGCCAAAAGCAATGCCGGTGGTGCTTTCAGTAAGCAGTGCTGGCCATGAGAATCTGCTGTTCGTAAGGCTTTTCATAAGAAGTCCTTTATGGTCTAAGAAAAGAGGAGGAGCGCCGGCGCAAAGACCTCAAAAGTCACCGAAGTGAGGAAGATGGAGGAGGCATGCTTGCAAGCTAGAAGGCTTGCGATAAATCAGGAGAGCAAGACCCAGTCTTCGCGTCGGCAGGTATTGTATTTTATCCTTTTTATTCCTTTACAGCTCCAGCTGCCAGGCCGGACTGCCAGTAGCGCTGCAGGAGCAGGAAGGCAATAACCAGAGGAATAATGGTAATAAGCGAACCAGTAATCACAAGGTTTTGAATAGCTGTTCCACCCGCCATCGAGGCTTGATCTTTCCACTGGTTCAAACCGATAGTCAGTGGATACCAGTTGGAATCCTTAAGCATAATCAATGGCAGGAAGTAGTTATTCCATGTCGCCACGATAGTAAAGAGCGCGGTCGTTACGATACCTGGTGCCAGCAGTGGCAAGCTTACGGTAAAGAAGGTGCGCATTTCTCCAGCGCCGTCTACACGCGCTGCCTCGAGCAGTTCTGTTGGCACTGCCTGATCGGAGAACACCCACATGAGGTACAAACCGAACGGAGAAATGAGCGACGGAATAATCATTGCCCACGGTGTATTGGTGAGGCCGAGCTTTGCGAACAAAAGGAACTGTGGAACAGCGAGCGCGATACCTGGCACAGAAATCGAGCCAATAATCACCGCGAACACTGCTTTACGACCTGGGAAGCGGAACTTAGCAAGACCGTAACCGCCCATAATTGCCAGCAGGGTCGCACCGCCTGCGCCCAGTACTACGTACAGAATCGTATTGATGAACCAGCGGGTAAAGATGCCGTCCTGGTAGGTGAATACGCCTACGATGTTGTCCCACAAGGCGAAGCCCTTACCGAAGCCGAGACCAAACGTCGAGGTGAAGTCCGCCTGCGTTTTCGTGGCGTTAATCATTAAATAAATGAACGGGAAGAGGCAGTAGAAGGCGAAAATAGCGCATACGAGTGTTAAACCGATGCTTCGACGCGGGTTGTTTACGTTCGCGAAGCCTGCCTTGGCTGCGCGTTTGCGCTCGGCTTCCTCGTCGATGCGTATGCGGCGCGCGCGTTCACGTTCGCGTTTACGCACTTCCTTTTCTTTGAGCGCTACAGTTTTCTTATCCAACTTGTCTACTGTTAACGTTGATTGTGCTGTTGCCATGGTTATCTCCAAACTTGTGCTTGCTTTGTGCTGCTTACTTCATTTGATCTTTCATGCCGCGCAACTGCACTGCATAAGCCACAGCCATAGTGATGATGGCCATAACGATGGCCAGTGCTGCCGCGTAATTACTCTGGTTACCTGAGAAGCTCAGGTTGTACGCGTACATATTTGGCGTGTAATAGGTCGTTACCGCGTTTCCTGGAACCATGTTCTGCAAGATGCTTGGTTCGTTAAACAGCTGGAACGAGCCGATAATAGAGAAGATAACGGTGATTGCCAGTGAGCCTCTCAGCTCAGGCAGTTTAATGCTCTTGATGACTTGCCATTCGCTTGCACCGTCGATCGAAGCCGCTTCGTACAGCGAGTGAGGGATAGTAGACAAGGAGCTGTAGAAGATGAGCATGTTATAGCCCGCGTAACCCCAGGTTACGATGTTTCCGATAGAGGCGAGCAAAACGTTAGGACTCAGGACATCGACGTGCCAGCCGAACCAGGAGTTCATGGAGCCAACCAGGCCGTATTTTGCGCCGTATACGAAACCCCAAATAAGGGTGGAGACCACGGCTGGTACTGCGTATGGCAAGAAGGTTGCGATACGGAAGAACTTGGTACCGTGCAGCTTCATGGAGTCGAGGGCGAGCGCCATCATGGCCGATAAACACAACATGATTGGTACCTGCACCACAGTAAAGAGAGCTACGTGTCCGACCGCGCTCCAAAACTGTGCATCGCTAAGAAGTCTTTGATAGTTCGCGAAACCTACGAATTTATTTCCGCCAACCATGCGGTTTTGATAGAAAGAAATCCAGATAGCGTAAAGAACTGGGACGATAAAGACGAAGATGAATGCGCAGGAGAATGGCCACACGAATTTCCATCCGCGCCAGTCTCCGTGACGCTTGTTCGTTGGAACAGTGTCCACATTACTCATGGTGTACTCCTCATTTTTGTTAAGCGTTATGTAGATTGGCTGACTACTTGCGCAAGTGACAGACGATCACTGGCAGAAATGGCGTATACCGCCTCCTGTGCTCTACAAGTAGCCAGCTAATCTAAAGGTGTGTTTTAGTTCTTGTTGGTTACCTTGTAACCCTGCTGTTCACCGTGCTCAGCCAGAGCCTTAGCGTAAGCTGCCATAGCCTTCTCTAAAGTGGTGTCCTTAGAGTACGCCTTAGAAATCTGGTCGCCGAATGTGGTCTGCGCAAATGGGTTATATGGCAGGTACTGGAATTCTGTTACCTTGCGTTGAGCAGCCTGAGACAGAACTTCATTTACGTTCTGACCGCCAAAGAAGTCGTTCACCTTCTTATTAGCTTCTGCGCTTGGATCAACAAAGGACTTAGATTCCAAAATACGCTTAAGGCTTGGGAACGTACCGGTTGCAGCCATCGTGTCTGCGCCCTCGCCGTGAGTCAAGTACTCAACAAACTTGTATGCTGCAGCCTGCTGCTTGGACTGCTTAACGACAGCCAGTGCGGAACCGCCATCTTCTGCAGACACTTCGTCGCCTTCGTTCCACTGCGGCAGCTGAGCTACACGCCAGTTACCCGCCTGATCTGGAGCGCCGTTCATCAAGTTCACTGGCATCCACGCGCCGATCGTGAGGGATGCGAGGGTACCGTCGTTGAGAGAGCGGTTCCAGTCATCGGACCAGTTGGCAATTTTGGTATCAATCAGATCCTCATCGATCAACTTCTGCTGGAACTCAATGTACTTCTTCATGCCCGCATCTTTGGTCATATCGATGGTAATGTTTTCACCATCGACCTTCCAAGGATGCGCGCCTGCCTGCCATGTCTGAGCGGTAAACGGCTGATACTCCATCGAGGAGCCCGAGTTATTTGTAATGTACGAGCCTATCGCGCGAACCTTCTTCGCTGCCTCGTAGTAGTCGTCCCATGTCTTAATCTGAGAACCGTCGACACCCGCTTTATCAAAAACAGCCTTGTTATAGAAGAACACTTCTGGACCCGAATCAATCGGCAGAGCGTAAGACTTACCACCGTACTGAAGTTTGTTCCATGGACCGGCTGCGAAATCATTTTCGAGCTTGTTTGCACCAAACTCGTCTAGTGAAACCAAATCGCCAGTTACTGCAAATTGGGTAACTGTTGGGTCTTCGAGCATAACAACATCCGGAGCTCCGTTACCCGCTGCAACAGCATTTGTAAGAGCAGTCTGAGTGTCGGATGCAGTACCGGTGTTATTAAACTTCACCGTGATTCCTGGGTTTGCCTTCTCGAATTCGGCAATAAGATCCTTCATGGAGTTGCCCGAATCCCAGCCCCAGAAGACAAGCTCGGCCTTATTGGCATCGCCCTTAGATGACGCCTTATCGGAACTGCCTGAGTTGCTGCAGGCAGCAAGACCTGTGAGCACCGATACTGCAGCCACTGCTGCAAGAATCTTTTTCGAATGTCGCATTTTCGCTCCTTCCAACACTGCGCAGATGATTCAAGATGATTGTTGGCTCATCTGTGCGAGAACCGTCGTTGCGTTCTCATCGTGTTCTATGCAGTGTCTTTTCTCCAATTCGCAGGTGGTACATCTGTGTACCACTGCTTCTATGATACACCGGTGTTCCATAATGTCAAAAAGAGTTGTGATTTTGGGTTGCAAAATGGCTTAGTTCGACGCGTGTCGCGGGGTTTGTCGAGCTTTTTGGGGTTTGATTGTTCAGATAAAACAGCTCGCTCAGCGAAAGCGCGCGATAAAGTTTGCGCTCACTTCGTATCGAATGAATGTTCTGTACCGCTCTTCCCCAGCAACGAAACGCCTATACAGAAGAACATGTTTTCGTAAGGAGGAAACCTGCGGTTAGGCGAGAGCTTAGTCCCAGCATGCACACGCTGAGCGGAACGCACGGGTTGGCGCAAGGTATTGTTGTGAGTTCGCACACTCGTGACGATAGAATTATGAGCGTCAGACATACAAAACTTCAACAAAATATCATGAACGAATTAAATATTACTTCAGAATTTGGCTTAACCGAAGAACAGCTTGAAGACATGATCGCTAAGTACGAAAACGGTACATGGACTGGCGAGGTTACTGAACCTCGTCGCGGGCGACCATATGAATTTGATGAAGATCAGTTAAACGCGAGTTCTCAACTCCCTGAAACGAACTCTGACTAGGTTTGTTCTATATTAAAAGCAAATCGTAGGTGCGTTTCCACATCGGTTCACATGTTCGTTTAAGTTTGGTTTTCTGTGGTTATTGCAGGCACTATCGAAGTATGAAGACTTCGATACAGCAGCCAGAAATAATCGTACTCAAAGGCAATGATTCTAAGAAATACAATAAGCACTACGCAAAAATAATGCGCGGCGTAGTAATGAATACCGAGCGATTCAGCAAAGATAGTCCGGCCTGGGAAATTCGCGATGCAGTGAACCTCGCTAGGATTCATGCTGTTTATGCAACACGTACTGGTATTGAGTGTTTCACCCATGAATCGGCGATGCTCATACACGGCATACCAACTTGGGACAATACACCTGAGATCCGTGCAGTAAAAGGGAACGATCGCCATATCGTCGATTTAAAGGAAGTTGAAATCTGTAAGCACACTGTGGTTTCAAGAAAATTCTTGCCAAGCGCACTCATGCTAAGCAAAAAACATGTCCAGAATATTAACGGTCTTCCTGTGGAATCGCTTGTGCTTACGTCTTTGAGAATAGCCCTATCGCGGCCAGCTATCGATGCAATCGTAGCTGTCTCGGAAATACTACATGAAGTGACGTCATTCTCGCGGTTCCATCAAAAAGATTCTCGCATTGCCGAGAAGAAAGTAAAGGATACATTGCTCACATCGCTCAAGAATGTTAGGAGAAAATATCCCAGACTATTCAATTACAAGCGAGCTGAGCTAATCATTAACACTGCGGATGCGGGATGCGAAAATATCGCCGAAGCAGCATTACTACCATTTGTGTGTGCAACTTTCCCAAATCAGTACGTAACCCAGTACAAAATTCATGCACGGGGGAATGATTACTATGCAGATTTCGCTATACCAGGTTTAAACTTGCTCATCGAATTCGATGGAAAAGGAAAGATGGGCAGCAACGAGGACGAGTTTTTAGACGCAAGACAAGAATCTATAAAGAGGCAACAATTGTTGGAGATGTTAGGCTACTCCTTCATCAGGGTAACTTGGAAAGAATTGCTCTCCCCCAGGGAACTTATGCACCATCTTCTTTCAGTTGCAGTGATACAGCGAGAGAATTTCCGCGAAGAGTCTAGCGCATTAAGGACCCTTCTAGAATCTGAATCCGTCCTATAAGTATGAATCGTTTTCCGGCAGACTCATGCTCCGTATCTCTCAATCCCTATTTAGGGTTTGAGAGATACATCCAAAAGCGACTACTCAAAGGGGCTATTTCGATCCGCAACACTCAATCCCCAATTATAGATTGGGAGATACAGGCGAAATTCTTGTTCCAAGCCCCCATTTACACCCGTATTTCCCAATCGCTAGAAACCAATTGAGAGATACAGCCGTTTGAAAGAACTTGTGAACATTCACAATTTCTTTAATGCTCAATCCTTGGGAACCGTTTGAGCGATACTGCCGAATTGTCCTTTAATATTCACCCAACGCCACCTGTAACTCCCAATCTGCAGCCGGCGTTTGAGTGTTACGGCAAATTAGGTTCGGACTACGCATAGAAAAAGCATTAACTCTCACAACGTGGGAAGGAATTGGGCAACACCGCCCAACACAATCCATCAGAGCGAATGACGGGAGTCGAACCCGCCTCTAGAGCTTGGGAAGCTCTCGTTCTACCGATGAACTACATTCGCAATAGTGCTTCTTAAAGTGCACACGAAGCACGAGAGATAGTGTATCACCGCCCCACCCGAAACCCCACCCGACAAACAGTTACAGAACGCGCAGAACGTCACGCGAGCACGCCAAACGCGGCAACTTAGATAGAATAATCTCACAAGGCAAAGGAGCCCGCAATGAACATGAACACGAACACCAACAACACCACAACCAAAGCCCTCGCCACCTCGCGCATCCTGTGGCTGTTCGCCATCGGTCAGCTAGGCTGGTCTATTTTGTCGGGAATTATTAGCAACTGGCTGGTCTATTTTTATCAGCCAAGCCAAGACCTGCAAAACCAAGGGATGCCCATCTTCATTACGCAAGGCGCAATCGTTTTAGGGCTCACAACTATCGGCGCTATTACGGCCAGCGGTCGCCTTATCGACGCGTTTCTCGACCCGTGGATTGGCGGAAAATCAGACGCCTCGAAGAATCCGCGAGGCCGGCGCATGCCGTTTATGCAGTGGGCTGCCATCCCGTTCGGCGTAGTCACCACAGCCATCTTTATTATGCCGATAAACCACGAATCAGCGATTAATAATGCTACGCTGTTCACCCTCGTTCTGATCTTCTACTTCTGCATGACCTGCTACTGCACGCCATATAACGCGCTCATCCCGGAGCTGGGCAGCACGAAAGAACTGCGCATTAACGTCTCCACCTCGATTTCCACCACCTTCTTTATCGGTACGGCCGTAGCCTATCTCGTACCGAACATCGCGGGCGCCCTGCCGCAAGCGTGGGGCTTCGTTACGAATTTCCGCATAACCGTCGCAATCCTGAGCACAGTAGCTATCGTCTGCATGCTGATGCCGACCTTTACCATCGACGAGAAAACCTACGCAACGATGGAGCCGTCCACGATTGGCGTGTGGGAGAGCCTGAGCAAGACGTTTAAGAACCGTCAGTTCCAGATTTTTATCGCCTCGGATGTGCTCTATTGGATTGGCCTGACGATTTTCCAAACCGGTATGCCGTTCTACATCACCGAACTTATGGGCTTCGATGCTTCGATGACCTTCTTCCTGTTCGCCGGCATGACGGTCATCTCACTGCTCTTCTACCCCGCCGTGAACATCGCCGCCAAGCGAATCGGCAAGAAACCGCTTGTTTTCAGCGCTTTCATGATTTTTGTGCTCGGCTTCGTTCTCACTTCGCAAGCCGGTCAGTTCGGCATTCCGTCGATCGTATGGGCGGTGGTTATGGTCATTTTGGCGGCCGTACCGATGGCCATTTTGGGCATTTTGCCGCAGGCTGTGCTCGCCGACGTCGCGCAGGCCGATTCGATTGAGTCCAGCGAAAAGCGCGAGGGCATGTTCTATGCCGCGCGCACCTTTAGCATGAAGCTTGGCCAGTCCGTCGCCATGATTGTGTTTACTTCGGTTGCGCTCATCGGTTCTGCAGGTATGGGTTATCGCTTGACCGCGCTGATTGCGGCCGGCTTGTGCTTAGCAGGCGGCTTGATTTTTGCTACGTACGCAGAAAAGCGCGTACTTGAGCAGATTGGTCACGCTGACTGAAGCACAAACATGATGACCGTGAGCACCACAACCGCGGCAATCGTAAACCACGTAAGCCATGTCCACAATTTTGAATTGATATGAGAGCCCATCAGGCGCTTATCTGATGCAATCGAAACGAGGAAGATGAGCAAAACGGGCAGAAGAATGCCGTTAATCACCTGCGCGGCCATCATAATGCCAAAAAGGTTTACGTCCGGAATAATCACGATAACTGCAGAGAAAACGATAACTGCAGTAATAATGCCGCGGTAAGCAGGCGCCTCACCCCAACTGCGATCGGCTCCTCTCTCCCAGCCAAACGCCTCACAAATCGCGCTCGACGTCGTGCCTGGCAAGACGCAGGCCGCCAAAAACGATGCGCCCACGAGCCCAGCACCAAACAGAATCTGCGCGTAGTCACCGACTAAAGGAGCCAAAGCCATAGCAGCATCAGCAGCCTCGTTAACTTTAATATGCGCGGGCGCGAGTACCGCACCCGTAGTGAGAATAATAAACCAGCTGATGGCAGAAGCGATAACTGCACCGGAAATCGTGTCTACGCGCTGATAAAACAGGTCGGAGGAATGCAAGTTCTTCTCGACAACGTTGGACTGCGCAAGGAAAATCATCCACGGTGCAATCGTGGTACCTACATTCGCCACAAGCAGGCTCATATACGCAGACGAGGGTTCGAAAACGGGCACAGCTGTATAGAACGCGGCCTGCGACCAATTCGGATGCACCATAAAGCCAGCCACCACATAAGTGAGGAAGATGCAGCTAATAGCCAGCAGAATCTTCTCGATACGGCGGTAGGAGCCGCTCATGGTGAGCAGCCAAATAACCAGGGCCGCCACAGGAACCGACAAATAAGCTGGAATACCGAACAGACCCAAACCAGAGGCGATACCTGCGAATTCAGACAGCGTAACCGTGGTATTCGAAATAAGCAAAGCCAGCATGGCCAGCACGGACTTGCGCACGCCAAACTGTTCGCGAATAAGCGAGGCGAAGCCTTTACCGGTAACGCAGCCGACGCGGGCGGCGGTTTCTTGCGCCACAATCAGCAGGAAGCACATAATGGGCACGGTCCACAACTGCTTAAAACCAAACTGAGCGCCGGCCGTGGAATAGGTAGCCACGCCACCAGCGTCCGCACCTGCGAGCGCGGCAACCATGCCTGGACCTACGGCGAGGAGCAGTTTGCGCCAGGTGAAGTCTTCTGGTAACCACGATGTGCGGCCGGTATCGACCGCGCGATTCATGCGACTCTTCTGTACTCTCACTTACATCACCCCCAGCTGGAGGCCCAAGGCCACGCCAAACACCACCATAAATACTGCTGCGCACACGCCCATAGCCGTGTTGGACATTGCCCAACCGTTACTGTCTTTATTATGAGCATCACGACTTCGCAATCGCGCTAAATAGGCTGGCATACTGGCCAGCGAGACCACAATGGAGACTCCTGCAGCGCACATGCTGGCCAGCAAAGCCTCGCGCAGATGCTCCAAAGAACCAGCACCACCGCGCGCCATGAACCATCCACCCAATTCACCGCACATGGCGTAGAACAGCACGAAAGCTGCGGCGAAAGCAATGCCTAGGGCAATCATCTTTAAGCTAAAGCCGAGAGCGGAAGGAGCGTCCTCATCGTCAGCATCGTATTCCAAATAGATGCTGGTGGTGTACGAGAGCGCATCGTCAGTGATAATTAAGGCTACTGGAACGCTCAGGCTAGCGAGCAAGCCGGCAATCACAGCAGACGCAACACCACCCGACACCGAACCCGACACACGCGCAAACATCTCACACGCCGCCACAGTACACACGGCAGCCACCAAGGCGAACATAACTACCCATGTATTGCGGCGCAACATCCACATGAAGGCGCTGCGACCTTTATCGTGTTCGGTATCTGCCTGCGAAGCACCAGCAATCTGCAAGTCCTCGGCGTGCTCTTCTTCCAACACATCTAAAGCATCATCGACGGTTACGATGCCGAGCAGTTCTTTCTTTTCGTTTACTACTGGTATGGCGAGCAGATTGTACTTGGCAATGTTCAAAGCCACGTCTTCTTGATCATCATCAGGATGAGCCACAATCAAATCGCGCGTAGCTAAATCGCCCAACTTCACCTGCTCATCGCTAATAACCAGCAAGTCGATCGGCACTACGCCCCACAACTCGCCTTGCGCATCGTTGAGGTAGATATAGCGCACAGCTTCGAAGTCTTCGTCCAAGGTACGCAAATGCGCAATCGTTTCGGCAACCGTCGTATTCTTTGGCAACGCCACCACTTCGCTGGTCATAATACGACCAGCAGTTTCGTCGCGGTAACCGAGCAGTTGCCTAATAGCGTGCTGTTCCTTCACACCCATTAAACGCAGCAGTTTCTCTGCTTTATTGTAATCAAGTTCGCTCACGAGCTCGGCCGCATCGTCCGGATCCATGGCGCTCAGCAGTCGAGAAGCGTCCATCTCCGCCATACCGCCCATCAGCTCGACCGCCATATGGTCATCATCAAACTCGGCCATCGCATCCGCGCGCTGTTCATCATCTAACTGCGCAAAAACCTGACCGCGCAAACGCGGGTCGAGGCGTTCAATAATGTCTGCAATATCTGCCGGATGCATATCATCGAGCGTCTTATGCGTTACGCTCAACTGAACGTCCGAGAGGTTGCGGTCAACCAAATTCATGTAGCTCCAAGCAATCAAACGCTCTGGAAGTGGCTTGCCGAAAGCCGAGCTTACTTTCACAGCAATCGTCTCGCACAGCGGGGCGAAAGTGCGCAACAGTCCGCGCGCGCCCACGTCCGCACCGAGCAAGCGCAGCTGTGAGCTGGACGTATCTGACAACTTAAGATCGTTTACGCGCACGACGCGCATGCCTTGTGTATCAACGATTTGCTTGTTCAAAATATCGCGGGCGATCAAAACCTCGTCCGATTGCAAATAACTAAAACGAATATCCGTGGCGCTCACTTTGAGATGCACAACGTGCTCATCGTACGATTCAACGTATTTGCGCCAGCTAATCATAAATGGCGTCTTGCCTGGCCCCATAAATGCCAAGGATGTGACGCGTGGGAAAACTTCTTTTGTGGCGATTCCCAGATCCGATACGGTCCCGATCTTTTCACCGTTCACATCGAGAACTGGGTTTCCCACAAGTTGAGACAAATAAATCATAGTGCTCCTGCCACCTTCCGGTTGCCGCCCTCCGGTGCACAGGCGCTGGAGGGTCTTATCGAATTAACCTACACGGTCGAGGTTTCATACAAACCCTTCTCTTGAGATTGTTTGTTGAGAGATAATCGCTAAACATTCATACAGTAGGAGCGGGCACAGACATGTGTACACGCTCCTAAAACATTACTCCTACCGATTAGCTCTGCTGATAGTTCGGCGCTACCTGCTGCACGTTCTGACCGAGGTCGATCGCCATCTGCTCCAAACGAGCGATGCGCTGAGCGGTCGGCGGATGCGTCGAAAAGAGGCGGTTAATATCCTGAATCCTAAACGGGCTGGAAATCATCGACGCGGACACGTTCTGTGTACCTGCGGTCTGACGCATCGGCACCTGCTGAACAGAGCTTTCGATCTTAGCCAGCGCGGAAGCGAGCGCGAGCGGATCGCCGCTGAGCGCCGAACCGTCTTCGTCCGCATCGTATTCGCGCGTGCGCGAAATCGCCATCTGAATAAGCGAGGCGCCGATCGGAGCCAAAATCAAGGTGAGCAGGCCGCCAAGAGCGGAACCGGCATTGTCGCGGTCGTCGCGCGAGGAGCCGCCAAAGTAGCGCAGCGAGTAGGCCAGATATGTAATCACCATCGACATGGCCGAGGCAATCGAGGAGGTGAGGATGTCGCGGTTGTACACGTGCATGAGCTCGTGCGAGAGCACGCCGCGAATTTCGCGCTCGTCCAGCAAATTCAAAATACCCTGCGTGCAGCACACCGCGGCATGACGCTCATTGCGTCCGGTTGCGAAAGCGTTAGGCGACATAGTCGGAGCCACATAAATGCGCGGCATCGGCTTATTCGCGCGGCCGGCCAGTTCGCGCACAATCGCGTACAGCGCCGGCTGCTCCTGCTCGCTCACCTGCACCGCCTGCATGGAGGCGAGCGCGAGCTTGTCGGAGAACCAGTAGCTACCGAAGGTCATGGCCACGGCCAGCAGCACGTACATGCCGAGCGTGCCGCGCGATCCGCCGGTAAAGTACCAGACCAGAAAAATCAGCGCCCACATAAGCGAGAACAAAACGAGCGTTTTAAAGCCGTTCGCATGACCACGGATTCGCATTTTTACCTACTTTTCGCCGCGAGCCAGCGCACGCAGCTCGTTCTCGTCGATTACTTTAATATGTTCGCGCTCAACCTCGGCGCCGCGAGCGCGCTCGTACGCGTCCACACGCTGCCAGGCCGCGTAATCCAAAGGCTGCACGCCGCGCTCGGCCAGCAGATCCGCAATATCTGATTGTGGCTGAGCTGCTACGCGTCCCTTTGATTCGCTTGCTGACCAGTCGGTCAGGAGATTTTCCACGGTTTCGAGAGCATCTGACTTTGTGGAGCCAATCAGTCCCACAGGTCCGCGCTTGGCCCAACCCGTGGCGTACACGAAGTCGAGACCGTTAATGCGGCCGCCCTCGTTGTCGAGAGTGTAAGCGCGCTCATCGTATGGAATACCACTCACCTGAGCAGGCTTGTATCCAATAGCGTGATACACCGCCTCCACTGCTACATCGGTGAATTCTCCGCTACCGTTCATCGTGCCATCTGGAGTGGTTGTCGTTTTCTCCACGCGCACGCCCGCAACGCAGCCGGCATCGTTGGTGAGCACCTCTACTGGGTTGGTGTTGAAGTGCAGGTAGAAGCGGCGACGTGCTGGGTTGCCTTCAAAATCAACGTGTTCAGTCATCATCTTCAGGCTCATCTCGCGCACGGCAATCAGCTCATCGACCATCTGACGCGTTAACTTGTCTTCGCTGGCTGCCGCCATATGCGCTTCGGTCAAGGTTCCTGGAGCGAAATCGCTATCGAAAGTAACGATTTCTACGCCTGGCAGAGCCTCAAGCTCGCGCAGTTCCTGTACGGAAAACTTGGCGTGCGTTACGTCGCGGCGCACGAACACGTGCACATCCTCAGCCTTGTTCGCGTCCAAACCGTCGTACACGTTCTGCGGAATGTCGGTGTGTAGCAGGTCGTCCGGATAGCGCACGAGCAAGCGCGAAATATCCATCGCCACATTGCCGCCACCGAGAACCGCCACGTGAGAAGCAGACAAGTCCCAATCCGGCGAAGCGGTTGGATAGCCGTCGTACCACTCAACGAAACGGGCTGCGCCGAAAACGCCGCGCGCGTCTGCGCCCTGAATGGTCAGCGGGCGGTCATCTACCGCGCCGGTTGCGAAAATAACAGCATCGTAGCGAGAGCGAAGATCGTCGAGCTCAATATCACGACCGAACTCAACATCGGCCATCAAGCGAATCTGCGGATTGTTCAGCGTCTTTTCGAGCGCGCCAATAATGTACTTAATTGCCGGATGATCAGGAGCCACGCCGTAGCGCACCAAACCAAAGGGAACTGGAAGCTTTTCGAACAAATCAATCTGCGCGGTCGCGTCAGCGCCCAAACCGAGCTCATCGCGCTTAGCCGCCAACTGACGCAGCAAAATATCGGACACATACACGCCTGCTGGGCCAGCGCCCACAACAGCTACCTTAAAATCTCGCATAGTTTTGAATAATCCTTGAAGTTTTTGTGGTCTATGTTCTATGGTCTATGTTCTCAGAAAACCTCTAGGCACAAGGATATAGGAAAACGCGGGCGAAAGAAACAGTGTACACAAATACGCAAGTGGGGGGTAAACACCGTCGTAACACTGTTTACCCCACTGCTTTGTACTGTCGCTTAGCTTTTACCAGCCTTTACTGACCGTCTCCGAAGAACTGTTCGAATGGGTTCGTGAAGTTATCATCATCGCCACCATTGTTCTGGTTCTGGTTGTTACGGTTCTGGTTGTTCTGGCTGTTTCCGTTCGAATTCGAGGAAGCAGTGGAAGTTTCTTCCTTGTTCATCGTTGCAGTCAAATCCAAAGTCTTACCGTCGCGGATAACGGTGAGCGTAACCTTCTCGCCGAGCTGGGTAGCACGCACGTAACCGAGCAAAGCGGAGTTCGAAACAACCGTGTGCTTGTCGTACGCAACGATGGTATCGCCCTTCTGAATGCCGGCGGCCTCAGCAGCAGAGCCCTGAACGACGCTCTGTACCTGTGAACCGGAGCGGGTAACGCCGTCCGCGGTAGCTGTTGCAGACTTCACCGTTACGCCCAGCGATACGTGGGTTGCCTTACCGTTCTTAATAATGGCGCTGGAAACCCACTTGGCGAGGTTCGCTGGGATAGCGAAACCGATACCAATGGAGCCGGAGGAACCTTCGGACGAGCTGGAGCTGCCCGCGGTTGCAATCGAGGAGTTGATGCCCACAAGCTTGCCTTCCGCATTAAAGGTTGGGCCGCCCGAGTTACCGGAGTTGATGGACGCGTCAATCTGAATAGCGTTCGTAACCACAACGTTGCCACTGTTATCTTCGCTGGAAACCGAAACCGGGCGATCTACTGCTGAAACGATACCGGTGGTTGCTGTGTTCTCGTAACCGAGCGGGCTACCAATAGCCATTACGGATTCACCCACAGCCAGCTTGTCGGAATCGGCGAAGCTTACTGGCGTTAAGTCGCTTGGCGCGTTTTCGAGCTGAATAACCGCCAAATCGGTGGTTGGATCGGTGCCCACAACCTTTGCCTTGTACATGCTGCCGTCCGAGAGCGTTACCTGCAAGTCGCTCGCGCCGGAGACCACGTGATTATTCGTAATAATATGGCCGTCCTTATCGAGGATAGCGCCAGAACCGATGACCGTTCCGTTCTGCACTGTTCCCTGGATAGAGACCACGGAGGACGCTACTTTCTTAGCCACTGCTGTCCAGTTGACGTTCGATGCGCTCGAGCTGGCCGTACCTGTGCCGCCCGTAGAGCTTTCAATAGAGCTGAGCGTTGACTGCGCAGGGATAGAGATGATGCCCGTACGGATTCCCGCGAAACCGAGACCAGCCACGAGCAGCGCGGCCACTGCAGCCGCACCCGCTGCTGCCCAGATAGTGGTGGCGCGGTTCTTCTTTATAAGCGTTGACACGGTTTCCGCGTTCGCTGCCACACCCGACGCGGTAACACTTGCCTGCGTTCCGTATGCGTTCGCTGGATCTGCAAAAGCGTTGCGATTCTTGGCCTGAGCCGTGTTCATAGCAGCAGCTGATGTGTCTGGAGCTGTGTAGGATGGTCCGCCTGGAGCTGCCGAGCCTTGCTGGGCTGGGGTTGGCTGGGTTGATGTTTGTGGTTGGGCCGTATACGCTGCCTGAGTCTGTGCAGATTGAATTGGCTGGGTTGGCTGCGTTCCGTAAGCCGCTGCGGTGTACTGTGGAACGCCCTGCTGAGCATACTGATTCTGAGCGTACTGGTTCTGCACTGGATAAGTCGGCACAGCTGGCGTCGTTGGCGTCGTTGGAACGGATGGCATCGGCGTTGTGCTATATGTCGCGTTATATGGATTCTGTGTATTCTGTGTATTACCCTGCGCGGGAGTCGTTGGATAAGACTGAATTAATCCTGTGTATTCCTCTTCACCCTCTGGTTGTTGCATATTTTCGTTTGTCATTAATTCTCCTTCAGCAACTAAAACGTCACGTAGGCGTTCTTCATTTCCTGAGTACTAGAAAAACCCACTAATCTGAGAATAACCTGAAAACTAGCTATAAACTATCAAATTCTTTTATCCATACATTATGTGAACACCTCGGTTTTGATGTTTGGTGCTGTTGTGGATCATGTCGGGTACGGATGCGTAATGTCTCGCAGATGCGTGAACCGGGAATGACATGGATCAATCACGATGCACGCGCGGTTTTCGACTAAAAACCGCTGATTTTAGTGTGTGAAACGGTACTGGCTATAGCCAATCACTTTTCACGTACACTTCACGGTCACTTCAAGAGACCCCCCAGCTAGCGCTCGTGCCAGCCATGCAATACAGTAGAACGCATGACAGATGTAGAAAAAGAGCTCAACGCGACCCCGCAAGCGGAAGCCACCCCACTAGCGGAAGCAACGCAAGCGGAAGCCCCAACCCCAGAAACAACCCCACGCAAAAAACGCAAGCGCAAGCGTAAGAAAAAGAAGAGCATCCCGCACTTCAATTACGTCCAGGTTCAAACGAAGGCACCAGAAGGCACAATCTTCCCGAAGCCAAAGTTCGCTCCGAAGGGCGCAGCTCCAGGGCAGCCCGGCGATCGCAGTGCCTTCAGTTTTGAGATTCACACACGTTTGGACGGCAAGCACGGCCGCACGGGTATGATTCACACGCCGCATGGCGATATTCAGACGCCGTGCTTTGTGCCGGTGGCAACGCAGGCGACGATGAAGGCGGTTACGCGCGAGCAGATGGAGACGAACGGCGCGCAGGTTATGCTCGCCAATGCTTTCCACTTGTACGAGCGTCCGGGCGAAGCTGTGATGGACGCGGCGGGCGGTCTTAACGAGTTTATGAACTGGGCTAAGCCTACGTTTACCGATTCGGGCGGTTTCCAGGTTATGAGTTTGGGCGCCGGTTTTAAGAAGACCCTCGCCATGGATATTGAGGGCATGAAGAGCGACGACGTTATCGCTGAGGGCAAGGAGCGTTTGGCGTTTGTGGACGAAGATGGCGTCAGCTTTAAGTCTCCGCTTAACGGCGGTATGCACCGCTTCTCTGCTGAGATTTCCATGCGCGTTCAGCATAATATTGGCGCCGATATTATGTTCGCTTTCGACGAACTGACCACACTCATGAACACGCGCCGTTACCAGGAGGAGTCTGTTGAGCGCACTTTCCGTTGGGCGAAGCGCTGCGTGACCGAGCATCAGCGTTTAACGCAGGAGAGGCTGGGTAAGCCGTATCAGGCGCTGTTTGGCGTGGTTCAAGGTGCGAACTACGAAGACCTGCGCCGCAAGGCCGCTTCTCAGATTGGCTCGCTCGATTTTGATGGCTTCGGCATTGGTGGCGCTATCGAAAAGCGCATTTTGGGCGAAACCTGCGCTTGGATTTGCGATGAACTGCCAGAAAATAAGCCTCGTCACGTGCTTGGCATTGCCGCGGTGGACGATATTTTTGCGGGCGTAGAGAACGGTGGCGATACTTTTGATTGTGTGGCTCCAGCTCGCACCGCGCGTAACGGCGCTGTGTTTACGAAGGACGGCCGCTGGAATATTAAGCGCGCCGCTTTTAAGTTCGATTTCTCGCCGATTGAGGACGGCTGCGACTGCTACACGTGCCGCAACTATACGCGCGCGTATGTGAATCATCTGTTGCGCGCGGGAGAGATGACCGGCGCGACGCTTACCACGATTCACAACGAACGCTTCTTTATTCGTTTGCTCGACGATATTCGCGCGTCTATTGATGGCGGATATTTTGCTGATTTTAAAGATCAGTATTTAGCTCGTTTCTACGCGAACGGCTCGCGAGGTTAACGAAAGTTTGCACAACAGGAGCAACTTATGCTACTGTTGTGTTGTTTGCGCACGTGGCGGAATGGTAGACGCGCTGGCTTCAGGTGCCAGTGACCGCTAAGGTCGTGGGGGTTCAACTCCCCCCGTGCGCACGGATGTCATGTGTCAAGACATCGTTCCGGTGTTTTGGCACATTTTGTTTTGTTTTTGCGTTGGTATGTGTCAAGATATCGTTCCGTTTTTGTCTGTGATGGTGGTTGCTGGTAGGAGTTTTTGATAGTTTTTTGTTTCGTCTAGTTCGAAATATCCAATGATTTGGTGAATCTGTCTATCCAGCGCGATGACATGGTTGCCATGAATCAGGAGAATAACGGGACAATTCTTACGTTTTTTACTCAACCCTAAATGCAGTATTCGTCCTTTATATCGAAGAGTGACTCGTCCATACGCGTCCACGCGATCATAGCGGACTCGATACGACACATGGTCGATATCGATACGTGCACT
>NZ_ATVB01000013.1 GCF_000420505.1 Alloscardovia omnicolens DSM 21503 | reverse complement strand
TCGGGCAAGCGCGTGGCTGAGGCTACTTCGGATAGCCAGGGTCAGGTGCGTGTGGATCATCTGGGCTTTGGTGAGTACACGGTGCGTGAAGTGTCTGCTCCTCAAGGCTATGAGAAGACCGACTGGAATAAGCAGTTCACGATTGATCAGCAGGCTCAGGTTGTGGATGCGGGCGAGGTTGTGAATAAGAAGATTCCAACCACACCACAGTCGAAGAAGTTGTCTGCTACGGGTGCGGATATCACCATGGTAGTAGCGCTCGTGGTGGTTCTTACTGGTCTAGCTCTTGTAGCGTTCACCATCAAGAAAACACACTAACAACCACTAAAACGCAGCGGGGTGAAGAATCAAACTTCACCCCGCTGTTCCTTTGAAAGGAAACGTTACAAAGTCATTGTGCGTTCTTTTGCAGGATAAGGCACGACGGTAATGCGGTCATTTATATACTCGGCGAGGAATACTTCGCGGAAGTCAGGAACCCCTTGCTCGTGGAGCTGGTCGAGCAGCCAGTCTTCGCTTTTACCGGTCAGTTCGAGAACATCATAATTAATGTTGCCGCTCGAAATAAGTGGGAACTTCGGGTTTTTCGCGGTACAATCCAAAATGGTTAACGTGCCGTTCGTTTCCATCAGTGCTATCTTTACGTCGCGCGTAGAAATAATTCCTTCGCTGCGCAAACGAAGCATTAACTGGTCACCGCTCAAACCGGCGCGCACGCAGTTCTCAACGTTCACTTCTCCGTTCTTAATCAGCAGAAGCGGACGGCCAATAACGAGGGTCTTAAAATACTTGTTATTGGTCAGCAGCTTAACGAGCAGAACAACGAGCGACCAAATAAGCAGAACAATAATAAAGGTAATAATCGGAATCGAATCGTTGTAAATAATACCGCCAATAATGCCGCCGAGCACATAGTTTTGGATCTGGTTAAGCGGGGTATTAACGGAAAACTCGTATTTGCCCAAAATATTAATCTGCAGAATCATCACCACAATACCGATGGCAAATTTCAAGGCAATCAAAGTGTAAGAATCAATCATCGAAGCTCCTTAAAACTAATCGATATACACGTGGTGATCGATAACGTGCGTGCGTTCCAACGTGTAGGTATTGTTGTCGTCGCCTAAATGAACTGTGTAATCTTCCTCATTAAAGCGCACAATCATGCCATCTTTTAGGGTTGTAGAGTTGACGACAATATCTTTAACCGGTACATTGTGGTCGATGGAAATACTGGTAAAGAACTTGCTGAGCATTTGCGCCTGCGATACATCGCGATAACTTTGCAT
Organism: Alloscardovia omnicolens DSM 21503; assembly: GCF_000420505.1. Lineage (GTDB taxonomy): Bacteria > Actinomycetota > Actinomycetes > Actinomycetales > Bifidobacteriaceae > Alloscardovia > Alloscardovia omnicolens. The sequence continues at coordinate 44,630 of NZ_ATVB01000013.1, read as the reverse complement.
ATAATCTTGCACATTAATACCGAGCAAAATGGTAAACAGCACAACTAAACCAATACTCAAGTCGCGCAAACGCGTTTTCATCTTATTGTGCAGGTAGCGCAACGAGGTGAAAAGCAAAGCAACGAAGAGCGCGATAAGAATAACGAGTCGAAGCGTTACATTTGCAGACTGATGTTGCGTAATATAGGCAAGCGTGTAAAAATGCACGGCAATCTCCCTCTGAGCCTAGGCCTGAGCCCTCATATGTGCGACCTCTTATAGTGTAATGGCGGTCTTATACGTGCGAAAAACCAAGGCATAGCGTATAGTAAGAAAGTTGGGTAGATTGGCGTGCATAAGAAGTGAGCGCGCACAGTAAGGGGAATAGGGGTGATGGCTATGATGCGAGTTTTTAGCACAATTAATGGAAAAACCGAGCAAATAGCTAACCCCGAACGTGGTTCATGGGTGAATCTGAGCAAACCAACAGATTCTGAATTGGCTGAGATTTCCGAGAAGTGCAAAATTGATTTAGCTGATTTACGAGCACCTTTGGATGATGAGGAGCGCTCGCGTGTGGATGTAGAAGATGGCTACACCATGGTCATCGTAGATATTCCAACGGTGGAGGAGCGAGGCGGTAAGGATTGGTACGAAACCATTCCTTTGGCAATTATTGTTACCGACGAACTGATTGTTACCGTCTGTATGGAAGATTCGCTTTTGTTGCAGCCTTTTATGGATGGCGCTATCCGCGGTTTTAATACTTTTATGCGTTCGCGCTTTATTCTGCAGATTCTATACCGTAACGCGTCCATGTACTTGCGTTATCTGCGTATTATCGACCGCGAAAGCGATAAGCTCGAAATGCGCTTGCAGCATTCGACGGCGAACCGCGAAATTCTTATGCTTATGGAGCTGTCGAAATCCTTGGTATACTTCACGACTTCGTTGAAATCTAATGAAGTGGTGCTCGAAAAGCTCACCAGTTTGCAGCGTTTCCGCTATTACGAGGACGATGCCGATCTGCTTGAGGACGTCATTACGGAAAACAAGCAGGCTATTGAGATGGCTAGCATTTATCAGTCCGTTTTGCAGGGCATGACCGATGCTTTCGGCACAATCGTGTCGAATAACGTGAATAACGTAATGAAGATTTACACGATTATTTCTTTGGTTATGTCTATTCCAACCATGATTTTCTCGATGTACGGCATGAACTTTACGAATATTCCGCTGAGCGGTCATCCATTCGGCTTCTGGATTATGACAGTGCTCTCTATGGCATTGGCAGGTATTGCTGGTTGGGTGTTTACTCGGTCTAATCGTTTCAAGTAAAGCGTGCCGCGCCGAACTAGAACGCACAAAAGTAAAGCGGGCAAACGCAGCTATCCGTACTGTCTGTTAATCAGTAGGGTAGTATCTCAGCTGTTTCTAAAGTAATCGCGAAAACTGCATAGGAAACTATCGAGGAACTATCGCGAAAACAGTAAAAAGAAACTGCAGAGATCTTTATCACGAAGTGAAACAATCTGTCTGCACGTTCGCGCTAAAGTCCACGTTTGCCTCGATAATTTGATTAGTTTTGCTTAAAAAACGGCTTAGAACTTATAGAACGTATACAGCGGATATAAGCATGATATAAGCATTAAAGCACTCTGAAAGCGAGTTAATGAATGGAAGAGTTCACTACGTCTGAATCTGCATGGCGCTATAACGCTGCTCTTGCTCAAAAAATTGAAGAGCATTGGCAGGAAAAGTGGGAGAAAGAAGGCACCTTCTGGGCTGCTAATGTCTCCGGTGATTTAACTGATGGCGAAGGTCAGCTTGCCGGTGACCGCAAGCCATTCTTTGTTATGGATATGTTCCCATACCCATCAGGGCGCGGATTGCACGTGGGTCATCCTTTGGGATACATTGCCACAGATGTGGTGTCTCGCTACCATCGCATGAAGGGCGAAAATGTTCTGCACGCTTTGGGCTATGACGCTTTCGGTCTGCCTGCTGAGCAGTTTGCTGTGCAGACAGGTCAGCATCCTCGCATTACTACTGAGGAAAATATTGCTAATATGCGTCGTCAGCTGCATCGTATGGGTTTGGGCTTAGATAATCGTCGTTCTTTCGCTACGATTGAGCCTGAGTATGTGCACTGGACGCAGTGGATTTTCACTCGCATTTTCAACTCTTGGTATAACGAGGATTACCAGCGCGCTGATGGTGGAGTGGGTAGTGCTCGACCTATTTCTGAGCTCATTGATGCTTTCCGCTCGGGCGACAAGCAGATTCCTGGTTTCGAAGGTCACGCTTGGGACGATTTGGAGCCAAAGCAGCAAGACGATGTGCTCAACGAGTTCCGTTTGGCTTATATTTCTAAGTCTCCTGTGAACTGGTGCCCAGGTTTGGGAACTGTTCTTGCTAATGAAGAGGTTACTGCTGAAGGTAAGTCTGAGCGCGGTAATTTCCCCGTTTTTCAGCGTGAGCTTTCTCAGTGGTCCATGCGCATTACTGCCTACGGTCATCGCTTGATTGAAGACCTCGATGGCATTGATTGGCCAGATAAAGTTAAGGCTATGCAGCGCAATTGGATTGGTGAATCTCATGGTGCTGCTGTGCATTTTGAAGTACCAACTGCTGACGGTGCTCAGGATATGGAAGTATATACCACGCGTGCCGATACTTTGTTCGGTACAACTTTTGCTGTTGTAGCAGTTGATCATCCGCTCCTCGAGTATGTTCCTGCTGATTGGGAGAGTGATGTTCCTCAGGCTTGGCGCGGCGGTTATGAATCTTTGAGTCAGGCTGTGCGCGAATACCGTCGTGCAGCGATGGCCAAGACCGCGATGGATCGCGTAGCAGATAACGGTGCGAAAACCGGTTACTTCTCTGGTTTGTACGCAACGAACCCTATTACTGGTGCGAAGATTCCTGTTTTCGTGTCTGATTATGTGTTGATGAGCTATGGTACCGGCGCGATTATGGCTGTTCCTGGCGGAGATCAGCGCGATTTTGATTTCGCTACGGCTTTTGGTCTGCCAGTTATTTACACCGTTAAACCAGAAGAGGGTAGCGGCGAGAGCTTGGCTGCTGATTATGAGGGTAAGCAGGCTTATACCTCGCATGATGGTCGCGTGATTAATTCGCACGTAGAGAGCACTCATATTGGTGGCGTAGAACTTAACTTAAACGGTATGCGCGTTGACGATGCAACTGCTGCCGCTACCGCTTGGCTCGAAGAGCAGGGCGTGGGTAAGGGCACTGTGTCCTATCGTTTGCGCGACTGGCTCTTTAGCCGTCAGCGTTACTGGGGAGAGCCATTCCCAATTGTGTACGATAAGAACGGTGTTGCTCATACTGTTCCAGACAGTATGTTGCCAATCAACTTGCCTGATGTCCCTGATTATTCTCCTCGCACGTACGATCCTATGGATAGCGATACAGATCCAGAAGCACCGCTGAGCCGTAACGAGAACTGGGTGAACGTTACTCTCGATTTGGGTGACGGTCCTCAGGAATATCGCCGCGATACTAATACCATGCCTCAGTGGGCAGGTTCTTGCTGGTACTACATGCGCTACACCGATCCAAACAACGGTGATGCCATGGTATCTCCAGAAGAGTTCAACTACTGGTTGGGTGCTGGGCACAATGCAACAACGGGTGCATCCGGCGGCGTGGACTTGTATGTGGGCGGTGTGGAGCATGCTGTTTTGCACTTGCTGTACTCGCGTTTCTGGCACAAGGTGCTCTATGATTTGGGTGTGGTTAGCGCTCCAGAACCATTCCACAAGCTGTTTAACCAGGGATATATTCAGGCATATGCGTATACAGATGAGCGCGGCCAGTATGTTCCAGCAGCAGAAGTTGAAGAAGTTGTGGGCGACGGCGGCGAGACTGAATACCTGTATAAGGGTCAGACTGTTAACCGTGAATTCGGCAAGATGGGTAAGAGCCTCAAGAATATTATTACTCCAGACGATATGTACGACGAGTATGGTGCAGACACCTTCCGCCTGTACGAAATGAGCATGGGTCCTTTGGACGAGTCGCGTCCATGGAATGTGCGCAATGTCGTTGGCTCTCAGCGTTTCTTGCAGCGTTTGTGGCGTAACGTTATTGACGAAAACACTGGCGAAGTGATTGTGAGCGATGAGCAGCTTGATGAGAAGACTGCTAAATTGCTGAATAACACCATTGTGGACGTTACTGAGGAAATGGAAAATATGCGTCCAAACACCACCATTTCCAAGCTCATTGTGTTGAATAATCATTTGACAAGTTTCTATCGCGTGCCACGTGCAGCTATTGAGCCTTTGATTTTGATGCTTTCGCCTATTGCTCCTCATATTTGTGAAGAGCTGTGGAGCAAGCTCGGTCATGAGAAGTCTTTGTCTCGCGCGGACTGGCCAGTGGCAGATGAGCGCTTTGTTGGACAAGATACAGTGACTGCTGTTGTGCAGATTAAGGGTAAGGTTCGCGGCAAGCTTGAAGTGAGCCCAGATATTTCTGCTGAAGATTTGGAAGCTCAAGCATTAGCTTTGCCAGCAATCGTGGAACGCTTAGGAGGGGTTGCTCCTCGCAAGGTGATTGTGAAGGCACCACGTATTGTGTCTATTGTTCCTGGTGAATAAGAGCTTTTAACGCGCGTACAAGTACTCGCTGTGTTGAACTGTAATCGGTTTGACGCAGCGAGTTTTTTGTGTGGTTTTAGGCGACTTCGCGTGTGGTGACACGGTGTGTGTGGTGTGCCATGCGTAAAACTTGACCTTAAACATGCGGATTATCTTGATCCGTGTGTTGTAGTTTATGATGTGTTGAACGTGTCTTGTCTTACACTGGTAGGAACTCTCAAAAGTGGCGTAATACGTGGTGTAGTTTAAGGCGCGTCGAACGTGCCCTCGCTTACAACGTGTTTTAGTGGCATTATTCGCCGTTCTCATGGAATGAGGTAAGACGCGTCCAACACGTCCTCGTTCACACCCCACTAGAGCCTTCAAGTCAGACCGGGCAAAAGACATACAGGCTTACGCGATTTTAGTGGGGCTTTGGCTTGGCTCAGGTCTTGAGTGATTCGTGAAACATGACTTGCCCTAGCAGTCCACGATTCACGCACGAGCGGAAGCTGAAATCACTCTTAACGGTGGACGTGAGCATTGTTAGCGCTCCATGCTCACAACCTCCACGCACCTACAACCCATAAACCTACACACTCCCGCTAAATTCCGATGAACCGACAAAGATTTTACGCTCTCGCCGGCGTGTCAGGGTGTGTTATTCACATTGGTTCACAATTACGCAGAGATTTTTAAAACTGCTCTAGCCTGACGCAAGCTAGAAGGGTGAAGACTCAACGAGATCCCCAGATTTTTACTACGCAACTTAATGATATGCGGACGGTTAGTGCTCGAGACCGTTCCTTTAGCCCGTTATGGTTATCTCGCACAGAACGTCATCGTCCAGCACATAAGGGTGATGCTAACCAGAAGGAGTCCAACAATCATGCAGATATAATGCGCCATCTTCCCAGCGCTCTACCCACATTTCTTGGATCTCCCACTTGGTCCATTCTGACCATTCTTATTCTTATTTTTGCCCTGAGTATTAGCTTGACTTTGCTGTGTATTCAAAGTTCTGCAATGATGCGCTTACAAACCGCTCAATCGGAAACTTACAATTATAGTCAAGATTATAAGCAAACAGCTAAGTCAGAGGGTAAGGAACAAGAGCAGAGCGTTCAGCAACCAGCCGAGCAATCAGCCGAACAGCAATCACAGCAACAGTCATCCGAACAACCAGCTGAGCAGCAAACACAAGCCGCGCCTGATCCGCGCATAAATATCAATACGGCTAGTGTCGATCAACTTCAAAATATACCGGGCGTAGGCCCAGTAACCGCACAAAAAATCCTCGATTATCGTTCCTCGCATGGTTCTTTCGCCAGTGTTGATGATCTTATGGAGGTATCGGGAATTGGCGCAAAAACTCTCGAGAAAATGAGAAGCCATGTGCGCGTCCAATAAACATGATTTTCGTCTTCTCCTTCCCGCTGTGTGCATGTGGGCAGTAACCGCCATTATGGTGAAGAGTCCGTATTCTGCTGACTTGGAGAGGTTTCTTATTCTTGTTGTTGCAGCAATTGTTGGTCTTGCTCTTGTGTGCGCAGTTTTGCTGTTAAGAGTAGCGGGGCGAGCGCGGCTAAGGGTATGGCTGATGCCGTATCTATGCGTGTGTATTGCCGCGAGTATGTGTGCGCTTATTAATTCGACGGTGTATGTGCGCATGGTCGCGAATGATGCTGTGAACCCAACATCTGTGCGTGCTGCTCAAACAGTCAGTGCTCATGTGCATATTACATCGCCTCCAATTCATAGTTCCTTACGCGGTTTTTCCTGTTCAGTTCAAGCCCGCTTGCAGGCCGTGCGCCTACGCGGTGTGTGGCAGAGGAGTTCTGTGCGCGTTAGTCTTCTGGCGCGCAATAGCCGAGATTGCTCGGTGCAAACATCAGCACAATACTTTGTTCATGGAACGGTGGGGGCGTCCAATATTGGTCGCACCCCGTGGAATCTTCGTGTTCAGGAAAATTGTTCATCATGCGTGCGTTTGCTCAGACCAGCGTCAGCCTTACATGCAGCCGTTTCTCACGTGCAGCAGCGTTTTCTTTCTCAAACCTCTCATCTAGGTGGCACAGCTTCACTTCTTGTTCCCGGCGTAACGTTAGGAGTGATGGGTCATGATGCTTTTCTTTCATCTGTGGCCTCTAATGATTATGAGTCCAATAACCATTCTCAGAAAAAGCAAGCAGATAAACTGAAAGATTCTTTTCGTACTGCCGGTATTATGCATGTTTTAGCTGTGTCCGGAGGTCATTTCGCTCTTGCTGCCAGCACGGTTACATGGCTGTGCACGCGATTGTGCATTAACCGACGCATACGTGCTCTGCTTCTGATTGCAGCAAACGCAGGCTTATATCTGGTTATGTATCCTTCAGATTCTGTGCTCAGGGCTAGTATTATGATGCTCTTTTCCTCGCTTTACGTTTTTCTGGGACGCAAGGCATATGCGAGTTGCGCGTTATGTTGGACGATTATACTGTGTGTATTATTCAATCCTGAAGTGGCTGCAAGTATCGGTTTTGCGCTTTCATGCGCTGCTGTGACAGGAATTCTCACATGGTCACGATGGGGCGAAAAACTGATGACTCATCTCTTACCTAGTTGGCTAGCAGCACCAATGGCTTTAACCGTGAGCGCACAACTGGCTACATTACCGTTATCGTATATTCTCAGCGATGAAGTGCCTATGTATGCGATGGTGAGCAATCTTCTTGTGAGCGTTCCTATGGATATTGCTACGGTATTCGGATTAATCAGTCTGGCTCTCAGCTGGCTGTGGCCTCAAGCAGGGTACGTGTGCGCTTGGTTATCTGGATGTGCTACAGCTGTGATGGTGCGTGTAAGCGATATTATTATTCGTCTGCCGTATGCTTCAGTTTCTGTGCCGGTTAGCGTTATGGTTACGATTTATATAGCGGGAAGCGTAGCTATTGGTTCTAGCATATGGGGATGGCGTTGGTGGCAGAATCGTTATCGCTTTGAGAGAGAATATAGAGTGCCGTTTAAACAGCGTATGCGTGAGAGATGGCAGGAATTTATTCGCATTTCTGTTCTTACTCAGCACAATAATACGCACAGTTGTCCACGCTGGAAAGGACATTAGACGTATGGCAAAAAGTGCGGTATATGTGGTCAATGGGGGAGACGAGTATCTGAATTCGTTAACCTTGCGCAGGCTTTTGCATGATATAAGCGCTGAACTTCCTCATATGGAACGCATCGAGATGGATGCCGCTCATACAGACGCTTACGGTTTTATGGAAGCAGTCAGTCCTTCTTTGCTCTCTGACGGAGCTATTGTACGTGTCGATAATCTCGAAAACAGTACCGATGATTTCCTTAAAATACTCGAAAAATATACAGGAGATCATAAACAGCGTTCTATCGGTGATTCGGTCGTTATCTGCCGTAAAAATGCTGGACAAAAAGGCAGCGGAATAGTTAACCGTCTCAAAAAAGCGGGAGCAGAAATTATTGACATCCCGCAGCTCAAAAAAGAAAAAGATTACCGCTCTTTTATTACTGGTGAATGCGAACGTTACGGTCGTTACATGACTGCCGACGCTATGACGTTATTATCTGGCGTTCTTGCTGGTAAAACGGGCGAAATTGCAGCCATGTGTAAACAGTTATGCATGGATTTTGATGAAAACCCGATAACTGTAACAAGCGTTTCGCAGTATATGGTGAATAATCCGCAAGTCAGCGGTTTTGAAGTGTCGGATAAAGCGATGGCAGGCAATCTTGCTGGAGCTATTGTCGATATGAGAAATAGCGTTGCCCAAGGTATGGCTCCGATAGCAATTATTGGCGTACTCGCTTCTCATCTACGTTCTATTGCCAAAGTTGCAGCAGTGGAATCAGGTCAAATAAGCCAAGCTGAAGCGGGGCTGACGAATACATGGCTATATAACAAAGCTAAACGCAATTTGCGCGGTTGGAACTCAGCAGGTTTAGCGTGTGCTATTCAAATGTGCGCATGGGCGGATGAACAATGCAAAAGCTCAGGAGGCGATCCTGTCTATGCGCTTGAAAAAACTTTAGAATGTATAACAACACATGGCACAGCGATTGTAGAGGGAATGAATTCGTGAGCGAGCAGATAATTGTGCATGCAGCGACCGCAGACGATATGCGTGGGCTTGGCGAAAATATTGCACGTCATTTACAAGGCGGCGAAGTTATTGTTCTATCTGGGCCCTTAGGAGCGGGCAAAACCACGCTCAGTCAAGGTATTGGGCGAGGTTTATCGATTACTGAGCCAGTTGTATCGCCTACTTTTACTATTGCGCGAGAATTACGCGGAACTTTTAGCAATGGTCAGAGCGCACACCTTGTGCATGTAGACGCTTACCGTTTGCCGGGGTCAGATAATGATGATGCGCTCAGTGATCCGCAACATGCTGCTTCTGCTGCGGTTAACCGTCTTCTTGACGAGTTAGAGTCTCTTGGCCTCGACGAGATTTTAGAAGAGCCAGACGATAATACAGTGATTCTTATGGAATGGGGGTCAATGATGGCCTCTGTTCTAGCGCCTGAGCGTTTAGAAATTCTTATCGACAGAAGCGTGGAAAGAAGTGCTGCGGGTAGTGGTGTACAAAGAGACACTGAACTTACCAGCGAGGGTACGCGCACTATTACGCTTAATGCGGTCGGAGCAATATGGCAGTCACGTCTTGAGGTTATTGCATCAATGATGAAAGCTGAAGACGTTGCAGAAAGTAGCGCAAACCATGGTGCGGAATACGTTGCAGAAAGTAGCGCGGAACGTACTGTAGATTATAAAGCGGAGGATTATAAAGCGGAGGGCGAGGAAGAATAATGACCTATATTAGTGTGAATCACATGGCTCAAGCTCTTCATTTAGCTTTCGACGTGGATATTATTGCAAGCCTGTATGATAAGCCAACTTTAGTTATTGATACATCGTTCGGATCAACCGTCGGCGTAGTAGGTCATGCGCCATTATACGAAGCTGATTCGCGCTCGCATGTTGAGTTATTACAACCACATATCGCATCTGTGGTTGAGGAAGCTGGTCTGAAACCTGCAGATATTCAGCGAGTGGTTGTGGGCACTGGTCCTGCGCCTTTTACTGGTTTACGTGCTGGTATTGTGGCTGCCCGCGCTTTTGCTCTGGCAACAGGCGCGCAGCTTGTGGGAATGAATGTTCTGGAAGCGCAGAGCACATGGAATCGTTTAGAAATTGCTAATATGGGTCAGTATTATACGGACTCTGCTTATCCTAATTCTGCTTATCCCAATTCGACTGCTGCACAGACCTATCATTTTACTTTGGCAGTGAATGATGCTCGTCGCAAACAACTGTATTACGCTTTGTACGGTCAGGGTGGTGAAGAGATACTTGCAATGAATATTGCTTCTGCCACAGATATTGCGCAGGGTGTGCGTGAGGTTTTGGGAAAATTCGGATTTGTTCAGGGGGATAGCGCTAGGAGTGTTGATACTGCTGGGGCTGACGGCTTTGGAGCTGATAGTGCAAGCGGTCTCAGTGGTGGTGCTAGTAGTGTGGCTGGGGCTGGCGGTTCTTATGTGGTCGATATTATTGGTCACGGTGCAACGCGCTACGAGAGCGCTTGGGCAGATTTACCTGTGGGCGAAGTGCGGGAAGAGTCAGTTCTTCATGACGCGGGAGCTGCAGGACTGGCTATTTTCGCGTCCTGTGCATTAATGCGCGAATTCCAAGGTAAAGATGTGTCCACAGATCCTTTGTACTTGCGTCGTCCGGATGTTACTATTCCAGCGCCGAATAAGCATATACTAGGTCAAACCTCGATTTCTTTGCGCGTAGGAGGTCAGGTAGAAAATCATGCACAAACTCAAAATCCAGAAAAACAGAATGTAAAGACCCAAGTTGGAGGTCAAGTAGGAGATAGCGGTGAACGCAAGGGTTAAGCAGGTGGGCATCGCTGAGTTTGCGGATGTGAGTTTTGAACAGCTTGATTTAGCTGCTCTAGACTCTACTGATATTGCGCGCATCGCACAGCTAGAAACGCAACTTTTCGGGCGAGGAGCATGGAGCGCGGATGCCGTTAGTCAGGAATTAGAAGCGCCTGCACGCTCGTATTGGGTGGCACGTTTTGATGACGATTATACGATTATTGCCTACGCAGGTTTCTGGTTCGACGGTCAAGATGCGCAAATTATGACTATTGGCGTAGATGAACAATATCAAGGTCGCCATATTGCTTCACACCTTATGCACATGATGAAAGAGGAAGCAGCACGGTTGGGGGCCGACCGCATGTTACTCGAAGTAGCAACAGATAATGAGATTGCTTTGTCAGTTTATCGTTCTGCTGGCTTTGAGCAGTTAGGATTGCGTAAGCGCTATTATCAGCCTGAAAATAAAGATGCATATACGATGTCTTATACAATTGCGCCGGAACGTGTGTATTCTGTTGGTTTTAGTGTGCCTGCGAATGCGCGCAGTGGGGGAGATAGCGATTTGCAGGGCGCTCATGAAACTGGAAATCATAGCGCTACTAATCAAAGCTTCGTGGGGCAAAATGCTGGAAATCAAAGCACTATAAACCGAATCGCTATAAACCGAAGTGCTATAAACCGAAGCGCCGCGCATAATGAGAACGTTGAAAATATTAAGAACGTTGAGAACGAGTTGAGGAAGTAGAGAGCACAACATGAGTGAACCGCTTATTTTAGGTATTGAATCTACCTGCGATGAGACTGCTGCGGCAGTTGTTCGTGGTAAAACTCTGGTATCGAATGTGGTGGCTTCATCTATGGATGAGCATGCACGCTATGGTGGCGTTATTCCAGAAATCGCATCGCGTGCGCATACAGAGTCTTTTGTTCCTGTTGTTTCTCAAGCTTTGGCAGATGCGAATATTGAGTTGAGCGATGTAGACGCTATCGCGGTATCTGCCGGTCCAGGGTTGGCAGGGTGCTTGGCAGTGGGCGTTTCGGGAGCAAAATCTTTGGCATGGGCTGCCGGTAAGCCTTTGTATGGAATTAACCATGTGATTGGTCATGTGGCAGTGACTCAGTTGCAGTTTGGAGATATCCCCGAGAATACTTTGGCTTTGATTGTGTCGGGCGGTCACACATCGATTTTGCATGTGAATAATATTGCCACTGATGTGAGCGTTATCGGAACTACTTTAGATGATGCAGCAGGAGAGTGCTTTGATAAAGTAGCACGATTATTAGGATTCCCTTATCCAGGTGGCCCGCATATAGACCGTCATGCCCAGGCAGGCAATCCGAAAGCTTTACGAGTACCCCAGGGACTTACGCAGGGTAAAGCGGCTGCCGCGCATCCTTATGATTTCAGTTTTTCTGGCGTGAAAACAGCTGTAGCCCGCTGGATTGAATCGCAGGTTGACCAAGGAAACGGCATTAATGTGGACGATGTATGCGCGGCATTAGCAGATTCTGTGGCTTCTGTTTTAGCGAATAAGACTATGAAGGCGGCTCGCGGATTAGATTCTTCTACCGTGATTGTTGGTGGCGGTTTTAGCGCCAATTCTCAACTGCGTGCTGCTCTTGTTGATGCGGGGAAGAGATATGGTGTGAATGTGCGCATTCCAGAAATTAGGCTATGCACGGATAATGGGGCGATGGTGGCGATGTTGGGCTCCAATTTGGTGAGTGCAGGAGTAAAGCCATCGAGTGCAGATTTTTCCATTGACTCTTCAATGAGTTTGAACACTATTTGTATGCAGTAAGCCTTTTCTAGCGGTTGCTCTCGTGTAGAGCAGCCGCTCTGTATATCCGCACGTTCGGGGCTTATAGGATATTTTGTGTTGGTTTTGTTAGTGGGTGTGGTGCCATGGTTGTGCGTAATGAGAGGCTTTTTCAAACAGTGTGTTGATTTGCTCGTTAGTGATTGTTTGTGCCAGTTTTTGTGCTGGGCTTCCTGGTGATTCTTGGTGTGGGTAGCACTACCATGATACGGTTTTTACGCGATGGTTTATGGGTATGCCACGATGGTCGCGCAAAAGAGTTCTCAGGTCGTGTGTTGATTCCTTTTTCGATCTGGTTTGTTGTCGCGGGGATGGGCTTGTCAGCTACGTGTAGTGAGGGGGTAAGAAAAGTAAACAGGCTGCCTTGTTTGATCAGTTTGTTCGGTATGTTTCTTGCCTTGATCAGGCGTTGATGGGTGGGCACGATTTTACCGTGGGATAAAAGGGTTTTCTGTGTCAAGAACTGTTGGTAGCGTCTGTTCCACGCATTGAGTTTGACCATCTATTCAACGGCTTGATCACAAGTGCTGATTGTTAAGAGTTGCTTAGCTAAATCGTACAGATTAACTCCTGCTTGGGTTCGTGGCTGTGTCGTTGTTTTGTGTTTGACTTGGCAAAACTCATGGAAAGTGCAGCGTTGTACCCTGCTTGTGGGTCAATGTGTTTTAATGCGCGGGCAAGACCTGAACTATCATCGCGTACCACGGCATCAGCAGGAGCGACACGAGATAACAGTGCTCTCTATGATTGTGTGTTCTCGTTTCTTGCTACGTACCAGCCTAGGACATCACACGTTGGTACACGCGATCAAAGCGACCAGATTACGTGATAGGTAAATCCCATCAACGAATGCCATGTGATGGACTTGGTTGACTAGATTAGACACGGGTCATAAATGTCAAAACTGAGCAAACCTACGCCGCGCGTTACGACCATGACCGGGCAAATCCGTATACCGTAACCGGCTCGTGATAAAACGTAAGAATTCGTTAAAGTAACGAGCACGAATATCGTTAGACCAGATCTGACTAGCACCACAATGGGCACGGCGATAACGCTGGCGTCCGTTACTGGTAGTGTCCCATTTTTGTGTGTTTGACAAATTTTGCATCCAGGATTACCTATCCTCTCATTCAGCACCAGTTCAGCAACGACTTACACGCGTCAGCACACCAAAAATCCCAATAAAACCAACACGAAATGTCCTATAAGCCACGCTCGGTACGTTCAGTGTGCGCGTAAACAAAAAACCTCCACCAAAGTGGAGGCTTTATCTGTGCGCCGAACAGGATTCGAACCTGCAACCTTCTGATCCGTAGTCAGATGCTCTAATCCGTTGGGCTATCGGCGCAGTGCTAGAAGCTCAGTGCTTCAAGCAACTCGTATATAATAACCACTCCTTGCTAAGGTGTGCAAGTCGGCGTGTCGCATCTGTCTGGAGCGATGTTGTCGTTGTGTTGTCGCTACGTTGTCGTGACGCTCTCTTTGTGCTGTCATTATTGGCGCATACAGTGAAATCTGCTCGAAAATCCAGTGTTTCTACGGTAAAATAGGACAGTTCACTGATGGTAGATAGGATTTTCATGACAGCACAGCCGCGTAAGCATCGCCAACCTCGACCAAGTAGCGCCTCGCGACGTCAAAAACAATCAGTTTTTCTCGTAAATATTAAACGTATTGCAGCTTCTGATCGTGTTTCTGGCATGATTATGTTGGCTGCAGCACTGCTTGGTTTTATCTGTGCTAATCTCACGTTTACCTACCCAGTCTTCGAATCTGTGCGTGAAACTGTTATTTCCATCCCGTTTTTGCATCTGCATTTAACTGTTGATCAATGGGCTCAAGATGGTTTGCTGACTATCTTCTTTCTTGTTGTTGGATTAGATTTAAAAAGAGAGCTGACTACGGGCTCGCTTTCAGATATGAAGGCGGCTGCTGTTCCCATGATTTCTGCTGTAGGAGGCATGATAGCGCCTGCTCTTATTTTTGTGAGTACGGTTGCTCTTGCAGCCGGTATTCATGGTGGAGTAGAAAGTGTTGCGAACGGTCAAGTTTTTTCCTTGGCACAGGTGGCTAAAGGATGGGCTGTGCCAACTGCTACAGATATTGCTTTTTCTCTGGCGGTTCTGTCTCTGTTCGCTAAAGCCATTCCTGGCGCATTGCGTGCTTTTCTTATGACGCTTGCAACAGTTGATGATCTGTTAGGCATTATTATTATTGCCATTTTCTTCTCAGAATTGCATCGAGGCTGGTGGGCGTTTGGAATTATTGGCGGAGCTGCTTTGTGGGCCTGGTCTATTCGCCGGCGCAACGTACCGTGGATTCTTGTTGCTTTGGCTGGTTTCTTTATGTGGTACAGCATGCATGAATTAGGAATTCACCCGACATTATCTGGTGTGCTAGCAGGACTTCTTACGCCTGCACGCCCTGTTTTTGCAGAGCATGATGCACGTGCAAGTCGTTATTTACATAAAATCGAACCGCTGTCCGCTCTTTTGGCGTTACCGATTTTTGCTTTCTTTGCCACTGGTGTGCATTTCGATGAGTTAAGTCTTAAACTTTTCACCTCGCCTTTGGTTGTAGGCGTTATTGCAGCTTTGGTTATTGGTAAACCGCTAGGAATTTTGCTCTTTTCATGGATTTCTACGCATCTTCTGCGTTTTAGATTACCGGCAGGTTTGAAAGTGCGCGATCTTCTTCCAGTTGCTACAGCCTGCGGCATTGGTTTTACTGTCGCTTTCCTTATGGCTTCCTTAGCTTATGTGCAGCCTGAGTTAAGTAACGAAGCGCGCTTTGGTGTTCTGATTGGTTCGATCCTGTCCGCGGCTATAGCAGCAGTATTATTGAAGCGGCAATCTGATGCGTTTGCTCGTCGTGCAACCGACGGAGAAGGTAGATAAATGCGTTTTACTTCAGAATTCGATACTGATGTTGAAAAAATGACTGCAGACCAAGTGATGTCTGCACGGGATATTCAACGTTTGGAATTTATTCGCGAAGAGTTTCGCCAAGGTTTTGAACTGCTGTCTGATTTAGGTCCTGCGGTATGCGTTTTTGGATCAGCTCGCATTAAGCCTGATTCTTCTGAATACGAAGACGGACGTGCTCTTGGTTCGCTTCTAGCAAGCAAAGGATATGCGGTTATTACCGGCGGCGGCCCGGGAGCTATGGAGGCTGCTAATAGAGGCGCATATGAGGCTGGAGGAACCTCTATAGGTATTGGCATCGAATTGCCTCATGAACAGGGGATTAATCCTTACGTTAATGTTGGTATGCAATGCCATTACTTTTTCACGCGAAAAACCATGTTTATGCGTTATTCAGACGGTTTGATCGTGTTACCTGGGGGAATGGGTACGCTTGATGAACTTTTTGAAGCCTTGACTTTAGTGCAGACGCATAAAACAGCAGGTCGTGCTATTGTGCTGTTTGGTTCTCAATATTGGTCAGGTTTAATTGATTGGTTACGACATACGGTTGCTTCGTCTGGCAAGATTAGAACTGAAGATATAGATCAGCTGGTTATTACAGATGACATTGATTATGCTGTGCGTGTAGCAACACGAGAAGATGAGAAAAAATAAGGCTGTACGCCTGAGCGTACAGCCTGTACATGTTTTATTGATGAACTATAGCCATGAGAACGCCAGTAGCGATTGATAGGAGAGCTGTAGTGTACATCTCATCGTGCATCAGCTCGTCAATAACGCTTCGCAAAACAACAGCTTTATCGTGACGGTCAGCTGGGTTTGGAACTCCGCCCTCAGACTTTTCATCAGTCAAAGCCATAACATCGGTAAGAATAAGCATGCCGCCATCACGCAATAAGCGTGCAACTTCATCACGCGCTACTGCATAATTCTCAGCCTCTGACGACACAACAATCATATCGTAATCGTGGGCGTTGAGTCGATGTAAGAAAGTTTTAACGTCTGTGCTCACACAACGCATGCGTGTATGAGGTGAACGCAGAGAATCAAAAATAGAACGCGTGCGTTGAGCATCGTCAGCAGATGGTGTAACAACAGTGAGCTGACTGGCTTCACCTAAACCATGCGTTAATACTGGAATTTCAATACCGCTATCTAATCCAATAATCAACACATTGCGTGCCTGTATAAGCTGAGCTTGCATACCAATAAAAGCCGCAAGAGAACTCGATACTACGGTGCTTTTATGTGCTATTTGAGCACGCACAGACTGGATGTCTGCTGTATCGGCAGACATGCTAGTTTCTTCAATGAATTGCCATGCTTGCGCAATATGAGAATATGTTGAGCTGTTCATATGCACATTGTATCTTTAAGCTATGAGTTCGCACAGTTTAGAAACGCCCACACAGTCAGAACCAAGTTTTTCGCAGCGCGTCTACGCTGTTGTGTGCCAAATCCCACGAGGCAAAGTAGCAACCTATGGTCAAATCGCGCGTCTTATAGGCTCTCCTCGCAGTGCTCGCTATGTTGGATACGCTTTGCATGGCAATCCTCAGCCAGGAGTTATTCCATGTCATCGTGTTGTTTTCAAATCTGGAGCATTAGCTTCAGGTTTTGCTTTCGGTGGTCCAGATGAGCAGCGTCTACTGCTGGAAGATGAAGACGTAGTATGCACACTCAAGGATGGCGAATTTATGGTGGACTTAGAGAAGTATCAGTGGTATGACTAGACGTTTTATAGGGATCATGTGCTGGGTGGCATACATCGCTCATATCGGTAGCAGAGACTAATACAGACGCCTTATGATCAGCAATAAGGCGATTGCAACCAGAATTATATGGTTCATGAATATTGCCTGGAGCAGCAAGAACATCACGATTCATAGTTGCTGCCCACGTAGCCGTATTCAAAGCTCCAGAGCGGTGTTGCGCTTGAGCAACAATAAGAGTGGATCCTAAAGCTGCAATCAGACGATTCCTTTCTAAAAAACGGTATGGTTCAGGAACAACATCAGGAGCTAGTTCGCTAATAATAGCTCCCTCGCTCTGTAGTATGCGTTCAAACAGAGTAGTATTACGTGTAGGTCCCATATGATGCAGACCTCCAGCCATAATCGCAACAGTTCTGCCTGGCTCATCTAAAATATCGCTTGCTGCTAAAGCTCCCCAATGAGCTGCAGCATCAGCTCCAAGAGCACCGCCAGACACAACCATATGCCCATGCATCGCTGCGTATTTTCCCGCATGGAAGGCTACATAACGACCATAAGCATCCACAGAACGTGAACCTACAATACTTATCGGTGCATCGCAGGAACATAAAGCATCAATACTTCCCAAACCCCACAAGCATAGAGGAGCTTCAGAATCGGTACGAGTGGAAATATGATTGAGCTGTCTTGGCCAATATGGACTCGAAGCATCAATAATCCAATATTTATAGTTACACGTCATAGCATTGGCTAAAGAAGATAAACTCATACGAGCATACGGAGCTAAAGCATGTAACCACGATAATAAGCGTTGCCGTAGTTGGGGTGCTAAATCACTTGTATGCGGTTCTTGAGCCAAACACTGCAACAAATCTGAATAATCAGGCAACGTAAACCCAGTACTGTAACTAATACTCATCTCTTGGAGTCGTTGTATAAGAGCAATGCTATTACCTCCACGATAATGTTTCGCTAAATATGCAGACAGAGAATCCACACCATTACACGCGAAACTGAGCACCGCAAGAGCAACAGCTTCATCAATTGGCTTGTACATATCATCCTCCTGAACAATATAAGGTATGAGCATTTGCAATATCTGCATCATCTGGTTGAGCTTTGCCCTGAACATCGGTAAGAGTCCACGCTACACGCAGTATTTTGTGGGCTCCGCGTATAGACAGAGTTTCGGCTTCAAGCTCTGCATTCAAAGACGCAATGGCAGACGATGAGGTATGCTCCATTAGCCACGTTCCAGGAGCTTGAGCATTTACAGACCAACCTAAACCCCGATATCGTGCAGCACTGCGTTCACGCGCCAGACGCACATTTTCTCTCATATGTTCAGAATCCCAATGTTGATGATCGCCAGATAAAGGACTATACATATCTGTGGGAGCAGAACTTGAAGACAAAGCATGCACAGAGCGTACATTAATTTTCATATCAAGCCTGTCACGTAAAGCACTAGAAATCCGATGACGATACCTGCGTAGTTCAGCAGATGAACATATGCACTCACCATGAGGTGACCATAAGCGACCACATGGGCAAGGATTCTGTGCCAGAATAAGTTGAAAACGTGCAGGATAGTTGACGTGACCACGCACGCGAGCCACTGTAACATGTCCACTTTCTAGGGGAGTACGTAACGCCTGCATCACCGCACGTTCACACTCAGGTGCTTCATCAATAAAAAGCACACCATGATGAGCCTGAGTCATAGCACCCGGCACAATCGTATTCCCAGCCAATCCACCTACTAACGACTTGAGCGTAGCATTGTGGTGCACACTCACAAACGGGGGAGTGTGGCTTAAAGGGAAATGTACAGGCTTACCTTGAGCGGAACGAATACATGCCAATTCCAACGTATCCTCATCGTCAAGATCAGGAAGAATAGAAGGAAGACGTGACGCAAGCATTGTTTTACCCACACCAGGAGGACCTTGCATCAACACATGATGCCCACCTGCAGCAGCAATCTGCAGAGCATATTTAGCATCTTCATGCCCAATCACATCACTAAAATCGTTGGTCTTGTCCTCGCAGCTAGTGTGAACGAAATCATCAGAATCATTATCGATCTGCTGAAAAAGAGTCGGAGCTGCCGCCGGCGGTGGTGAGCCAATCAACGTAACAGGAGCCCCTAAAATCTTCAACGTTTCGTGAATACTCGACACGCCGATAACATCAATACCTGTAACAGTCTGAGCTTCATGATCGTTAGCCTGAGGAAGAATCACGCGAGACATTCCCATCGCGCGAGCATGGAGCACAATCGGTAAAGCCCCCACAATGGGCAGAACAGAACCATCCAGACCCAATTCACCCACGATAACTGTGTCCTCCAGAATGGATGAGCTAATGCAGTGCATAGCGCTAAAAATGCATATGGCAATACTCAAATCAAAACTCGAACCATGTTTCCTCAAAGATGACGGAGACAAATTCAGTGTAATTCTCGTTTGCGGCCACCGAAAATTCGTTGTCTTACATGCAGATTTCACGCGCTCGCGTGCCTGAGTGAGCACAGCATCGGGCAAACCAACAATTGTGAACTGTGGTAATCCTTGAGAAATAAAACCCTGCACAGTAACGGTATCTGTGTGCATGCCGGTTAAAGCTACAGTGTAAACACGTCCGATATTCATTACAAAATCCTCCTTACATGCGTGAGACTTCGCACGCGGAAATTGCATACAATCATGCCAATAGCATCAAAACGTATAATTTGAGGTGTTTTCGTATGATGTTGAGCAAGCCATGCAACAGCCGCTTTACGCATATGCCAACATTTCGTTGGAGTAATAGCTTCTAATGGATCTCCAAACGCGTCATCGCGTCTCGTCTTAACTTCGAGAAAAACTAAAATAGGAGTTGAACTGTTTTTATCTGCAGGAGCCAAAGCAATAATATCTATTTCTCCAAAACGGCACCTCCAGTTTCTATCAAGAATGCTCCACCCCATATTTTGCAAATATTGGCATGAATAATCTTCACCAAAACGGCCTAAATCCTGAGCATGCGTGCGCGTCATTGCAGACGTTGCTAATTGTGTTTGTGTAGTCATATATCCAGTTCAGCACAGATTGGTAGTAAATCACGAAGAAAAATGAACATGTGAACCAATGTGAATAACACACTGTGCATAACTGGGCAAGATGTGAATAACTAGACGTTATAATATCCGCAGCGCTTAGAAAAAGGGAGCCTCCTATAAAACTACCTATAAAACTACCTATAAAACCCCGATAAAACCACTAATAAAGCTTCCTCAAAGAACCTCATATAAAACCGCACGAAAAGCCTGCTACATCTAAGCCTATAAAAGCCAAGCAAGCACAGAAATATGCGAAACGCTCACCGAGCATTAAACCCGATGAGCGTTTTAATGAGCGTTTTGGAGAGCTTTTACAGATATCTCGTTACAGAGAGCCTTTGCAATGTATTTGCTTAACAGCTGTCCGTTTATCGTGCCCCTGCTTGGGCATTTGCAAGCCTTTCCAACGTACCTGCTTTACGGCAGTCCGCTTAGCACAGTACCCGCTACAGCATGCCCTTTTACAGAGAGCTTTTACATCCGTCTGTTTTATCGTTTGCTTGCTTTACAGCGCTGCTGACCTAAGCCGAACCAAGACGTACCAGCCCGTAAAATCAGCCCAGCGCACAAAACCAGCCCGTGCACGAAATCCTGTTAACCAAAACTCTCTTACTTCACTCTTACTCAACTAAGCCAGTCAACTCTCCGAGCACAAGCTCAAAGCTCACGCCTCGTTCCTCAAAGTGAGGCTGGTTGCGTGTAGAAGCCATTGCCTTGCGCACAAACTCGCCTGCAATACGAGCAGCTTCATCTAAAGGTTTGCCGGCGAGCACAGCACCGCTAAGAGCGGATGCGAAAGTATCGCCCGTACCGTGAATCATATATGGCAACTTCTCGTGGACAAGCTCAATCTTTCCAGCAGAACGTGTGTTTTCATTAGCCACGTAATTGCGCAAGTTTCCATCTTCGTGGTCGATGCCCTTAAGAACAACATTATGAGCGCCCAAATCAAGCAAAGCATCAATAATGGTATTAACCTGATCGTCAGAAATATTCTGACCAGGATACTCGCTGTCAGTCAAAATAGATGCTTCCGTTAGGTTAGGCATCAAAATATCTGCTCCCACAGCTAAACGCTTCGTTGCCTCGCACAGCTCCTGAGTGTAGGTAGGATACATATGTCCGCCGTCGCCCATAACTGGGTCAACTAAACGCAAAGCATGAGGATATTCCTTGTATAAGCGTTCTACAAGATCAACCTGTTCAGGCGAACCCAAGAAACCGGAATAAACGGCATCTAAGTCAACGTTTTCTTCTTTCCAAGCGTCAAGATACTCAGACAAAATAGACGTCGTGTCATGGAAAGTGTAGGTTTTATACAAAGTATGTGCTGAGAATAGAGCGGTTGGCACAGGACATACATCGCAACCTGCAGCAGACAAAATAGGGATGGCTGCTGTCAGAGAGCATTTGCCGTACCCACACATATCATGAACAGCTGCTACGCGAGGAATATATACCGGATTTCGCTGGTAAAGTACGTTTTCGTTTGTCATAAAACTTCACACCTTCATATGAATGTATCGAGGCTTGCAGTGACGCTCACTTTCATGCATTTCATAGTTATATTTCATGCTCAGCGAACTTCGCTACAACACACACTAGCGCAGTAAGTAAACTTTTTCCAGGTGGTTTTACACGCTGAAACCGTGTTTTTTCAACGCCTGATAAAAGGCTATAAGCAAACGTGATAATAAAAAGTGCGTGTTTTCTTCAAAACAGTCGTACATTGGTGTCCATCAGCTTTTCACTGACACTTTGAAACTGACACTTTGAAAGGACACATCATGACTGATACCAACTACCGTTTCGAAACCCTCCAGCTGCACGTAGGACAGGAAGAAGCTGATCCAGCAAGCGACGCTCGTGCTGTACCGATTTATCAGACCACTTCTTATGTTTTCCATAACTTTGATCATGCAGAGGCTCGTTTTGGTTTGGCTGATCCAGGTAATATTTATGGACGTTTGACTAACTCAACACAGGACGTTTTTGAAAAGCGTATTGCTTCCTTAGAGGGCGGCACGGCTGCTTTGGCTGTATCTTCTGGCGCTTCCGCTGTTTTCTATGCTGTGCGTAATATTACTGAGGATGGCGATCATATTGTTGCTGCTAATACAATTTATGGCGGTACATACAATTTGCTTGCTCATACACTTCCACGTGATGGCGTAAACACCACTTTCGTTGATCCTTCTGACCCTAAGAATTTCGAGGATGCCATTCAGGAGAATACGAAGCTGTTCTTCTTTGAGACTTTTGGTAACCCAAACTCTGATTTGGTTGATTTTGAAGCTATTTCTGAGATTGCTCATCGTCATAACATTCCAGTTATTGTTGATAATACTTTCGCAACTCCATACTTGTTCCGTCCATTTGAGCATGGCGCAGACATCGTTGTGCATTCCGCAACGAAGTTTATTGGCGGACACGGCACAACTTTGGGTGGTGTGATTGTTGAAGGTGGCAACTTTGATTGGGCTGCAGTTCCTGGAAAGTTCCCAACTTTGACTACTCCAGATAACAGCTACCACGGTTTGAACTTCTATGAAGCTTTGGGCGGAGCTGCTTTCGTTACTCGTGTCCGTGCAATTTTGTTGCGCGATACCGGTGCAGCAATTTCTCCATTCAATGCATGGATTTTGTTGCAGGGCACAGAAACCTTGTCTTTGCGTGTGGAACGCCACGTAGAGAACGCTTTGAAGGTTGTGGAATATTTGCGCAACGTTCCAGAAGTTGAGTCTGTAAGCCATCCAAGTATTGAAGACCGTGCTGATCATGAGCTCTACACCAAGTATTTCCCTAATGGAGCAGGTTCCATCTTTACCTTCGATATTAAGGGCGGTAAGGATGCAGCTCGCGTCTTTATTGACAATTTGAAGCTGTTCAGCTTGCTGGCGAATGTTGCAGATGTTAAGAGCTTGGTTGTGCACCCAGCTTCTACCACACATTCTCAGGAGACCGAAGAAGAACTCGCATCTCAGGGCATTACTCAGTCCACCATTCGTCTGTCTATTGGTACCGAACATATCGATGATATTTTGGCTGACCTTCAGGCTGGTTTTGACGCAGTACGTGCTGCAGGCGTAGCGCAGTAAAGTAACCAGATAATCTAAGGATTTCTAAACAACGTTGCTTTGCGCATTGCGTAATGTTCCCCTTTATCGAACAAGCATATTGTTACGGTGAAGGGGAATTTTTCTGTTTCTTGGAGTTTGACGTGAACCCTGTTTAGTGGACAGTTATTCTTCTTTATGACACGCGTCATAAAGAAGAATGCTGCAATATCGAGCAGGAAACACTGTAACGATGTATAACTGATGTGGTCGCAGAATTGACGCTTGAGATTCTATTGAATATTGTGAATGAATCCTTGTACTCACATGTGTTATTCAAAAAACAAGTAAACTAACACAAACTCTACGGACACATAAAATGGTGTATAACCTCGTTTTCTGTTGTATCGTTCGTAGCTGTGCTTAGCGGTGAAAGATACAGCACACGAAGCGAAATAAATCACTTCATAAATTCTTGCTTGGATTACATGCGAGTTGTCGTGTTATATGTGGTGTTTGAGCAAATTGAATAACTAACCAAGGGGGCGTGTCAGGTTTTTTGTGTATGTGGTTTTGTTGGATCTGGCTCGCAGACACAGGTGTTGATTATGTAACTGAGCGTAAGTGACACTGATATTCGGCAAGTCATACCTGTGGGCTGGTACTTGATGAGTGAGGTTCTTCTGTGGGGTATGCGAATTCGTATGCTCCCAAACATGACGTGTTCAACGTAGCCTGATTGGGAGCAGCGTGCTGCAAGAGAAAGACGAAGGGTTATGGTGTGCACAGTATATCGGCTAACCTTTTTTGGTTGACTGTGTGATGAACCAAGATATCCTAAGGTCAAGCACAACCTCATTGCGACCAACCTCAAGACCCTGAAAAATAACTCACCATAGGGCAACCTACCACTTACACAAAATTCCTGATGCGCCCAACCAAGGACAAAATCATTTACGAAAAAATCTCGCAAGTTCAGTGCTTACAATAATCATGCATGAACACTTTACAAACCGAGACAGCAAAACCATAGATTAAGCATCTCAAACTCAGTACACTCCATACATATGAGCGACATGAACTGAATGGCTGGAGCTGTGTCGAGCAAAAACTTGCTAAACGGTAATGTAGGTCTTAGAAGAAACACGCGGCATCTGGCATTCGAACAAAAACGGGAGCGTATACGAAAGATTTAGACTGCAAGTAATGAATCCAAGTAATCCTGAGCGAGCACATATGCTGCTCCAATAATGGCTTGTTCAGGCGTGCATTGACTTTTTATAACCATGCGAGTGCCTGACACGCTCGATACACTGGCTGCTCCAGTAACTCCCATGCCCACTGCGTCCGCAGCGCCCGCTGAACTTGCAAGCATTTTCGGTGCTAAAGCACGCACTCGGGCACGAATATCCGATAAATCAGAACTATCCAAATAGCGAGCAACTTCACCGCCCAGAATAACGGGCACATTCACAATCATTTGAATGTTATGAATCAATAATGCCAAAGAATCCATGTAGTTACTTAGCACTTTGGCATGCGTATAATCTCCATCGCGCACATGATCAATAAACTCTCGAACATGCGCATCGCGAATACCCGAAGCAGATAATAACGCTTGCGAGCTGCAATACAGTTGAGCGCAACCGTACTGCCCGCATTCACAACGCTGGCGAGGCTCAGCAGAAGAAGCAACAGAAACAGAAGAAGCAACAGAAACAGAAGAAACAGCAGACACAGCGGGGTACAGCCGCGTATGTTCAGCAAAAACAGCGGAACGCATGTACCGCCCACCGCGGATGAACGCGCTGCTCATCGTGGCATTCAAATACAAGCACGCAGCATCCGTAATACAAGGGTTGAAAAGCGTTTCCGCAGCAGCCAAAGCAAAAGGCTCTCTCATAATGCGCACAGGATAACTCAGACGCGATTCGATGGTTCGGCGCAGTCGTGCTTCGCTCGCTTCGTCTAACGCAGCATGCGAGGCAACGGTCACACCAATCCCGCGCAAATGCCGCGTATCAATCTGACTGCTTTCAATAAACGATTCAATAGCCAAAGCTAAACCGTCGTAAAAATCACTGGCGCCAAAACTATCTAAGCTCACCGACTGACGCGATCCAACATCTCCGCGCAAATCGGTAGATACAAAATGAGCAGTTCCCTTACGCACAAGCACACCCACACAAATGCATCGCGAATACGCGAAAGCATAAGCGTCAGGGCGGCGTCCTCCCGTAGAATTAAACACGCCGTGAGATTGCGTTACGTAGCGCAGTTCGTGTAAACGCTTCAGAGCCGAAGCTATCGTCGGCATACTTATATTCAATTTTTCGGCGAGATGCGCGCGCGAAATACCTTCGTGTGTAATAATCGTGCGCAAAACAGCATGTTCTGTATGGCTGAGCCGTTTAGAATTGAGACGCTGAGCATTCATACCTGAACTTTAGCATGAGCGCTTTTACAAGTTTCGATCCACGTATACGGATACTGCAGACACCGCAGAAACTCCTAATACTCAATCAAATGATTCTCATACATATACGACACAATATGTTGCCTGTTTTCCCCGTTAATTTTCTCTAAAATATGGTGTACGTGTGTTTTTACTGTCTCAACGGTAATCGTCAGCGCTTGCGCAACCTCTTTATTATGCTTTCCCATCGCTATTTGTTGAGCTACCTCAAGTTCGCGCTTAGATAGTTGTGGGCAATTGTCTGTAGACTTTAGCGCAGCCTCAAATATGGGGTCACTCGATATATAGTAGTTCGATATATAGTTCTCGAAATCTCTATTGTGATTATCTGTCAACATTTCGTGCGTAATGATTTTCTCGGTTATGTGATTACTGAGACCATGTGTCGAAGATGTTTTACTGTCAGTAGCATTATCGCTGGCTATCTGCATAAATTTAGTTTGATTATCTTTTATATGTATGTCTTTGTGCTGATGAGCATCGTTGTCCTCTGCAACGTCGTCGTGCATTTCCTCTGAAACTTCCCGATTATTAGTAACATCATCGCCAGCAATGGCATGTACAATTTCCTGAGCTAAAGGAATATCCGAAACCCCACCAATGCCATATACCGTAGCGCTTTTGGTCTCAAGACTTTTCATGGAGGTAGCGGGCATTAATAGAATCACATTAATATTTCTATCCATTGCCTTCGCTACTTGCACAGACTGAGCTGTTCCTTGGAACGGAATGCGTGCATCAATAATTACAGAATCAGGATGGTAAGTATGGATATCTTCCATAAGTTCAAGGCTGGTAGAAGCATGGGCAAGAATATGAAGAGCGGGATTATGATTGAGATACTCAGATAAAAGTGAATGCTGAAGTTTTTTATTTTCTGCAATAACGACCGTCTTCATTTTTCTTCTTTCCCTTTTATTCTTTCTCTCTTCGATTCAATATATTTTATGAATCCATGACTCGAGCTCCCTCATAAGAGTGATAGTTAAAAAGTTTGCTTTTATGCTCAGTTGATTCGCGCTGCTTTAATCATTACTGCATGCTCGATTACTGTCCGCTTTTGAGATATCAGCTGAGATACCAGCTGAGAAACTCCTTCTGAGAAAAATCGGGAAGTACTTATAAAGGATCGCCGCCCGGTAGTAGCCCAAAAGTGCTACTGTTGAAGAAGTGTGTGAGTTACAAAGACACAACTCAACGGTGAGCTGTGGCTGAGCTTGCATATGACATAACAGAAGGCAATATAAAAGATGATATAGACGTTTGAAGGGGCAAGGCAGCCGCTTACCCTCAGCAGGCGTTTACGTACAGCAAAGGAGCTGGGGCTATGAACACATATAGTGATTCTTATGTTGACACTATGAGTTCGAATAATGATTTTTCTCATGAGTTTTCTATCACGCCGAATGTGCAGTATCGCGAAGGTGATGCTTGTGCAGTTATGGATGTGATTGCACCTATGCGTTTGGAACGTTTAGGAGGAACTGCTCCTCTTGTTATTTTTGTGCAGGGAAGTGGATGGACTACTCCTAATCGCATGTATGCCGTGGGGCGATTAGAACGCTTGGTAGAGCGCGGTTTTGTGGTGGCAACAGTGAATCATAGAGACAGTGAGAATGGTTCCCATCCTTTTCCTGGATATTTGATGGATGTTAAAGCTGCAGTACGTTTTTTGCGTGCTCATGCACAGGAATTTTATATTGATGCGCAACGTGTAGGCGTGTGGGGAACATCTTCAGGCGGTAACACAGCTTTATTGCTTGCCATGACTGGAGATGATCCACACTATAACGATGGCAGTTGCGCACAGATGAGCGATGCTGTTGATTATTGCGTTGCTTGTTTTCCTCCATCAGATATTTATGGTGTGCTCAGTGGTGAAAGAACGAGGGTGAATGAAGGTTTGCGAGCATGTGAGTCCTCTGTAGTAGGAGCAATGCCTACTGATGCATGGGAGAATTTATCGCACGATGTGCAACAGCGTGCGTGGGATATGAGTCCTTACCGCATTTCTCGTGCAGATGGAACATATCCACCAATACTGTTACTTCATGGCGATGCTGATGATGTTGTGGATTATGATGAAAGCGTTCAGCTTCACACCAAGCTACTCAGCCAAAAGCATGACTGCCGTTTAATTCGTGTGCTTGGTGGCGAGCATGAAGGTAATTTCTGGAGCGTACAGCTTACTGATGCGATTTGCCGCTATATTAGCTATCACGCGCACCAATGAGCAGTCAGCACTCATTATTTACTTCAGTCATCTGCATTGCGCGCGCGAGCTGTTGAATCGCGCACTATCAAACGTGTTGGTAAGATTGCACGTTGTGATGTGTGCTGCTGTGTGCCTTTATGAAGGTTCACAATAATATCCAAGGCTGCTTGCGCCATATCTTCAATAGGTTGGCGCACAGTGGTCAGCTGAGGGCTAAGATAGCGAGCGGTTTGAATATCATCAAAACCTACAACAGATAAATCATAGGGAATGGAGATGTTAAGTTGTCGTGCTGCTTCATAAATTCCCATGCATTGCAAATCGCTACTACCAAAAATAGCTGTTGGACGGTTCTGTGGATCGCGTAGTAAGTCAAGAGCGCTATCAATAACACCGTCAGCAGTAAAATCTCCTTCTTTGGTAAACCGCGGATAATACTCTAATCCTGCCTCTGCTAACGCAGCTTTAAAACCATCTAAACGTGCGCGAGCGCACAGCATCGAACGTGGTCCTGTAATAATGCCAAGCTGTGTATGTCCTAATGAAATCAGATGTCGAGTTGCCTCTATAGCACCGTTCCAATCATCAGCCTGAATAGAGGAATCCTGCGAACTAGGGTTGCCAGCGGGATCGAGAATAACGTAGGGAATATGGTGCTCATTAAGTCGCGAATGTTCTACTGCGCTGAGTTTGGAGAAGACAAGTATTACTCCATAAGGGCTGCGGCGAATAACGCCATCCATCCAGCTGTCGTCAGGATGAGTGCGGCTGCCGCTTTCTGTGGTAATAACGCTTAGTCCGCGTTTTTTCGCAGATTTAAGAACGCCGCGCAATACTTCCAGACTCCACACAGTATCGAAAGATTGCAAAACAACTTCAATATATTCACTATGGGCAGCAGGATTATTACGACGTACATAATGATTCTTCTCTAATGCGCGTGAAATAATCTCGCGCGTTTGAGGTGCAACGTCACTGCGTCCGTTAAGCACTTTAGAAACAGTTGCCAAGGAAAAACCTGTTTCCTCAGCAATATCACTTAACTGTTTTCTGCGTTGAGATTGATGACGTGTCATAATTCACCCCTCCTTAGGTAGAGAATATCATAAAATCGAAACTTTCGAAAACTTTAGTTCAAGAAATATTTGCTTGAAAATGTACAAATATATTGAAATATAAGGTTTTATAAGTAATATGTATCTTTCGTTAATTGAGTTGACTAAGTATTTTTCGCCTTGATAACATGAAATTGTCGAAAATCTACATAATATTTTTCGAAAACAGAAGAACGGTAAAACTGTAATAATGCCAACTGTATAAGAGAAAGTAATCGAAATTTTCGACAATTTGCCAATGGTGGTAAGTTACGAGGAGAAAAGACAATGAAGTTGAAAAATATTGCAGCTGCTACAGTAGCCGTAGCAAGCTTAATTGGTCTAGCAGGTTGCTCGAATAATGCAGGTAAAACTGCTGATGGTAAAACACAAGTTGTTGTATGGCATAATTCCACTACTGGTGACGGTAAGAAGTTCTGGGAGAGTGCTGCTGCTGATTTTATGAAGAAGAATCCTCAGGTCAGCGTAAAGGTTGAAGCTATTCAGAACGAAGATTTAGATGGGAAACTGCAAACAGCCTTGCAAGATCCTCAGTCTGCGCCTGATGTTTTCCTCAGCCGCGGTGGTCAAAAACTACAGGATATGGTTGAAGCCGGTCAAGTAAAAGATTTAACAGATAAACTTTCCGATGACGTGAAAACCGGTATGAAGGCAGCTTTAGCTTCGCAAACCGTAGAAGGCAAGGTTTACGGCATGCCTATTGCAGCTCTTCCTGGTGGAATTTGGTATTCGAAAGACCTGTTTAAGCAGGCTGGTATTGAAAAAACTCCTACAACATGGGATGAATTTACTCAGGTAATTGACAAGCTGAAGGCTGCGAATATTACTCCTATTGCTTTGGGTGGTAAAGATGCATGGCCGGCTGCACACTGGTATTACTGGTTTGCGCTGCGTGAATGCCCTGCTAAAGCATTTGAAGCCGCTCAAACAGAGAAGAAGTTCGACAACTCGTGCTGGCTCAAAGCAGGAGAAGACGTTAACAAGCTCAAGGACTTGAATGCGTTCAACAAGGGCTTCCTCACAACCCCTGCTCAGCAAGGTGCAAGTTCTTCAGCTGGTTTGATTGCTAATCATATGGCCGCAATGGAGTTAATGGGCGGATGGGATCCTGGCGTTATCCGAGATCTTACTCCTGATAAGAAAGATTTAGCTGATTTGGGATTCTTTGCTTTCCCTCAGTTAGATGGTCAAAAGGGTAATCCGAAAGCTATTATGGGGGGAACCGATGCGATGGCTGTGGGGGAGTCTGCTCCAGACGAAGCTGTTGACTTCCTTAACTTTATTGCTCAAAAAGAGTATCAAGAAAAATATGCTCAGGCATTCTCTACCATACCTGCCGCACAATATGCTCAAGATATTGTCGAAAATCCTGCCTTGCTAGAAGTGCTACCTGTATATAAGGAATCAAGCTCTGTATCGCTGTGGCTTGACACAGTCCTAGGTCAAAACGTTGGAAACGCTTTGAACGAAGGCGTAGTTAATCTTCTTGCAGATAAAGGAACAGCTCAAGATATTCTCAAGAGCGTCCAATCTGCTGCACAAAAGGGATAAAAGTTACAGCCATCACAATCCTAAGGTGTAGAACGTTCGGTAAGAGCGGACTATGCACAGTTTTTACACGGTGAGGGTGAGGCAAGTTATTGCTGAGCTCCCCCTCACCTAGGTACACATACAATCGTCACTTACAGTCAGGGGAGACATATTATGAGTGTGAGTGCATCTTTAGCGGCGCAGTCCCGCGTTAAAAAGAGCGATACGGTCAGGAAAAATATAGAAATTGCAGTGCTGTCTGCTCCAGCACTTCTCATGTTTCTTGGCTTTGTTATTTTGCCTGTTTTTATGGCAGCATATTACGGTTTTTTCAAGTGGAAAGGTTATGGCAAGCCAGAAGTTAACGGACAGTTTGTTGGTTTGCATAATTACGCAGTTATTCTTTCGGATACTAACTTTCAAGAAGCCTTTATACACACTATGTGTGTGGTTGTTGCTTCTCTTATTATTCAAGCTCCACTGGCCATTCTATTCGCTTTGCTACTCAATCAAAAGTTTAAGGGACGAGCCATTATTCGCACACTTATTTTCGTGCCATATGTGGTGTCTGAAGTTATTGTGGGCACGGGCTGGTCTCTTATGCTGCAAACAACTGGAGCAGTTAATGCAGTTCTGAAAAGCTGGGGTATTCCGGGAGCTGATTGGATTTCAGATCCAAAAGTTGCTTTCTGGACGCTGATGGTTATTATCACGTGGAAATATATTGGTTTTGCTGTTATTTTGATGATTGCAGGCATGCAGTCTATCCCAGAAGATCTGTATGAAGCAGCACGCGTTGATGGCGCGGGTTTCTGGCAGCAGCAATGGAGTATTACTCTTCCTCTGCTTGCTCCTACAATTCGTATTTGGGCATTTATGTCCATTATCGGTTCTTTGCAATTATTCGACTTGGTCTACATTATTTGGGGACAATACGTTTCATCTACTGCTGGAACATCCACAATGGCAACCTACATGGTTCGTGAAGGCCGCTTAGCAAATAACTATGGTTATGGCTCGGCTGTAGCCGTGCTCATCTTCCTAATTTCTCTGGTTATCGCCTTAACGTATCAACATTTCGCTCTTAATCGAGATTTAGAAGGGGCAATAACAACCAAACGCTCGCGCGCACAAAGCAAAGCTGCACACAAAAAAGTAGATAGGGCTCGTAATTCTGAGAAGAAAGCGATGGTGGTCTAAATGAGTGCACGTCCACAGACCTTAGCAATGCAAGGCATCCGTAAATCGCACAAAACTCCGTGGGGTCACCCGGTTGTCTATCTGCTTTCGGTAATTCTTGTTCTCATCTGCATTGTTCCCGTTATCTACATTATTATTGGCGGTTTTAGAACGAATTCGCAGATTACAAGATATCCTGCGGGCTTACCTAAGCCGTGGAACTTCGAGAACTATAAAAACGTTTTCGCATCGAATATCTTCTGGACCGAATTAGTGAATTCTCTTATTGTTGGCGTTGCTACCATGGTGGGAATTGTTCTACTCAGTCTTATGGTTAGCTTTGTGCTTGCCCGTTATGAGTTCCGCGCTCGCAATTTTATGTATTCGTTGTTTGCAGCAGGTATGATGTTCCCGATTACCGTAGCTATTACGCCTTTGTATTTACTCTTAAAGAATTTGCATTTAGTGAATTCTCACTTGGGAATTATTCTGCCTCAAATTGCTTTTGGTCTTCCTCAAGCCATTATTATTATGGTGCCATTTTTGAAGTCAATTCCAACAGAGCTAGAAGAAGCAGCAATGATTGACGGTTCTTCTCGATTGGGATTCTTCTTTAGAATGGTGTTGCCATTAAGCTGGCCGGGTGTTGCTACTGTGGGAATTCTCGCATTTGTAGCTAGTTGGAATGCGTATATGCTTCCTTTGTTCTTACTCAATGATTCCAGTAAATATACCTTGCCTCTTGGTGTGCAAATGTTTAGTTCGCAGCATTCAGTTGATACTGCTCAGGTTCTTGCTTTTACGGCTTTGAGCATGATTCCAGCACTTATATGCTTTACGATTTTCCAAAAGAAGATTGTGGGTGGCCTGGCTGGGGCGGTCAAGGGCTAAGAATTACGAACATGTTCGGGAGAATGTTGTCTCCCTGCATTCTCCCGAACGCTTGAAAACAGTACTTACTAATACTTAACTTTTATATCCCCGCAGATCTACGGCAGATAGAACAGGATATGACGATGAAAATCAATAACCCAGTATTGCGTGGATTTCACGCTGATCCTTCTATTATTCGTGTAGAAGATACCTATTATATTGCCAACTCAACATTCGAATGGTTTCCAGGTGTTCGTTTGCATGAATCGAAAGATTTAGTGCATTGGAATCTTCTGCCTAGCCCACTAACGAGAACTTCGCAGATTGATATGCGCTCAATCCCTTCATCTGGAGGAGTGTGGGCGCCTGATTTGAGTTATGCAGACGGTCGTTTTTGGCTTATTTACTCCAATGTGCATATTGTTGAAGGCGCATTTAAAGATGTAGCTAATTACCTTGTGACTGCTGAAGATATTAGAGGGCCATGGTCTGAACCTATCCGCTTAAATGGTGTTGGTTTTGATCCGTCGCTTTTCCATGATGACGATGGGCGCAAATACCTTGTGCAGCAAACATGGGATTTCCGCGAATATCGTCATTCTTTCGATGGTATTACACTCACCGAGTTTGATCATGAACGTATGCGTTTACTTCCTGATACCGAACGAACCTTATGGCAGGGCACAGAAACAAAATTGGTAGAAGGTCCACATCTGTATAAAAAAGATGGCGATTACTATCTGTTCGCGGCTGAGGGTGGAACAATGTATACACACCGCGAATCTGTGGCGCGTTCTCGTACTTTAGATGCACTGAGTTTTGAATCTATGCCTCATAACCCATTGATTTCTAACTTCGATTCGCCAACTTCCTATCTCCAAAAGCAAGGACATGGTGCTTTGGTCGATACCCCGTCAGGCGAATGGTATTACGCTTCCTTATGCGCTCGTCCATGGCATCACACCATAGAATCGGCTTACGATCCGCGTGGCTGGTGCACTTTAGGGCGTGAAACATCTATTCAAAAACTGCAGTGGGATGATGATGGCTGGCCATATATTGTGGGTGGGCAGGCAGGCTGCACAAGCGTTGATGCTCCCCGAGATGCTGTGTTGAATGATGATGACTGCGCTAATGAGCAGAACAATAATCAGCATGATGATTTTGAAGACAATCAACTTCACGGTGATTGGAATACTCTTCGAGTTCCGTTTAGTGATGAAATGGGGCGCGTAGGAGATGGAGTTTTAACTCTTAACGGTCAAGGCTCGCTCAGCAATCTTCGCGAGCTGTCACTAGTAGCAAGACGTTGGCAGGCTTTTAACTTCGATGCAAGTGTGGCAATAGAATTTTCTCCAACCCGCTACCGTGAGATGGCAGGTTTAACGAATTACTACAACGACTTATGCTGGTCATGGGCATTTATTACGTGGGATGAGAAAAGACAATGTCGAGTTATTGAAGTTGCTCAAAACGATTTCAATACCTACACGAGCTTTCTTCAAGATAATGCCATTGTTGTTCCTGAGGATGTTGAACGAGTGTGGTTACGCACGCGCGTGCGCACGCAATACTACACATATGAGTACTCCTTTAATGGTGTGGATTGGCACAATATTCCTGTGCAATTAGATGCTAAAATCCTCTCCGATGATTACGTGAACCAGCGTTATGGAGGCTTCTTTACAGGAGCTTTTGTGGGGTTAGCGTGCGTTGATTTAACCGGTTACGGTAAACAGGCACGTTTTACTCATTTTGATTATTGTGAGCTGCCCGATTAACTCAGTATGCGCTGAACAATATGCATAAAGGTGTTGGAGTATGCTTCAACACCTTTTACGTATTGTGCGCTAAGGTTGAGGTATGACTCAACTTTCGCAATATTACGTGCCTGGTTTGCACGTAGAAGACCATGTAGTGCAGGTTCCTTTGCATTGGAATTGGGCTGCTGGAGCAGCTCAACCAGATGCTTCAAGTTTCGCAGGCGAGCATATTGACCTGTTTTACCGCCTGGTTAGTTCTGCACAGAATGTGCATGCTGACTTACCTTTGTTACTTTTCCTTCAAGGCGGTCCTGGCGGCATGGGACCTCGCCCCATGAGTGCTCAGTCCATCCCATGGTTGTCTGAAGCAGTAAAACATTTCCGCGTAGTGCTTATTGATCAGCGTGGAACTGGGCGTTCCTCACGTGTCGATTCTAGCCTTATTCGTCGTCGTGGTCAGAATGCTCGAGAAACTGCAGATTTCTTAAAGAACTTCCTAGCGGACTCCATTATTCGTGACTGTGAATTTTTGCGCACCACAGTTTTCAATTCCGCACAGTGGGTAACTTTGGGGCAAAGCTATGGCGGATTCTTAACCATGGCATATGTGTCCTTGTTCCCTGCGAGTATTGCAGCTAGCTTTGTTACCGGCGGTATTCCACACATTCCTATGAATGCTCGTGAAGTCTATGAGCATACTGTGCCACGTATGATGGCGAAAACAAAGGAATACTACGGTTTATATCCTGACGATGAAGCCGTTGTTGGGCGTATTGCAGACTTTTTATCTTCCGAAAAGGTTCTTCTGCCTAATGGGGATCCAGCTAGTGTTCGACGCTTGCAAATGTTGGGTGGCGATTTCGGTATGAAACCAAGTTTCGAACGCATGCATTGGACGGTCGATACGGCTTTTAATGGAGAGTATTTAAGCGATGGGTTCCTCATGGAATTATTCAGCTCCACTACATCGTATGGCAGCGAACTATATTGGGTTCTCCAAGAGTTTATTTATGCAAATAAAGAGATTAAACCAATCAACTGGGCTGCCAACGATGTGCTCCGTTCTACTAAACAGTTCGATGAATCCTCTCGTCCTCTTATGTTGATTGGTGAAGCTGCACTGCCAGAAATTTTTGATGAAGACTCTGCTTTACGTGCTTTTAGACCAGCAATGGATGAACTGATGAGCGATACGCAGTGGGGAACTGTATATGATGAAGACCAGTTAGCACGCAATGACATACCTATTCACGCTGCTGTGTATTTCGACGATATGTATGTGGACTCCGGCTTGCAGCTTGATACTCTCTCCCGTGTAGGGAACTCTCATGCTTGGGTTACCAATGAATTTGAGCATGACGGTGCACGTATGGGGGCAGTCTTCGAGCATCTTTATACAGAAGCGCTCAGCCGAGGTCATCTCGAAAAACTATTCCTTAAATAATCAATCAGAAAGAAAAGAATGACAACACTAGGTTTTATTGGCTTCGGCAATATGGCCACAGCTATTGTTGATGGTTGGCGTCATGCAGGCGTTGCAGCTGACGCACAGATTATTGCGTGCGCAGCACATTTTGATACCTTAACATCAAAAGCACAGCAGCGAGGGGTCGAGGCTGTACGCAGTGCCAGCGAGGTAGCGCAACGCAGCGATGTTCTTATCGTCGCAGTTAAACCGTATCAAATCGAAAATATTTTCTCTGAATTTGTTGCGGACATTGATTGGTCACACAAAATAGTCATTTCTATTGCTGCCGGAAAGTTCAACGCTTTCTGGAACGAGGTACTGTCTGCCGAAGCGCATCATATCTCTACCATCCCGAACACGCCTATTGCTATTGCTCAAGGTGTTGTTGTAGCAGAAGAAACGCATACGCTAACCGAAGCACAGCTCACAACCTTCCATGAGCTTTTCGAACCAATCTCTACAGTCGAATTTGTAGATACACAGCATTTATCTGTTGCAGGAACTGTGGCAGGGTGTGCTCCAGCATATGCAGCAATGTTTATGGAAGCATTAGCTGATGCAGGTGTAAAATACGGTCTGACTCGTGCTACGGCATACCGTTTAGCTGCTGCGATGACCGCCGGCACAGGTGCTCTCCAACTGGCAACAGGTTTAGCTCCAGCACAAATGAAAGACGCAGTATGCTCACCAGGAGGAACAACGATCCAAGGCGTAGCTGCTCTTGAACAAACAGGTTTCCGCGGTAGCATTATCAGTGCAATCGACGCAGTTGAGGGCTCTAGGTAGGATTACACATTATGGCATTGACTATTGGTATTGTTGGCTTACCAAATGTGGGTAAGTCCACGCTTTTTAACGCTTTAACGCGTAATAATGTTTTGGCAGAAAACTATCCTTTTGCAACAATCGAGCCTAATACAGGCATTGTTCCTCTGCCAGATCCACGTTTGGCAGCATTAGCTCCTATCGTAAACACAACTAAACTCGTTCCAGCAACCGTTACCTTCGTAGATATTGCAGGTATCGTTAAGGGTGCGTCAAAAGGTGAAGGTTTAGGTAATCAGTTCTTAGCTAATATTCGCGAAGCAGATGCTATTTGTGAGGTAACGCGCGTATTTAGTGATGACGATATTGTGCACGTCAACGGGACAGTGAATCCAACAGACGATATTGAAACGATTAATACTGAGCTAATTCTCGCTGATTTACAAACCATTGAGAACGCTATTCCTCGTTTGGAAAAGGAACTGCGCGGTAAGAAGATTACCCCTGCATATCTTGACGAGGTAAAGAAAGCGCAGGCTGTGCTTGAAGAAGGTTTGACTATCGATCAGGCTGCAAAAGCCGGAAAAGTTGACCCAGCAGAAATCCGCGAACTCCAACTGCTGACGGCTAAACCATTTATTTATGTGTTTAACATGGACGATGACGAGCTTCAAGATAATGCTTTGAAAGCTAAGCTTTCCGATATGGTTGCTCCTGCACAGTCCATCTTCTTGAACGCTCAGTTTGAAGCTGATTTAACGGAACTGGACGAAGCAGATGCTCGAGAAATGCTTGCTGACGCTGGTTTAGAGGAATCTGGTCTTGATCAGCTTGCTCGCGTTGGTTTCGATACGCTCGGTTTGCAAACCTATTTGACTGCCGGCGAAAAAGAAGTACGTGCATGGACTATTCATAAAGGATGGACTGCACCTCAAGCCGCAGGCGTGATTCACTCTGATTTCGAGCGTGGATTTATTAAAGCTGCCATTGTTTCTTTCGAGGATTTGGTAGAAGCCGGATCGTATGCAAAGGTGAAAGAAGAAGGCAAAATGCGTCTCGAAGGTAAAGATTATGTTATGCGAGATGGGGACGTGGTCGAATTTAAAAGCGGGCTTGCGTCCGGAGGGAAG
The DNA here is from genome assembly GCF_000420505.1 of Alloscardovia omnicolens DSM 21503. Lineage (GTDB taxonomy): Bacteria > Actinomycetota > Actinomycetes > Actinomycetales > Bifidobacteriaceae > Alloscardovia > Alloscardovia omnicolens. The sequence goes on along the minus strand of NZ_ATVB01000013.1, from coordinate 6,996 downwards.
AAATGATTTGTGCCGAATGTGGGCAGTTAGTCAAGCCTCATCAGAGGTTCTGCGGGATTGTGGAGTTCGTTTGACTGACGTCGCAGGGCATAATGTGACTACAGGAGGTGGGGATGTTCGCGGGGACATCTACCAGGCTGGGCGCGATGTGGTAGCCAACTTTGCCCCTACTAATCCTCCTAATGCCACGTACGAGGCAGTACCGAAGTGGCGCAGCTCGTTCACCTAGGGAGTCCTTTCATGGTTGGTCTTGTATTGGGACTAGCCGGAATTCTCCCACTCTGGAAGATAGGACGGTCTGCTCTTAATCTCCTAAGCGGGAGACTCGATGTTTCCTGCAAGCGCCTGGGCAAAACTGGTGGATTTGGGTCTTCATCGCCGTATTTGTGATGTTTATCTTAGTCATGGAGCTTTGCAGATTGACGAAGCTCCAGTTGAGGCGACCACTCTTTCTGGGATGGGCGTTGAGTGGTGTCGGGCGTTGTATCACGCTGGAAAAGATTCGGGCAGGAGCTTGCCCTCAGTGCGGTGGAAATATGCGCTACTACAACAAGCCGAAAGAATGGATAGACTATGTCGATGCGAACGGGAAGAATCGACGCGAGGCAACAGAGCATGTTCCCGCTCTTGAGTGCAGGCGGAATTCCGAGCACTGGTATAAGGTTGATCCAGCTGAGGTTCATGAGGAGTGACCACCGAGACAAGGTGCCAGGCGAGGCGATGTCGCTTGTGTACAGAGCTGACGTCTGGCGGAAAGAAGTAGTAATCCCGAGAGAGCAGTGACAAATAATCCTCTAAATCTGGATGAGTCACCCGAGTGGGCTGGTCTGTGGTGGTTGCCAGAAGAGCCTGACAAACGGGTTCCGAGCACCTTGCGGTATGACGGTGAGGGTCATGTTATGCTTCCGATAATCGGTGCATTCGAGGACCGCATAACCTCCAGTCCAGCTCCTAGTCTAACCCTCTACCACGAGGGCACCAGGATGTGGGATGTAATCCACGGTGTGGCCGAACAACGTGAGATTACGCTTCTGGGTTGTGTTCCCACCAAGGGGAAGCGATCCATATTCTCACGAGTGAAGGGCCCCGACACTCAGACTATTACAGCTATGATAGCAATCATAGGTGCACACATCAGCGGCGAAGATGATGCGGCGTTCGCGACGGCCGAGGTTTCGATTGAAGACTTGTGGCTCTGGGCTGCATCGCCTGTGTTCGAGGCTTTCCTTAACACTTCTAAAGGTAAAATTGACGGTAGCTGGGCTCTCTCATCGAAGCCGGTCGAGGAACAGTTGGTGACGGTCGATGGTACGGAGTATAGCCTTGCGCACACTCAAATCCTGCCATTCTTTGCTCAGTGCAAGAGTGGCTCGTAGTGCCAAAGCCTAGCTCGTCAGAGATATAGACGTCATGATTCTCCACACTAAGTCGAGCAATCTCCTGTACCTGACTTCGGATTGGCATGTAGTGACGCTTCCATCATCGCTAGCGAGTTCTAGTTCAAAATCTGATTTATCGGTCGATTGAATTGTGAAAAAATTCGCTAGCAATCCGACCGGAGGTTACTCATAGATTCTCAGGCGCGACATCAAATTCAAAATCAATGTGTAGCCTCGTATAGACTCTTTGAAACGATAACTAGGGTAGCAGTATTGGGATTAATTGCGCAAAAGTGTGTATAGCTTCGGCATAGTCGTGCCGGTAAGTTGAGGTGCTTTCTCGATCATTTGCTGTGGTGTAACTTATGAGGATTTATATCGATAGACCAGTAAAACACGAGTATATCTAGGCAATTATAGGGCGGACAAACATCTTCACCCATCGGTGTATAGATTCGTGCTATTTTCAAAATATGCGCATTTAATATCAAATATTGCTCGTTTGTACAACTGTGATTATGTGTTATAGCCTCACACTAAATTCACCACGAGACACACCTTGAAAAACAACGGCTAAGACACAATTTATACACACTTTTTGGCAATTAACCCCGTAAACTTCTACGGGTAAACAGCGTTTTCGTTGTAAAACATGCTCGTCAACACCGACGTGACGCAATAATGTAACAGTGTGATGGTTCACCCATTTCCTTGAATTTTGAATCGATAAATACACGTGTATCCAACCCTAGAAAAACAACTACTACCCCCGTAGCAACTCATTTTTGGCCAATAATCTGAGAACAAATATACGACATAAGTTGTTGTGATTATAAATGTAACTTGCTTTATAGGGCATTTTTGTGATATACCATTCTTATGACACTAAATAATTATAAAATCGGAATCGATGTAGGTCTATACTCAACAGGTCTTGCGGCTATCGAAGTAGATAGCAATGGAGAACCTGTTCGTATCCTTAACATGCAAAGTGTTATACACGATGGTGGTGTAGATCCCAATTCAAATAAAACAGCGGATACGCGCAAAATGATTTCTGGGGTTGCTCGCCGAACTCGTAGAATGCGTCGTCGTCGCAAGTCACGCTTAGCTAATCTCAATAAGTATTTAGAAGAATTAGGGCTCCCGCTTGAGAATTATGGGGATGATACTTTCGAACCATGGATGCTACGAGCACGTTTGGCAGATGGATATATTCAAGACGAAGAGCAACGCAAATACATGCTTTCCGTCGCATTCCGACATATTGCTAGGCATCGTGGATGGCGTAATCCATATAAATCCGTGAAATCACTGTATAACGTCAATCTAGATGATTTATCCGAACGATATGATGATTTATGTGAGGCATGTCAAGTCAATCCTGAGGATGGGTTGACGCCTGCTCAAATCATTGGTGATTACCTAGCCAGTAAAGATGGTCAGGTTGCTCCTCGTATTCGACATAGCGGTAGTAAATCTGAAGCTTTTGCTCCATTGCCTCAGAAGCTAATGCAGGAAGATAATGCTTACGAAGTTCGTTATATTTGCGAACAACAGGGGGTAGATGATGAAACCTGCAGAAAATTAATTGACAAGATTTTCTATGCAGTGTCCCCACGTGGTTCTGCCAGTGAGCGTGTAGCTTTGGATGATTTAACCCATGAAAAGCGAGCTACGAAAGCATCATTGGCATTTCAAAAATTCCGTATTATTGCCGCCTTGTCTTTCTTGAAGCTTGCGGTAGGTGGTCAACAAAGACCTCTAACGGTTGAAGAGAAGAATACTGCGTTCGATATTTTATCAAGTATGGATTCAAAAACTCGTCCAACGTGGGCTGACGTAGCAGCTGCTCTTGGGGTGAATCGCCGAGATATTAAGGGAATCGGTGGTATTCAAGACGATGGAGATAGAATCTCCAATCGTGCTCCGGTTATGGATAGCTATTTTGCCTTAATTGAATCTTCTGGTGTTCTCGGGAAGCTCGTGAAACACGATATTATGCCATGGTGGCGTGATGCTTCTGAGGATGATCAAGAACGTTTACTTGAGTTACTTGGCAATAATGTTGATATTGATTCTATTCGTGATGATATGTCATACAGCAATGCTTTTGAACTCATTGATTCGTTCGATGATGATCAACTTGGTGCGATAGATAATATCAAACTACCTGCTGGAAGAGCGGCTTACTCTGTTAGTGCATGTCAGGCATTAACAGTGAGGATGCTCAGTACAACTGATAATCTTCATGATGCTCGCAAGACTGTCTATGGAGTTACTGACAATTGGAAGCCAGCTCAGGAACCTATCGGATTTCCGATTGGTAATCCTTCAGCGGACAGAGTCCTTAAAATTGTCAACCGTTATTTAATGAATTGCACTGCAAGATGGGGAACGCCTGTCAGTGTAAATATTGAGCATGCACGTGAGGGATTCTCGTCAGCTAAAGTTGCTCGAGCGTATCAGAAAGACGCGGAAGCCTATGCAACTAACCGCAGTGCAATCTTCGATAAGATTAAAGATTTGTACCCGGACTTCAATCGCTTTAGTGATTCTGCTATGAAACGCTGGGAAGCAATCCAACGGCAAAATGGTGGATGCCTGTACTGCGGAGCAACATTAAAGTTTACTACGTGTGAGCTTGATCATATTGTTCCACGAAAGGGTGTTGGTGCTACGAATACAAAAACAAACTTAGCTGCAGTCTGTACTGATTGCAATCGAGCAAAATCAAAGAAGCTGTTTAGTTTATGGTGCCATGACCAATATGCGGTATCGAAGGGAATTACTGTAGCGAAAGCTGTCGCGCGCGTGGAAATGTTTACTTTTCCTGCGGGCACCCTCAGTGCTGCGAATGCTAAACGGTTTAAGGAAGCTGTGAAATCGAGGCTTACTCAAATGACTGAGGACGAGGCGCCTGATAACCGTTCTATGGGATCTGTCTCTTGGATGGCAGATGAGCTTCATAAGCGTATCGATTGGTATTACAACTCGCAACGATATACAGCTACTTCGGATATCCCGGAGCGAGCTGTAAAGGTATTCGTATACTCAGGTTTGTCTACATCGTTGGCTCGACGATTCTCCGGTATTGAAAAGCAGATTCATTTTGCTGGTTCGTCTGGAAAAACTCGTTTGGATCGCCGTCATCATGCGGTCGATGCTGCTGTTATTGCTCTCATGCAGCACAACGTAGCTGAAGTGCTGGTGGATAAAAATGAATTACACAAAGCACAACGCTACAGCCAGAAAGAGGATGGTGCTGATTGGAGGGAATATAGAGGTAAGGATGAAGAACAACAGTTCCTATACGGTCGTTGGCTGGGGAATATGCATGTCCTTCTTGACCTTATCAATGATGCACTTGATGATGACAGAGTACAGATATTGAGGAATTTGCGTCTAGAGTTAGGAAATTCTAGAGCGCATGAGGATACGATTCATAAATTGTTACGTGTACGATTAGGGGATAAGATTGAGGCTTCACTTGTTCAGCGCGCATCGACTCCTGCTCTATTTACCGCGTTGACTCGTTGCGACGATTTTGACGAGAAAACAGGACTTCCTGAGAATCGTGAACGTCACATTGTGGTAAATGGAGTCCACTATGGTTCTGAAGATGAAATCGCGTTCTTCGAAAAGAATGCAGCTCAGATTATGGTTCATAATGGGTCGGCTGAGATTGGTGATGGATTCCACCATGCTCGTATCTATCTATGCGATAAAATCAACAAGTCAGGAAAGAAGACCGGAGAATTCTATGGAATGATTCGCGTGTTTGCAGCTGATTTAGCTAAGTCTCGAAATGACGATTTGCTAACTGTGCCACTTTCGGAGTCCTCATTGAGCATGAGATACGGAGACCCTAGCACCGTCAAAGCGATTCGAGAAGGTCATGCACGATTTGTGGGGCATTTATTCGTTGGAGATGAGCTTCGACTTGATTTGAGTCAAACGGATTACACAGGTCAAGTGCAGGAGTTTGCGCAAGTATTAGCGAATGTGGCTGAAGCTGAAGTATATACAACCTGGGTTGTTGACGGTTTCTGTGATCCGGCGAAACTACGTTTGCGTCCTTCATATGTCTCGAGCGAAGGAGTGAAAAGTTTTGACGAAGCTGAACAGTCGAGATTGTTAAAAGTTATTGATAAAGGATGGCGACCAGCGATAAATGCTCTTTCCGCGTATTATCCAACAGTTGTCCGTCGAAACGGCCTCGGCGAAATTCGATGGAAGTCGAATGCTGGATTACCAATGTCTTATAGGTGGCATGAATAAAGTGAGGTAATCATGAACAGTGCGTGGCGCGTAGTTGACTGTACGAACCTTCATGGTTCTCTCACCTATGATCGTGGCAGATTAGTTGTGCGAGATAGGGATAAAGACACGTCAACCGACGTGCCACTCACAGATATAGCAGTCTTGCTGATTGGATTACGATGTAATTGTTCAGCAGGATTGCTACACCAATGTGCTGTCTATGGTGTCTCTGTTATGACCTGTGATTGGAGAGGTGTCCCAATCTCTGCGATGCATTCTTGGGCAGAAACCAACACTCGTGTTAATGCTCGTTTTAGGGGACAGATTTCTCAAACATTGCCTCGACAGAAAAACATGTGGGGAAAGATTGTTCAATCTAAAATTATGGGTCAAGCTGCCGTATTAGATCAGCTTGGTATCGATGGCGGAGGAAATTTAAGAGGTCTAGCTAAACAGGTTCGTTCGGGAGATTTGACTAATATAGAGGGGCGAGCAGCGAGAGAATATTGGCATTGCTTGTTCCAAACAGATGCAGATTTTCATAGGCTCCCAGGGGATGGGAGAGGGCGAAATTCACAACTAGATTATTCCTATATGATTTTACGCGGTTTTACTATTAAGGCGGTGATATCTGCTGGATTGTGTCCATGTTTAGGTATTCACCACCATAATGGCAGTAATTATTATTGTTTAGCTGATGACTTGATTGAAGTATTTAGACCAGCTGTCGATGTAAAAGTAGCTGAATTAAGCGAAGAAGATTCACTAATTGACCGAGAAACAAAGCAGTTTCTTATTGAAAGTGTTAATAGACAGTTCAATGGAGAAGGTCTAACAATTCCAAGTAAAATTAATGATTTTGCGCAACAATATGCACTATATGTTGAAGATAAAATTCAGCAGATTGCAATTCCACAATACGTTAAGGATTAACCATGAAAGTTGATGAGGACAGTGGGGGAATGTGGTGTTTAGTAATGTTTGATCTCCCTGTTCAAACGAAGCAACAAAGACATGCTGCTGTAGTATTTAGAGATTTATTACTCGATATGGGTTACTGCATGATTCAGTTTTCTGTCTATGCAAGATATACGCCAACAGCTGAAGGAAATCGTTCCACAGTTCGGACAATTAAGGATAATTTGCCACCGCAAGGCAAAATTCGAGTCTTACATATTACAGATAAGCAGTGGTCGAAATCGTTACGATATGTGAATCTAGAAGAAGAAAATGATGGTGAAACACCGAAAACTTTAATGCTTTTTTAACTGCGAAAAGCCTTGAAAATGCTGGAATCATCCCCTTTGATTAGATTACCCTATTTTACCAAAGAGGATGAAAGCTAATTCACAGC
>NZ_ATVB01000012.1 GCF_000420505.1 Alloscardovia omnicolens DSM 21503 | reverse complement strand
TTACTCTCACGCATTCTGCTTAACCGATTAATATACCTGTTATGCCAGTTTTGATGCGCAAAAATGGCTTCAAAACTGGCATATCGGTTGCGCGTATCGACTTCACGCATAAAATAAACACATTCACACTGCAGTCTTAACACATAACATTAGGAAGAACCAACTGGAGCCTAATGGGCAACATTCTCCCCTAAGCCCCACTAGCTCCCGAAAGCCTTCGAATATACAACCTCGCCCGATCAAAAATCAGTACCCTTTTTTATTACATCATTTTGCAAGTTCTAACCGTTGTGAGCAAGGACACGTTCAACACACCTCGCTCACAACACGTGAATAAGCATAACCCACATGTTAAAGCACAAGTCTCACGTATCGGTTACTGCCAAGCCACGTTAAACAGCCCAAACAAACCAAACCCCACACTAAAATCCCACAAACTGCTGTAGATTCAGCAATAGATAGGGTTGCTTAGCATAATTGAGAGAGAACTCGCAGATACGTAGAAGTTCTAAGCACCCGCGCTCAGCGTAGCCCGCACGCTCAGCGCACCCCGCCCTCTGTTAGAGCACACCTTCAATCAACTGAGTAATCAACTCAGAGTATGGCAACCCGCTTGCTTCCCACGCCTTGGAATACATGGAAATCGGCGTAAATCCTGGCAAAGTGTTAATTTCGTTGACCAGCACATCACCTTCAGCAGTAACGAAGGTATCTACGCGACTCAATCCTGCACCATCCACAGCAGTAAATGCTCGGGCAGCTACGTCTTGCACTTTAACCAGTAATTCTGGAAGTAAGTCAGCAGGAACTTCTACGTGAGAGGCTTCGCTATCCATGTATTTGCTGTCGAAATCATAGAATTCAGTGGTATTCGCAGAATCAATAACCACTTCACCCGGCCAAGATGTGCGTGGCTCATCACCGCTGCGAGGCGCCAAAACCGCGCATTCAATCTCTCGACCGTTCACACCCTGCTCAATAAGCACACGCCAATCGTGTGATGCCGCTTCTTCAACAGCAGCCTGAAGCAACTGTTCTTGCTCTGCCGCATCTGTTACCCAGTCAACGCGCGTTACACCAAAAGAAGATCCTGCACGCGATGGCTTCACAAACAGCGGATAGCTGAGCTTTTCTTCCACAACGCGAGCGCGCAACCAAGCGCCATCACGCTCCGAAGCTTTACGAGCGTCAATGCTGAAGCCTTCTGCCACACCAATGCCCGCCTGACGCAATAATTCCTTCGTATAATGCTTATCCATGCAAGCCGAAGACGCCAAAACGCCGCATCCCACATAAGGAATACCCATCATTTCGAGCAGACCTTGCACTGTGCCGTCCTCTCCATAAGGACCGTGAAGCACAGGGAATACGGCATCAATGTATCCCAGCGATTGCAAGCTTCCATCCGTCTGCAGAGCGAAGAAACCTTCGTGCCCGCCTGCTGGATCAATCACAACGCGCCGACTTGTTTCGCTTGCACGCACCTGCGGCATACTTCCGGACTGCTGTGCCTCGTCAAGTGACCATGCGCGCGGGTCTTCACTGCCGATAATCCATTCGCCTTCGCGCGTTATACCCACGGGAATAGCGTTAAATTTTTCTGTGTCGAGAGCGTTTAATACTCCGGCTGTAGAAATGCAGGAAATAGAGTGTTCATCTGCTTTACCGCCATAAAGAAATACGATATTTTTCTTATCTGTCATCTGCTTCTCCTTATGCATGTATCTCGTCAGTTCGCGCTTCGCAACTGCATTAGTAGCTACCCTAGCTTGAACGAAACTTTACTCTTCAATAGAACCGTCAGCAAAAAGTTGGCTGAGCATTTCTGCGCAGGAAATACCCTGTTCAAGTACGTTATTCATAGCGCTTGCCAAAGGGGTTGGCACACCGTACTGCTTGCCTAAGGCTACAACTGCTGCTGTTGTTGGCACGCCTTCCGCCACGCCATTAGATGCTGCGGTAGCTTCTTCCACGCTCATTCCCTTACCGAGGTTAGCGCCGAAAGTATAGTTACGGCTGAGCGGAGATCCACAGGTAGCAATCAAATCGCCTACGCCTGCTAATCCGGAGAACGTGCGAGGGTTAGCGCCCAAAGCTTCACCCAAAGCAGTTAGTTCTGCTAAACCGCGCGTTTCAATCATAGCGGCAGTATTTTCTCCGTATCCTGCGCCACGAGCCATACCTACGGCGAGCGCGGTTACGTTCTTTAACGATCCGCACATTTCTACGCCAACAACGTCATCGGTTACGAACATCTTAAAGTAATCGTTGGTTGCTGCTGCTGCAACTTTTTCCGCAGCCTGACGGTTAACCGATGCAACTACTGCTGCTGCTGGCTGGCGCTGTGCTACTTCTTTCGACAGGTTTGGACCAGATACAGCAGCAAAACGTTCCATAGGCAGGTTCAGTGCTTCGGTGACCACTTCATCCATGCGCTTGTCTGTGCTGCGCTCAATACCTTTCATGAGCGAGACCACGATAGCATTCGATGGAATTAAGCCCGCAAATTCTTCTAATGCTTGACGTGCAAACTGCGCAGCGATAGCCACAATAATGATCTCAGCGTCTTTCACTACTTCTGCACGGTCTAAAGTTGCGCGCATGGAGTGAGGAAGTTCCTTGACCACAGGCAAACGCACAGGATTCGTATGCTTCGTGTTAATAGCATCGATAATTTCTGGCTCGATGCCCCACATCATCACATCGTTGCCAGCATCGGCCACAACTTGACCGAATGCTGTTCCCCACGCTCCTGCACCTAAAACAGTTACCTGTGCCACACTTACTCCTCTACTTCCTGATTATCGTTATGCTTATCTATTTGCGATGGTCGCGGTTTACGGCTCATCGAGCGGAAATCCCAGCGTCCCCAAGTTGGTCGTTCTTCGCCGCGAATTTCTTCCATCAGCTCTTCCATGCGGTTAGCTACACGCTCGGTCAGCTCGTCTATTGCTGACTGCGGTGCTCCGTACTCACCCCAGTTTTCGCTACCCTTAAGTAAGTCCGCATAGTCGAGAGCTGTATCGTATGCCATAACAACGTTTTTGCGCGGCCACGGGAACACATGATTAATACTGGCTGCTCCCCACGTTACTGAAACAAACAGAGGGATTTGATGTCCGAGTTTGCGCGAGGCTTCGAGAGCAATGACAGCGAGACCGGGTTTAAGACTCATCGGCCATTTTTGAGGGTCGCGCGTAACCGTACCTTCCGGCCAAATACTGAGAGGACGATTATCCTCGGTTAGGATGCTCACAGATTCGTGGATAATAGCTTCTGCCTTGCCACTGCGACGTGGCACTGGCTGCATACCCACTGTTTTGAACCAGTTACCGATGATTGGCCAGTTCGCCATTTCCGCTTTAGCCATATAGCGCGGACGACGTCCTTGATGGAACAGACCGCACATAGGTACGAAAACATCGAACTGCGTAACATGCGTTGCTGCGGTAATAAAAACGCTTTCTTCGGGAACATTTTCGAGCCCCCAGGAATACGCTTTCATGCGGGTATGCGCTACCCACGAAATCATGTCGAGCAGACGCTTGGCTTTTTTAGGCTGCTGAGAAGCTATTTCTGCATCATTATTTTTACGCTGAACACCGGTTGGTAAGTATGTAAAAGGGTCGCTGAGATGATGTTTCTGTGCGAGTTTACGTACTTGAGCATTGCTCAAAGCTGGCACAGATTTTCCTGGACTTGGTTTGCCGCGAGATACCATAGACTTTATTCTATACTGGAGGGCAACATAAACGCTCAGTAAGCCTGATACGACTCACTGAGCGTTAACGCAAATATTTTAGTTAAAGTCTGCTCCTAAAGCAGTAAGTTTGCCTCGGAAATCAGCGTATCCGCGGTCAATCAGAGAAATACCGCGAACATTTGATTCGCCTGTTGCAGTTAAAGCAGCAATCAAATGCGAGAAGCCGCCACGCAAATCAGGAACATCAATATCTCGACCTTCCAAAGGAGTCTGACCGAAAATAACAGCAGAATGCTCAAAGTTGTGCTGCTCAAAACGGCATGGCAAAGACCCCAAGCATTCACGGTATAACTGAATGGTTGCGCCCATCTTCACCAAAGGTTCAGTAAAGCCGAAACGGTTCTCGTACACAGTTTCGTGCACAATCGACAAGCCTTTCGCCTGCGTTAAAGCGACTACCAAAGGCTGCTGCCAGTCAGTCATAAATCCTGGATGAACATCCGTTTCAATAGCAACTGGCTTCAAATCTCCACCTGGATGCCAGAAGCGAATGCCCTCATCAGTAACGTTAAACTCGCCACCAATCTTGCGGTAAACATTCAAGAAAGTCATCATTTCTGGCTGAGTAGCACCCTTAACGAAAATATCTCCGCGCGTAGCCAGCGCAGCAGCTGCCCAAGAAGCAGCTTCAATACGGTCGGTCAAAGCAGTATGCGTATAGCCCTTAAGCTGCTTGACGCCTTCGATGCGAATAGTGCGATCGACATCAACAGAAATAATGGCACCCATCTTCTGCAAAATAGCAATCAAATCCATAATTTCTGGCTCAATAGCAGCACCCGACAGCTCAGTCTTGCCCTCAGCAAGCACAGCAGCAAGAAGAGTCTGCTCTGTTGCACCCACAGAAGGGTACGGCAAATGAATCTTCGTACCCTTCAAACCGTGCGGAGCAGTAATATGAATGCCGTCTTCATGCTCTTTATCTACCTCAGCGCCAAGCTTGCGCAAGGTTTCCAAGTGATAATCAATCGGACGATCTCCAATACGGCAGCCACCCAAACTAGGAATAAAAGCCTCGCCTAAACGATGCAGGAGCGGCCCAGAGAACAAAATTGGAATGCGCGAAGAACCAGACAGCGTTTCTACATCGGATACAGCTGGCATCTCCACATGCGAAGCATCAATGGTTACAATGCCCTTCTTACCATCGACAGTGGTGTCTACACCATGCAAACGCAGCAAGTCGGATACCACTTGCACATCGCGAATTTCCGGCACATTCTTCAGCACCGACGTACTCGGAGCTAACAAAGCGGCGACCATTGCCTTGGACACAAGATTTTTTGCGCCACGCACTTTAATTTCACCGCCGAGAGGCTTACCGCCTACAACATGCAATACATCGTCTTCGCGTGTCATTTTTATGCTTTCTCTTTACGGTCTTTGAAAGTCTTCAAAGTAGTCTTACTTATTCTAGTGTGTCATACCTATTGTGCGCGAGGTGTGAATACACGTTCTGAGCGAACAGCTTGTTGCGTTTGGTTCGCTTGTTTTTGTTACTTAGCGTCCGGTTGCTCGAACATCCAAGCCCAAACGAGCGTTCCACATAGCTCCCGTTGCACTCATAACCGCGCTGGCTCCGCTGTTACGGTAACTTAAGTAATCAGCTGCCGAGGTAACACCACCTACGCCAATAACATGGAAAGTATCATCCGATATTCCTAGATTATGCTGTACGCGACGCACGCGCTCAACCATCTCTAATCCTGCAGATTTAATCGCTGCCCCACACACTCCCGAGGTTTCTCGCCCTTCGCCTGGCAGAGCCTGATTGCCGTTCTTATCTACCAGTTTCGCAGAAATCGTGTTGATGGCGGCAAAGCCCTGAACCGTCCCGCGAGCTGCCGTGTGCTGAAGCATTGTTTCTACGCTTTCATCGTTAGGCATAAATGCCAGCTTGATGATCAGCGGAATATCGCCAATTTCGTTCTTGACCGCTTCCGTTATGCGCCCTACCAGTTCCGCGTTATGGCACAGCAGGCGACCATGCCCCTCGTTTGGGCAACTTGTATTCATTTCTAAGACGCGAGCGCCTGTTTCTAGGACTAACTTGGCTGTGGTGACGTGATCGGCAATGTACTGATCTTCGTTCATCCCTGGGGTGCGTGAGCCTTGGAAACTGGCCAGTAGCACTTGTGCGTTGTGGGCGTTGTGGATTGCGCGCTGCATATCTGGCTGCCACACATCAGGATCTTGGCTTGGCACGCCAAAAGAATTGGAAATAGAAATACTGCTTGGTTCACCAAAGTTTGTGTCGGCAAGCAAACCGTTTTGCGTTTCTTCAGAGTTCGGAGTAAGAGTTCCATCTGCGCTTGTTGGGTGTACAGACAGCACGTTTGGGAAAGGATTGCATCCCCACGCGCGAGAACGCACTGTTTTATAGGTAGCAATATCAAATCCAGCGCGCAAAGCCGCGGTGGTAAAGTGCTCGTTGAGCAGAGGACCTGCCGGAATGCCGAAAGGTGAGAATACTGGTTGACCAAAGAAATCAAAAAGCTCGCGGCTCTGCTCTTGAGTGGCTTGGATGGCTTGCGTATCGAGCTTGTTTAACGCCTCGCCAGCGAAGTCACCAAATGGTCCGCGTTCATAGTTGTCTTCATACGTGAGATTTACATCGTAAAAAGGCGTTGCTTCCATTGTTCTCCTATCGCAGACCTCGCGCTTTGGTTTTTTATGCAAAAGTTACGTATCTTTTTGCATGCCACTGCACTTATCTCTTAAGTGTAGCGATATGCATGATTTTATGGGAAAGGTGGTGATTGTTGAGAACTGCGGGTGAAGATGGAGGGTGTTCGGGGTTTGTGTAAGTGGTGGGGTTCACTACGGTGATTTTATTCACCCCTGGGATTGGTCTTGTTTGTTTAGTGCTGGTTGGTTGACTACGCTTGCTGTGAGGGTTCTGCATGTTGTGAGACAAGGCAGGACGTGTCAGGTTTTGTGTGTATGTGGTTTTTGTTGGATCTGGCTCGCTGGAGCAGGGCTTGATTATGTAACTGAGTGTAAGTGACATGGTCTTTCGGTAAGTCATACCCGTGAGGTGCCACTTGATGAGCGAGGTTCTTCTGTGGGGTTTTAGCGGATTCGTATGTTCCCAGACATGACGTGTTCAACGCAGCCTGATTGGGAGCAGTGTGTTGCCATGTAGCACTCTTAAAGAAGAGCAATACTTCTTATGGTTGTGTGTGCTGCACGAGAACAACGAAAGGTTATGGTGTGCACAACACACTGGCTAACCTTTTTTTAATCAACTGTGCGATGAACCAAAAATAGCTCACCATAGGGCAACCCACCATCTACACAAAAGCCCTGACACCCTCACAAGGCACGTTCGACATGCCCTAAGCTATACCATGAAAATGGGCAATAATGAGCCTCAATCGCGTGATGAGACAAGGAGCGTTCAACGTGTCTTGTCTCATCACATGCCGATTAGCAGAACTGAGGTATGAACAAACGTGCCAACGGTCACATCCGTCGTATAGTGCACACAAGCACGTCACCCGTCAACACCACGACGCAATCAGGCCCCCTGCGTTGCCACCAATAAAAATCCTCCCGTTCCTTAAACATAAATTCCCCAATCCAAGAATCGGAACGCAGTTCATCAACGCGTCATAACTCACAATAGTCAGGACCTTCAAAGCATTCTTAGTAAAGGCGAAACAGCACACCACCATGTACTGTCAAAGCCAACAATAAAACGCTCACGAGGAATCTCCCCCCCCACTCACCATCAAAAGCAAAGCGGCTGCACTCACTTGTGATGAGCACAGCCAACCACTTCTTGCTTGTGGCAAGTCATATTGAGTTATCACGTGCAGGGCGAGGCGCCGTTGTCTGCACGAGCACGTGAAATCCCAGAAAACCTATGCAGAGCCGAAGTTATCTATCTGAAAGCGGTCCATCCCATGGCACGACTACTTCAGGAGCAGACGAAACCTTTTCGGTTGCCGTGGTAAAAGCAGGAATGGTCTTTGGCTTAAACGGATACTTTACAGCACGCATCTTTTCATACGCCTCAATATCGTCTTCGTACTGAAGAGTCAAATCAATATCGTCGTAACCGTTCATCAGACGCCAACGCACGTAATCATCAACTTCAAACGGAAGCGTAACATCTGCACAGGTTACCGTGCGCTCATCTAAGTTCACAGTAATCGACAGTCCTGGTTCTTCTTCCAAGAGCTTCCACAGCAGTTCAATTGATTCCATAGGCATCAAAGCAGCAAGTACGCCATTTTTTGCCGTATTCCCGTAGAAAATATCCGCGAAACGAGGAGCAATAACTACGCGGAAACCGTAGTCATGCAAAGCCCAAACAGCATGTTCACGCGAAGAACCAATACCAAAGTCAGGGCCGGTAACGAGAACCGAGCCGTTACGGTAAGATTCCTGGTTCAAAATAAAGTTCGGATCGCGACGCCATGCGTAAAACAGAGCGTCCTCAAATCCCGTACGGGTAACGCGCTTCAAAAATACTGCAGGAATAATCTGGTCAGTATCCACGCTTGAACGTTTCAGCGGCACGCCTGTTCCTGTAAAAACAGTCAGCTTTTCCATGTCTTGAAATCCCTTACTTGTTGTCCGTCAGTAAAACCTGCAGCCCGCAAAGCTTTAGTTTTAAAACCTTTCAGTTTTAGAGCCTGTGCCTAGGCTATTGCTGCTATATTTTGTGCGTCATTCAGCGGTTCCAAATCACTTGGAGAGCTAATAGTTCCGCGCACAGCCGTAGCTGCAGCAACGAGAGGAGAAGCCAAGTGAGTGCGGCTTCCCTTACCCTGACGTCCTTCAAAGTTGCGGTTGGAGGTAGATACTGCTCGCTCATGCGCAACCATTTGATCTTGATTCATACCTAAGCACATGGAACATCCAGCATTACGCCATTCAGCACCAAAGTCAAGGAAAATCTTATCGAGACCTTCTTTTTCTGCCTGCAGACGTGCGCGCGAGGAAGCTGGAACAACGAGCACGCGGTGAAGGTTCTCCGCCTTATGACGTCCCTTCATGATTGCGGCAGCAGCACGCAGATCTTCGATGCGTCCATTCGTGCACGAACCGATGAAAACAGTATCTACTGCAATATCGCGCATTGGAGTGCCAGCCTTGAGACCCATGTATTTAAGCGCGGACTCGGCGGCAGCCTTATCGGTCGAGTCCGCGAAATCTTCTGGCGATGGAACGGAATCGTTGAGCGGAATGCCCTGTCCCGGGTTCGTTCCCCATGTAACGAATGGAGACAGCTCATCGGCGCGAAGGGTAATTTCCTTATCGAAAACAGCGTCATCATCGGTTACGAGAGACTTCCAGTATTCAACTGCTTTATCCCACATCTCGCCCTTAGGCGCATGTGGACGTCCCTTGAGGTATTCGAAAGTTGTTTCGTCTGGAGCAATCATGCCCGCACGAGCGCCACCTTCAATAGACATATTGCAGATGGTCATGCGCGCTTCCATAGACAGCTTGCGGATGGCTTCACCGCGATATTCGAAGACGTAGCCCTGACCGCCGCCAATACCAATTTTGGCAATAATTGCGAGAATAATGTCTTTAGAGGTTACGTCTGGCGAGAGTTCGCCTTCCACATTAATAGCCATGGTCTTAAATGGCTTCAAACTCAAAGTCTGCGTAGCCATAACATGCTCTACTTCAGACGTACCAATACCGAAAGCAAGAGCACCAAAAGCACCGTGCGTGGAGGTGTGCGAGTCACCGCACACAATGGTCATGCCAGGCTGAGTAACGCCTAACTGTGGCCCCATTGCATGCACAATACCTTGGTCAGCATCGCCAAGAGGATGCAGACGCACGCCAAATTCTTTACAGTTGGCTTCCAGCGTGGAAATCTGCTTAGCGCTTGTCTCGTCTGGAGAGACCTTGTCGATATTAAAAGTTGGAGTATTGTGATCCTCGGTGGCAAGAGTCAACTCGGTGTGACGCAGCTGGCGACCAGCTAGGCGCAAACCTTCAAATGCCTGAGGACTTGTTACTTCATGCATCAGCTGTAAATCAATATAAATGAGGTCAGGAGCACCATCTTCGCCTGTGCGAACGAGGTGGTCTTGCCACACTTTTTCTGCCATCGTTTTTCCCATGTAACTATTGTGCGCGACACGGTGGGATTGTCCGTGTTTGCATGTCACATATTGAGATGCCATAATACTTATATGACGAATGAGCAAATCAGTATCCACAATACGAACAGTAGCCCTGCAAAGCCTGAAATTGTAAAGTCTGGCGTGGGTGTTCTCGACAAAGCTGCTCTGATTCTCGACACGCTCGAGAAAGAGCCATGCTCGCTTGCTCAGTTGGTGAATGCCACTGGTTTAGCTCGACCAACTACACACCGCTTGGCCATTGCGTTGGAACGCCATCGTTTTATTTCTCGAGACCAGCAAGGGCGTTTTACAGTGGGCTCCCGTTTCGCAGAGTTGGCAACCGCCGCTGGTGAAGACCGTTTGCTTGCTTCTGCTGAGCCAATTTTGCAGACTTTGCTAGAGCGCACTGGGGAATCGGCGCAGATTTACCGACGTCAGGGCGATCAGCGCGTGTGCATTGCGGCTGTGGAGCGCACAAGTGGATTGCGTGATTCGATTCCAGTGGGGGCTATGCTGTCGATGGAAGCTGGATCTGCCGCTCATATTTTGCTTGCGTGGGAAGATAATGAACACATGCATCAAGGGCTGCGGCACGCTCAGTTCACTGCGCAGACTTTGAACACTGTGCGTAGGCGCGGATGGAGCGAGTCGATCAACGAGCGAGAAAAGGGTGTTTGTTCTGTCTCCGCTCCGATTCGCAACGCTGCTGGACATGTGATTGCTGCGATTTCTATTTCGGGTCCAGTTGACCGTATGGGTATTTCGCCTGGACGCCACTACGCTCCGCTGGTTATGAAAGCCGGTCGTTACCTCAGCGAAGCGATGTCGCGCGCGAAATCAGTATAACTTATAATATTTTTTACATGTTCAGGTAAATGGAGCAGTAAATAGAGCAAAATAGAATATGCCTGCGGTGTGAGGTTGAGAATATCCCTCACACCGCTTTTTGTGTGATATGGTGATTTTTGAAGCAGGTAGAGACTTAAGCGATTCCTAACACACAGCTTGAAGACTTGAGAGATTTCTGGCAGCTAACTCTTAGTTCTTGAGCCTCACACAGTTGAACAAGCTCCTGCGCCCACCAAATCAACGTGTTTTTTATCCATATGGCGAACCGCTTACAGCTATCGATAACGTTCCGCGTTAAAGCTGTCCGCACTTCAAATCAGTCTTGGAAAAGTTTTACCGAGCACAGATAAGCTCGACGGTATACGTTTTAGAGCGTGCTGTATCGTTCGTACCTACCAGTTAGCGTTACGTGGTAAAGCTTTTACCACGCGAAAGTAGAAGCCCATTTGGCTGTATCATTCATAGCTAATCACAACGATGAATAATACAGCAAACTAGTTCTTCGGACTTAGCGAGGTGTGTAGGTTACAAGTGCGCGAAAGTTGCTAGCGTCCACTTTTAAGAGTGATTGAAATCCGCGTTCATGCGTGAAGTCGATACGCGCAACCGATATGCCACGCGTGAAGCCATTTTTGCGCATCAAAACTGGCATAACAGGTGTATGAATCGGTTAAGCAGAATGCGAGAGAGTAAAAAACCCTCGAATTGAACACAGTGTAAAGACTGGTTGTACGAAACAGCTACAAGCTATGCACCTGCAAACCCCACCAACCTCCAAAACCCCCTAAAATCCCATGAGACATAACAGTTCATCGGACTTAGCAGGGGTTTATAGGTTGAGTCAGCGTGCAGATTGTGAGCGCTCAACGCCCACTGCCCTGCAACTAGCCGTCCACAGCCCCACAGCACAACAGCCCTACCCTACTTCTTCCTCCTAAAAGTCATCAGCGACACAATCCCCGCCACAACAGCAGCAACGCTCGCCAACACCTTCGGTTTACGCAGTAAATTAATGGCTTCTCCCGTATTATTTGGCATATATGTGCTCGCCAATGCATACGCCTTATTACCCGATGGCTTGCCCACTAAATCACCAAATTCCAACAGCTGCGTGCGCGGTTCAAAAGGATGCCGCACATCGAACTCGAATAATCGCGTCGCGCGCTTTTCAGGGTTTGGTCCGTAAGTACTAAATCCTGCGGTCGGCGTGCTCGTTAACAGCAAACCATCAACCACACCCGCCAAAGCGTTGCGGTGATCATGCGCAGCAGACAACGCAAAATAGTTATGCTCTTGCAAGAAACGGAATTCCCCACTGTCTTTATCCGGACAGCTAATCCCCTCACCCAAATAACTTCCTGGTAGTGTTCGTTTCTCATCAAGCACATAGCTATGGTTTTCGAAAGCGCGATATCCCTGAATAGCGTTAACCGTCGTTGCTGGTACCGAGTGTAGTAAATCATAGTATTTCTGTACTGGCATGTGCTGGAACGCTATAGCACGCACATTCATCTGACGTACTGCATGCTTCAAAAATTGCATAGCGCGCACGCTCGGCTGAGCGTAACCGCCTTCACGCGCATAATCGCCTGAATTAATAATAGTTATGCCTAAAAGATTGCTGCTGTTATATTCATCTCGCACAGGTAGCGCAAAAGTTCCCGCTTCACCTGAGTTAAGTACTTGCTGATTTTCAAGTGACGACGGCTTTTCCTCTTCGTCAGCACGAAGAGAAGGATTAATACAGCCCGAAAATTCGCGGTAAATATCTGTAAGCTCTTCGAGGCTCAAACCGCACTGAAAATCATGATTACCGAAAGTTACAGCAAAAGGAATACGACGATCAACAAGCGGTTGCAAGAACTGCGTTAAAGTTCCACGAACGATTTGACGGGTTCGCTCTTTTTCTGCAGAGTTCGGCTCGGCTGCGCGGTCAAGCCAGCGGCGCTTGATAAAAGTTGGAGAATACGCGGCATCATAGCCCGCGATTTGATTACCTGTAAAGATAACAAGATCAGGACGAGACGCATCGCAAGACGCAGCAATAAGTTTGACGGTATCTTTCGATACTTTTGGACCGTCTTGAATATCGCTTATCTGTAAGATGCGAAACTTACCGGACGCATGAAACTGAAGCTGTCCTAAACGCGCGGATACAGACGTTGACGCTGAGATTGCGTTTGATTCAGACTGCTCGCCGTCATTGTGCGATGTTTGCGTTTTTTTCTGCGTGTGTTTCTGCATATGACCCTCACTACCCATGAATTAAGCATACGGCAGGCAGCTTACGTTTTGCCTGAGAAACAAAAAATCTCTCAAGTCACCTGACTGAGAGATTTAATCGCTGGGATACCTGGACTCGAACCAAGAACGGCTGAACCAGAATCAGCTGTGTTGCCAATTACACCATATCCCAATATGGCGTGTCTTGAATGTGCACAATGTGCAACATGAAAGGCACTTCGTACCCCCAATGGGATTTGAACCCATGTTACCGCCGTGAGAGGGCGACGTCCTAGACCGCTAGACGATGGGGGCTTAAGTTATCCGTTACTTTTGACTACTGCCAACGCAACGGATACTTACAATACACTAATCCAAATGCTTGCGCAACTCGGCGAGTCGCGCAATGCTCAGGTCTTTTCCGAGAATCTCCATAGACTCGAAAAGAGGAGGAGATACGCGGCGACCAGACACAGCAACACGCACTGGCCCGAAGGCCAAGCGAGGCTTAATACCAGCGTCTTCAACGAGTACCTGAGTCAACACCTCATGCACATGTTCTGCCTTGAAATCTTCAGCTGGAATATCCTGCATTGTTTTCACAGCCATATCCAGAACCTCACCTGCAGATTCTTTCAGCTGCTTACGAGCATCCTTCTCCGGCTCAATATATTCTTCGGTCGACAGCAGGCTGCCCACCATGCCAGATACTTCGCCCAGCAAGCGCACACGTGGCTGTACCAGTTCGACGGAGTCAGTCAAAATCTCGCGCTCACGATCCGTCAAAGCATCCCAAGAATCAGCAGACACAACACCGTCCTTAAACAAGTACGGTACCGAGCGACGCAGGAAGTCAGCAGGCTCGAGCATACGGATGTGTTCGGCATTAATGGCAATCGCCTTATCCAAATCGAAGTGCGCTGGGTTAGCCTTTACGTCGCGCACGTCGAAGTTTTCAATCATCTCGTCCATGCTAAAGACGTCGCGGTCAGCTGCAATAGACCAGCCCAAACCGGCCAAATAGTTAAGCAAACCTTCGCGAATAAAACCGTTCTCGCGGTGCAAGAAGAGGTTGGACTCTGGATCGCGCTTGGACAGCTTCTTCTTTCCCTCGCCCATCACATAAGGCATATGACCGAACAAAGGCACTTGCTGAGCAATACCCAACTCAATCAAGTAACGATACAAAACAATCTGACGAGGTGTAGAGCTGAGCAGATCTTCACCGCGCAAAACAACGTTAATATCCATCATGGCATCGTCGACAGGATTGGTGAGCGTGTAGAGCGGGTCACCATTTGGACGCACGATTACATAATCTGGAACACTGCCGGCCTTGAACTCAATCTCACCACGAATCAAATCGTTAAAGCTAATGTTCTCGTCTGGCATCTTAATGCGGATAGCGGGCTTGCGACCTTCGGCACGGAAAGCTTCTTTCTGCTCTTCGGTGAGGTTGCGGTCGTAGCCGTCGTAACCGAAAGCAGCTGGACGACCAGCAGCCAAGTTACGCGCTTCAATCTCCTCAGAGGTGGAGAAGGACTCGTACGCATAGCCAGCCTCGAGCAGCTTAGACGCTACATCCTTGTAAATATCGCCGCGCTGGCTCTGACGGTATGGACCGTGAGGACCGCCCACATCGATACCCTCATCCCAGTCCAGACCAAGCCAACGCAAGGCTTCGAGAATCTGCTCGTAGGATTCCTGAGAATCGCGCTGAGCATCGGTATCTTCAATACGGAAAACGAAAGTGCCCTTGGTGTGGCGCGCTTCAGCCCAGTTAAACAAAGCGGTACGCACCATGCCTACGTGAGGAGTTCCTGTTGGCGATGGGCAGAAACGCACGCGCACGTTTTCTGGCAGTTCTGGCTTAGAAGTTGCTGCTGCATCGCTTGCCGTATCACTTATTGCACCGCTTGCTACAGCTGCGGTATTATTCACATTTGTTTCAGTGTCTTGTGTCATAGGGACTATTGTAGGTAGGAGGCTGTATGAACGCGTTTTTTGCGTGACGCGCGGGACACTACTTCGTGCGAGCAGGCTTACAAGAGCATGACCGCGCAACTGCGAGACGGGCAAGAGACCGCGCGACCATGCAACGTATGCGAGCATGACCGCACACATACAGTCCGTAATGCTGTAGGAAGCCACGGGTGGCAGCAAGAGGCAAAAGCAGCACACAAAACTGAGTAATAGTGAGTGAGTAGGTAGAAGCTTTTATGGCATCCTTAAAAACAGGTAATACGAGAAGAAAAAACGCAACAAGCGGTTCATCGAAAACAGCACAACAGCAAACTGCATCTTCCCCTCTTTCCTCGCAGGCGCAGGATTACAGTAAGTCATCTTCGCAAATCATAAACACGCTCACCGCTCTCACCACCCCTCTCACCACCGCTCTCACCCACGCAGCTCCCACCATCATCGTCCTAGCTATTGTCTGCACAGCGTGGCAAATCAGCGCAGACAAAAACCCAACCGTTGCGCGCGCTTTCGCTTCACCAAGCGCCATCATTGAAGCAGTTCGTCTCAACTGGCCCACGCTCACCATGCATTTGAGCGTTACTATTTTCGAGGCCGCATGGGGTTTTGCGCTCGCCGTCGTTATCGGCATACTTCTGGGCGTGGCGCTGTATTTGTGGTCACTTGCTAACGCAGCTTTTATGCCCATCCTCACCACAATCCAAACATTGCCGCTTATCTCAATTACGCCTTTTGTGCTGTGGTGGTTTGGTTTTGACGAAATTGGCAAGATTGTGCTCGTTGCCGTTTTTGGCGCCTTCCCTATTGCCATCCAAACTTCGCGCGGACTGCGTGCCGTTCCTCAATATTTTGCTGACGTTGCGCTCACCTGTGGCGCTACTCGCTCGTGGACGTTATGGCATGTTCTAATCCGCGTGGCTACGCGCCAAATTTTTAGTGGCATTCGCATTGCCGGCACCTACACCTTAGGCACGGCTGCCACCGCGGAATATATGGGAAGTCGTCGAGGTATCGGTATTTTCCTGCAGTCAGCCTATAACTCTTTCCAAGCGCCTCTCGTCTGGGCGTGCACGTTATCCATCGCTCTTCTCACCGGCATTCTCATGCTGGTTATTGTTGCAACCGAACGCATTATGCTGGGCGACCCTGAGCAAGATTTAATTGATTAAGCCCGCAACCATGTTTTACAATAAAACGAGTCGCATGTGAGGAGTTAATATGGCAACGATAACGTATTCACCTGCTTTCGGTGAGCCGCCCAAGCATCAACCATATTATGGCGCTAATCCGTTGCAAGCCGCGAAGCGTTTCTTTACGAAATACGCGACTTTTACCGGTCGCGCTTCCCGCAGTGAGTTTTGGTGGCCACTTTTCCTCATCTGGCTTATTATGCAAGCTTTGAACATTATCAGTTTTATTATTCCGCCTCTGGAAATTCCTGCAGCTGTTATTGACGGGATTCTTTTTATTGGCTCAATTACTCCATTTTTTGCTGTAGCAACCCGACGTATGCATGACGTGAATTTATCCGGTAAATGGCTATGGCTACTGCTGGGAGCCAGCACGATTGGCCTGTATGTATGCTTTATTATTGGCATAGCTGTGATGATTGTGACGATGAGAAATATGACTGCTTCTCTGCCTGCATTTTTCACCGCTTTTATTTTGATTCTGCTCGTTTTGGCGTCTGTTTTGTGTTGGATTGCTTTTGTTATGCTGATGGCTAAGTCAAGCGTAGATAAGGGTGTGCGTTTTGACGTAATTCGCACGGTGATTCCTATAGCAGTACCAGCGCCAGCAGCATATGCACCTGGACAGTTTGCGCAAAACCCTGCTCCAGTTCCATCCTCGTATCAAGCTTAAACAGCTCTTGGGGATTTTAGTGGGTCTTAGAAGAGGACGTTGCCTAAAATACATCGCCTCGATGTGAATGTGGTTTGGCTTCATGCGTGAAGTCGATACGCGCAACCGTTATGCCAGTTTTGAAGCCATTTTTGCGCATCAAAACTGGCATAACAGGTGTATTAATCGGTTAAGCAGAATGTGTGAGAGTAAGAACTCTTCGAATTTAACGCAGTTTGAAGTCTGATTGTGCACGCCACAGCACCACATCACCACAGCCCTACAGCTCTACTTCTTCCTTATTCGGATCGTCCTTAATATGGGCAAACTTCTCAGCCAAAGCCGCTTTACTCTTGCGCTCATCCTCTTCCTTAGCCAAACGCTTTGCCTCATCTTTATCCCACAAAATTTCATCGTGACGATACTGCCAGTGCTGAGCCGCAGTCTCTACCAATTGAATAGCAGCGGAATCATCCACACCTGACTCATACACAGTAACCAATTGCTCAGCGCGAGCAAAAGTACGCGGCGTATCGCAAGAATCCAAGTATTCGTTGGCAATCAAAATCATCAGAGCCGGACCGCTTACCAGATCTTCCGAACCATCAACAATCACTTTTGCTACAGAAGCAGCAAGCCTAAAACCGCGCACAAGGTTCGCAACATCATCACCCTCACCCTCTTCAGAAGCCTGAGCATCGTCAGCGTCAAGCAGCGCTTCAATCGTCCCCAAATCAGCAGATACAGCGCCTCCGTTAGCCAAACATGCAGCTGCCTGAACAATCGCTATTGCTTCCCCAGTCTCCTGAATCTCGTGAGCCTGCTCAAACGCATCATTTGCAGCCAACAGAGCATCTACAAGCACCTGGTTGCGCCCAGGGATCTCTTCTGCTCCCTCAAAAACATACTCAGCATCCGCAATAGTCAGGTCTGCAGCCTCAGGGCTATCTAAGCCCAGCAGCAGTTTGGCAATCTCAAAGGTCTGACGAACCTGCATATTATCGCCAAAATGTACGTCATTATCGAGCTGCTGAGCATCCGTCAGCGGCCATAGAGACTCCAAACGTGCCGCGGCTGCATGAGCCTGTTCCAGAAGAACCGCTGGAATATTGCGCGTTGACTGAACCATCGTATCTCCTCGTTGAGCTTGTTCCTCGTTTATTGTACGTCAGCGGCTGGGTCTGCGTATTCAATACTCGCCAGTTTGTGCGTTCCCACTTCGAAAGTAAAACTTGTTACCGAGGCAAGCGCCGTTTTGCGCAACAGCATATTATGCTCCGGACGGCCTTTTTCCATCAGACAGCGGAACGACCAGATAGGCGACTCATGCATGACAGCAAGAACGTTTCCTTCTGGGTATTCGTCTACTTTTTCGAAGACGAAATCCTGCACGCGCGTAGCTATCTCCTGATAGCTCTCTCCCCAGCTAGGACGCCATAAATTTTGCACGAGCTTCCAGTTACCGTTTTTCCATAGCGCGCCTTCACCATAACCGATACGTTTACCTCGAAACTCGTTACGCGCCTCGATAATACGCTCGTCTGTGGTTATAACGTCGTAAATATTTCCGCTCTGCGGCATCTTTCCGAGCTCCTCAACGATAGCAGTAACTGTGTCGATTGTGCGGTCGAGAGGTGAGGAAAAGATAGCGGTTGGATTTTTTGTTTCTGCTTTGTTGGCTAGATAACGTCCGGTTTCGTGAGCCATGCGCATACCGCGCTCAGACAGATGAAAACCCGGTAAACGCTCGTAGAGCACGTGCTCGGGGTTATAGACCTCGCCGTGACGGATAAGATGAACCGTTGTGTATGTGCGCTCTGTCATATTAGAAGTTCGATCCGTTCCAGCCCCAGTCAGCTGTAGCAGTGTAACGAATGTAGATATGATCTTGGGCGATGCCAAGAACCGAGTGGAGCGCTGCCATAATCTGTTCAGTTAAGGATTCCCAAGACTCGCGGGCGATTTGATTACGTCCCAACACATTAACTTCCACATAGGCAGCCGGCTCAGAATCATCGCCGCCAAAATAAATAGGCATATTATCTTCAAACGGACACATAAGCCATGTTTCGGATTTTCCAGGAATAGCAGTAATAGCTTGACCGTAGATAGTTTTCAGTTCCTCGCGCTGATTTTGCGTGGTTCCTACGCTGACGTGTGTATGGATAACTGGCATAATAACCCTCGTCTTTCTTGAAGTTCTCGTTCTATTGTAGCTTTTCTCTGCGTCTATTTACCATATTTCAATGACCACACGCCCAGTTTATGAGAGAAAGAGTTTTCATCGATAGAACCGTCTTTAGGTGCGTCCAGCAACCATTTACGGATAACGAAGTTCCACACTGCAACAACAACTGTAGCTGTAATCTTTCCACCGTTTGTATAGAGAGCATAGGTAGCATCTCCTGGCTTAGCACCTGCTGGAAGCATCACTTCAGTAGCAAACCACAAGATGGCAAAGTTAATGAGCAGACCGACTACTGCAGAGAAGATAAAAATAGTCATCTCCATCCAGCGAGCCATGTCGTTACGATGAACAAAAACAAACTTCATGCTGGCAAGGTAGTTAAAAATTAACGACAAACAGAAAGAAATTGTTCCTGCGACAGTAGCATTCATATGCAAGGTTGCTACTAAAACGTTAAGAATGCCGAAGTCTAGAACAGCAGCAATAACACCGACAATACCGAATTTAGCAATTTGAGCAATAAGGTTCTTCATTCTGTCTATTAAACCGCGCCCATTGGAACGTTTACTAGGAATTTAATCAGAATTGACCGAGCCTGCACAAATGTTTCATGTTCTGCGCATAACTGTTACCTGAAGGTATCTGGATATTATTGTCATGGTCAGTAGAAACTTGTACGTGTATTTTGCAGAAGAAATATACTCCTGCTACGAAGAAGGGCAAGCTCACATTGAGAACGAAGATATAGGTTACAACACCGAGTAACACGGATGCGATGAAGTTTGAGGCGATATTGAGCACGTTACCTGTAAGACATTGCACGTCTACGGACTTTTCGATAAGTTCTTCGTTATCATCCAGGACTATAGGAACAAAGCTCATTTCTAAAGCACTCATAACAGTGCTGACGAGGTTGAAAACAAAGTTAATCGCAAAAAGAGCTGTAACATGCCATCACCAGGTTAAGCAGGTAATAATGAGTATAACGAGAACAATAAAAGATATTTGGAAGATGACGAGATAAAGCTTTTTATGATTTATGCGGTCAATGATATGACCATACAAAAAGCTGAACATCGTTGGAATCATGGATACAAGCACGAATAAAGACAGCGAACTCGCCTCGATGTTATCCACCTTAACTAAACCAATAGTTACTGCCGCAGCGTAAAACTATCAGCGATATTAAGAAAACTTTTACCAAGAATAAGCTGCATGAAATCATACGTAAAATCTTTAACCGATATCACAAAGAATCACCTGCTTATTGTGCGCTATTTATAATGTAGCGCTTCACCTCGTATTTTTTTAATTATTTTGAGAAAAAATTTATATTATTTATTAATAACATGCTCTCAACCTGAGGTTATAACGTGAGGAGCAAAGTTCATAAAAATGCTGATGAACGATATGGACATAATACCGTTCATCAGCATGGAAGGAAGGTGAGAAAGGCATCGGCTTGCAGTAACCGATATTTAGCAACTTCTACTCAACATTGGCATGATTAGCGCCAGCCTGGGCATCCGTTCCGCCAAAACACAAAAATCGTCCCATCACTTTCCAATCAAAAGCAATGGGACGATTGATTTTAAATGCTTTTACAAGCCTAAAGCTTACTCAGCAACAACCTTCACAGTGAACTGTGCGGAGATTTCTGGGTGCAACTGTACGGTTGCAGTGAAATCACCAGTGGTCTTAATGTTGTCTACAGTAATAGCCTTAGCAGAAACTGCATTACCCTTAGCACTGAGAGCCTTAGCAACTTCTGGAGCAGAGATTGCACCGAAGAGCTTGCCGGATTCAGATACCTTAGCAGTAATTTCTACTGTAGTACCTTCAATAGCTTCTTTAGCTGCAACTGCATCTTCACGGGAAGCAAGAGCCTGCGCACGGCGAGCACGCTGAAGCTGCTCAATCTGTGCTGCTGCACGCTTGGTCCATGTGAAAGCATAGCCCTGTGGAATTAGGAAGTTACGTGCATAACCTGCAGAAACTTCTACAACGTCACCGGACTGACCGAGACCGTTCACAGAATCAAGGAGAATAACCTTAGTGTTCTTTGCCATGGTATTATCCCTCTTTCTTTAGCGACCGTTGGTTGCGTATGGAAGCAAAGCCATTTCGCGTGCGTTCTTAATAGCGCGTGCGATCTTACGCTGTTCCTGTACGGTTACGCCGGTAATACGACGGGAGCGAATCTTGCCGCGGTCAGAGATGAACTTGCGCAGCAATGCAACGTCCTTGTAATCAATTTCGGTAATCTTTGCAGCCTTCAATGGGTTTGGCTTCTTCTTGAAAGGCTTTACTGGTGGCTGAGGCCTTTTGCGTGACATGTCACACTCCTTAAAAATTTAACTTTAGATGCGCTTTCTTCGTGCTTCTTATATCTATCTGTTAGAAAGAAATCTCGTCAGAACCGAAATCAGGTGATCCACCGAAACTAGAACCTCCGCCGAAGGAGTCTGCAGAGTCATCGGATGCACTCCATGGATCTGTTGATGGAGCAGATGCAGCGTTATAGCTTGCACCGTTCGAGTAGTTTGGAGCCGATGCTCCGCCCTGGAATCCACCATTACCAGCTGGAGAGTTCTGTGCTCGAGGAGCAGAGAAGTTTCCTGAGTTACCAGCACCAGAAGAAATGCGGTTCACGGAGGCAGTCGCACGCAACAAGGATGGACCAATATCGGTAACACGCAATTCCACCACAGTACGGCTTTCGCCCTGCTGCGTTTGGTAGGAGCGCTGAACGAGGTTGCCCTGTGCAATAACGCGCATACCCTTCGTGAGGGACTGTGCAATATTGCTGGCCATGGTGGTGTACTGGGAATCCCAGCAGCTGCAACGCATAAAGAGCGCTTCACCGTCTTCGAACTGACCTGTAGAGCGATTGTATGTACGAGGAGTGGATGCAATAGTGAAGTTCACTACGCGGCTTCCATTTCCTGTGGTACGCAACTCAGGATCGGCAGTGAGATTACCCACTACAGTAATGACGGTTTCTCCAGCCATGACTATCTCCGTTAATTGGAAAGTAAAATCTAAAGTTTTACGTTTACTTTATTTTTTCGATCGCGTTCGCCCGGCTTAAGCAAAGCAAGCGAGCGCGGATAACAACGATTTACTCAGCGTCGGTACGAAGAATCTTCGTGCGAACGATGGACTCGTTGAGGTTCAGCAAACGATCAAGTTCGTCGCTTGTTGCTGGCTCGGCAGTGTAGTTCACTACAGCGTAGTTACCTTCGGTCTTGCCTTCGATTTCGTAAGCCAACTTGCGGCGGCCCCACACGTCAACATTGTCGACGGTACCCTTTTCGTTGGTGACTGTTTCCAGATAGGTATCAACCAACTTCTTCACTGCGCGTTCATCCAGTTCAGGATCAGCAATGAGCATGAGTTCATACTTGTGAGCAGACATCACCCACCTCCTTCGGACTTATCGGCTGCAGACCTTCTGCAGCAGGAGAATGTGTTTACTCTATGTTTGACGCAATCCGCGTCAAGACAACTCTTCTAGGATACTCGCGCCACCCGACGAGAGCAAGTTAGAGCGCACGATACGCTTCCTCGAGTTCCGCTCGGCTCGGACAGGTAGACGGACCGAACTTTTGCGTAGACAATGCGCCCGCACAATTGGCCAGTTTGAGCGCTTCCTCGAGGCTCATTCCCTCAAGCATGGCTGCGCATAGAACACCCGCATGTGCGTCTCCTGCTCCGTTCGTATCCACCACGCTGACCGTGGGCGTTGGAATATAGGCCGCGCCTTCACTCAGCCAAGCGCCCTGCTCTCCTGCCCGCAGCAAAACACGCGCAGATAGCGCTTGAGCCAAGTTTGTGCAACGCTCGGCAAGGTCGTCCGAAGCGCTGACTGCGAGGCGCCCGCACAAGATCGCGCTTTCACGTTCGTTAAGCGACCATAACGGGTTGAGATTGGCTACCGCGTCGAGACTGCTCTGTTCGATAGAGCCAACCATAGGACCGACATCGAAAAGCGTAAAACCGCTACGCCCTGCATGAGCGCGAGCAAAGCGTTCCAGAGCAATACGGTTATCCGTGTGAGCGAAAGAGTAGCCCGAGAGATACACAACATCGTCATCGGCTACTTCGAGGTTTTCGTAGAAGTCATGAGGAACGTGCGTTTCAGCTCCGCGGGTAGACACAAAAGTGCGTTCACCACTGGAATCGGTCATAGCAACACAGATGCCAGTATCCATGCTAGGAACGCGCGCACCGCAGAACACAATGCCAATCTCATCGAGCGCCTTGAGAGCCAGCTGAGCCATTGGTCCTTCTCCTACAGCGCCGACATACACAGCATCCGCACCCATCTGTTTGGCCGCGTACAGCACGTTATAGCCGCCGCCCGCGTGAACGCCTGAGTCAGAAGCGAAGACATCGCCGCCCGACTCGGGTAGAGCGTCAATGAGCAAAGTAAAGTCAATAATAACTTGACCAAAATGCAGTACGCGCGCCATAGCTACTCCTTCGAGCGAGCGCCGCCCCACGCGGCGTAAATGCCGGCGGCCAAAAGCATGGTGACGAGCCACGCCAAACCGTTCTTGCCGATAAACGTGCCGGCGAGCGGACCGGAGAACCAGACTTCATCGGCCGAAACGCGTGCGGTAACGAACAGGTAGCCGACAATAAACGCAACAACCCAGCTGACGCAGCCAGACACGTTAAAGCCGGCGGCGTACCAGTAGCGCGAACGAGGGGAAAGATCGACGAGGGAATCGCCATCATAGGTGCGGCGGTCAATCATATCGACAAGGAAAATACCTGTCCACGCGGCGAGCGGAACGGAAAGTAGCGAAATGAAGGTGATGAACGGGCCATAGAATCCGTCGAAACCGAGCGTAAAGTAGAGCGCGCCTGCCGTGGTCACAACGACGTCGACGACCACTGCCACCGTGCGTGGAATGCGAATGCCGGTAGCCAGCGTGGCTAAACCTGCGGAATACACGGACTGACTGTTGCACATGAGCAGACCTGCGAAAGCGGAAATCAAGTATGGCACAGAAACCCAAGCTGGAAGCTGATCGCGCACAGCAATCACTGGGTCGGCAGCAGAAGCGATACCGGAGCCACCGGCGGTTAAAATCGCGCCAACGGTAATAACGAGAACGAGCGGAATGCCTGCGCCGGCAGCGGCAGACCAGATGAGCGAGCTGGTTTTTACGTCTTTCTTCTGGTAACGTGCCATATCCGCGCCCGAGTTCACCCAGCCAATACCTGTTCCCGCAGCAATCGTGCCGATGCCAATCAGTACAGCGCTCAGTGAGCCAGGCTTGCCGGACAGAACGAGCGACCAATCAACGGTTGCAGCCAAATAGCCAGCGACCAGTAGCGTGAGAGCACCGAAAATCCAGGTTGCCCATTTTTGGATTTTGAGGATAAAACCGTGACCGGCCACGGCCACAATAATCGTGAGGACCACGAAAATGAGGATAAAAGCGAGGACTAAGCCTGGCGCTTCTTTCGCGGTAACCGGCGTCTTAAAGATGATTGCCCACAGAGAGAGCAGTGCGAAAGCGCCGGTAATCGTATTAACGGTTTCCCAGCCTAAACGGCTACACAAGGCAACAACTGCCGGACCGATGTTTCCGCGCACACCGAAAATGGCGCGCGATAAACCGAGCGATGGCGCTCCTCCGCGGCGACCGGCAACAGAAATAATGCCGACGAGGGCGAAGGATCCGAACGATCCGATAGCCGTAACGAGCACGGACTGCCAGACGTTCAAGCCCAACGAAATGAGCGTTGCTCCCAGTGGGATGCCCAAAATGGAAATATTGGCGGCGAACCACACCCAAAACAGCTGACCGGGCGTACCGTTGCGCTGATCGTCGGGAACTGGTTCCAAACCGCGTTGCTCAACTTTGGTGAGCATGTACGATTGCTTTGACGAATTTTCAGCCATAATTTTTCTTTCTCCTTTTCTCTTTTTGTCTCGCTCAACATGCTCACCGCGCGTTTAGCCGCGTAGAGCGCATAACTGTTGAGCAAGGGGCTCTAAGTTCAGGCGCGAAACCTGAGTGATGGTGGCGATGACGTGCTCAGGGAATGCGTTCGCCGCTCCGCTTGCGCCGAGAATGGCGCCGCACATGGCTGCAATAGTGTCGGTATCTCCTCCGAGCGATACAGCTTCGCAGAGTGCGACAAATGGTTCGTCAGCGAATCGCCAGGCCAGCGCGAAAGCTGCTGGAATCGATTCGTTGGATTCAACAGAAGTGCCACACACATTGTGCAGGAAGTGTTCAAACTCTGTATCGGTAGCATGGCTGGCGGCATTGAGCGCCACTTCTGTGCGAGCTACAACGTCTGCTTTTGCGCTCCAGGCACAGTCGAAATCGGCGATAAAGTCGCGCATGCGCGTAATGCACTGCACTGCCTCTTCAAGAGCATCGCGGGTATTCGCACCGTCAATACCGAAACTCACCGCGGCTGCAACAAGCGCCGCGGAAGTAAAACCATGCACCGTGTTATGCGTTACTTTGCAGGATTCATGCACGCGTTCAGCTAAACGGCGCACATCACTCGACGGATTCGCTATACCTACAGGAGTAACGCGCATGGCCGCACCGTTGGTTGTTCCTGTGCGCCCGGTAGTGCGACCATCTGCACCGTTTCGAATGTGTTCGAGAGCAAGTTTGGTAGAAGGTCCAAGCAGATCATGCGAGCCTCGCGCCCGCATATCGTCTTCCCAATCGAGCAGTTCGTGAGCTAAAGCGAGCGCATCAATATGCCCTTTGCCGTTAATAATTAAGCGCGCTACGATAAGCGCTTGTTCGGTATCGTCTGTGACCGAGCCGGCAGGCATGTTCGGAGCAATAGGCTGGTCGGCAATGGCATCGCGCAAACCATCGATAGTGCCGTACGCTTGCTTAATCCACTCAGCGCTCATGCTTTGCGTGGGCATACCTAAGGCATCCCCCAGCGCGAGGCCTTGTAATGCTCCTAAGGAACGAGAAAATGCTGGCGAAGGCGTAGTCATGCTCATGCAGCTTTCTGTAAGAGGTTAGGTTACGAGTAAATGCGATGACTAATAATAAAAACTACTGCATCTGATGCACACGATAACAGAGCGCATGGAGCATGTATAAAGCCGCTACGCATACTCATCGGTATACGTAGCGGCTTCAAACTATTGAAGCAAGGCTGTCCATTATTCGAGCACTGCAACACCGTGCGTTGAGGCTACGAGCTCGCCGTCCACACCCAAGCGAGCACGGAAGTCACGACCGTCCGAGCTGGTCACTTCTGTGCGACCATCTTCGAGAACACGAGACGAAAACACAACCGAGCTGCCGTCTTCTTCACTTACACGCACCTGCGCTTCGCCAAATACAGCCAAAACAGCATCCTTACCATACTCATATTCAGGCGAGGTTGCGCCTGGATGCGTTGGAATAATACTGCCATCACACACCCACAGTGGTACTGTATCGAACGCGTGGTTTTCCTTGCGCCACACGCCATGCTCAGACTCCGCTTTTTCGCCGGTAAACCAGTTCGTCCACGTGCCCGCTGGCAGATAATATTCCACATCTCCACTGTAGCTAAATACTGGCGCGACCAGCAGGGATGGGCCGAACATGTACTGGCGATCCAGCACACGCGCTGTTGGATCTTCTGGGAATTCCAAGAACATCGAGCGCATCACTGGCGTTCCATGCGCTTCTGGTTGCAATCCCAATTCGAACAGGTACGGCATCAGTTCCAGCTTGAGCAAGGTAAACTGACGCAGCACGTCGACAGCGCTCTGACCAGGTGCATTGATTACGCCGTTCTTCTCATCTTCTTCGTCGAACAACCATGGCACGCGATACACAGTCGAACCATGCAAACGCGAGTGGGAGCCGAGCATACCAAAGGCAATCCAACGCTTGTACACCGCTGGGTCTGGGAAAGCACCTTCGAAGCCACCAATATCGTGACTCCAGAAGCCGAAGCCCGACGATGTGAGCGACAATCCTGCACGCAAGCTTTGAGCCATGCCGTTAAAGGTAGATTCGCAGTCACCACCCCAATGCACTGGCTGCATTTGACCGCCCACCGTGGCAGAACGCGCATACAAGCAAGCCTTACCCTTGCCATAGGTTTCTTCGAGTCCCTCGAAAACCGTCTGATTATACAGTTGCGTATACCAGTTATGCATCGACAGCTTAGGAGAACCATCCGCCCACACAACGTCTCGAGGAATACGCTCACCAAAATCAGTCTTAATCGCGTCTACGCCATGAGCGAGCAGAGCCTTAACTTTACTCTTATACCACGCGCGCGCATCCGGATTCGTAAAATCAACCAATCCCATGCCTGCTTGCCAAAAATCAGTCTGCCAGACCTCACCATTTGGCTTCTTCACGAGATATCCGCGCTCTAAAGCTTCCTTAAACGCCGAACCGCGCTGACCCAGATACGGGTTAAGCCATACGCACACATGCAATCCCTTGTCTCCGTGCAGACTGCGCAAGCTCTTCTCCACCTGGTCAATCGTGCCGAAGAAACGCTCATCGAACTCGAAATCAGTCCACTGGAATTCACGCATCCAATAGCAGTCGTAATGAAAAGCGCTTAGCGGAATATTGCGCTCAGCCATACCATCAACAAAACTGTTTACGGTCTTTTCGTCGTACTTGGTGGTAAAAGAGGTGGTGAGCCACAAACCGTAACTCCAGGTCGGAACGCGGGTTGGGCGGCCGGTCAGCGCCGTGTAGCGCTCCAAAATTTCTTTTGGTGTCGGACCGTAAATAATGCAGAAATCAAGCGCTTCTCCCGGAACCGAGAACTGCACAGCCTCAGTATTTTCGCTACCCACCTCATACGAAACGTGACCGCGATTGTTCACGAGCACGCCATAGCCACGTGAGGTCATATAGAACGGAATATCCTTGTAGCCCTGCTCGGAAGCGGCGCCGCCGTCCTCGTTCCAAATATCGATGCTCTGGCCGTTCTTAATATACGTGCCGAAGCGCTCGCCGAAGCCATACACCTGCTCGCCCACGCCCAGATGCAGCTGGATAGAGCTAAAAACCTCAGACTCATCGCGCGCCGTTCCGTCGAGCGACACGCCAAACTCGCCCGCTGGCTGAGCCGACACAGCAGCTCCCTCAGCCAGCGCGAAATGAGCCAGAGACTTACCCGCCGAACTGGTGAGCTCCTCGCCACGCGCCTCAAAACTCAAGTTCCACGGAGCACCCTTGACTACGCGGGCAGACAGCTCGCCCGAGGTGAGCGTAACGCTCGCTCCGTCCTCGCCTGCCTCACCATCGCCGTTGCCCTGAGCCTCTACCGACACGCGTGGATTGTTGTGCACATCTTCCTCGTTGAGCGGGAAGCCTGGATACTGCGTAGCTCCTGACCAATGCTCGGATCGCACGCGGATAACGCCTTCTGCTGGGGAGCTGAGGGTTACGTCGAAAATTGGCAGGTTGAGCGTGTTCGCACGATCGTTGACTTTCATGGATGTCGCGACGATATTTACTTCTTTACGCTCTGTATCCGGATGCAGCTCATACGCTTCGCGCGCATAGATAGCGCTTACTCCGTCTCGCAGGAGCCAGTAGCCGTTCGTAAACTTCATTGTTTATCCTTCTCCGTTTCGTTTTTGTTGGTTTGATTGTATTACTTGACCGCGCCGGTGGTAATACCTCGAGCCAGTGTGCGCTGGAAGATAAGGTAGAACACCAAGGTTGGCACAATGCTAATAAGCGAGGCGGCGGCGATAGTAGTAACATCCATCAGGCGGTCGCCCGACAGCGATGCCACTGCAATTGGAATTGTTTGCGTATTGTTGTCGATCAAGAATGCCATTGGAATCATGTACTCATTCCAGGTCCAGATGAAGAAGAAGACGAGCATAACCGACAGTGTTGGCTTAGAAATTGGGTACACAATCTTGGTAAAGATAGTCCACCTGTTTGCACCATCGATGGTAGCTGCTTCCAGAATTGCTGAAGGGAATGTGCCATACACGCTAGAGAGCAAGTAAGTTCCAAATGCGCTTTGAATAACGGTGAAGATAATAACCACTGCCCACTGTGAGTTGTACAGGCCAATTTCCTTGAACATAATGTAGAGCGGATAGAGCATTGCTTCTTGTGGAAGCATATTCGCCAACATAATGAGCAGAATAATCCAGCGACGCCCCTTAACACGGCCGATTCCTAAGGCGAAAGCGTTGAACATCGACAAAATAACAGCCAGCACTGCCACCAGACCGGAAGTCCATACGCTATTCCAGAGCTTTTCTGGATAATTCACGCGGTTCCAGAACTTCATAAGGCCATCGAATTGGAGCTCGGTCGGAATGCTTAATGGCCCAGAGCTATTGTATTGCGCTGTTGTTTTAAACGCATTGAGCAGCAACACAATAAATGGGAAGAGCATAACCAATCCACCCACAATAAGGAAGGCAAGAATAAGCCAATCTCCGCCGGTGCGAATTTTGCGAGCGCGAGGAATACATGTTGATATACGTGTTGAGGTAGCCATTTTATGCCTCATCTTCCTTTGCAACCTTCTCCTGAAGGGTGGTGAAAATTACGGATACGATAACAACCACAATGGTGAGTGCGGTTGCAATTGTTGCACCGTAACCAACTTGTTGCGATTGGAAGAACTGTGTGTAGGAATAGTAGGACGGAACGATAGTGGAGGTACCTGGACCGCCTCGAGTAAGCATGTAGACTGGCCCGAATACCTTAAGTGCTGCAATGGTGCAGGTAAGAGCAACCACGAAAATTTCTGGGCGAATGGACGGCAGAGTAATGGCGGTAAAGCGTTGCCACCAGTTTGCGCCATCTAAGCTGGCTGCTTCATACAGTTCTGGATCGACGCGCTGCAGGCCAGACATAAAGATAATGAGCGGGTAACCAATTTGAATCCAAATCATAATAAGCATAAGGAAGATGAGTGCTGTATCTGGCTTTCCTAACCAGTCATGCTGCAGAGCTCCCAAACCAATTACCTTAAGAACCGCGTTGAGTGCACCGTTTTCTGGACGGAAAATCCATCCCATCACCAACGCTGCCACAGAAATCGGCAGAAGCTGAGGGAAGTAGTAGATTGCTCGGAAAGTGGAGGCTGCTTTCGCACCGAACTTCTTTTGCACAACATCGAACATAAGTGCCGACAGAACCAAGCCAATCAAAATAGGAATAATTACCATAGCGATAATCATCCAAATAGAGTTTCTAAACGAGGCCCAGAACGTGGCATCAGTCATGAGTTTCTGCCAGTTTTTAAGCCCCGCCCATACCGGCGGTTTAATGCCACGGTATGTGGTAAAGCTCAGATAGAGATTCCAGATGGCTGGGATAACGATAATCCACAGCAACATAATAAAGCCCGGAATAAGGTAGAGCCAGAACCTGTTGGATGGACTGCCCGGGATACGCGAGGCTTCAGCTGTGCGCGTTCCTGATTTATGTGATTTCTTTGATGTACTCATTGTGTACTCCACTGATTGTGCGCGAGATTGCACGCGCGTGCTGCTGGTGCTGTTGGTTGCCGAAAAAGAGCGCGCGGGGTCTTGCCGGGGAGAAAACGGCTTCCCCGCACGCATAGTTATTGGATTTTGTGAAGGTGTCTTTTTATTCTTTAACGCCAGCGTCTGCAACACCCTTGTCATAATTAGACTTCATCTGTTCCAGCGTCTTCTTTACATCAGATGTGCCATTAACCAGCTCTTGGAGAGATGCATTAAGCTCATCGTAGAAAGTGGATGTTGGCCAGTCTGGGTAGAATCCCAAACCATCATCTTTAAGAACAGTGTTAAAGGATTCGATGAGTTCCTTAGACTTTTCATCGGTAATAGCATCTGGATCTGCAGCAATTGGCAAACCACCTGCGTTGCCCATAAGGTTTTGCACTTCTGTGCTAAGAGTAATGTCGATAAACTTAGCAGCCAAATCCTTGCGTGTGGAGCGTTCTGGAACAACCCAAATGTTGCCGGACGAGCCCACAACCTTCTTACTGTCCGGGAAGGTAGAGAAGGTCCAGTTCGTGTCTGGAATTTCAGTCTGGAAGCGACCAAACCACCAGGTTCCCGAGAAGAACATCGGGTAGGTACCATTCATAAAGGCCTGACCTGCATCTTCTGCCTTCACACCAGTGGAGTCCTTAGAAATGTAGCCTTTCTTTACCCAATCAGCAATAGTTTGGGTAGCATAGGTGAGCTCTTCGTCACTCCAATCGACATCGCCCTTATACATTTCGTAGGCATCGATAAACTTGTTATCTGCCTTACTCAGAGCCAGCTGCCACCACAGGTGCTGCAATGGATATTCTGCTACACCTTCGGACAGTGGAGTTACGCCATTATCTACGAACTTTTGCATTGCAGCTTCCAGTTCGTCATAAGTCTTTGGAATTTGGATGCCGTACTTGTTGAACATGTCCTGGTTGTAGTACATCACCACATCTTCACCGTAATTGGTGATGCCGTACCAGTTACCAGAGCCCATAATGCCCTTGTCATCGTATTTTCCGGTGGCTGCCAGGCTGCCGGAAATCTTCTTATCCCAGCCGTATTCCTTTACGTAATCGCCCAAATCAGTAAGCAATCCCTGACTTGCAAGCAAACCAGCTGTTGCATTGCCCTTGTTGTATTCCATAACGTCTGGAACCTGATCGGAATTGAGAATTTGCGAAGCATTCTGACGAATCTGTTCGAAAGACTTCTTCTCGAACTCAACCTTTACACCGTACTTCTTCTCAAAAATTTCGATAGCTTTATCCCAAGCCTTACCCTGAGCACCACTTGATTCCTCATAATGCCAGACCTTGAGCGTTTTAGGATCTTTCTCCTGCTGAGTGCTTTGCGAGCCGCAGCCAGCAACAGAGAAGAGAGCAGCAACAGCTACGCCTGCAGCTACAAGTTTGGATAGCGTTTTCATGTCGTCTCCTTCGACGATGTCCTTCTTAACTCTCACCACATCTATGTGGTTCTGATTGTCTTCTCGTCCTCATCTTCGAGTCGAACAATCATGTAGTAATAGCGTACGGAGAACAGTGCAAGGAGAGCAATATAATTTCGATAAATTTCGATGGGTTTATACCTTACGTTTTTCCAAAGGAACCGGGCCAAGCGTGCCCATCGGCATGTATTCCCCATGAATAAGTTCCACCGATCCCACATCATCGCGCTGATGTTGCAAAACTTCCATAAGAACATCTACCGCGCGTTTGCAGGCGGCTGCTGGATCCATAGGAAACTCGTCGATGGGCTGAGGCAAGCGTGAAGCCCCATTTGTACAGGCAGAAATAACAGACATATCTGCTGGCACACCGATGCTGCGTTGATGCAAAATATCCATGAGCATGCCTGCGCCAGCTGTGCTACCCTGCCAAAAAATGGCTGAAATCTGAGGGTCTCGCGCAAGTCCCAGGTCAAGAGAGTGCTCAATTTCTGTTTTCGAATACCCACTCAAACTTTCAAAACTAACATGCACACCTAAATCAGCACCACACTTTTCTGCTGCGTCGCGGTAACGTACAAGATAATTCGATCCATCTTCAAACGCACTATCTACACCGCCTAAAATCAAAGCATGTGTATGACCAAGTTCATGCACTTTTATCACAGAATCACGTCCCAGCTGCTCAAAATCCAAATCAACAGCCCAAATATTTTCCGTATTATTCGGATACCCCACAGCTACCACAGGAACTGGCAAATTTTTAGCAATCTCTGCACGCGAGTCAGACAGCAAAACATCAAGCAGTAAAATACCGTCAACCATATTGTTTTCAACTACACGATACATTTCTGCATCGCCGCTTTCATGCATAAGCAATAAAATATCGTAGCCGTAACGGCGAGCGTGCTGCGCTAAAGCAAAGAAAAATACGGCATAATTCGTGTAATCCGTATACCGATGAACTGGCGAACTGAGCGCAATCACTTTCGTAGGTTTCGAGGACGATGAATCCAACAAGCCTAACTGTTGAGCAATTATACGGTTTTTCGGCACATAGCCGAGCTTTTTTGCTGTATCAAGAACGCGAGCGCGCGTTTCCTTACTAATCGAACGGTTTCCGTTAATAACGTACGATACCGTACTAACCGCCACACCGCAGTGACGAGCAACATCGCTAATGCTTACTTTCTTTGACCGCACTCTTGCATTGTATCTGCAGAAGTAAACGAGCGCACTTGGCACCTCGTACCTGCTCCAACCTCGCTACTCCTGCTTCACGGTTGGCGAGCCGAAATAACTCGTATAAATAATCATAAAGTTACGGTTTCCGTATGACGAGCACTCGTCTCCCGTACCTGTTCCTGCAGCTAAAGCGGCTGCATTCGGCTGATAAGGCGTGTAAATGTAGAGCACTGCTGTAGCGTCATTGTAAATATACACGTCGCTTGCACCGCATGCCTCGTTCGGCGAGTACCGCACAGAGTTGAGCGTTCCGGCGTGATAATTATATTGCTTTTCATGGTTGAGATAGTACTTAAAACGGTGAGCGGCGCCATAGACCTGCTTAAAGAAGCCGGCATAGTTCACGTCGCATGCCTCGGTATCTGGGCACGATAGTCCGAGCGCTTTATCCAGCTCTTCCTGAGTAACAGAAGTTTTGCTAATAAGGTTTTGTTCTTTTTGAAGAATGGTCAGCAAAACTTTTTGACTGATTCCGCAGGCACGCGCGGACGCATCGATAATCTGAGCAACCGAAGCAGTACCTGAGTCAGGGGCTGTATATGCGGAGCACTCGTTATCGGCATTTTGTGACGTAACAGGTACCGTTAAATTTTTTAAGCACAAATCTCCGCTGCAGTTCGCGCCTTTCTCCTCAAGGAAAGACTGTATTTCTGCAGTCGTCATGGAGTCGGAATCAAAAAACTGCTCGTCTGAAATAATGTAGCCGGGGTCGAAACTGTATTTAGTGTACAACGCGGTTTGTGAGTTTTGTGCTCGTTCGACCGCTTGCTGCCACGCGATAAGCTTTGACAAGCCAAACGCGAGAGCGCAGATGAGTGCTGCCGCGAAACACCATAAGGCAAGGGTGTGAGCAGACTTAGAGGACAAGGTCGAAGTTTTCTGAGCCATAATGCACCACTGTAGCGCAAAAGTGCATTTTGTTGCACGTCCCTATACACTAAAACATGGGAAATGTTCATATGTACTTCACATATACTACTTTCTCAATACATGTGCTCATGCAAAGGACAAGACAATGGTTCAGATTCGTAAAGCTGCCGAGCTCAGCGAAAACACGCCACTTCAAGCCGATGTTGTTATTGTTGGCGCTGGCTTATTCGGTTTGGTTACAGCTCAGCAGATTATTGAGCACACCGATAAAACCGTTCATATTATTGATATTCGTGACCATATTGGCGGTAACGCTTACTCCTACTTTGACAAGGAAACAGGAGCAGAAATTCACAAGTACGGCGCACACCTCTTCCACACCTCGAACGAGCGCGTATGGAATTATGTGAACCGCTTTACTGAGTTCACCGATTATGTGCATCGCGTCTACACCACGCACAAGGGCGAGGTTTTCCCGCTGCCGGTAAATTTGGGCACGATTAATCAGTTCTTCCGCGCCGCGTATACGCCGGCTCAGGCTCAGAGAGTGATTGAGGAGCAGGCTGGCGAGTTCGCGCATATTGAGCCGAAAAATTTGGATGAGCAGGGCAAGAAGCTTATCGGCGAGCCGTTGTACAACGCGTTTATTCGCAACTACACCGGCAAGCAGTGGCAGACCGACCCTAGCGAGTTACCAGCCAGTATTATTCGCCGCTTGCCTGTACGTTTTAATTACGACAACCGTTACTTTAAGGACACCTGGGAAGGCTTACCTAAGGACGGTTATACCGCTTGGTTTGAGCGCATGATTGATGATCCACGTATTACTGTGACCTTAGGCGTTGACTTCTTCGACGAGAACCAGCCATATAACAAGGCTGCTTTGGTAGGAACGGTTCCTGTTATCTACACTGGCCCAGTTGATAAGTACTTCAACTATGAGCTAGGTGAGCTTAAGTGGCGTACAGTTGATTTTAAGGAACAGCGTTACGATGAAGCTGACCACTTCGGTGTTCCAGTAATGAACTATGCTGATTCAGATGTTCCATACACTCGCGCTATTGAGTTTAAGAATTTTAATCCAGAACGTCGCGACCAGCAGAATCCTCATAAGACCGTAGTCTGGGAAGAATACTCGCGCTTTGCTAACAAGGATGACGAGCCATACTACCCAATCAACACCGAAGCCGATAAGCAACTGTATGCTCAGTATAAAGCTAAGGCAGAAGATGAGCCATCTGTGGTCTTTGGCGGTCGTTTAGGAACCTACGCTTACTACGATATGCATCAGGTGATTAACACTGCTTTGATTGCTTTTGAGAAACAGGTAGAGCCTTTACTCAACGCATAAAAACTACGAAATACAGAAAAAGTCCTCGTATCTTTCATTCCTGAAAAATACGAGGACTTTTTTACGAGTACACACTATCATATTACTGAGCGATAGGATTTTCACTCAGACCAATCTGTTCCTCAATGATATAACGTGGACGATGTTTAACTTCCGTGTAAATTTTACCAATGTACTCCCCCAATATACCTAAGGCAAAAAGGATACAGCTTCCTAGCAGCCAGACAGATGCCATTATTGATCCCCAACCAGCAACAGCTTTCCCTTCAAAAACGGATGTAATCGTATATATCAGAGCAATAATAGAGACAAAAAATGATAGAACACCCAAACACGAAATTAAGCGTATTGGCTTAACTGAGAAAGAAGTAACTCCCTCTAGTGCAAACGCAATCATTTTACCTAACGGATATTTGGATTCACCAGCTTGACGGGCAGCACGCTTATAGAATACTCGAGCTGAGTTAAATCCTAAATCTGGCACTAAACCGCGCAAGAACAAATTAGATTCCTGATACTGGGATAATGCACTAATAACAGGTGCACTCATCAATCTAAAATCGGCATGATCAGGAATAGTTTGCGTTCCCAACCACGACATCATTCGATAAAACATATGCGCAGTTCCACGTTTAAATGCCGTATCAGTGTCACGATTATTACGAACACCATATACAATATCTACACCTTCGTGATAAGCATCAATCATCGATTCAATTGCTTCTGCATCATCTTGCAAATCTGCGTCTATAGAGATTGCACAGTCACATCCGAAATCTTTCGCCTGCATTAGTCCTGCATACACGGCATTCTGATGCCCTTTATTATGGGCAAACTTAATCCCTGCAATGTCATGCTTATATGTTTTTTCTAGAGTTTTCACTTTCTCCCAAGTATCATCTCGAGATCCATCATCAACAAAAAGCACCCTACTCCGCGCATGAATTTTCTTTTTATTGCGTAGCTGTGCAATCTTACTTACTAAGACACGGGCACTCTCATCGATAACCTCGGACTCGTTAAAACACGGCACAACGATTACGCAAATCGGTGCAATATTTTGCTTTTCCTTCTCCATGACGTCGCCAATTACTCCCTTACATGGAATATAAATTCTTTTGCCTTGTTCCAACTATATCAAGTCGATGTAATCTAATTTCACACTTACCAGTAAAATATATTGAATAGTAACATTTCCTCAGACTTAGATTCAAGAAAGAGTTGTTATGCAAGACAATCTTAATACATGCATAAATAAGATGCATGAAAACAATTGTAGCGATACAGCTATTATGCAATTTGAGAGGATGTATAAAGTTTGGCAAGAAGATGATGCTGGCTGGATGCGTGAAGAGGATTTCCTTCCTTTAAGTCTTACAAATGTTCCTGCCGTGTCAGATATTTATGACTCTATGCCATCGCATGTTGCTCATTCGGCATTAGCAAAAACGGCAATCATTAAGCTTAACGGTGGATTAGGTACTTCCATGGGGCTAGATGGTCCCAAATCTCTTCTCCCTGTACGCAGGCATAAAGCTCGTCGCATGCGTTTTATT
The DNA here is from genome assembly GCF_000420505.1 of Alloscardovia omnicolens DSM 21503. GTDB lineage: Bacteria > Actinomycetota > Actinomycetes > Actinomycetales > Bifidobacteriaceae > Alloscardovia > Alloscardovia omnicolens. The sequence continues at coordinate 17,760 of NZ_ATVB01000012.1, read as the reverse complement.
GATATTATTCTCGGACAAGTTATTAGTAAACGCGAACAAGATAAGGTTCAGTTGCCGTTACTCTTTATGAATTCTTTCCGCACTTCAAAAGAATCTTTGAATGTTGTGAATCATAATCGTCGTTTCCACCAATCTGATATACCAATAGAGATTATTCAGCACCAACAACCAAAAATTATTTCTCACAACGGCAAGCCCGTTACCTTTGATTCACAACCAGATTTGGAATGGTGTCCGCCAGGCCATGGCGATGTATATTCCACGTTGTGGGAATCAGGTATCCTCGATGTATTACAGTCGCACGGCATTGAATACATCTTCATTTCTAACTCAGATAATCTAGGCGCACGCCCCTCTAGTATTATTGCAGGGCATTTTGCCCAGTCTAAGACTGATTTCATGGTGGAAGTATCAAAAAAGACACCCGCCGATAGAAAAGGCGGACATTTTGTTATTAATAAACAAAGTAATCGCCTTAATCTTCGTGAAATGAGCCAAGTCCATCCAGACGATAAAATTCAAGCCTTAGATGAAAATATTCACCCATATTTTAACACCAATAATATTTGGATACGCATTAGCGCTCTGAAAAAAATCCTCAAAAAATACAAGGGGGTTCTTCCCCTGCCTGTTATACGTAATAATAAGAATGTTGACCCTACAAACCCTTCTAGCGCTCATATCGTACAACTAGAAACAGCTATGGGTGCTGCTATTAGCCTCTTCGAGAATTCCACCTGTATCGAAGTAGATAGGTCACGATTCTTACCGGTAAAAACGACTGAGGATCTTTTTATTCTACGATCTGACCGCTTCCATTTAACTGATTCCTATGAGTTAGAGGACGGAAATTATATTTTTCCTAATATTTCCTTGGACCAGCGCTACTATAAAAATATTCAAGATTTTAACGAGCGTTTTCCTTATGGTGTTCCATCTCTGGCTGCGGCCGCAAGTGTAACAATTGAAGGAGATTGGACTTTCGGACAAGATACACATTGTTTTGGTAGAGCTCATCTTCAAGATTTAGGTCAAGCCTCCTACGTCCCCAATGGCGAATACATTGGTCAACATGGTATTGAACCTAATGAGTGGCTCCATTAATCAATATAATGAGTATGGCAGCACTTTTATTCAAGCACTGCCATACTTTTATTCATTACGGTTTAAGATATTCTTTTAAAATACCATTGCTGATTTCCGGCATAAGGTGCTTTAGTATAAACAATCACCTTGGTACCAGACTGAACGTGACCACCGTAAATATCTAGAACTAAACTACTTGACAAAGCGGACTCTATCGTAAATGAACCATTGGCTTGCTTTACAGGTTTCCATAATTGGTTCCTCGCATCTTGACGGTCAGAATAAATAATTGTATCGGTACCTGCGCGAGAAAACTCTCCATATACATCTAATGGTTTACCTGAATTTACATCAAATAACTTTATATACCCATTCTTCTGATTAACAACACGCCATTGCTGATTCTTTGAACCATTCCTTGCTGTATAAACGTCTACAGCTGTGGCATCATTTTTAAATGCACCATACACATCAAGCGTAATATTTCTGTGAGTATTGTTTTGAATGCTATATATACCATTAGGGATAACATCCTGATTTTCAGGATAGACTGCCCAGAATTGGTGTGATGCAAAGGACGGATCAGCAGTACGAATACTTGTATCTTGGTATGCACGACCGCCGTAGACTTCAATATTCTTGGCCGATAAGACGGAGGAAAACGCCACCTGATTGTTCGCATTAAAGATTGCTGCCCAACGTTGCCAAGCACTTGATTTATTCGCGTACAAGTCTACCGGTGTGGATACGGCTCGGGACGCACCATAAATATCTACGACATACCCAGTGCTAGAATTCTGTATGGTATATATACCATTACCAACTTCAAACAACTTATATTTCTGATCTGCGCTAGATTTATAGTTGCCCAATTTGAGTTGGGCGCCCAATGTAGCTTTGCCAGATGCAGCAGAAACAGTCATGTTGCCATTAAGAACCGAACGAATTGTTACATCTAAACCAGTAGGCAAAGCTCTCGTAGAAGACAATATGAATCGCTGATTCATATTGCTATGTCCAGGTTCATACAAAATAATTGGTGTATTATCAGATTTGCCCGCAGATTGAACATCCAGAACAAAATTACCCAAAGCACTTTGGATGATGTATCCATTTCCTGCATCACGTATAAACCACCGCTGATTGTTGCCGCCGTTTGGAGACCATAGAATAACACGAGCATTATTGCGCGCTTGGCCAGACTGAACATCTAATGCTAATCCCGAAGCAGAATTAATAATGGTATATGATCCATCAGACTGCTTCACGAAACGATACTTTTGAGACTTTGCGTGTGCGTATCGATGTAGCACAATTGAATTGTTCTGATTAAGAGACTGATTATAAGTATCGATAGATGCTACATCCAACATGCTCGAATTTATGTAGTATTCTCCATCAGGAACCGTCACCTTCGTTAATGAAGAAGCTTGAAAAGCAGAAGACGATGGCGAAGTTTTTGGCTTTGTACCGTTTAAGTTACTAGTATTTTGAACGTTAAATCGATATGCATTCAAATCAACATTCCCGCTAATACCGTTCACAGATCCAGTAGAGGTATACTGCCACCCCTTTTCGTAGGAGTTAATGACAAAACGCGGTGATGATCCGTACGAAGCTACCCAACTAGTACGTGAGTGAATATTAGAGGTATTCAGTACGGATTTTAGGAAACTTGTATATGAGTACACGCTAACTTTTCCATAGCCGCTGAGTTGTACGCTCATAAAGAAATTATTCACAATAGTGTCGTACACTGCCGGACTTGTGGGATGCTTATGCCCGGCGTAAGTCCAATTCTCTAAATCATAAAAAATTGGCATACTCATTTGCTTGGAACTAGTTATCCCAGCCTTCTTTAAGATACTGACAACATTAGAACCTTCAGCCCATGCTTCTGACCAGTTACTCGCGTACGAATACAGATAGACGCCAAAAGGCAGTCCCACTCGTTGAACCTCACGAAGGTTACGCAAAGCTTTTTTATCAGTTGCATCAGTACCATAGCCAATACGAATAATAGCGCCCTGAACACCATCAGCTTTAACTGCGTCCCAGTTAATATCACCCTGCCATTCAGACACGTCAATTACCTTGCTCGCAGGCACCACAAACAGAGAACCATCTCCCTCGAAAAATGCCTGCTGCCCGTTATAACTACCCCACTTAGCACCATAGTTACTTGACCAGTTGCCTACAGAACGAACCGATGGCGCACTTGCTATATACGCAGCTGAACTAGCTTGCAACTGGGTTGGGTCATCTTGCTGAGCACTATTTTCTCTGTCTGGATTCTGAGGCGTATCTTCCTGTTGAGGAATCTCTTCTTCAGAAGTATCAGCGTCGTCAATAATTTCGCGCGCAGCTTCTACCGACACAGGAATAAAAGATTCACCATTAGTACGCGCTAAGGGATCCGGAACCTCCTCCTGCGTGCCTACTATCTTAGGATCAGTTACTTTTTCCCCAGTCTGGGCATACACTAAAGTACCGTCGTCTTTAGCAACGTATTCACTCGATACAACAGTATCTCCATTGCTAATCGAATCAGCAATATCTTCAGGAAGTTTCTGCTCCTGAGCCTGCGCTTCAACAATATCATGTTCTCGCGTAGCATCAGCTTGTTCTGCTACGGTATGTATTGTCGAAGTATTCGATACGTATGTTTGAACTTGAGACGAAAGTTGAGGGGAAAATATGGTAGCTAGGCTAGTTAGTACAGCAAAAAATACTCTCACTGTCTCTCCTCTTGGTCTTAAAAATTGTCACTCATCAATGAAATCCGATAATGAGATATTTTCAAGATTACTGGAAAAGTAATAAAAGATTGTATTCTTTAGCCTTTTTCACACCTCTAATACCTTATCTATGCCAATTCTTTACAAGTCCTTTTTATATAAACACGCCTCGAGCCATATTTGACATATTTCTTTCCCCCGTGCTATTATGAACTCCGTTGTTCTTTGAACACAGTGGAGAATTCGCCTAGTGGTCTATGGCGCACGCTTGGAAAGCGTGTTGGGTTAACGCCCTCACGAGTTCGAATCTCGTATTCTCCGCCACTCAAGCGCTCTTCTCATGAAGAGTGCTTTTTTCTTGTACCCTCCTCTATAATGTGCATAAGTTACAAAGGAGGGTGTATGACCAGCACAGCTCAACCTACAGTTTCGATTATTATTCCTGCTTATAATAAAGAAAAATATATTGGAGCTTGTTTGGACAGCGCCGTTCAACAGACTTTGAATACTATTGAAATTATTGTTGTTGATGATGGCAGCACAGATAATACGAGTGCTATTATTTCTGATTATGCGCACAGTGATTCTCGTATTATTCATCTCGCGCATGGCGTTAATAAAGGACTGCATACCACTCGCCTCACAGGAGTTGCCCGAGCTTCAGGACTTTATACAATGTTTCTTGACGCCGATGACACGCTGGCACTCACCGCTTGCGAAACCCTATATAACTTTGCTTCATCAAGACCTGACGCAGATATAATCCGTTATGGTGCACATGTAGAAGTAGCGGATACAGAAGATTCTTCCTTGGAAACCAGAGTTGAAAGTTTATTTAATGCAACTCTTGGAGACTGCAGCCATGCACAAATCCTCCAGGCATCATTTAGCCCACCTTTTGCGGCATGGGTGCCTTGGAACATAATAACTGCTTTCTTCAAGACATCACTTATTCAAGAAGCATTCAAAAATCTTTCAGTTACAAGACTCAATAAAATCGAGGATGGCTACGAATATCTAGCAATTTGCTCATTGAGTCATAAATTATATTCCTATGTTGAATATCGAGGGTTAAATTATCATTTTGGGCGAGGGATTTCCAGCCGCACCACCGCAAGTTTAGATATTTTTGATCGAGATCAGCATAGCGCTTGGGAAGTGGATCAGGAGGTTCAGGCTTTTTCGACTCATTACAGTTCAACTGAAATTAATTCTGCTGCCCGGAATTTCCACGCACGAGCACTAAAAATCGTCGGTGATGATTTTGTAGAGCGTTTAGCGTCAAATGATTATTCAGAGGGATTACGAATTCTACAAATAACATGGGGAAAGAACGATGCTTATCTTGCCCTTCATTATCACATCAACTCTCATTTATATGACGAACTTACCAAGGATGCTTTCCCTCCCACAGCAAACTTTGCGCTCTGGTCAGACCTTTTTTCCGAAGCAATAGCCGAGACTCATCTTGAGCTGAGTGAGGAGGAGCAAGCAACACACGCCAGCACACTCTATATTCTTGAACAAATTCGTACACGGACTGCTCAGCGAGAAGCAGAGCGTCAACGTGTCATATATGAAGAATCACTCCGTATTTTCAAAACGGGAACAAAAGCTCGATATTATTTTGACAAGTTTATTCCTCTAGGAACTCATCGCAGAGGTTTGGCTCGCCGTTTAGCTAAATTGATACTTCATAGATAGTATTCGTACAGCATAATGGGTGTTCTTTTCTCCTCATAGGGAAAAGAACACCCATAAAACGTTTATTTTACTTTCTAATCCTCGCCAGTAACAATAAACTTGTTATCTGCCACAGATTTCAAATGAGCTCCATACGGACTCTTTCCATAATGTTCAGCCGCTTCGAGTAACTGTTCCTTAGAAATCCATCCATGCTCATAAGCGATTTCTTCCAAGATGGCAATAGGCATACCCTGAGCGCGTTCCACAGTGCGCACAAATTCCCCTGCTTCATACAAAGAATCCATTGTGCCCGTATCTAGCCACGCAAAGCCACGTCCTAGTGTTTGAACGGTGAGAGATCCGTCATCTAAATACATCTTATTAAGATCAGTAATCTCTAATTCCCCACGAGCAGAAGGCTTCACTTGCTTGGCGAATTCAGTTACTCGATTATCGTAGAAATACAAACCTGTTACTGCATAATTAGTCTTTGGATTCTTCGGTTTTTCTACAATAGAGATTGCCTTATGATTTTCATCAAATTCTACGACGCCGTAACGCTCTGGGTCATCAACAAAATAACCGAAAACACGAGCTCCATGTTCAAGAGATGCAGCTTTTTTCAGTACTTGGGTCAGACCGTTTCCATAGAAAATATTATCTCCCAAAACCAAAGCACAGGAATCCCCATCAATGAACTCCTCACCTAGAATAAATGCTTGCGATAAACCATCTGGAGAGGGCTGTACTTTGTATTGGAAATGCACTCCAAATTGTTCACCTGTTCCCAATAAGCGCTCAAAATTAGGCAAATCATGTGGAGTAGAGATAATAAGAATATCGCGGATTCCTGCCATCATAAGCACGCTCAACGGATAATATACCATCGGCTTATCATAAACAGGGAGAAGCTGCTTCGATGTTACTGTGGTTAAGGGGTACAAGCGCGTACCCGAGCCACCAGCTAGAATAATACCTTTCATGAAAGCCTCTTTACCTCTCTAAAAGATGATGAATGTAGGCAGTCAGATTATCTTGCCATGGCTGCGGTGTAAAACCAGTAGCCACTAGCTTAGATAAATCCAAAGTACAGAAACGAGGTCGCATTGCTCCGCCCGTTGTCTTCGCATATTCTTCAACCGAATTCCGATCAATTAATGAGCTATCAGCCCCGACCTGATTGAAAATACTCACTGCAATGCCATACCACGAAGCACTATCTCCAGACCCCGTTAAATTGTACGTTCCATATGGAGCATTCTCATTGAGCAAGTGGAAAATACCATTTGTAAGCTCATCGACAAAAGTTAAGCGTCCAAATTGATCAGCAGGAGCCTGAGCAGTTGTTATACCATTTTGTTTAGATTCCTGCGCTAACGATACCATGCGCGAGACGAAGTTCTTTCCTTCACCTACAATCCAGCTAGAGCGCACAATATAGTGGCGAGGAACATTCGATACAATCGCATCGCCTGCAGCTTTTGTCTGACCATACACACCCAATGGAGCAAAAGCTTCTGTTTCGTTATGTTCTTCTCTTGTTCCATCAAATACATAATCACTGGAAATATGAACGAGGGTAATCTTATGCTCAGCTGCTATTTTGGCTAAATTAGCAACACCAGCCACATTAACTCTCCACGCAGCTTTGCGCCCCTCAGAAGTCTCAGCTTTATCTACAGAGGTAAATGCTGCTGCGTTAATAATGGTGCCGTATAAATCCCAATCATAGTTCTCATAGGCTGCTGAATCTGCAATATCAAATGTATCTGCATCTGCAAACTCGTACCCAGTCAGACCTTTTTCTTGAACATATTTAGAAATAGAGGTGCCTAACTGACCATGAGATCCTAATACCAGCGTGCGCTTAGGCATCATGGGAATAACATCCTTAAGCATAGGATGATTCAAATCAGCTTCAGATCGCTCAGTCTCTTCCAACGGTATAGGCCATTGAATGTTTAATTCTGGATCCGCAAGATTAACAAAGGTATAAGTCTTTTTCTGCTCCATACTCCAGTGAGCATTGACTAAATAGGTATAAGCAGTGCCATCAACTAATGTTTGGAACGAGTTGCCCACACCACGTGGCACGAAGATAGCTTTAGATGGGTCTAAGCGAGTGGTAAATACTTCACCAAAGCTCTTACCAGGACGCAAATCCACCCATGCACCGAATACTTCACCGGTAGCAATGGAAATATATTTATCCCAAGGCTCTGCATGAATACCTCGAGTTACACCACGCATGGTATTAAAACTAATATTATTTTGTACAGGACCAAAATCCGGCAGACCTATTTCTGTCATTTTGGCGCGTTGCCAATTTTCCTTAAACCATCCACGATTATCGCCGTGTACAGGTAAATCAAAAACAACTAAACCCGGAATATTAGTTTGTGTCGCTTTGAGCTCTTTCGAAAATTCTAATACCATGCGTAATTCCCCTAGACCTTACTGGCCCTGCTTCTTGTAACGTGCTTCAGTAGCTTCCTTTGTTTTTTCCCACCACTGCGGATTATCAATATACCACTGAATAGTCTGCTGGAGTCCTGCAGCAAAATCAGTATGCTGCGGAACCCATCCCAATTCAGTCTGAAGCTTTGTCGAATCAATAGCATAGCGACGATCGTGACCTGGACGATCTTTTACATGATCGAAGTCATTTTCATCTTTACCCATAGCTTTAAGGATTTCACGAAGAACGCTAATATTGTTCTTCTCACCATTGGCTCCGATGAGGTAAGTTTCGCCGATACGTCCCTTTGTAAGAATGGTCCACACACCAGACGAATGATCTTCTGTGTGAATCCAGTCACGCACATTCAATCCATCACCATAGAGCTTAGGGCGCACACCCGTAAGAATATTCGTAATCTGGCGAGGAATGAACTTCTCTACATGCTGGTATGGCCCGTAATTATTCGAGCAATTCGAAATTGTAGCGCGCACACCAAAAGTGCGATGCCATGCACGTACAAGCAAATCGGAGCTCGCCTTTGTTGACGAGTATGGCGAAGAAGGATGGTATGGAGTTTCCTCAGTGAACTTTGCAGGATCGTCTAAGGCAAGATCTCCATACACCTCATCAGTAGACACATGATGATAGCGAACATCGTACTTGCGAGCTACTTCCAGTAGACGGTAGGTACCTTCAACATTTGTTTTGAGGAATGGTTCCGGATCTGCAATGGAATTATCGTTATGTGATTCTGCAGCATAGTGCACAATAGCATCCACACCAGGAACAATCTTATCCAATAATTCTGCGTCACAAATATTACCGTGTACGAATGTCACGCGATCTTCTGGTAACCCTGCAATATTTTCGATATTACCTGCATAAGTAAGCGCATCCAGAACAGTCACATGAACTTCAGGATGATTATTCACCACATAATGCACGAAGTTAGATCCAATAAAACCGGCGCCACCGGTGACGATAATGTGCTTTGGCTCAAACAGTTCACTCATAATTTCTATCCTAACTGATTATTTATAGATGCGCGCGCATTACTTCAAAAGCTTCATCAGGTTTACCATCAAAAATCTGATGCGATTTAGAAATCACAATGCATCGATCAGCAAGCGCCTTAATCTGATCTTCGCTATGAGAAACCAACACCATGGTTTGACCTTGCTTTTGCTGCTCCTTTAATCGCATAATGCACTTATGCTGGAAAGCTTCATCCCCCACAGCTAAAATTTCATCAATTAAGAACACATCAGGATCAGAATGTACAGCAACAGCAAAAGCTAAGCGCAAAAACATACCTGAGGAATAAAACTTAACCTCTGTATCCATAAAAGGTTCAATCTCGCTAAACGCGACAATGTCATCATATTTGGCGTCGATTTCTTCTTTAGACATTCCTAAAATCGCACCATTGAGGTAAACATTTTCGCGACCTGTTAAATCTGGCGAAAAACCTGCACCCACTTCAATCAAACCTGCAATAGTGCCACGCACCAAAACCTCACCATCATCAGGTTGCATAACACCCGACATTAATTTAAGGAGAGTGGATTTTCCAGAGCCATTCACACCAATCAAGCCAACGGTTTCACCACGTTTAATATCAAAATTAACATGATCTAAAGCAGTAAAAGTCTCGTTAGGACGACGCTTCGATTTTGGCGTAAAAGCCTTAACAATCGCTTCTTTAATTGAACGATTCACTCGAAAGTGGAAGCGTTTAGATACATCGGATACACGAACAGATACATCATCAGGAAGTACATTATCTGCCACTACTATCACCTACATTTCCTGGGCAAAATTGCCTTCAAGCTTACGGAATGTTATTTCACCAATAATGAGCGCAATCATAGAAATAACTAGACTGGCAATTAAACTCACTGTCCAACCATGCGCAAAAGTAAAGCTTCCGTCTGTTGCCCCCCACCAGAAACCACGATGGAATGCCTCAACAGCAATAGCAATAGGATTTGCCATATATATCTGGAACGCCCACCCTGGAACTTGACTTGCCACTTGATGCCACGTATAGAAACTAGGAGCTAACCACATTGCAACCATAGCGACTAAATCAGTAACATTTTGGGCGTCTCGGAAGAAAACATTAACGGAGCCAAAGAAGAGACCCAAACCAAAAGCAAACATAGTTAAAGATATAAAAGCAACTAAGGCCACTACAAGACCCGCTAAGTCTGCTTTCCATCCCAGAAGAATAGAACCCCCAACGAGAACCAACCACTGAGGAAAGAAATGCACTAAAGAAACGCGCAAGGACGCTAGAGGAAAAAGCTCTCGAGGCATATATATTTTCTTAATCAGCCCCGCATTAGACACAACACTCATCGTGCCACTCATAAAAGCTTCTGTAAAGAAATTTGTGACAATAATGCCTGCAAAAAGATAGACGGGGTAATTTTGTATACCGCCTCCACGCCCGATACCTAAGAAGATTCCCATGGCAACATAAAAAACAATGAACTGCGTAAGAGGCTTCACATACGTCCACACCATGCCCAGCCATGATCCGCGGTAACGTACCCGCACTTCTTTCTGGACAAGTAAATCAAGTAGATAACGATAGCGCGAAACATCGAAAATGCCCCGGCTCCTACCCGGTTGTGAAACAATTTCAGAAGTACCTGCCACGGGGAACCTTTCTGTAGATTTTGCGTGAAAACGCAACTTTACTCCATATAGTTTAGCTCAAGGTACATATACCACTGCTAGACTAGGAAATTATGACAAAGAAAATTTTGGTTACAGGAGCAGGCGGATACATTGGACGTCATGTAGTAACTGCACTTCTGGATGCAGGACATGATGTTGTTGCAGCAGATATTCGCACCGAAGGAATTGACGACAGGGCAACAAAGATTCAGTTTAATCTTTTTGAATCGCAGGATAACATTTTTGAAAAGTTAGGGTCTCCAGATGTGTGCCTTCATATGGCATGGCGTGATGGCTTTAAGCATGACTCTGACGCTCATTTAGCAGATCTTTCCAGCCACTATTCATTTATTGAAACTCTGCTGAATGCAGGTTTGAAGCAGATTGCAGTAATGGGCTCGATGCACGAAGTCGGCTACTGGGAGGGCGCCATCGATGAAAATACACCATGCGCCCCCGCTTCCATGTACGGTATTGCCAAAAATGCTCTACGCGAAGCTACGAAACGTCTAGCTGAACGTTACGATGCCACTTTCCAGTGGATTCGCGCTTACTATATTGTTGGAGATGATGTCCATGGTAATTCCATTTTCTCCAAACTATATCAGGCTGCTCACGAGGGAAAAGACAAGTTCCCTTTCACTACTGGTAAGAATAAATATGATTTTATTGATGTAGATGAGCTAGCGCGTCAAATCGCTGCAACAGTAGGTCAAAATAAGATTAATGGCGTTATTAATTGTTGCACTGGTCAGCCAATGAGTTTGGCTGACCGCGTAGAACAGTATATTCACGATAATAATCTCAGTATTATTCTCGACTATGGTGCTTTCCCAGATCGCCCTTATGATTCTCCAGGCGTGTGGGGAGATGCCACTAAAATTCATGACATTCTTGGGGCATAAAGCGTAACTCTTTTTCTTTGTATTGAGGCTCAGTAATCCATATGGATTACTGAGCCTCAATTTGTATTTTCTATGGTCAACTCTTAGTGAGAACCCTCCCTATTGCTGTTCCGCCTCGTACAATAAACTTTTCTACGTAGAACAAAACAACGGATGCTATAGCAATAATCACGTAATCAAGCAGGAATAAACCGTATATGTGTAATTGAGACCAGTGCATATAGTCGGAGAACAATGCGAATACATCCACAATAATTACATGATGCGTTAGGAAAATCGCATAGGAGAATTTGGATACCCAGTTGACTGGATATTCAATAACCTTCGATGGTTGTCCAATAAGCTGGCAGAGCCATACAAGTGCTAAGAAGAATGCAATTCCTACAAAGGTAACTGCTAATGGCCCAGACAAGAACTCTTTCCACTGTTGCAATATCAAGAAGATCATAGAACCAACACCCACAGCATGTGATACGTGCTTTATGTAACGCACAAAATACATACCAAAAATAATCTCAGGAAGACGCACAGTCAAGAGTAAATCTTGAGGTAATTGCAGAACAGTAAAACTGCTCAGAATAGTCACGACATAAAGAATACCTACAATAACTGCAGTTGGTACAGGATATTTTTTCACTCCTACTCGAAGTAGCGGGAAGATCGCGTAAAAAATAAGAATAAAACCTAAGAACCACTCACCTAGAGTGTAGAAAGTAGACACATGCATATTAGCAACATAACCATCCACCGCAAAAACTGAGAAAATTATTCTCCACCATGGGGTTTGCCCAAATTGCCATCCGCTACGCCACAAATGGAATAGGTTCGCCACTAGAAAAGCAATCCAGAACATAGGGTAAATCGTTAATGCTCTTTTAGAGTAAAAAGTTCTCAGATTAAGCTTTTCCTTATCTCCTTGCGTGTACATGAGTGCAGCACCGGAAATAATCAGAAATAGGGAAACGCCTAATCCTCCAATATAAATTCCAAATGGCGAGTTTGCAAAAACTGGACGAGTTACCAAAAAAGGATTATTAAAATGCGTAATAACAATCAATATAGCTGCAAAAGCGCGCACAGCATCTAGGTAAAATAACCGTGGTCGGCGTGATTGCACTGTTTGGCTCACTTCTACTCTCCTCAATTATTTCGCTTGGCGTCGTTTACGCTGATTATACAAGCGTCGAGCAATGCCCCGTACACCTGGAATTGCCTTAGCAATTCGCTTAAGATTAAGCACCACCAAAGTACGTAGATGGCCGCGGAAACTTTTTCCCCCATAAATTGCTTGCGTTGTTTGATACAAATCAGGACGAATCCATGGGCTAGAAATTGCTTTTGTCAATTCGCGTACTTCGTACTCCAGATTGGTTATCTCTACACGCGCGAATCGTTGGGAGAAGATATACGCTGTGAAAAAACCGTTAGCTTGAGGTACATAACCATATGCACGTTCAATAAAATGTAATAAAGTGCCATCAATGCCATTAGGTTCTGCAGGGAAATCCTCGTAATTCCAATCACGGTCGAGCAAACCATGTAGCGCTTCAGGTCTAAACCAGAACATTGTACCTAACGGAGCAACAACTTCTTTACCTTCATCTAATGGCACTTTCATGGAGAGTGTGTCTTCCATAAATTTCTTTGTGCCTTCAAAATTCGGCCCCCAGTTAAAGGTAAAGCCTGGGAAATACTCGGCATGATTTGGTCCCGTAGGCATAGCCATACCGAGGCGCGGATTAGACTCGAATAAATGGATCACCTGTGATACGTATGCTTTTGACGCTAACATATTTTCAAAGCATTTAATACGGAAACCATCACCCTTAGTGCCGGGAGTCAGTTGCGTTACTTTCTTATCATGCATGAAAGCTACATAATCGTATGCTATTAAATCTTTTCCAGCTCCTACTAGGAAAGCAGAGACATCTCGACCACGATTTTCAATACGACGAATATCTACGTTATACGGCATATCTTTCGTCTTATCAGTAAGTAAATCGATGAGCTCTTGGGATCCCACCGTTAAAATGAGGTCTGATCCTTCTGGCATTGCATAAGCATAGTGTAAGGTTTGATCTACTAAATCTGGGTAGTATATATGCATGACCAAAGCATATTTTTTATTCTCAGGCAAAGACACGGCTAGCTGATCTGGAAGCACAAAATCCAAGTGCAAATTCTTGTGAATATCAGCCATATTCATGCTACGAAGTGCATTTTCCCAAATGAGATCGGTATCAAAATTAGTGTAATCACGCAAATACTCGAATAGTTCCAAGGCTGCTGTGCCAGCAGACTGCGTCATACTATCGGAATACGGATGGAAGAAAGAACGACGCTTGAAAATAGGCATACGCTTTTTTTCAATGAGTTCTTTAGCTGCAAAAGTCACAGGTCCATAAGAGAAGCCTTCCATATCTGAGGTATCTACATATACATCCCATGTAAAACCAAGGTCAGCAAAGCGCTTAGTAAATAATGATTCGTGCATTCCTACTGATTGTGTGTAGTCTTTAATTTCTGGCAAGTTATCCCAGTAATTCTTAAATGCCTCCGATGTGTGCAAAGATTTCCTATATGCATGGAAATGTGACTGAATATGCTCTGGCAAATAGCCAAAAGGACTGTATCCGAAAGGATCTCCATCTACTTTATGGAATTTTGTAATACCCCAGAAGTCTAAGTCTTTCTGCCCCATAGCGTTAAACATTTCAGCAAAGGGATAAACTGGACCCATAATTGTGGCGTTAAATAAAACAATTTCGTCAAAATCCGCTAGCTTATCCCAGCCGTAACTATCAAGTGCTGTTTTATAAGCCCATACGTCTAAGCCTTTATTTTCACGCACAATAATCTTGTGGGAAAACTTTTCAAGTTTAGCCTTACCTTCGTCGTTGAGCTTGCCGTTAACTACCACAGTAAGGTCCGCGAAAAATGGCTGAAAACCCGCGAGTAATGTAGATACATAATCATCTACCACACCTTGTCCATCGTAAAAAAAGAAAATTCCCAAACGATTCACACCGTCAGTCTGCGGTAATAACATAAATACTCCCATAGTGTGCGCTAGAATCAATAAAATAACTATACCAGTGTATGACTCCTCTATGAACACTTCATAAAATGAAGAAAGAAGAATATCAATGACGTACACAACGAACACGCATTCCGTACCTAAAATCAGCGAAGGCGTTAGCCGTCCTGCACACTACTCATGGAGTGGATTTAAAAGTTATGCATGGACTATTCGTTGGGAATTTTCGCTTTCGCTCCTATTTCTCCTTGCATCTTTTGGGCAAAAGCTATTCTCTAATACTCTCTCTATTGACACCCAAGCGATTATTCAAAATCATGATGCACTCTACAAATCCTGGATTCAATTAAGTCGTTACGGCTTTGTTTGGCTAAAAAAAATAGCCGGAACATATTGGTATAACAATGCTTTGTCTGGTTTCTTAACTGTTGTTCTCTTCGCCCTTACAGTTTTTATCTGGGGTTATGTATTTTATGAGATTTCACACCATAAAAAGCAATGGCATATTGCCTTTTTTGCAATTCCTATTTTTGTTTCTCCTGTTATGGCTGAACAATTAGGTTTTCTTTTGCAATCTCCTTCCGTATGCATTGGTATGACTATAACCGCCTTTGCAGTGATGGCTTATGTTAATGCATCCTTCCTGTTATCAACTAGCCATAATACACAGAAACGGCTAGAGATAGATCCGTTATTCTCAAATCTCTTAAAACTAGATAAGAAAGTAATTATTACAATTTATTATTTAGCAGCAGTAGTTCTTCTTGGCGCTGCTTTTAGCCTTTATACAGCACAATTGTCATTATTCATTTCAGCTGTAGCGATGGTTTTTGTATATTACTTCTACGAATCGGAACAGAATACTCGAAAGCAAGAACATTCTATTCGTAACTTTATTATTGTCCCAGCCGTGTTATGTATTCTGGGATACCTTCTGTATGCTCTTGTCAATAAACTGGCGCTCTTCTACTATCACACAGAAACAAGTGACTATGTGAAAGACCAAATACGTTGGGGAAAAGATGGGCTCAGAGTTATAGCAAGAAATATTATTCACCATGCTCAAAGCATGTATTTGGGCGAAAGAATTTATTATTCTGTAGCTTTTACATGCTTAGCCGCCTTTGTCCTTATTGGATTATGGATTAGATTCATACTAAAGAAAACCCCTGCTTCAGTTGCTCTTATTGCACTACCCCTTTTTATTTCTCCATTGCTAATGAACGTCTTGTTAGGTGGCATATCAAGCATTCGTACTGAGTATGTTTATGCTTATGCCTTCGGGTTCTTCTTCATGACTGCCTATGAAATTGCAACTCAATCAACATTACGTGCACCTAAGACTGTTGCTGTTATATCTTGGATATTGTTATTTTCTGTAGGTTTCGTGCAAGGTTCAGTCTCAAATCGAATTTTCTACACAGAACAAGTTATTTACGAACAAGATGTACGATTAGCCGCTCAACTTGCTGAGCGTATCGGAGAGGTTGCTAATACAGAGCATCCTTCAGAACCAGTTGTCTACATCGGTACTCATACTGCCACTGGCAATGCAGATACTTACAAGAGTAATGATTTAGATCTCATCGGTAGATCCGTGATGGAAATTTCATTCAGTACAATGCATGGAGATTCGATCAAGAATCAATTTATGGGAACCCAAGGTTATAGCTTTGCGCTACCAAACGCCCAGCAAGAGAAGGAGGCAGAAAAAGTCGCGCAATCTATGCCACATTGGCCTGCTCAAGGAAGCGTGCAAAAAATCAATGGGATAATTATCGTTAACTTCTAAAATACACTAACTACACAATAGCTTGACCCCTGTTAAAGTTAACAGGGGTCAAGCTATTGTGTATCGGATTGAAAGATGGAATGAGAGCCCTTCACTTCCTAGATTTCTTCTTATAACAGAGGATTTCTCTCTTCAACAACCGAGTGCACTCATCAAATAGCTAAATACGGCTATTATTCGTATATCTTCATAAAACCAGTATTTTTTAAGTAATTCTTTCCAGCCGTAATATCGTATTGAATCAGCTTGTAATCGTCCAAAAGCTGCTTGGTTTGTTCATCAGCCTGTGACACATCCAAATAATTATCCTCATTATCCAAGTACAAAGCCTGACCATCAGGTGTATCTAATGCTCCTTGAACCATAAAGCTAGCTTTAGGCTCCATGGCAGGAACTTTGGCGTGTAGAGCTGTTAAGAACGCAATATAAGGGCTCACCTTAGCGTTGAGATGTTCAGCCAACTAAGCCGTAAAGAAATTAGGAGACGTATACGCACTATTCGTAGCCGTTTGAGCAGCCTGCGCATTATCCACACCAGACGCTTTATTCGACCAAATAAAATAATCAGTCTCATGCAAAGCCACAGAATTATCAGGATCATCAGAAGCAGTCTGATAAATGCCAAGTAAGTGGTCACCATAGAATACCACAGTTACAGGCTTATCTAGAGGATCAAGTTCATTAAGAAAGTCTCTCGTAAATTGATCAGTATATTCGATTCCTTTAGAATAATTACGAATAGCTTCTTGTTCCTTATCCTTTAACAGAAATCCTTCTGCGGGACTAATTTCGATATTATTATCCGGATAGTAGGCATAGTATGGCATGTGGTTTTGCATGATAAAATTGGGAGCCTTGACTAGATTCTTTTAAGGAATTAAGAACTGCAAGATAGGTTGCGTTATCGGCTGCATAAAACGACGATCCGAGACTAAAATTAGGATTAATATATTCTGGATCACTCAACGAATAAAAATGTGAGAATTCGAAATTGTTATATACGCTATTACGGGAATACATATTCGAATAGTATGGGTGGTATGCCAAGGATTCTTGCTCTCCCCACAACTGGTTCACACTCGCCGACCACTTTTGCGTAGGAACCAACTGCTGATACGGAGAACTCAAAGACGGAGCAAAATTACTCATCGACAAACCCGTCAACGCCATATACTCCAAATTAGCCGTACCACCACCATAACCAGACGACAACATCAAACCAGACGTCGTCTTCGATTTAAGCTCACGCACAAAAGGCATCACATCTTTACTCACCTTCAACCCCGGCACACGAGAGGGATCCGAGAAAGACTCCGACAAAATATAAATCACCGTCGAATCCTTCAAACGAGCACTGCGATGCACATTCA
>NZ_ATVB01000011.1 GCF_000420505.1 Alloscardovia omnicolens DSM 21503 | reverse complement strand
CATTCTGCTTAACCGATTAATATACCTGTTATGCCAGTTTTGATGCGCAAAAATGGCTTCAAAACTGGCATATCGGTTGCGCGTATCGACTTCACACATAAAGACGAAACACATTCACACTGCAACGATGTCTTAACACATAACTGCCAGAGGAATCAACTAGAACCTACTAGACAACACCCCCCCCCAAAAAAAACCGTTAAAATTCGAAGAGCATTTTATCGGCGACTTGGTTTAGTGTGCCCATAGTTTGATGGATTATTACGTCAGACAGGGGTTTGAACGGTTCATGAAACGGAACTTGCGCTAGCGTTCCATGATTGACGCATGAGCGAGGACTTCAATCATTGTAAAAAGTGCGAGTGCGCGTTGTTGACGCTCGGTGCTAGCAACTTTCAGGAACATATGAGAGCTGATACCACATGAAAAATGGACGCCAGCATTGTCAGCGCACCACGCTCACAATCCCCACGAACTCCCCCGCGAGCCCAACTCCACTAACCCTCAACTCCACTAACTCCAACTCCCCACAATTGTTATATTTTCGTGGGAATATTGCACAACCCATCAGCTCCCCTCGTCTTTAGGCAGGGCATCACGCTAAAATATTGCATATGTCTGATCAAAATGGGAAGAATAAACTTACTCCTAAGCGTGTGTTCACGCTGATTTTATCGTATTTATTATTCTGCGTCATGGGTGGCGTAGTTGCTTCTGGCGTTGTGATGCCAGCAGTTGTGGGCGCGAACGTTCTTACGAAGGCCATTGAGCCACAAATGAGTGCCGGTTTGGAAGATGTGAAGTTCAATTTGGAAGATCTTCCACAGCAGTCTCGCATGTATGCTTCTGATGGCACCACTCTTATTGCTACTTTCTATACTCAAAACCGCATTATTGTGCCGTTACGCGATATTTCTCAGGTCATGCAACAAGCAGTTGTTGCACGAGAAGACCGTCGTTTCTTCGACCATGCTGGTGTGGACCCTGCTGGTGTTTTGCGTGCATTTATTCAGACATATGTCAATAAGGGAGATACCCAAGGTGGTTCTACCCTTACCCAGCAGTATGTAAAGAACATCCTTATTGATCAGGCAAATAACGATGACGATCCAATTGCTGCATATCATGCGCATGAAGATACTATTGCGCGTAAGCTACGCGAAATGTTGCTGGCTGTGCAGTTGGAGAAAACATATACTAAAGCAGAAATTCTACAGGGTTACTTAAATATTGCTCAGTTCGGCTCTGGTGTTTATGGTGTTGAAACCGCTGCCCGCCGCTATTTTAATGTGAGTGCTAAGGATTTGAATCTTGGACAATCAGCTATGATTGCTGCAATTACAAAAAATCCTCAGGCTTATGACCCTACTTTGCATCCTGAAGCAGCTCAACAGCAACGCGATTTAGTTCTTGATCTTATGCAATATCAAGGTTACGCAACCGCTGAGCAAGTGAAAGAAGCTAAGGCAGTTAGCATTGTCGACATGCTCAATGTTCAGTCTGTGCCGGTAGGATGCCAAACAGCTGGTAACGCTGCATACTTCTGCGATTATGTGGTTAATAAGATTTTGCAATCTCCACAGTTTGGAGAAACCCAGGAAGATCGACGCAAGCTGCTGTATCAGGGTGGTTTAAACATTACGACCACTATGGATGCAACCGCCCAGCGTGCTGCATCCCAGTCTGTTCGTGCTGTTATTCCAGAGGACGATCCTTCCGGCATCGAAAGCGTTTTGGCTGCTATTAAGCCAGGCACTGGTGAGGTTTTGGCTTTGGCTCAGAACCGTACTTACGATGCTTCTGCTGGGGCTTCTGGTACGCATACTGCAATTAACTACGCTGTTGATCAGGCCGATGGCGGTGGTCAGGGTGTTATGCCAGGTTCGACCTTTAAGCCAATTAATCTTGTGTCGTGGCTGGAAAATGGTCATACTGCTAACGAGCCTTTGGCAACATCGACCTCGTATGCTAACTCGAGCTTCCCTTGCAACTCCACTACTACTGGCGTGTGGCGAGTACAGAACTCCGAAGGTGGCACGGTTAACCCAGAAACTCCATACCAGGGTATTATGAGGTCGCACAACACCACACAGGCTTCCATGGCTCAAAAGATTGGTTTGTGCGCTATTGCCGATACTGCAACGGCTATGGGTTACCACAACGCTATTCCTAGCCAGAGCGATATTCACGACACGATGTTCGCACCATTCGTTATTGGTTCTTTGAACGTGTCTCCTCTGACCATGGCAAACGTATACGCAACTATTGCTGCCGACGGCGTACATTGCGATCCAATCGCCATCTCCAAGGTCGAGAAGGATGGTAAGGAATACGAAGTTCCTTCTGCTAACTGCACGCAGGCTATTCCAAAAAATGTTGCACAAACTACTGCGTACGTGCTCAACATGTCTGCAACATCCGGTCAGGCACAGGAAGTGAACTTGCCTAACCGCAAGACCTTCGCTAAGACCGGTACTGCAGAAACCTACTTCATGTCGTCTGCAGCATTCACCAACGGTGTATCTGCTTTCGCAGTAGCTGGCAATATGGAAAATCAGGAATCATTGAGCGGCAAGCGCATTAACGGTGTCTATCGTAGCAGCTGGTACGGTATGTACCTCGGCGCTCCAATGCTTAAGAACTTCTTGCAGCAGTACACGACCGAAGCCAATATTCCAGATAACCCTAACTACGGTACTCCGGATCAGGCTTTGATGGGTACTGGTAGTCGTAGCCGCTAAAGAGTAGCGACAGTAAACGAAAATGCTCCTCCCCTCTCAACTGAGGGAAGGAGCATTTCTTGTACTAGCCCCTATTTCTTAGCCTTGCGAGCACGAGGCTGCTTAAATAAATCTGGTCGAGCTTTGGCCTTGTTACCGCGACGGACAATCCACGTAATAATCAAGGTGCAGAGTAGAACAATCACGCCATCGTAAATCCACAAGCCCTTTTGCCAAGCGCTTACTCCCTTTCGGATTGTAGATCCCGGAGTAATGTTGTTCATCGCATTCGAATTAGCTGTTGCATAAGCAACATTCTTTATTGCACGACGCATAGCGGTGCGTGCAGTTGCAGAATCGTAATCCACCGCATTAAAGCCTGGCATCTGAATCATGTACATATCCGAGCCAGATCGCATGGATAAATCACGAGCATTCGGCAGAGTTTCCATGAACATATCTGTGACTACAACCCCATCGAAACCCCATTCCCCACGCAAAACAGCTGTTTGCAAGCTGTAACGTCCGAAACCGATAACCGCGCCGATGTTATTCTGAGCAGACATCATTGCTGTAGCAGAGCGGATAATCTTCGTTTCGCGTTTGCCATCCTTTGTGAGATACGGCAGTTCCGATCGTGCAGATTCTACTGCAATCTCGAATGCTCGCAGATAGACTTCGCGTGTAGCCTGCTCGTTAGCCCAAGTAGCCATGTAATTAGAACGATTGGTTTCCTGATCGTTAATGGCAAAGTGCTTGAGGTAACTCACCACTCCCTTATTGCCTGCACCGGAAATAGCTGCAGCCGCGAGTTTACCGCTAACCACAGGGTCTTCGGAATAGTATTCGTAGACTCGACCACCGAAAGGTGAACGATGAATATTGATTGCTGGAGCATACCAACCGGTGAAGTTGTTATGTAATGCTTCCTCACCAAAGGCTTCGCCAACATCGGTTAGCAGTTCTTTGTTATACGTCGACGCCATCACATTAGCGGAAGGCCATCCACTCGAGCCTGAATTAGACCACCCCATAGCGCCGTCTTTATCTATAGTTAACGGCTTACCGATGGATGAAATGTGATCTGTCTGGTACGCGGCCATGAAGAGTGTACGTTGGATAGATTCCTTGTCTTTCGCGAAATCGAGCTGATCCATAAGCTTATCCCACTGAGGGTCGTCATATGGCACGCCACGCAAATTAATAAGCGACAAACCATTGTCTTGTCCAAACACAGGTTGCTTCTCTTCATAAACAGCGCTCGAGGTTACATTTCCCAATTCGGGATTCTTCTGTACATCGAAATCTTTCCACGCGTTCAATGCTCTCACGAGATCCTCGGAAGCAACCGCAGTTCGATTTTTAGGTGCAGAAGGCTGGGTACCATTCCAGTTAGCACGGCTCAGTTGCGTAGTATTCTGGTTCATATACGAAGTCAAATCTTCGAACTGATTATGTGAAGCTTTGAAGCCTTCAGATTGTTTTGGCTTCGGCGTAGCATTACCCGATGTATCCAACTGAGATTGTGCATCACGCTGCGAAGATCGTGGATTATTACCCTCAAACCACGTTGTATCTGCGATATTAATATGTGAAGAGGCAATAACATCATGAGAGTTATTCTTCAGCTCTATAGCATATTCCCCAGCTTCCAGAAGATAAGCACCCTGAGAATCATCGGCATTCTTATGAGACTGGTCGTAGGACGATAAATCATCGGCTACGAATGTAAAATCTACATCCTGTGATTCTCCAGGCTTCAACTCACGAGTCTTATCGAAATCCACCAACTGAGTTGCTGGTTTCTCCACTCCGTGCGTACGATCATAGTCCGTATATGGAGCTGTGGCGTAAAGCTGAACTACTTCTTTCCCTGGAACAGAACCCGTATTCTTTACTGTTACGGTGGCCTCAACCTTACCATCGTCGGTTAAGCGCACGAAGTTGAGCTTCTGCTCAAAAGTGGTATAGGACAATCCATAACCAAACGGATATGCAACCGCGCCTACTTGTGTAGATGCTCCTGCAACATCGCGCTGACCATATACAAACTGTGGGTCTTCAACAGCTGCAGTTTCGTAATACTTGTAGCCCACATACACACCTTCCTCGTATTCCACGAAAGGCCATGGCCTCTGCTCACCCGAAGAAATAAGCGTTGTGTCCTTATACGTTACGTTCGAATAACCATATTCGCCGAAGTTTGCAAAAGTAGGATCCTTCGTAAAATCAGTAGCGTAAATATCTGTTAATCGACCAGACGGATTCACTGCGCCGCTGAGAACATTGCCGAGAGATTTAAAGCCACGAGAACCTGCTGTGCCCATCCACACAATTGCATTTACTTCGGTTTCACCGCTCATTAATGGTGCAACCTCCATTGGATTTGCCGTGTTCAATACGACCGTTACCGATACACTATGCTCTTTTGCCACACGAATCATATCTTTTTCAGCTTGTGTAAGAGCCAGATAGTGGGCAGTTCCATCATCATAGCCAAAAGTGCGCTTATCTAAACCTTCCGAACCGTTACGCGAAATGAAGACAACTGCCGCATTATTGGTGGAAGAGGTTTGCGCACCCTCTTCATACGCCGCTCTGTCGTATTCATAAATGCGAGCGCTCTTCCCTGCATCGGTCTTGGCTTGAAACGAATTCTTATCGTAATCTAATGCAGGTGTACCATCAGCTGCATCCGGATAATGCGTCTTGGCAGCCGCTACAGCCGACGCGACGCTTTTATCGATCTTAAAATACTTCTCTAAACCTTGTTCTGGAGACACATTGTTTTGAGATCCAGTTGAGGCTGCACCTGTTCCAGAGTACGCCGGATTCGCATATGCGTATCCGTATGGTGTAACCGTACTGTTCTTCTTGAGAGGAAGAACTCCATCGTTTTTGAGAAGCACAATTCCCTCGTTGCTCACTTGTTCAGCGAGCTTCTTACTATGCTTCACCGCTTCCGCAAGAGAGCCGTACTTCTTCTTGTAATACTGCGCATCCCATTCTTCGCTACCGGTAGCTCTCTCCACCTGTGTTGTTCCGGCACCAAGGAAGCTATCGAGCATAACAGAGAAGCGTGATGCCGCTACATTTATCGCCAAGCTCAGTACCGTTAAGAAAACGATACAGATTATCCACCACGTTGCAAAAGTTCTTTGCTTCATCTTTAACCGCGGTTTTCGCGATTGCGACACGTCATTTTTCCGTTGAAAAACCATAATCTCTCCTTCGAAATTGCGGTATGCGATATACCGTAATTCCAAAATATCGAGAGAAAATATGTATTCAGGTCTGCACTCGCACGAACTGCTCGATTAGTTGCCCGAATAGCCTCCTACTGCTCAGCAACAAGAGGAAGAACAATACTCACACGATATTCATTGTTCTTTGTACTAATCGTCATCTCCCCTCCCAAGTTATGCACTTGTCTTCTCACAGACCTCGTACCGAAACCGTGGAGAGCAGAATCTTTCGTCTTCGCTTTACTCGATACTGGCAATCCATCTTTCATTTGTACGTCTCCATGTAAAGGATTCGTTATCTCCACAAGAATAAGATTTCCGGTTCTTCGCACACTCACATCCACAACACCGGGGGTTTGTTCAGAAGCGTACTTTTCGATATGCTCAATCGAATTATCCAGCAGATTACCAAAGAGAGAGTAGATTGTTCCAGGCGAAATATTACGCAATTGCGCCCCATCCGCTAAGGCTGTAAGCACAATATTGTGAGAATTACAGTAGAGGGAACGCTCAGTCAACAGTACATCTAAAGCGTCACTTCCTGTATGGAAGAGCGAATCATAAGTGTGAATAGCATTCTCGGCAGCGGAAGTTAGCTGCGCATCTCGCAAAGAACGGCGAACATCGTGTCCCACCTCGTTAATCAGTGCAATGTTTTCCTTGGCAATCTCATAGTGCCGCTCTTGCAACTCATCCATACGCTGCATAATTTGAAGATCGTAGCTAAGCTGCGTATTGTGCGACGCCTGAATAATAGCCGCAATAGCAAAAGCAGTCGCAACCGCATCATACATATAGAGAGCAATCTGAGCATGCCCATGAACCGTTTGAATGTATAACAGATTAATAAAAATCAACATGAGCAAAAGAGCAATACACACGACAGTCCACAGCGGAGCGCGCCGCACTTTATGTTCATCAAAATTAAACCGTCTACCCACGCATAACCAGCTCACAAAAAACACAGATGAATAAATCACCACATAATACACATCACTTATGCTAAAACTAGCATCCGTACGGGCAACATAAACCAATTTCGTAATAACCGTATGCACATCAAATGCAAGATGTTGCACACTATAGCCAGACGCGACCACGACTAAGGTCTTTAATGTGCTCATTTTTGAGGCGTAATTTATACAGCACATAACGATTATGGCAGTTAGAGTGTAATACAGTATTCCTACTAAACTTCCGGAAACACTTTCTCGCGTGCCGTGAGAATACTGAATAAAATACAGAACTGGTACAGGCATACAGCTATACGCAACGATAAGAGCAGGGAATACAAGCAAGCGCCACAATCGTTTAGGATACGTGAAAAGTTGCCAATCATCTGCATGCGTAAACAGACACGAGGCAAGAACAAGTTCAATAACGAAAAGAGATAAACGAATATCCAGGAACCAATTCATATTATCACCGCACTTGCCCGTGATACTGCGCAAGAGCAAGCATAAACGGCTTCTTCCGCCCCCTGCTCATTCCAAGCTTCCACTTGCCCACCACAACATCGTCTCCCTCGACCGCGCTCACTCGGGCTAAATTTACAATCGTATAGCGATTTATTTGCGAGAAGGCTTCCGACACATCTGCGTCGTTTAACAGCTGGAGCACTTCTTTAAGACTCGACCACACATCCACCTCATAATCGGTCATGTGGTACGTTACTTTATGCCGAGCAACATCAATATACTCAATGTCTTGAGCTTGCAGAAAATGCAGTCCCCCATCAACCATCACCGACAATGTGCGACGCTGAGCCTGCTGCACCACAGTAAGAGCCTTGCGCATTTTCATGTCGAAAGCCTCTTGAGTAAAAGGCTTCACGAGGTAGCCGATAGCGTCCACATCGTAGCCTTCGGCAGCATATTGCGCCATTTTAGTGGTAAATACCAGGACCGCGTTCGTGTCGAACTCACGAAGTTTACGCGCCACGTCTACGCCCTGCGTGCCCGGCATTTCAACATCCATAAACACAATGTGTGGCGCCTCTGAGTTATTCTCCAAGAAGTCATCGCCGTTGGTAAAGCGCAATACCGAGTAGTCCACCGGTTCTTCGCTATAACTCGCGAAAAATCGCTCAATCATCTCATGAGTTGCATGGGCATCAATATCGTCATCATCGACAATAACAATGTTCATCTCATTCTCCCCTAGATTTCACCTACTACCCGTATTCTCGCACACCCAAAAGAAAAAGGTGCTAGGCCAATAAACCTAACACCTTCACTCAGCTGAAAACAGCCTTAATCCACGTCCACACCCACAGCTTCTTCAATCGAGTTAAAGCCATCGCGACGCAACAGGCTCGCCAAGCCGCGCTTAAGCACCGTAATATTTTGTGGACCGCGATACATAAGCGAGGTAATAAACATAACCAGGCTCGACCCCTTGCGAATCTTAGCGTAGGCATGTTCTGGGGTAAAGATGCCACCAATGCCGGCAATAGCGAAACGATCATGATACTCACGGTACGTGTTCTCAATAATTTCGTTGCTCACAGCAATAGTTGGCAAGCCGGAAATACCGCCCGCCCAATCAGATGGAATATCTAAGCCGTCACGATCCTTGCGCAGGTTAGCAATAGACAAGCCCTGCACATTATGGTCAGCGAGCACATCCACGAGTTCCTTAAACTCTTCCCAGCTCTTATCGCTTGGCATCTTCACCAGCACAGGCTGCACACGGTCAATCTTATCGAGCTCAGTAAAGAGCTTATCGAGATTCTCCGGCTTGGTAAACTGCTCACCCACGCGCGTATTAGGGCAGGAAATATTCACCTCAAGCATATGCGTGCGGTTCGCTGCGCGACGGAAGGACTTCGCATAATCTTCCACGCCCTCAGCAATGTCGCCTGTCTTGTTATCGTTAGTGCGCGCAATAGAGACAGAAATACGCATCGTTTTGGAATTCATATACGCTTTTTCCACGCGAGGCATAACCATGCCGATGCCTTCGTTTGCCAAACCAACATGCACCATCATCGATGCGTATTCTGGCAGACGATGGAACCATGGACGCGCGTTACCTGGGCATGGTCGCGAAGTAATAGAGCCAACCGTTTCGAAACCAAAGCCAGCATTGTCGAGCAGAACCGGCAAATCGCAGTTCTTGTCTAAACCTGCAGACAGCCCAAACGGACTATGGAACTTAACGCCCATTACTTCTGTTTCCAAGATGGGATCCGTGTAGTCAATCATGCCGCGCAACGCCCACATAAGCGGCGCGATATTACGGGTCATGCGCGCGAACTGAATCATCTGATCATGCGCATCGTCCGGCGACTGATCAAACACCATCGGCTTCACAGCCTCTTTATAAGCCAGCTGGAACAGTCCCGTACTCGCTTTATTTACTGTATCTCGAATAATATTGTCGCTTACGTATCCCATAACGCCTCCTCGCTGTGATTATTCTACCCTACCAGCTAGGCGATAGCATGCGTCCACGCAAAGCTTTCAAACTTCTCACGCGCCAGCTGCCGCGCCTGCTCGAGCGTTACCTCGTCAAGCTCAGATAGGTGAGCGCTCGGCAGCATCTCTAAAGCTTGCGACTGTAAAGCGCTGCACAGCTCATCGCGGCTCAAGTTCGTTTGGCTTTTAAGCGGATCGACACGTTTAGCTGCTGACTGTACCGCTTTATCTGCAAGTTTTTCGCGCGAAATACGCAAAACCTGTATCATGCGTACCGCGTCAATATCGTAGGCCATCGTTACATGATGCAGAACGCAGCCCGTACTGCCGCGAACCAAGCGCTGCGCTGCTCCCCCAATTTTTCCGGCCGGCGAGGTTATATCGTTTATCGGCTTGTACCGCGCGCGAATGCCCAGCTTGTTAAGCGCTAACAGCGCCCACTCATCGCAGCGCTTATACGCTTCGAAGCCGCGCACACCCTGCAGAAAATCAGCCGGAACATACAGCGAATACGTAATGGTATTGCCCGGCTCAACGAACATGGCGCCGCCGCCGGTTATGCGCCGAACGACGCTAAAATTCAGTTCGCGAGCGCGCTGCTCGTCTACCTCGTTGCGCACGCTTTGATGTAAACCGATGATGACCGCATTGCCACCCCACTGCCAAAAACGCAGGGTTGGTCCGCGCTGACCGTCAGCAACCTGCTGAGCGAGAACCTCGTCGAGCGCCATATGTTCAGCAGGCGTGTGCGGGGTTTGATCGGCAAGAACGGCCACGTCAACAGTGTTCCACGTGAAACTGAGCTCGTCTACGCTCTCCTCGCTTGTTGTGTCGGCCGCAGCCTGGGCGCTCTCAACCTGCTGACCGCGAGCGCGCGCCATAGCTTTATCGAGTGCTTGCGCAGTTAAGCCCACACACTGTGCTTCGGGAAATTCACGAGCAACCGCTTCCATAGCTGCAAAACCACTGCCCGCGCTGAGCACCTGCTCAATCAAAGCGACCACGGCTGTAGGGTCGTCGACACCATCGATAAAGAAATCACCGTCGATGTGCACGCCGTCGCCCACGTTCTCACCCAGTTCAACAGCTACAAGTTTGCCCCCAGGAACCTTATACTCACCACGATGAGTTGGTAATCCTGAGGGCTGTGTATGAGAATGAGTCATGCTCTCCAGTTTAGAGACGAGCCAGAATATCTTCACCCACTTCATGTGTGCTGCGCTGCGTAGAGCCCTTTTCAGCAATATCGGCTTCTACTGCTTTTTCAATACGCTCAGCAGCCTCGTCCAAACCAAGATGACGCAATAACATAGCTGCAGATAGTATAGCTGCTGTTGGGTTAGCAATACCTTGACCAGCAATATCTGGTGCTGAACCGTGAATTGGTTCGAACATAGATGGATATGTGCCGGAAGCATTAATATTTCCAGAGGCTGAGTATCCTACACCGCCTACGACAGCTCCTGCTTCGTCAGTAATAATATCGCCGAAAAGATTATCGGTAAGAATAACGTCAAAACGACTAGGATCAGTCACAATAAAGATTGTGGTGGCATCGATGTGCAAGTAATCGTGGCTAACTTCTGGATATTCAGCTGCCACTTCATTCACAATGCGCTGCCACATATCTCCTGCATTAACTAATACGTTCTTTTTATGCACAAGAGTTACGTGCTTGCGGCGCTTCATAGCCAGTTCGAAAGCATAGCGCACCGTACGTTCCACACCATGAGCAGAGTTAATCGATACTTCTGTAGCAACTTGTTGATTCGTTCCCGCATGTGTTGAGCCGCCTGCACCTGCGTAGAGACCTTCTGTTCCTTCACGCACAACCACGAAATCAATCTCACCAGGATGAGCTAGTGGGGAAGTAACGCCCTGATAGAGCTTGGATGGACGCAGATTAATGTAATGATCTAAAGCGAAACGCATTTTAAGCAGCAAACCGCGTTCGAGAACGCCTGCTTTCACGCGAGGATCTCCAATAGCACCCAGCAAAATTGCGTCATTCTTCTTGATGTCGTCCAAAATCTCGTCGGTGAGAATAACGCCATCGCGCAAATAACGGTCAGCACCCAAATCGAAGTGCGTATAGGAAAATTCAGCTACACCTTCGGTAGCTTTTTCCATAACAGCCTGGGCTTCTGGAGTAATTTCTTTACCAATACCGTCACCAGGAATAACGGCAATATTGAATGTCTGTGTTTGAGTCATGCCCCCAAGTTTATGGGAGCATGACCATAAAGTGACATCAGCGTCCGCTAGTTGGACACACCCATGATGTCGAGACACCACGCATTTTCGAGGGATACTTCTTCCCACTGCTTGTAACGTCCCGATACGCCCCCATGACCTGCTTCTACCTCGATTTTCGCGAAAGCTTCTGCTGCTACTTCTGGCTCGTTCAGACGCGAAATCCATTTGAGAGGTTCTACGTAGAGAACGCGGGTATCGTTCATTGATGTAGTAATAAAGATGACTGGGAAGTAGTCGGTTCCGAAAGTATCTGCGCGCTGTTGAGCGCTCATAACATTTTCGTATGGCGTATACGACTTCATATAGTCATATACCTGAGCATTATGCAGAGGATCTCCCCACTCATCCCATTCCGTCACAGTTAGAGGCAAGGATTCATCCAAAATAGATGTGAGAGCATCAACGAAAGGCACATCTGCTTCAATTCCCGCATACAAGAATGGTGCCATATTTGCCACAGCTCCCATAAGCAAGCCGCCAGCGGATCCGCCGTTAGCAACAGTGCGATGTGCATCTGCAATACCGGCATGCTGCAAAGCAGCTGTAACATCAATAAAATCGTAGAAAGTGTTGATTTTATTGAGACGTCTTCCTTGTTCATACCATGCGCGCCCCATTTCTCCACCGCCGCGAATATGAGCGGTAGCAAAAATAACGCCTCGGTCTAACATGCTTGGTCGTGCCACAGACATGCCTGGCCCCATACTGCTTTCGTATGAGCCATAACCAGTAATAAACATAGGAGCAGCCTCAGATGGAGATTCACGCTCTTGCACAGCGTACATGGCTGATAATTCTGGAGCAGTTAATTCGCTGCGGTCAGCCGGCCACGCGTCAAGAGCGGGAACGAGTCCCCGCTTCCACACAAGAGATACAGGAACACGCACTCCGTCACGCACTGTAACCCATAAGCGACGCTCTGCATAGGCTGTTTCGTCATAGTTGAGCACTGTTGCGCGTTTAAGTAAACGGTCTTCACCTGTGAGAGGATTAAGTTCGCGCAGTTGGGAAGGTCTGGTATACGAGCCGAAACTATAGCGCACAACCGGAGCATCATATGACGGATTGGCAGAAAAACCGATAGCTTGCAAAACAGTTGAATCATTTTCTCCCAGCAGTTCAAAGCTCCACGGACGCCCCTCCTGCCAATCTTCATACGCTTGTTTTTTGCTCATAATGGCGCAATGATGCAAACCGTTAGCACGATAGCCCAACGTAATAAAATCTTTGTAGATTCCTAGACCGCCAATTTGCAAACCCGATGTGCCTTGCACAATAGTAGGATTATGCTCATTAAAGTACGGTGTACTCACAGATTGGGCGCGATCTTCTTCGCTGGCTTGCTCACAACCATAATCCGAGCCCACAGCAATGCAATCACCATCACCCAAGGAGTATGGTCCTTCGTGATTACTCATATCGATAATATCAATTTCAAAATTTGGATGATTCACATTGTGAACCACAACAGCCACAGGAATATCGCTACCATCTTCAGCCATACCTTCGAAACGTGCAAAGCTCACATCATATTCCACGCCTTCACATCGCGGAATAAAAGCTTCAAAACGGCGAGAACGTGAGTCAGAGCTTGGCAGAAGTAGAGCTTCAATATCGTCAACAAGTAGATGAGACACTTCACTCGTTGTTTTCGAACTAGATTCGATAATAATCATGGATTCATCAAAAGATAAACCGCAACCCACCCAGAAACGTTCATCATCTTCTCGGAAAACTCGGGCATCCTCACTTACTGGTGTACCCACACGATGAAGCCAAATCTCACATGGTCTCCACGCATCATCAGTGCGCGTATAAAAAATCCAACGACCATCTGGAGTAGTAAAAGAACCCGGGCTTACGTTCTCAATCACATCTGGCAAATTCTGACCAGTGCTCAGATTACGCACATGCACAT
Source organism: Alloscardovia omnicolens DSM 21503 (assembly GCF_000420505.1). Taxonomy (GTDB): domain Bacteria; phylum Actinomycetota; class Actinomycetes; order Actinomycetales; family Bifidobacteriaceae; genus Alloscardovia; species Alloscardovia omnicolens. The sequence goes on along the minus strand of NZ_ATVB01000011.1, from coordinate 45,225 downwards.
CGTAGCGTTCATTGCCATTCGTGTCGATGCTATAAACCAGAAGCTCGCCTGCTTTATCTAAATCTAATCCTCCAGAACGGAAGAAATCATGCCCTTCGGCCTCTTTATTAGCATCAAAAATAACTTCTTCACCAGGCAGCGGAATATCTGGCTCTACTGTGGGAGCCGTCCAATCATTTTCATGCGCAATAGGAACGCGACATTGTTTACCATACTGTTGCCCCTCTTGTGTGCGCACAAAATACCAATATCCACCTATACGAGTAGGAACGCTCATATCTGTTTCTTGAACGCGACTTTTCAGTTCGTCAAAAAGCGTGCTCATCAGCGGGCGAAGACGCTGCGTAATAACATCAGCCACAGCATTATGTGCAGCCACATAGCCTTGAACCTCAGCGCTGTCTTTTGCACGTAGCCACTCATAGTTATCTATAAAACTATCACCGTGATGAGTGCGTTCTTGAGGTTTTTTAACGGCTTGAGGTATATCTGAACGTTCCAAACCGTACGCGGCGAAAAAATTAGTCATTAATGTTTACGTTTCTGTGAAGAGATGGATAACGAGACGGCTTCAAGCGTTGGCAGCATAGTATTCATAAGGCTTACACCTGACTGCCCATAAAATACAGGCACATCAACATCAGGAATACTCGAAACAGACAGCATAGCTGGTAAATCTTTCTCACTATAGGTGAGCTGGCGAATACCAATAGCCACAATGCGTCCTGGATATAACTTGGTTAAACGAGCATACGTGGTTGGATCTTGCTGCCCGTCATCGCCAATAAGAATAAACTTCATATGAGGGAAGTCCGACATAAGCTGCTGCACAAATTCAAGCTTGTGCTGCACCCCACTAGGAATAAAAGTTTTCGGTCGCGGATCTATATCGCGCAACAAAATCGGGCCTTGAGGAAAACCGTGCACACGAATAAGTTCGCGAATAGTGCCCTCCACATTCCATGGAGATGTAGATAAGTAGAAGAATGGGGCGCCTGGGAACAGATCGCCAATCTTGTTGTAAAACACGCTCATACCTGGCACACTGGCTCGGTTACGTGGATTAACAAAAAGGAATTTCAACGCCGCTTTTGCCATATGAGGCACTTGAGACACCATAATAGTGTCGTCTACATCGGAAATAATGCCCACGGGAGAACCGTCAGGACTAATAAACAGCGGCGATGCCACAGGAGGACGCTTTCCTACCTGATACGTAATAGTGTGCGTTCCTGGAGTCATCGTGCGTGGAGCAAGCAAATCCAAATAACCATGCTCATCTGAACGAATAGCGCTTGCCGGCGATTGCTTTATATCGTGTACGCTTTCGAAGGTTGATAAATCGCCAACATGCCCTGCAAGCACAGGAATACCATCAATACTCACGCGCACAGGAACTCGAGGAGCTGGAACCAGAAAAATATTGCGAATGCCCCGCCCTAAACGGCGACGGAAAGTGCGTGCTGTAGATCCGTAAACAGTGCGGCAAATAATGCGTGAGAACTTAGTGGTTCCATAACCCACATACGGTTCAACACGTGGCTTCCACCCAGCCTTGCGAGCGCTCGGCATGGATAAACCATACCAAGCGCCGAAAATACCCGTAACCAACCGTCGTCCCAGCTGAACAAGAGGCGGTTTTTTCTCAGTGCGCTCATGCACGGAAGGACGGTCAATGGTTGTGCGAGCGCGTTGCGCCATAATAGGACGCTGTTCCTTCGCATAACTAGAACGCTTTTTCTCTGTGTTTTTCTGGCGAACTGGACGGTTGGATTCCGAAGTATTATTTGGCAATGGCGGCATAACTTTCTGCGCTTAACAGTTCAGGTTCGTCTTCATCAAGTTCAATTTTGAGAATCCAACCCTCACCATACGGATCATTATTAATAATTTCTGGGTCATCGACCACATCGTTATTCACGTAGCGCACAGTACCCGACACGGGCATAACCATAGTGGAAATCGCTTTAGCAGATTCTAATTCCACTGGCTCGTCGCCTGCCTGAACTTGTGCGTCAACGTCAGGAAGATCAACAAAAACGAGGTCTCCTAACTGTTCTGCTGCATACTCAGTTATGCCCAGAACTGCAGGAGATACTGATGTATCAATCCACACGTGATCATCCGAATAATATAAATGTTCTGGAACGCTCAAATTTGGAGCATTATTACTTGTTGTTTCACTCATATTTTTATCTTAGCGTAATTGTGTTCCGTACCACTGCTCAATCATGCGCAAAGCGATAGATGCTTTACCGGGTAGTTCAATGCGTCCAGCAGCAAGAGCCTGCATAAACTCGTCTCGGCTAAACCACTGGGCATCTGCTACTTCGCTCGTATCTATGTTCAGCTGCGTATCGAGAGCGTATGCACCGTAGGCAAGCATCAGAGAACCTGGGAAGGGCCATGGTTGCGAACCCAGATAATGCACGGTATCTACTGTAATGCCCAGTTCTTCTTGAACTTCGCGATGAACTGCATGCTCTGTATTTTCTCCAACTTCCACAAAACCTGAGCATACAGAATAAACGCCATTCTCCCAGGCTTTATTATGCTGGAGCACAATACGATCTTCTGAATCGGTAATGCGCACAATCATCGATGGCTCTATACGAGGGAAATGAATATGTGCGTCTGAACCTTCACATTGCACAGTCCATCCGCCATTTATGCTGTGTGTGGCATGTGCACAGTATCCGCAATACCGTGTTTTACTGTGCCACAAGCTCAATCCCTGTGCCATTGCACCCAGCTGAGCCTGATGCACTGATAACAAGCCAGATACAGAACGGAAAATAGGCCAATCGTATTGCATAAGCGCACGGCTCACAAAAGTAGTAACCACGCTATGCGCTGTATCGTCGGTGAGCACATCAAAATCAAGGGCAATATATGTTCTCATCTCATCGTGCGCCGCATCGTAGAGTTCCCCCAAGTAGTAGAGAGCGTCAGGATGCTGCGCAAGAGTTTGCGCCACATACGAGCCTGCTAATTCTACAAGCCTGCGCATATGCCCAGTGTGTATAGCTGATTGTATGCCTGCTTTTGCCACAGCAATACGAGAGTTTTTCACAAGAACTACGAAAGTATTCTCGGCAGATAGAACATCGTGCCAATTATCTGGCGTTATCTGCTCGCGACGGTCAATATGCCAATTCACAGCGCCTTGAGTCATAGGAATATCGCTTAACAGCTCTCCCACACGCAAGGATTCAGCGTTTACGGTTAAAGGTAGCGCAGAGCAATCAGCAGACGGTGTTGACACGGAGCGTACGTCATCAACTAACTGAGCTAGAGCAGCAGCAACCTGTGCAGGCTTTTCATAACAGCTAAAATGCCCAGCGTCTTTAATCTCGGTAAAACGCATCTGAGATTGCTTCATAGCATCAGCAATCGGACGCATTACATCGGGTGCAGATGATGGGTCTAAGGAACCGCTGATAACTGCTGTTGGAACAGTAATCGTTCCTAAAGTATCATTATCGTCACGCCTACCTGCAGCCATACGTTGACGCCACGCCACTCCAGCAGGACTTTGTGAAGCAATCCACGCCATAAAAGTATGAATAAATTCATCGGATTTCTTAAAAGCTGAATCGTCATCTTGTGGCTGAGCAAAATGGAAAACTGGCTCAAGTGTTGCTTCACGTTCTAAACGTTCAGCAATAGCTAAACGGTTCGCGCGTTGAGCAGGAGTATCAGCATCTGCTTTTGTATCGCACAAGGCAATACCAGCAACAGCATCGCTAAACTGCCGTGCAATAGACAAAGTGGCGTAACCGCCCATAGAAATACCTGCAAAGATAGCGCGATTAAAACCGGCAGAGTGCACAGCATGCACAATAGATGACGCCATGCGATCCATGGCTTGCGTATACGCACCATCATCGGCAATCTCGCCCACGCTTGCGCGATCGGGAACAGGATTCGTGCCCGCTCCAGGCATATCAACTGCAAGCACAGTTACGCGACCATGTGTCTGCTCAATAATCTGCGCTGCAGTAGCATCCCACACGTGATGATCAACTGGAAAAGCGTGAATAAGCACGAGCGGAATGTCGCTATGCCCTGCAGGAACAACAGCGCGATGATAAGTGTGCACAGGAATGTCGAAGTATTTTATGGCCATAGTTGTACGCTACCACGCGTGCTTTACTGTGGAAGTAGTTTACTGTAGAGGTTGCTCACTGTGAACGTCTGTGGCGCAACGATGCCTGAGAAGCAGCTCCTACTCACCTTTTACGCGCCTCTCCTACACGCCCGCGCTGGTTAAAGCCTGCACAACAATACGATCGAAACCATTAGGAAGTTGAGCTAAAAACTCAGGTCTTACTGCCTCACTTACGCTTACCCATTCCACGTCCAGAGTTTCATCCATAGGACGGCAATCACCGGCAATATCGACGATATAGCACAAAGCAACAGCATGTTGGCGCGCATCGAAGTAAGGACTTACTCCTGGAGTTGGGAAGAACTCAGCCACCATAAAAGGCTGCAGATTCACGGGAAGATGTGGCAAAGTCATATCGCCCAAATCTTTCGATATATTGCGCGCAATAGACTCACGAATCGTTTCGTGAAAGAGCACACGTCCTGTAATCAGCGTGCGCGAAACGGTGCCATCAGCATCATGAGCGGTTAGCAAAGAACCCACATACGCAATACGTCCCAAATCATCGGTTCGCACAGGAACAACAACAATATACGGCAGAGGCGTTTTTGAACGCACATCATCAATATCGCGACGCGATAACCATCCAGGAGGATTATGCGAGGACGAACCGCGCATAAAATCATCCGGAGTTATATCATCAAATTCGCCGCGCTTACGACCTGCATCAAAGTCGTCGCTATCAGGGACTTCATCATTGAGAACTGACATACACTTAATTATTGCACTTCACCCAGAGCAAAGTGAAGGGAATTTTCGTCGCACTCAGAACGTTGAAACAGTTAAACTAGAAGTAGTACCGTTCTGCGCGGAACTTCGCGATATATAAGAAATTAAGAATACTGAAGGATATTTACTGAAGGATATTTATGGCAACGCAGACTATTGAACAAGAAAAGTTTAACGATATTATTAGCAACAACAATATTGTTCTCGTTGATTTTTGGGCTACATGGTGCCCTCCTTGCCGCGCTTTCGGACCAGTATATGAGAAGGCATCTGAGAAGAACGAAGATATTTATTTTGGCAAAGTTGATATTGACCACAACCAAGATCTAGCTCAGGCTGCACAGATTCAGGCAGTGCCAACGCTGATGGCCATTAAGAACGGCACCGTTGTGTTCCAGCAGGCGGGCGCTTTGACTGCTTCTCAGCTTGACAGCGTTATTGAGCAGGTGCGCAATATTGATGTGGATGCTGAAGCTGAGACTGAAGCCCAGGATGAGGCTGAGTAAGCCTGAAGTGGCTAGAGGATTCGTATAGCATCTGCATAGCTGCCCAATTCTAAAAGCTGATTGCCCATATTTTAGCCTTTGAACGCCGTTCGTGGTAAAATTATGGGCAGTTGTGTAACTAGCTGCTATTAGGGCGGTTAGAGATGTTCGCGAGTCACATGCTCGCATACTTGAATAATTAAATATCGAGCATTATTCGCCAATCTGAGGAGCTTTATGCCTGGTCGCCACGGACAACCGATCGTACCATTACATAAAAAAATGACCCGCAAACACTGGATTGCAGCCAGCGCGGGTGCTGTAGCAGTTATTACTCTTGCCACCAGCACTGCTTTTGCAACCGTCAATTACTTTAACGGATCATCATCTTTGCATATTACTGCCTACTCTATTAACGATTTGGTCAGCAATAGTAAGGACGTATCGCGTAGTACGTTACGCTCTGCTTTGCGTAATAATGCGGGCGACTCCTCTGCAGATACCGAATACATTAAGGTTGTTATTAACGGAACCTCGCGTATGGTTTTGGGCTCGGATTTTACTGATGTAAAGTCTGTTTTAGCTGCAGGAAATATTACTTTGGAATCAGATGATTCCGTCAGCCCTTCCCTCGACACGAAGGTGAAGGAATCCACTGTTATTAAAATTACGCGAGCTAACTCACAAGTTGAAACGGTTGAGCAATCTGTTGCATATAACACTGTAGAGATTGAAGACAGCACTTTAGCTGAAGGCACTCGCAAAGTAACGGTTAAGGGCGAAGACGGCGTTGTTGAACAGACTAATTTGGTAACGAAGAACGCCGATGGCGTGGTCTCCACTTCTACTCTCACTGAGTATGTGAAAAAAGCTCCTGTGAATGAGGAAGTTCATGTAGGTACGAAGAAAGCAACAGCAAGCACATCTTCTAGTTCTTCTGCAAACCTTGGTACCACTGTTCCAGTCAGCGAAGCACAGTCTATTGCACATGAGATGGTTTTAGCACGCGGTTGGTCTGAATCTGACTTTACTGCTTTGGTGAACCTGTGGAATAAGGAATCTGGCTGGCGCACAACTGCTGCTAATCCTTCTGGAGCTTATGGTATTCCTCAGGCTCTTCCAGGAAGCAAGATGGCTTCCGCTGGTGCAGATTGGCAGACAAGCGCTACCACGCAGATTACCTGGGGCTTAGGCTATATTGCTGGTCGCTATGGTACGCCAACAGCAGCATGGGCACATTCTCAAGCTTATAATTGGTATTAAAGTGATTCATCTAATCCTTGCTGGTGTTGAGATGGTTGAATAGCAGTTCGGATTAGTTTCAGATTAAGAGTCCCCGTGTTCAGTGCAAAAGTGCTGACGCGGGGACTTTGCGTGCAGTGGTGCTGCGGTGGCTGTAGTGTTGTGGCGGTTGTATCGCGTCGTGCTTAACCGTTTCATACACCTCTTATGCCACTTATGATGCGGAAAAATGGCTTCACAAGCGGCATAACAGTTGCGCATATGAGCATTCCCCAAAAACCGATAAGAACAACCAACACGCTCCGATAGAGTTTCTGCCTCCACCTGTGCAAGAATGAGACTATGAGTTACATCGACGTACAGCATTGTTCCAAATTTTATACTGCAGGCGATAGCACAATCATCGCGAATAACGATGTAACTTTTAGCGTGGAAAAAGGCGAACTCGCTATTATTTTAGGAGCCTCGGGAGCAGGAAAATCAACCATGCTCAATATTCTCGGCGGTATGGATACCCTCAACGAAGGTCATGTTATTATTGATGGTCGCGATATTGCAGGATATTCCTCGCGCGAGCTCACTGCTTACCGCCGCACTGATGTTGGCTTTGTTTTCCAATTTTATAATCTTATCTCCAATTTAACCGCCAAAGAAAATGTTGAATTCGCTTCAGAAGTAGTGCGTAATGCTATGAGTCCGCAAGAGGCACTCATAGCTGTGGGACTATCTCATCGCATGGATAACTTCCCTGCTCAACTGTCGGGTGGCGAACAGCAACGTGTTGCAATTGCTCGAGCTATTGCAAAAAATCCTAAGATCTTGTTATGCGACGAACCAACGGGCGCTTTAGACTATCACACCGGTAAAGCGATTTTGCAGATTTTGCAAGATATGAGCCGCAAGAAAGGCTCTACAGTCATCATTGTGACGCATAACTCCTTAATTGCCCCTATTGCCGACCGTGTTATTCGCATGGCAGACGGTCGTGTGCGCAGTATTGATGTTAATCCTCACCCTCAAGACATTGCGGATATTGAATGGTAGGGGTGAGTTATGAGTTTATTGCATCGCACATTATGGAAAGATATATGGCGTTGCCTTATTAAATCAAAGGGTCGTTTCTTCTCTATTATGATTTTATTGGCTATCGGTTCTTTTGCTTTAGTAGGACTGAAAGTCGCATCTCCTGATATGAGCTTAACTGCCCAGCATTATTTTAATGCTCATCATCTTGCTGATGTGCAGGTTATGAGCACAATGGGTTTAGATAAAACTGATTGCTCTCTTCTGCGCAAAATACACGGTGTGGAGCGATCCGAGTGCGGTTATCTTACTGATGTAACGCTGGGAACAAGCAATAAAGCTATCCGTCTTTTTTCCAATAGCTCTAAAATTTCTACTTACGAAGTCGTTAGCGGTCGTTTACCACGGTCTAACGCTTCCTCAGAAATAGCTTTAAGCAATCAATTATCTGGAACGTATAAAATCAGCCAAACAGTTGAGGCTCATGAGGATTCTCAGCAATCCGTTTTACGCACTAAAAAGCTAAAAATAGTAGGTTTCGTACACTCTGTAGAACTTATATCGACTATTAATCTCGGCCAGTCACGGGTGGGTACCGGCTCCTTGGAGGGTTACGGAGTTCTCTCTCCCACAGCTTTTCGCACTGATTATTACACGCTGGCTCGTTTAACTTTTCGAGATATGCGCCAAATCAATCCGTATTCCAACGCATATACCGAGCGTTTACGCAAACATAAAAAGCAGATAGAGAAGGCTCTGGCTGGCAGACCTGAGCAACGCTTGGCAGAGATAAAAAAGACAGCAACAGATAAACTGGACGCTGCTCAGCAAGAAATTGACAGTAATACTGCCTCGCTTACCGAAAAGCAGGAACAGCTCAGCCGAGCGCAGGAGCAGTTTAATGCTCGAAAAATTGAGGCGCAGCAAGGCGAGCAGCGCAGTGCCGACGGTTTAGCTCAGCTCAACACAGCCAGAGAAAAACTTGATGCCACGCATGCCCAACTCGAACAGTTACGCGGGAATTTAGAGTATGCGCGCGAGCAGATTATTGCCGCGCAACATCAACTCGATGCTTTGCAGAACGCTCCCCCGTCTGCTGACAATACGCAGACCCAGCAGCTACGCGCTCAACTCAGCGCTCAACTTAATCATCAAAGCGCAGCCTATAACGCGGCTTTAGCGCAATATGAAGCGGGTGCAGCTGAGTATGAGAAGGGCTTGCAAACCTACACGTATCAGCTGGCTCAGTGGGAGCAAGCGAATAGTCAGTTACGCGCTGGAGCTGGACAGCTCAAGGCTAACGAAAGCACGTTGAATTCCTCTCAAGCTCAGTTAGATGGCGCGCGAACGCAACTCGATGAGGCTCGGCGGTTTTTAGACACGTCGCGCTCTGATACATTTAAGCAGCTCAACGAGTTAGAAGAACCTGTGTATTCTGTTTACGGACGCAATGATTGGCCTGGACATGAGGGCTACACGGTGTATTCTTCGTCCCCGCGCACGATTGACGCGCTCTCGCATATTTTCGCGGTTTTCCTGTTCTTTGTTGCCGTTATGGTTACGATAGCTACAATGTCGCGTTTTGTGGATGAGGAGCGCACTAATGCCGGCAGTATGAAAGCTTTAGGGTACCCTGATACTGCGATTATGCTCAAGTTCGTGGTATATGGCGCTTTAGCCTCGCTGATTGGTTCGCTTCTGGGAAGTGCGCTCGGGCATGTGGTGTTACCAACAGTTATTTATGCAGCTCACTCCGACCGTTTTACTCTGCCTGCACTTGAATTACACTTTGATGGCATTACCTCGATGATAAGCGTTGCCACTGCTTTAGCCTGCGCTACTGCGCCCGCTATTTTTGTGTGCCTACGCGAGTTGCGCGAAAAACCTTCTGTTCTGCTTCTGCCGAAGCCTCCTGCAGCAGGTTCAAAAATTATTCTCGAACACATACCTGTGCTATGGAACCGCTTAAGCTTTACGTATAAAGTGACCTTGCGCAATATTATGCGTTATAAAGACCGCATGTTCATGACGCTTTTTGGCGTAGCGAGCGCTACAGCTTTACTCTTCGCAGGTCTCGGTTTGCAGTATTCAATTAATTCGATTAATAATCGTCAGTTTAGCGATTTGGTTCATTATGATGTGATTGTGTCCAGCTCCCCTTCTGCACAGACTTCCGCTGAGCAGAAGGCTCGGAAGGAGCAAAAAGCGCAGTTAGAGCAGGAGTTGCGATCTTCTGCCGTGCGCTCTTCAACTGCTGTACATTTTGAAACAGTATCGAAAGTGGCGGGACCCGATGATGAGGCACATTCGATTGCTCTTATTGCCTCGAACAAGCCTCGCGAGTTAAGTAAGTTTATGACGCTGTTAGACGCTTACTCGCATCGCCCTTTAGAGCTGACAGATAAGGGCGCTATTATTTCGCATCGTTTGGCAAAGCTGACTGGGGTGCATGCTGGAGACACTTTAAGTTTCAAAGATGCTGATGGTCGTAGCAGATCTGTGCGCATTACGGGCATCAGTGAGATGTATATGGGTCATTACATGTATATGACCGCTACCACATATAAGCGTGTGTTCTCCGCTGATTATGAAGCTCAGGGGTACCTTGTGCAGCTCAAAAACCGTAGCATTTCTTCTGTGGAGAAAGAGGCTGCGCGTCTGACTGAGTTGGATGCTGTGTCGGGCGTTGTTCAAAACGTGGCGCTTTCAGCTCAGATGGATACGATTGCGCAATCCCTCAACAAGGTGATGTTTGTGCTGGTGCTTGTGTCTATGTTGCTCACCTTCTGTATTTTGTATAATTTGACGAATATTAATGTGTCTGAACGTATTCGAGAGCTTTCTACGGTAAAAGTGCTGGGCTTCTTTAATGGTGAAGTAACTCTGTATATTTACCGCGAAACGATTATTTTGTCGTTGCTGGGCACGCTTATGGGCTTCGGTTTGGGACGAGCTTTGCACGCATACATGCTGGAGGTGGTGCCTCCGAGTTCCACCATGTTTTATGCGGGGACGGGGCTATGGGCGTATATTGTGCCGGCGGTAGCGATTGCGGTGGCGTTGGGGATGCTGGCGGCGTATGTGCATCATCGTTTGAGGAGTGTGGATATGTTGGAAGCGCTCAAAGCTGTGGACTAAGAGGTGCGCGGGTTTTTAGCGGAGTTTGGTTTGCTTTATTTGATTATTCTTGTACGGCAGACCGGAGCACTTGGGGGACGGTTCGTGAAACGTGACTTGGCATAGTGTTCCATGATTCACGTATGCGCGAGGACTTCAATCACTCCCTAAAATAATAGAACCGACCATACAGTCCAACAAAAACGGAGCAGCACAAACCCCACTAAGTCCAATGAACCACTAAAAAAGGGAACGGTGCATAACACCGTCCCCTTCAGTCTTTACGCCTTAAATAATGGCTTGCAAAGTTAAATCAATAATAAACAGAAGAGCTACACCCCAAATAATTGGATGAACCTGCTTAGCTTCCTTCTTGCATACCTTTACGATGCAGTAGGTAATAAAGCCTGCTGCAATACCGTAAGAGATGGAGTAGGCGAAAGCCATGAATACGCCGGTAAAGAAGGCTGGAATGGCTATAGTCAAGTCGTCCCAAGCGATTTCTGCGAAGGAGCTCATCATCATGCAGCCCACGATAACGAGAACTGGAGAAGTAGCTGCGCTCGGAATTGCAGAAATGAGGGGTGCGAAAACAGTAGACAGCGCGAATCCAGCGGCAACGATAACCGAGGTTAAGCCGGTACGACCGCCCGCAGCAATACCTGCAGCTGACTCTACATAGGTAGTGGTGTTCGAGGTACCGAGCAAAGAACCGATCGAGGTTGCTGTAGCATCAGCAAACAGAGCCTTATCCATCTTGGAGCTGAAGCCAGCGTGCTCTTCCATCTGCTTCTCATCATCAGCAGAGAAGATACCTGCGCGGCGGCCGGTACCGATAAAGGTGCCGATCGTGTCGAAAGTATCGGACAGAGAGAAAGCGAAAATGGTGACGAGAACCAGAGGCAGACGTGCTGGGTCAGCGAAAAGCGCTGGGAAACCCTTTGGTGTAAAGATAGCGAAAGCAGTTTCTGGCAGCTGCTGGAACGACTGTACGATGCTGATGGACTTGCCCATAGATGTGAGGCCGTAAGGGATGCCGATAAGCGCGGCTACCGCGATAGCGATTACGAAAGCGCCCTTGTTGAGCCATGCGAGCTGAGCTGGGAACTTAACGATGAGCAGAACGATAGCAACGATGAGGCCAATAAGGAAGACCTGCAGCTGAGGGTCTGCGAAAGAGGAGAGCGCCGGAGCGCCCGATTCGAAGTTAATGACCTTAATATTGAGCAAGCCAACGTAAGCGATAAAGATACCGATACCGCCGCCAATAGCGTGCTGAAGCATTGGCGGAATGGACTTAATAATCATCTTACGCAAGGATGTAGCGGTAATAATAATGTTAATAATGCCGCAAATAAATACCATAGACATGGCTTCTTGCCACGTAAAACCAACACCTTTCACAACAGTGAAGGTGAAGAAGGCGTTGAGACCCATACCTGGAGCTAAACCGTATGGAACGTTAGCAAACAAGCCCATAATAAGGGTACCAACAATAGAGGCGATAATGGTTGCCAGGAATACTGCGCCCCATGGCATACCGGTTTGTCCCAAAATACTTGGGTTCACTGCAATGATGTAGGCCATTGCAAAGAAGGTGGTTAAACCTGCAGTTACTTCAGTAGATACCGAGGTACCGTTCTCCTTCAACTTGAAGAAATCCATTGTCTTCATTTCTTTCTCTCTAGTGATAATAAATGCAAGGCGCAGCACACCAGGCGTCGCACCCGCCCAACCCAATCAGCGCATAGTGTGCACCGACAATAAAGCCGAGACAGCACCCACAGGCAATCTCGGTTCTATTCTTAGCCGAAACGACCAGAAATATAGTTTTCTGTTTCTTCGGATCGTGGATTGGAAAAAATTGTTGTCGTGTCATCAATTTCAACAAGATGACCCGGTTTTCCTGATCCTTGAGTGTTAAAGAACGCCGTTGTATCGCTCACACGTGCAGCTTGCTGCATATTATGCGTCACGATAACAATGGTGAACTCGTCTTTTAACTCGCCAATCAAGTCTTCAACTGCCAGGGTGGAAATAGGATCCAATGCAGAGCATGGCTCATCCATGAGCAATACCTGAGGATGCACAGCCACAGCACGCGCAATGCATAAACGCTGTTGCTGACCACCTGATAATCCAATTCCTGGTTTATCTAAACGATCTTTCACATCATTCCATAAGGCAGCTCCGCGCAAAGCCCACTCCACCACAGCGTCGGCATCGGACTTAGAAATGCGCTTATTGTTGAGCTTAACGCCTGCAAGAACGTTATCGCGAATAGACATTGTTGGGAATGGATTAGGACGCTGGAATACCATACCCACATCGCGACGCACAGCTACTGGATCAGTATCGGGAGCATATAAATCCTTACCCTCTAAAAGTACTTCACCAACAACGTGAGCACCTGGAGTTGTTTCATGCATACGATTGAGTGTGCGCAAAACAGTTGATTTTCCACAACCAGATGGTCCAATAAAAGCAGTCACCTTATTGGGTTCAATCACCATATTCACATCGTCCACAGCATGAAAATCGCCATAGTAGACGTTGAGATGATTCACATCAATACGTTGTCCCATGAGTTACCTTTCAGACCTTACTTCGTCTTCACCGAGAAAATCTTAGCAATAAGACGACCAATAGCATTCAAAATAAGTACGAGAATAATCAAAACTAAAGCTGCTGCCCACGCACGTTCCATGCGGATTCCTGGCACGCACAAACCAACAGTATCCGTGCCAATCTGCGATATGGCTGGACACGATGCCATACCCTGCTGGAACTCGTTATATACGTATACCGGCAACGTGGTCATACGACCGGAGAGGAGGTTAAAGTTCGTACTCGAAATAGATCCTGCAGCAATAAGCAGTGGAGCTGTTTCACCAATCACGCGAGCAATAGCTAAAATAACGCCCGACACAATACCTGGCAAAGCAGTGCGCAAAACTACGCGAATAATAGTGCGATATTTCGGCACACCCAGCGCATACGAAGCCTCGCGCAAATCAACAGGAACAATAGAAAGCATTTCTTCTGTAGAACGCACGATGGTAGGAATCATCAAAATCGATAATGCAGCAGAACCAACAAAACCGTTCACTGTTCCCGGACCAAAGAGCAAACTAAACATAGCGTAGGCAAACAAACCCGCCACAATCGACGGAATACCGCTCATCACGTCTACAAAGAAAGAAATTGCTTTATGTAAGCGTTTCTTAGCGGAATACTCCACCATGTATACAGCGGTCATAATACCTACTGGAACCGAAATAATAACGGCCCCCAAAGTAATTTCTAAGGTGCCAATGGCTGCGTGAAGAATGCCTCCGAAAGGATACAAACCGCCAACAACACCGCGCATATTATGCGTAAGGAAGTACCAGTCAAAACGCCTCGCACCATTAACAACCGTGGTATAAAGCACGGAAATCAGAGGAATAACGGCAATGAGAAATGCTGTGTAAATTAACACGCGCATAAGCAGATCTGTGCGTTTGCGAGCAGCTAAGGAAGATCGTGAAGGCTTGAGCTTGTCGAAGTCAGGGGTTGGGGAAGACTGAGCCGATAGCGAAGCTCGAGCCGTTGGCGAAACTTGAGTCGTTGGCTCGAGCGTGGTAGTGTGCGTTGTTTCTTGAGGCGTTGCTGCGCTGGAAGTGCGCGATGCTTTCTGATTAACCATTTACTTGCCTCCTTTCTGAATGCTCTGCGTATCGGCTCGGTCAGCGGCAATATTTTTGCGAGCGCTGAAACTATTCGCCCAGCGCTTCATCAACTTCTTTACCCAACTGGAGTCAGAATGACGATGGGTTAAACGTCGAGCGGCATAGTTCACAATAAAAGTAATAACAAAAAGAACCAAACCTGAAGCGATTAAAGTGGATACGCCAATAGAATCAGCTTCTGGGAACTGAGCGGCGATGTTAGCAGCAATCGTCTGATTTTGTGACGCGGTGAACAGATGCAAGGAATAGGTGCTGCCAGGAGACAAAATCATAAGCACAGCCATTGTCTCACCTAAAGCTCGACCTAATCCGAGCATAGAAGCGGACATTAAACCGTTAGCTCCAAAAGGCAAAACAGACAGTTTAATCATTTCCCACTTCGTAGCACCTAAAGCCAAAGCTGCTTCTTGCTGGAGCAATGGAGTTTGCACGAAAATATCGCGTGCCATAGAAGTGATAATCGGCAAAATCATAACTGCCAGAACCACAGCAACCGTAGCAATCGTGCGCGGAGGATTAGACAC
This sequence comes from Alloscardovia omnicolens DSM 21503, assembly GCF_000420505.1. Lineage (GTDB taxonomy): Bacteria > Actinomycetota > Actinomycetes > Actinomycetales > Bifidobacteriaceae > Alloscardovia > Alloscardovia omnicolens. The sequence goes on along the minus strand of NZ_ATVB01000011.1, from coordinate 30,203 downwards.
AGAGCCTGCGAACACCGGAATCCATCCGAAAACTTTGTTAATCGCCGACCATACAGGATACATGTGCGGCACAAGCACCAAAGCTCCCCACAAACCATAGACGACCGACGGAATAGCGGCCAGCAAATCGACTACGGAACTTAAAACGGAGCTAAGTTTTTTGGGTGCATAGTGTGAAATAAATAGAGCGATACCCACCGCAACAAAAAATGCTAAGACGAGCGCCAAAGCGGAAGCAAGAACGGTTCCAAAAATCAGTGGTCCCACGAATGCTAAGAAACTTGTAGTGCGTCCGCCAGTAAAAGAAGAAATAACGTGGGCGGCAGCTTCGCGATTGCCTACAAAAACAGGGCTTGCTTGGATGAGTAAGAACACAAAAACAGCGGCAAGTACGCCAAGAATAAGAACGCCAGCAGCAACTGCACACCAGCGGAAGAGCGTGTCGGCAGTAATTTTTTTTAGACTGGCTTTTCCAGTGGTGTTTGCGGCGCTGTTTCCGGCGCTGCTATTAGCACTGTTTTTCATGTGGTTTTTCATGATTTTATTCATGCGGTTTTTCATGGTTTACGCAAACTCCTTGGAGAGGGCGGAGGTTATCTCTTGGGGATGCGCAAAATTATTTTTATTTACCACAGTACGCAATGTAGTCATCGTTTTAGCAGTATTCTTCGCAGCACTGAACGTAGCATTGCTTGAAATATTAGCGCGCGCAGTATTGACTGCAGACACTGTTTTCTTTGCTGAAGAAGTCGCACCAGAAGAGCTATCATCTGCAGAAATATCGCCGGAAGAAATATCGCCGACCGCTTTCATCATCTGCTCGCGCAACGCACTAGGCAGTGGAGCTGCGCCAGCATAGTCCTCGGATACTTCCTGCCCCTCATCGCTGAGCACGTAAGTGAGCCACTGCCGCACAAATGTTGCCGTTCGCGCGGACTTGTAGGTGGTGCACGCCACTTCATAGCTCACCAAAGCGATAGGATACACGCCCGACTTCTTTGTGGCGTAGTCCACGTCAACGATATAGCGACCGTCCTTGAGGGCTTCTGCATTGAGCGGTGAATGGTTAATCAGTTGTGCTGTTGCCTTAGCGCTTGGCTGCACATACTCTTGCCCCACTTGCACAGAAACCGTGCCAAGGTTGGAGACTTGCGCGAAGTCCGCATAGCCGATTGTGCCCTGAGCCTGTCCGATTGTCATTACCACGCTGGGCGTTCCTTTGGCTCCCTGACCGATAGTGTATGGCCATGTTTCGGTAGGATCGTTCGTCCAGTCTTGTGGCGCAGCCTCACGTAAATATGTTTGGAAAGTTTTAGTGGTGCCTGATTTGTCGGAGCGCCATACTGGGGTGATGGCTAGGTTCGGTAATTTGGCTGCGATGCTTGGATTTTCTGCAATGATAGCTGGGTCGTTCCAGCGGGAAATGCTTCCGTTAAAGATTTTAGCGAGGGTTGCGGGGGACAATTGTATGTGAGCGTCTTGGAGGCCGTACTGCGATAGGTTGTATGCGATTGCGATAGGCGAGACATAGGTTGGAACTTCGAAAGCTGTGCCTTGGGCGCATACTGCCTGCGATTGCTTGACTTGGCTATCACTTAGCGGAGCATCAGTTCCTGCCCAAGAGACAGCACCTGTAAGAAAAGTATTAACTCCAGCACCCGAACCTGATGGATCGTAAGAAATAGCTGCGTTCTGTTGACCTGCACTGTATCCAACAATCCACGCATCAACAGCTGATTTTTGAGACGACGCACCAGCAGCAGCAAATTCACCACTTAATGCTTCGAGTTTACGTGCGCCCCACTGCGAATCTGTTAGCGCCGAACTAGGCGTATTATCTCCACACGCAGATAACGCAAAAATACTTGCACCTACAAGCATCGAAGTTATAAGCCGACGCCAAGGCGTCAAAACATCTCCCGATGCAGGACGGTGACTGTGTGTGCGATGCATAACTTCTCTCACTACTGGCAACTCATCAACAGTAGATATTTTACAGTACCCTCCTATATAATCGATAACGCTTACAACACTCAGGGATCCTTTAATCCACTTACAGATAATTTTCAAGTGCGACACGCCTTTAATTTTCACCCAAAAGTGTTATATTGATCAAAGTTTCTTCGTATTTTTTTTGAGAAAATTGAAAACACCTGATATATTTTATTCAGGCCGATGTTTCCTTTTTACCCTCTTCTCTTGGACTCATCGGCTCTTCTCTTTTTTGTTTTATATCAATCTGTTTGATTTACGCATTAACTAGAACGCAAGCGCCCAAGCCAATAGGATTTATACGTCAAAAACAGCACGCTTTGTGTGTAACGTATCTGCTCACGCGTTAAAGACGCAACTGCACAAGCCTGAGCAGATACGTAAACCCTGCAACACAATTATGGTTTATTACGAAGTCATTCGCGTGTTATCTTAAGCTTGCCCCCACAATATGCGGGTTATAGGCCAAAATGTGTTGATGGTAAGCCTTCTTCCATCTTTAACCTTCACGCATAGGCACAGTCGTTGAATACCACAAACACTCCATACAAGCATCAAAATGGCGGAGGCTCCCCTTCCGAGGAAGCCTCCGCCTTATATATACAGATTTTCTACGCAGGTTTGCACAGCTTTAGAGCTTGCCACCTTCAACAACGATTTCATCTGCATTAATAGAATCACCATAAACTGGCAGCAAGGTTTCTTCGTAATCCTTGTGGAAGAACTGCTCACCTGCTAAGATGTCAATCTCTTTGTTGATCCAATCGAGCAGAGTCTTGTTGCCCTTCTTCACGGCTGGAGCAATGGTGTCAGTATCACCCAAAGAAGTAATACCTACCTTGAAGCCCTTGTTAGACTTAGCCCAAGCCAATACCTCAGTATTGTCAGTGGAGAATGCGTCACCACGACCATCAAGCAAAGCGTTATAAGCATCAGCGTACTGATCATACTTTTGCAGCTTTACTTCAGGATGCTTCTCTTCGAAGTAGGTTTCTGCAGTCGTTCCCTTAGCAACAATCAAGGTCTTATCCTTCAACTGATTTACATCAGTAATTTCTGCGCCTTCAGGAGATACAACGCCCAAAGCAACCTTCATGTATGGCTTAGCAAAGTCAACCTTCTTAGCGCGCTCTTCAGTAACCGTAAAGTTAGCCAAAGTAATGTCGACCTTATTAGAAGACAAAACGTCTACACGAGCAGCAGGATCTACAGAAGTGTACTCAATCTTTACACCCAAATCCTTTGCCAAACGCTCAGCAAAGTAAACATCGTAACCCTGGTTCTTACCATCTTTATCTACATAACCGAATGGAGCTTTATCGGTAAATACAGCTACCTTCAAAACGCCCGACTTCTTAATATCATCTAAAGTGCGAGTGCTCTTTGAAACAGTTAACGACGAGCCAGATGTGCTGCTGCTGACCTGTGGACCGCATGCTGCAAGGCCGACCGTCAAAGAAAGTGCAGCCATACCAGCAACGATGTGACGTGCGTGCTTTTTAATCTGTGTGAGTGCTGAAACGATGCTCATACGATCTTCTTTTCTCTCTTTGCGATATTTTATTTCTGGGCTTCACTCATGCGGTGACGCTCAAATGCGGTGACGCTCAAACTTAAAGGTGTTGAGGAACTGCTGAGCACGCTCAGTACGAGGATGCTCAAAGAATTCGTCACTATTGTGTGACTCCTCAACAATGGAACCGTTCTCCAGCAAAACCACATGATCGGCTACTGCACGAGCAAAATCCATTTCGTGCGTCACGATCATCATGGTCATGCCTTGATCGGCAAGCTCAACAATAACGTCCAGAACTTCGCGCACCATTTCTGGGTCAAGCGCGGCTGTTACTTCATCGAACAGCATAATATCTGGATGCATAATAAGGGAACGTGCGATAGCTACACGCTGACGCTGACCGCCAGAAAGCTCACGTGGCTTCGATTGCGCACGATCCTTGAGACCAACGCGATCGAGCAGCTGTAAAGCCTCTTGCTCAACTTCCGCTTTATTGCGCTTTTGCACAATAATTGGAGACATTGTTACGTTACCCAGCACGCTTTTGTGTGGGAACAAGTCATAGCTTTGGAAAACCATGCCAATACGTGTGCGCAAATCCGCTGGACGCTTGTTAAAAGTAACGTTCTGTGAAGCGATTACTTCATTATCTAAGCAAATTTCTCCGCCTTGGATTGGTTCCAAACCTGCAACGGTGCGTAATAACGTTGACTTTCCGGAACCTGAAGGCCCCAGCACAACAGTTACCTTACCGCGAGGAATATTGAGGTTAATACCGTTGAGCACAGGAGCTTGTGCATGTGGGTACTGCTTGACGACCGCATCAAAAACAACGGTATTATCTGCTGATTGATTCTTTGCTTCGTTTTGCGTTTCTTTTTGCGTTTCGTTACTCATGAGACCACTTTTTCTCTAAATATCCTGCAATAAGGGACAACGGCCAACTAATAAAGAAGTACATAAAGAAGATGACACCATAAATCCACAGCGCTCCTTGAGGATGCGTCATGCGATTGACATCGATGATTTGCTGACCAACTTTAATCACTTCTACTACGCCGAGCAATACAGCTAATGATGTTGTTTTGACCATGCGGGTAGCCAGGTTTACAGATGCTGGCAAAAGACGACGCAAAGCTTGTGGCAAAATCACGTAGAAGAAGCTCTGAGCGGAGTTCATACCCAACATTTGTGCATTTTCACGCTGTGAGTTCGGAATCGACTGCAAAGCACCACGTACCAAATCTCCCAGCTCAGCTGCGCCCCACGCAATAAACACAATAATCGTTGCGAAAGTTGCATCAAAATTCACGTTCCATGCGCGAGCAAAACCGTAATACACAATGTACAGCAAAGCTAACTGAGGCATAATGCGAATAATATCCAAGTAAATGCGCATAATCAGACGCACAAACTTATTATCCACAGTCATAAGCCAGCCCACAATAATGCCTGCAGGAAGAGAAGCGAGAACGGATACGCCAGCAATCCACAAAGTTACAAGAAGGCCCTCAAAAAGGCGCGGCATAACGGAAGGCTGGAAAAGAATATCAATTCCTTGCATAGTCGAACCTCCTCTCCAACCATGTGCCAATGAGGGAAATAGGCAGCAGCACAATCAGGTATGAAACTGTAAGCAGAACAAGGGCTTCATAGGTGTTGTAATCATTGCCCATAATGTCTTTTGCCTCATACATAATATCCGCGAGCGCGATAGCAGAAACAACAGATGATTCTTTAATCAGGAAGATGACGTTTGCTATAACGCCTGGCATTGCAGTGCTGAGCGCCTGAGGCAAAATAACGCGCGAGAAAATCTGCACACTATTCATGCCCAGCATTCGCGCTGACTCACGCTGTATAGGAGCAACCGCATCCAAACCGCCACGCAGAGCTTCTGCCATATATGATCCACCCAAGAAAGCGAGACCCACAATTGCTGACTGCGTTGGCGACCAGCGCACACCGAGTTTTGGTAATCCAAAGTAAATAAAATACAGCTGCACCAGTAACGGGGTATTGCGGCTGAGTTCAATATAGACGCGAATAATCTGACGGACTACGGGAACGCGAGCGCTTTCAATTGCTGCCGCGAAAACACCAATGATAAGGGAGAGCACTATTCCCCACACCGACACATTGAGTGTGACCACAAGTGCCTGAGCAAAAGTGGGAATTTCTTCAAGAATAAATGGCCAGTTCACGTCTTCACCTCCCTCATCTGTTTATTATTTGTGTTTTATTTTCTCTTTTTTCTCATTCATGTAATAGCAACATACGTAAGCGCGCCTTTAATAGGGTAAAACGTTCGGGATTGCAACACACGGTATGCGTAAGTGCTTCTTTTAATATAGCGTTATAGGCTCAATTTATTGAGCTGAGAGAAAAATCGCTCAAATCTTCGTTTATCGCGCAGGTAATACTTGGTTACTACAGCCATGCAAAACTTTGAGCATGGCGTTCTTCTCAGATGTTGTAACGCTGAGCTGATACTTCGTTTTCACACCTATTTGGCGCGCAACATACGAGCACGCGTAAGCCGTGTTTGATGGTAACCATTCGTCTGCTGAAGCATCTTCTTTCTGCTGATTTGCAGGACCATCAACTGCGAGAAGATTATAGGTATCGTTACCAAATTCATAGCGTCGAGCAGTATTCCACGCATATGCGCCTGATTTCCAGGCATTACTTAAAGCAACAACATGATCTATTTGCACTGCTCTGCTTGTGTCGATGCCGCGCTTAAAATGTATAGTTTTTCCTGTATACGGGTCGTTAAGAACACCTGACGCAACTCTGCATGAGGTTAAACTTTTATAGCGCACGTCTGCTAAATCGCGGGCAAGCACATCTTCGCGCACATCGCAGCCATTACCGTCATCATCTGTTTGGCGGAAACCGAAATAGTCGCGCTTATAGTGACGGCTTGGGCGAGGATTATCGACAACTTTGAGCTGTGCTAGTGCTTCAGCCGCCTGACCGGTTGCTGTATATGTGCCGGTTGTGCGCGCCACAGTATCGCTAACTTGTGGCAGAAAAGAGCCAATAAGTACGCCAAGAAAAACAATGACACACATAAGGTAGTACCATTGCTTTTTTACTGCGATAACTTGACGGCGAGCTCTGGTGCGGCGACGCCTGTAATGCCTAAGCATTAGCTATAGGAGAAAGTAGCTGGATCATGCCCTGCACGTGTCAAAGTATTGAGAGAATCAATAAATGCTATATCATCTGCAGTCAGTTTAATACTGCGGCTTTCTAAGTTCTCTGCTAAACGCTCCTTATGCGCAGACTTAGGGATAATAATAATATTTTTAGCCAGATGCCAAGCCAAAATTACTTGAGCTACGCTTGCGTTATGACGTGCAGCTATCTGCTCGAGCTGTTCACCACCAGCGGTTAAATCTGCTCCGCGCCCCATAGGAGAATATGCTTGTACTGCAATCCCCTTACTCTGACTATATTCTACGACCTCGCGCTGTTGGAATGTTGGATGTAATTCAATCTGATTAACAGCAGGATACTCTCCCACCTGATCATATAAACGATCTAAATCTGTAGGCATAAAATTGCACACGCCCAAAGTTTTTACAACTCCTGCTTCGCGTAGTTCACGCAAAGCAGCCCATGTTGTATCGCTACGCCAATCAAAAGGAGTTGGCCAATGAATCATATACATATCAACGTAATCAGTTTTGAGCAGACGTAGCTGACGCTCAAACGCGCGTAAAGCTGTGTCGTAACCTTGCTCGGAATCTCGCAATTTTGTAGTGAGCCACAACTTACTGCGGTTCTCGCCCTGAGCAAAACCAGCGCAAGCCAGACCTTCACCCACGCCATCTTCATTACCATAGCCGGCAGCAGTGTCGATGTGGCGATATCCGACTTCTAAAGCGTCGCATACAACTTGTGCCACATCGCCATTATCGATGCGCAAAACTCCCGCTCCGATGCGAGGGATATTACGACCGTCGTTGAGCTTCATTGAGTCTGCTGCTGGGGTTGTTGTCACGTCTACCATGCACCCCACTCTAGCGTAGGTGGCGTAGAAATTCGGTTGTGTTGTGACTCGATGAGCGAGTTATCCACATTGTCCGTTGCGGGAGTGTAACTCGCGGAGTGGGTGTGCGTGAACGTTACGCTGTTCTTGGCAACCTAACACACATGGCTGGCATATCGCAGAGAAAACTCGCTCAGTAGGCTGCATGTTATTCAAGCGCTAATGAATGGGGTGGTTCATTTTGATTCGCATGCTGTATCTTTCACCGCTATCAGTAGCGCTACACCTTAAAGTAATTTAGCCGCTGAAATCGGAAGTGGTAAAAGCTTTACCATTCACTACTAAGCACAGCAATGAAAGATACAACAGAAATGCGGATCTTCGGACTTAGCGGGGTTTAAGGGAGGATGTTGTCAAGACATCTCTTCGGCGTGAATGTGTTTATTTTATGAGCAAAGTCGATACGCGCAACCGATATGTCAGTTTTGAAGCCATTTTGTGCATCAAAACTGACACAACAGGTGTATTAATCGGTTAAGCAGAATGAGTGAGAGCAATAACCCTCGAATTTAATGCAGCGTGAAGCCTGATTGTGCCGAACAGCTACTAGTCACGCACGTGCAAGCATGAGACCCCGCCAAGTCCGATGAACAACAAAAACCGACGTTCGAACCGCCCCCACAAAACAGCAAAACAAAATCCCGCATACGCTGGCATTTCCATACCTATGCGTGATGCGGGATTAAAGTTCTGTTCGTATTATCGCGAACTATGCAACTACTTATGCAGCCAATGGAGCTACATCCAGTGGAACACCAGGACCCATAGTAGAAGTCATGGTTACCTTAGTGATGTAACGACCCTTAACGGTAGTTGGCTTCAAACGACGGATTTCATCAGCTACTGCACGGAAGTTCTCTTCGAGAGCTTCTTCAGTGAAGCTGAGCTTACCCACGATAAAGCTCAAGTTGCCGTGACGATCAACGCGGAACTCAATCTTACCGCCCTTGATGTCAGATACAGCCTTAGCTACATCCATGGTTACAGTACCGGTCTTAGGGTTTGGCATCAAACCACGAGGACCGAGCACACGACCCAAACGACCAACCTGACCCATCATATCTGGAGTTGCTACTACTGCATCGAAGTCAGTGTAACCCTTAGATACCTTCTCGATGAGCTCTGCATCGCCAACTTCGTCTGCACCAGCTTCGAGAGCTGCAGTAGCCAATGGGCCACGTGCGAAAACGATTACGCGAGCGGTCTTACCAGTGCCGTTAGGCAAGTTCACGGTACCGCGAACGAGCTGGTCAGCCTTACGTGGATCTACGTTGAGGTTGTATACAGCCTCAACAGTTTCATCGAAACCGCGAGCTGGCATGCTTTTGAGCAATGCAATAGCTTCAGATGCGGTGTAGAGGTTTGAACGATCTACCTTTTCGGCAGCTTCGCGATACTTCTTAGAACGCTTTGTCATCTGCTTCTCCTTAGCAGTCGCAGTGTGGGCAAGCGTTTGCCCTTCTGCTTCGTGGATAATAATTAGTCGGTTACGGTAATGCCCATAGAGCGTGCGGTACCCTCGATGATCTTCATACCTGCTTCGATATCGCGAGCAGACAAATCAGCCATCTTGGTTTCAGCGATTTCGCGTACCTGTGCCTTGGTTACAGAGCCAACCTTGGTGGTGAGAGGATTTCCAGCACCCTTATCCACGCCAGCTGCCTTGCGAAGAAGTTCTGCTGCTGGAGGTGTCTTCAGAACGAAGGTGAAGGAACGATCTTCATATACAGTGATTTCTACTGGGATGATCTGACCAATCTTATCCTTAGTAGCATCGTTGTATGCCTTGGTGAAGTCCATGATGTTCACACCATGGGAACCCAATGCTGGACCCAGTGGTGGAGCAGGGTTTGCCTTACCTGCAGCAATCTGCAGCTTGATGAGCGCTGAGACTTTCTTCTTAGGAGCCATTTTATGGTTCTTCTTTCTGTTAGCGGTTCAACGGAGTTTGTCTCGTAAGACGCGCCCCTCCCGCGGTTTTCATCTTCTCTGCCTTTCAGCGTGCCAAAGCGTGCTGAAAATGGCAAGCCTTTCTATTATGCCTGATTGTTGTGACAAATAGCAAGTTTGGAGGAAGGATAGTTGTGCTCATGGCTGTGCGACATGACGGGCGCGCACATGGCATGGCTGACAGCGTCCGGTTTAAGTTTTGAGCACGTGAACCATGGAATAGCCATAGCCACCCACTTTTCACGTCCCAGACCACGCGCAAACAAAGTTCGCGTCCACTCTCTCGGGTGAACGCGAAGACAGAATAACAGCTTTAAGCAGCCTTAAGCGTCAATCTTAGCCACTTGATCGAAACCAAGTTCTACTGGGGTTTCGCGACCAAAGATAGATACAAGCACAGACAGCTTTTGTGTTGCTGGGCTGACCTCAGAAATAACTGCAGGCATCGTAGCGAACGGACCATCAGTAACAGTCACGGATTCACCCACAGAGAAGCTGACTTCAATCTGGCGAGCCTTCTTACGAGCTTCAATATTGTCAGTGCCCTTCAATGCTTCAGAACGAATCATTGGAGCCATCATAGACACAACTTCTTTGCGAGACAGTGGAGCTGGTTCACCGCCATTACCCACAAAACCGGTTACGCCCTCTGTTTCGCGCACAATACGACGAGCATCCTCATCTGGCCACATGCGGATAAGCACATATCCTGGGATGCGTACGCGGGTAACAACTTTCTTACCCTTGTCAGTATGCTGTTCCACCTCTTCCATAGGAACTTCGATTTGGAAAATTTGGCTTTCCAGACCATATGACTGAACGCGAGATTCTACGTTCATCTTTACGCGTTTTTCGTAGCCGGAGTAAGTATGCAGAACATACCACTTACCTTCCAGACCGCGCAAAGACTTAGAGAAGTCCTGGACTGCCTTCTCACCTGGATCGAGAGCATCTTCAGCTTCAACATCCTGAGCTTCAGTTTCCACGTCTACTTCAGCTTCTACTGGCTCTGCAACTTCTGCAACCTCAAGAGCTTCTTGATTTTCTTCAAAATTCTCAGTCATAATTCCCTACTGGGTTAATCTCGATAGTTTTATATGCAATACAAGCTTTTACTAGCCAAACAAGGTGACCATGAGCTTACCTAAGCCAAAGTCCAAACTTGTAATAAAGATCATGAGCAATACAACGAAAATGAACACTGCTACAGACCATCCCAGTAATTCCTTACCTGATGGTGCTACAACCTTAGAGAGTTCTTCAAACATCTGCCTGATGAACATACCAACGCGCAGGAAGATATTTGGCTTGCGAACTTTTGCAGCCTTAGTGTTCTCAGACTTTGCCATTTTGCAATCCTCACTCAATGTTTCTGTGCAGTTTTACTGCCCTAGCAGGGGCCGCGGGACTCGAACCCACAACCTACGGTTTTGGAGACCGTTGCGCTACCAATTGCGCCAGACCCCTAGGTGTACTGGTAACATCGTACACAATCCTCGGGATTGCCTTTATATTGTGACAAGTACCCTCGACTATGTAACGACGTATGGCGTTTTTACCGCCAAATGTTCAGTTTACCGTGGAATGTCGATTTCGTCTAATCACTTATTTTTCAATTCCTCCACCAGCACATCTTCTCCATATTCTCGGCGTGGCGCACGCATAACGCAACAGCTACGAAAAAGTGCATAAGCCCGTCTCGACTTATGCACTTTAACCGCACTGTAGTAAGGCTTATGCGAGCCATTCTTTCAAACGACGCATACCCTCAACTAAGTCATCATCTGCCAAAGCGTAGGAAAAACGAATATATCCAGGTGCGCTAAATCCTTCACCAGGAACAGCAGCTACATGTACTTCATCTAAAATCAGAGCTGCAAGCTCTACTGTATTTTCACAAACCGTTCCGTTCTTACCGAGCGGTTTACCGAGCAAACCTGTAAAATCAGCGAAAGCATAGAAAGCCCCCTTTGGCATCTCGCAACTCACACCTGGCAACTCATTAAGAGCGCTCACGATTGCGTGACGACGGCGATCGAAAGCCTCACGCATAGCAGCTACAGCACTTAAATCGCCAGCAATAGCAGACACTGCAGCGCGCTGAGGAACATTAGACACGTTCGACGTCATATGTCCCTGTAACTTCGTTGCTGCTTTCGCCACTTCAGCAGGAGCGAGAAGCCAGCCGACGCGCCAACCAGTCATAGCATAAGTTTTCGCAACACCGTTCAGAACAATCAACCGATCGCGCACCTCAGGTACAAGAGAACCAATACGCGCGGTTTCGGCGTCATCATAAGTCATGTGCTCATAAATTTCGTCGGAAATAACCCATACATCATGCTCGATAGCCCACTTCGCGATTGCGCGCAAAGTATCTGCAGACCATACAGCGCCTGTTGGGTTGTTTGGAGAATTAATGATGATAGCTTTAGTACGTTCGGTAGTAGCTGCTTCGATTTGCTCGATACTTGGTTCGAAAGTATGCTCAGCATCTGCAAAAACCTCGACAGGCACGCCACCAGCAAGTTTGATTGTTTCTGGGTAAGATACCCAGCAAGGAGTAGGAACGATTACTTCGTCCCCCTCGTTAAGAATAAGTTGGAAGCTCGCGTACACCGCATGCTTGCCGCCGTTAGTTACCACTATCTGCTGAGGATCTACCTCATAGCCGCTATCGCGTGCGGTTTTGTGAGCAATTGCTTCGCGAAGTTCTGGTAAACCTGCTGTTGCAGTATAACGATGATTTTTTGAGTCCTGCGCTGCTTCTACTGCTGTGCGCACAATATAGTCAGGCGTTGGGAAATCAGGTTCTCCAGCGCCGAAACCAATAATATCGATACCGCTTGCTTTAAGAGCTTTTGCTTTAAGATCGACTTCTAAAGTAGCTGATGGTGCAACATTATGAATGCGTGTGCTTAACTGTGCCATGCCTTCACATTAGCGCGTGGGCTTTACTAACACCAAATCATCGCGATGAATAATGGGACGAGCATATTCTGCTCCCAAGAATCTCTCAATCTGCTCAGTATTTTTTCGAGCAAGCGAGGAAATATCATCCGAATCAAAAGCACATAATCCGCGAGCAATTTTATTGCCATGCGTATCTTCTACCCACACCGGAGCGCCAGCAGAAAAATCACCATCCGCACCTAAGGTTCCTACAGCTAGTAGCGAGGTTTTCCCTGTTTGTACGGCACGAGCAGCGCCATCATCCACCACAACAGTTCCCTGAGGATGAGAAGCATAACCAATCCATAGACGTCGAGCTGATTCGCGAGCGCGAATAGGCGCAAACGCCGTTCCCGCAGCATCGCCCATTAATGCAGGAGCTGCATTAGCTGCAGACGTAAGCAAGCATGGAATACCGGAGGCGGTGGCAATGCGCACTGCATCCACCTTGGTCACCATCCCGCCCGTACCCACAGCCGAGCCCGTCCCCGCAATCGTCGAATCGTCAATCTCTTCAAGAGCATTATGCACAAAAGTCAAGCGCCGCGCCCCCGGCTGACTTGGAGGAGCAGTGTAGAGTCCGTCAACGTCGGAGAGCAGAATCAAAGCTTGAGCACGCACAATATTGGCTACAAGCGCACTTAAATGATCGTTATCTCCAAAACGCACTTCACTGGTAACCAACGTGTCGTTTTCATTCACAATAGGAACAACGCCGAATTCAAGCAAACGCTCCATCGTGTTGCGCACATTGCGGTAGCGCGCAGAACGCATGGTATCTTGGGCAGACATGAGCACCTGTCCAACACGGATATCGTAGCGTGCAAAGGCTTTCTCATACTCCGCCATGAGCAATCCTTGCCCCACGGCTGCAGCTGCTTGGCGAGAAACTGAATCATCAGGACGGCTAGTAAAACCGAGTGGCTTCAAACCAGCTGCCACCGAACCAGACGACACAAGCACAACGCGCGCCCCCAACTGAACAGCGGAGGCTAGCGATGTAACTAAATGGTTGAGTTTATCGACATCGAGCATGCCCTGTGCCGAAGTCAGTGAACTTGAGCCCACCTTCACCACAATTGTTTGTGCTTGCAGAATGCGACTGCGTGTTTGTTCCTCATTCATAAATTCGTGAGCCTTTACTCTGCGCTCTCTACACTCTCCATACCATCAGCGCGTGCTCCTTCAGCGCCGTCGTTAAAACGCGCTCCTTCACCACGTGCACCATCAGAACCACCATCAGCATCAAAACGCTTCAAGAAGTCCTGAGCACCTTCAGGGTCATCTACGCGAGACGGATCTGCCCAGTGTCCAGCTTTACGTTCTTCCATCATGGCGTTACGCACAGCTGTTTTGGCGTCCATCCACTCGTGGTAACGACGGCGACGCTCCACATTTGTACGACGACGGTTAAGACCTTGAACCTCATCCAAACGCAAATCATGACCGCGTTGAGCATGTGGGTCTCCGTCCAGCATTTCTGCACCAGCTTGCACAGTTGGATCCCAATCAAAAGCCATAGCATTCTCGCCACGTCCAATGCGAACTTCATCACCTACGCGAGCGCCTTTAGCACGCAAAGCATCTTCCACTCCCAAACGAGCCAAGCGGTCAGCCAAATAACCCACAGCTTCCTCGTTATCAAAGTTTGTTTGGCGCACCCAACGTTCAGGCTTCGAGCCGGTAACAGTAAACCAGAAGTTGCCATCGCGATCCTGCTCACGCTCAATCTCAAAGTCAAAGCCCAAACCTACAGCCTTAGAATTACGTGCTTTGCGTTCAAGAGGACGAATAACAACGCGCTCTTCTTCCGCAGCTGCCATCCGCTCAGCAACGCGCGCACGCATCTTCTCCACCAAATCACTCAACGCATACGTCAGTTGCTTTAATCCTTCATGAGAAGCCGTCGAAATAATAAAGACCTTATGTCCCATCTTCTCAAAATCAGGCTTCACAAACTCAGCTAATTCCTTAGCATCAGGAATATCAGCCTTGTTCAAAATAATCACTCGCGGACGCTCGGCAATAGGAATAGCGCCTAAAGGAGTGCCAAGCTGCTCAGCATACTGAGCAAGCTCATTTTCTAAAGCATAATAATCAGACACAGGGTCACGGTCTTGTTCAAGCGTTGCGCAATCAATCACATGAGCGATAACTTGCGTGCGCTCAATATGACGTAAGAATTCCAAGCCTAAGCCCTTACCTTGTGCGGCGCCTGGAATAAGTCCTGGAACGTCAGCAATAGTAAAACGCTTATCTCCCGTATTGACCACGCCAAGATTAGGAACCAAAGTAGTAAATGGGTAATCAGCAATCTTTGGACGCGCAGCCGACAGCGTGGACACCAGCGAAGATTTACCCGCACTTGGATAGCCTACCAACGCAACATCTGCAATAGATTTCAGCTCCAAAATAATATCGCGCTCTTCACCAGGTTCGCCAAGTAAGGCGAAGCCTGGAGCTTTACGGTTTTTGCTCGCTAAAGAACGATTGCCTAAACCACCAGCGCCACCTTGAGCCGCCACAAAACTATCTCCAGCGTGACTTAAGTCAGCGAGAATCTCCTCGTTCTTGTGCTTTGCCGCGCTTATAACGGTGTTCGTTTTGGCAACAGCAGCCCCAGCACTACCAGCACCAGAAGTAGCAGCTCCACCGGTTCCATTAGCACCCGTAACCGAGCTAGCCGCAAAAACAACCGTGCCTACTGGAACAGGCAAAATCAAGTCCTCTCCGCGAGAACCATCCTTGTTATCGCCTTTACCCATCGTGCCACTAGGCGCTGTGCGATGAGGCATATAACGGTAGTCCAGCAATGAGGTTGCGTTAGTATCCGCTACAACGATAACGCTACCGCCGTCGCCACCATCACCACCGTCTGGGCCAGCTAGCGGCTTGTATTTTTCGCGTCGAATAGATGCAGCACCGTTACCGCCATCGCCGCCTTTAACATGAACCGTTACGCGGTCTACGAAGTCACTCATGATTTATCCTTATATACCTTTACAACAGACCCCTGCTCAGAGAACTCGTCGCTCGGAGATACTCCGCGAGCAGAGACATTCCTCGTTCGCTCGGAACGCCCTATTAAGAGAAATACCTCATTAAGAGAGATACCCTCTAGCGCAGCACACCCCGCGAAGAGACTCTCACTCAGAGCCCCCCCCTCACTCAGATCCCCGTTAAGAGCCGCACCCTGCAAGCAAGCTCACCCCGTGAACAGAACCCCCACAAAAGCCTTATATACACAAAAAGCCGCGCTCAAGTGGCGCGGCTTCAAGCTGTCCGAATTTACTCGGAGATTACGTCTACAACCTTGCGATCGCGACGGGTACCGAACTTTACGGTGCCGTCTACGAGAGCAAAGAGAGTGTGATCCTTGCCAAGACCAACGTTCTGGCCTGCATGGAACTTAGTACCGCGCTGGCGAACGATAATGTTGCCTGCTACTACTGCTTCACCGCCGAACTTCTTCACACCCAGGTATTGTGGGTTTGAATCGCGACCGTTGCGGGTACTTGCCGCACCTTTCTTATGTGCCATGACTTATTCCTTTCGAAAAATGACTCGGCTATAATCCTCTACACCGCGAGTTACGCGATAGAGGTTACCTTGAGAACAGTCAACTTCTGGCGGTGACCCTTACGGCGTGCTACACCAGTCTTGTTCTTGTACTTCTGGATGCTAATCTTTGGACCCTTAGCTTCGTCGTCTACAACTTCGGCCTTAACAGTCATCTTTGCCAAGTCCTTAGCTGCGAGAACAACCTTGGAACCATCAACTACGAGTGCAACAGGGAACTCTACGGTATCGCCCTTCTTTGCATCAAGACGGTTGACGGTAAATTCGTCGCCTACCTCGACCTTTTCCTGGTGGCCGCCGGCTTTCACAATAGCGTACATGTTCTTACCTTTGCCTCTTAAAAGCTTTAACGTTCGTTTTATCTTCTAAACTGTTCTCGGGCATACCAACCCGAGGCGTTCACAAGACACCAACAATCTAATATATTGCATCGCTTGACATCCGTCAAGTCGAGCAACACACAGGACTTGTAACTTTACTGCCTAGTTTGGACGAGCAATACGGTTACGCGCCCTGTTTCGTTGCTGCAAACAAAATCTTCACGATTATTGCTTGGTAGCGGCCTTTTACTCGACTTCCTGATTATGCTGATTATGCTCTTTGCCCGCCCGAGAACCACGTGACTCTTGCAAGGTCTTGAGGTCTTCAGAAATCAAAGCCAAGGTTGTAGATGCTTCACGGTTTTCCACGCTTGGCGTTTCGCTCGTGTCCGCTCTTTCATTGCGATCATCACTACGACCATCGCTACGATTTTCAGCTCCATCTGCTGCACTGTTATTGTACTGACCGCCTTCACTCTGAGCATTAGAAACCACAGCATTGCCCGGCACTCCAGAAGACACACCAGAAGACACCGCAACGCTGTATCCACTGTTTGCATTCGCCGAAGCTGCAGCAATTGCTGCCATAGAGTTTTTAGCTTTTTCACTCGTTCCAGCGCGTTCTTCGCGTGGCTGAGCAGTCTCGCTCACCTTTCCATGAGCAATATGAGCAGCATGTGCAGAGTGAGCCGCATGCTTATTTGTCTTTACGAAAGGATCTCCACCCTTCATTGCATACGGATCATCATACTGAGCGGACACAGTTGGCTCGTCATGCAAAATAAAGCCACGACCACCACAGGTTGGGCACTCCTCTGAGAAGGCTTCAACCAAGCCTTGTCCCACGCGCTTTCGTGTCATCTGAACCAAACCCAGCGAGGTTACTTCAGCAACCTGATGTTTCGTACGGTCTCGAGACAAACACTCAACCAATCGACGCAAAACAAGATCGCGGTTAGCAGGCATCACCATATCCACGAAATCAATCATGACCATGCCTCCAATATCGCGCAAACGCAGCTGACGCACAACTTCCTCAGCAGCTTCCAAATTGCATCGGGTAACTGTCTCTTCCAGCGACTTGCCCTTGCCAATAAAACGTCCTGTATTCACGTCAATCGTGGTCATTGCTTCGGTACGGTCAATAACCAAAGAACCGCCGGACGGCAAATATACCTGACGCTCCATGCCCTTACGCAACTGGCTATCAATCTGCCAGCGGTCAAACACGTCTTTACCTCGATGCTCTGCTGGGTCCCAACGTTCTACGCGGTCAAGCAAATCAGGCGCAGCAGATTCAATATATTCATGAATGCGGTTATATACATCTTCGCCCTCAACAACAAGCTTCTTAAAGTCATCGTTAAAGATGTCTCGAATCACGCGAATAACAACGTCTGGCTCGCCTTGCAGGAGATGCGGTTTCTTGGAGTTCTTCAGTTCCTCTAACTGAGCAGAAATATGCTCCCACTGGTTCTTCAGATGCTCGAAATCTTTAATAATAGCTTCTTCAGGAGCGCCTTCAGCAGCGGTTCGAATAATAACGCCCACTTCTTCTGGAGCTACTTTCGACACAATAGACTTCAAACGAGCACGCTCGCGTTCAGGAAGTTTGCGGCTTACTCCTGTCATGCTTCCCGATGGCACGAGCACAAGGAAACGACCTGCAAGAGTAATCTGGCTGGTTAAGCGTGCACCTTTATGTCCGATTGGATCTTTCGTTACCTGAACGAGCACAGGATCGCCTGACTGGAAAGCGTGTTCCATACGACGAGGCTGACCATCTAAACGTGTGGTATCCCAATTCACTTCGCCTGCATACAGCACACCGTTGCGCGCCTGACCAATATCTACGAAGGCTGCTTCCATGCTTGGCAGCACGTTTTGCACGCGACCTTGGTAAATATTGCCCACAGCGGATACTTCTGCAATATCGGAAATATAATGTTCAACCAGCACATCGTCTTCAATAACGGAGACCTGCGTATGGCTTCCGCGTTCGCGCACAACCATTAAACGGTTGACTACTTCACGGCGAGCTAAGAAATCTTGCTCTGTAATCAGTGCTGACTGACGGTTACGGTCGCGACGATTATCGCGACGACGCTGACGCTTCGCTTCCAAACGTGTTGAACCGGCAACATCCGTAATTTCATCAATATACTGCTGCTTACGGGAACGACCGCGCGTATCTTCTCCTGTGTCTACTGAAGAAGACAACGAATCAGACGACTGATTATCATCGTCCTGCGCATTCTTCGAGCCACGGCGACGACGGCGACGACGACGTGTGGTGAACTCTTCATCCGCTTCCTCAGCTTCTTGAAGCATAGCGCTACGGCGACGAGGACGGCGCGAAGAGCTTTCAAAGCTTTCCGCTTCATCATCATTGCGCATATCGCCTTCAATAGGCTCGTAGTCAATCTCATCGAGCTCCAAGTCGCTTTCAATCAGCTCGACTTCTGCTGCTGCTCGACGCTCTTGAGCATTCAGACGGCGATTGCGACGAGAGCGCGAATCTGTGTCGAATTCGTCAACATATTCCGCAGAACCGTTTTCTTCGTTACGCTCATTGCGCTCGTTACGTTCGTTTTTATCTTTGCGGTTACGACGGCGAGAAGAACGCACGTTGTCGTCATCCTCATGCTGATTATTCTGTGCGCTTGAACGAGAACGTTCAGTTTCATCTAAAGCAACGCTAATAGTATCGAGAACATCGTTATTATCTGCGTTCTCATGATTCTTATCGCGACGATGACGGCGATTGCGATGCAAGGTATTCTCGTCCTGCTCTTCATCGCGATAATCGCTACGCGATGAGCGCGTTATTTCAGGAATAACAGGAGCTTGGAACAGCAGGCTCATCATCGGATTGGTTGGAGCACTGAATTCTTCGACTGCACGAGCATCCTCATGATTTGTTTGGGATGACGAGAACTCTAAAGCCTGACTTACTGCTGCACGAGCACGTTCAGAACGTGCTGTTGGTGTATCTTGTGCAGAATCTGGTTCTTGAGCTGCGCTAAACTGCTCCTCGGCTTTCGCGCGATTAGCACTGTTATTGCTACGGTTAGCGCTGTTAGCGCTGTTAGCGCTGTTGGCACTGGTAGCACTGGTAGCGCGATCCTCCATTGTGATACGACGGCGAAGGCGTGAATGCTGAACGCGCGGATTTTCGTCTCGCTCTTGAGTCTTTTCTTCTGCCACCACTTGCGAAGTAACAGCGGATTCCTCAGAATCGGTCTCGGTGCTTCCCGAAGGCTTATGCTCAGAAACAGCGCGAGAGCTCTCCTGAGCACTCTTCTGCGTTGCAGACTCTTCTACAACAACTTCGTCCGGAACAATAATGCCTCTATCAACAAAGAGTTCGCTAGCAATGCGTTGAGCTTTGTCGCTGCGCGTATATGCCGCTGATGTCTGCTGTGCAGACGTGCGGTTCTTCTCGCTATCTGCAGGTTCAGAACCGTCGCTGGACTGCTTATCCGATTGCTTTTCCGTCTGCACACCAGCCCGCTCATTCGGCATATTCTCCGCATTCTGTACGCTCTGCCCGTCTGCCTGCGTTATTGCCTGTACCTGCTGAGTAGTATCAGCACTTTCAGGCTTAGCGTTCACCTGAGATTGAGCTGATGTCTCTTGAGAAGATACAGTATGCGAAATTTGTGTTACTTGGGAATCCTGAGAACCGCTAACACGCACAACACGGCGCGATCCTTTATTAGTGCGACGTCCCAGAACAGGTGGTTCCTGATTCATACGCTCAGACACTTGTGTCTCCAGTCAAGCAGCTGCGTCTGCTGTGCTTTCCGTGTTTACAGCTCACCTATAAGATGACACGTTTTGCAACGTTTCGTTTCATCGGTGCACCGTAAACGGTTAAAAGTCTGTCATATCTATGCGGACGCCAACGCTTGCCTACAAATCCTCATGTTTTCATCCCTATTAGGCAAGGGGATCAACGCATAGTGTGTGGTTACTACGCAGAGTTACCGAGTTCAGTTTACCACAGGAATTGCTCTGAGCCACGTCTCTAAAAGTTGCGCATACTCAGTCACAGCATCAAGAGCTACTTGTTCATCTGATTTATGAGCCAGCAGAGCATCTCCTGCACCCAGATTTACTGCATGAATTCCCAAAGAACTAAAACGCGCCACATCTGTCCAGCCAAATTTCGCGCGTGGCTGCTCGCCAGTTGCGTCACGAACTAAAGATACCAAAGACTGAACGAGCGGATGCTGCAAACCTGGGCGAGCGCCTGCTGATTCATCTTTCATATCAATATCAAAGCCTTCAAAAAGCCCCCCGTCAGCTCGTACCGGCCCTACTCCTACTCCACTAGCAGTCGCGCAGCCTTCTCCCATCAGTAAAGCTTTTGCTTGCTGTATCGTCTTATCTGGAGCAAAACGATAATTCACATGCACACGGCAGTGTTGCGGAATAATATTCGTCCCTTCTCCGCCCTCAATCATGGTTGCGTTTAATCCTTCGCGATAATCCAAACCGTCAACACTAATCGTTGCCGGCTCATATTCGCTAAGCAAAGTCAGTACTCGAGCAGCATGATGAATCGCATTGTCTCCCATCCATGCACGCGCGGAATGTGCGGCTACTCCATGAGTAAGCACATCAAAACGCATAGTTCCGTTGCAGCCGCCTTCAATAAGACCGCTGGTCGGCTCACCAATAATCGCAAAATCTCCCTGCACCCACTCAGGATGCGCAGCCAGCACATGACCCAAACCATTCTTCTCTGCCTGCACTTCTTCATGGTCATAAAACACATAAGTCACGTCGCAACGCAGCTTATCCGCGCTATCTAAAACGCCCGCTAAATACGCAAATACTGCATCGCTCGCCTTCATATCGGTAGCTCCACGCCCCCACATAACTGGAGACTGCGGATAATCTCGCGCAACGTCTTCACGGATACGCGCATCTCCTGGCTGCAATATTTGCGGCGGAAAGTTATCGATAACAGGCACCACGTCTATATGGCCTACCAGCAGCACGCGCTCAGCCTTGCCAAAATGAGTTGAAGCCACCACAGTATCTTCATGGCGATGAACCTCTAAATGCACATAGCCGCGCAGATATTCTTCGAGAGCATCAGCGAGCGCGCTTTCTTCATCAGAAACCGAGTAGATGCGCATAATGCGTTCGAACAGCGCGTGCAGGCGTGTTGGATCCAGTTGCGTTACATTTTCCGTGATGTCTAGAGCAGTCATAATTCATATCGTAAACTATCTGCACCCTGAGAGCATACATCGTGGCACTATGTGAGTATGGGATTATTGAGTGCGTTGCAGGGTTTTGCGGTTATTGGCATTGTTATTGGCACAGGATATGTGGCGGCACGTCTGCAAATTGGCGGTTCTCAGGCTCAATACGTTTTGAACCGCATAAGTTTTTTCGTTTCTAGCCCGTGCCTAATGTTTGCTATTTTATCGAAAGAACATTTAAATAAAATTTTTGATTCAACGATTATTGTTGCTTTTGCTTCTGCTGCAGCTGTGGGACTTATTTTTATTCTTATTAACTCTTTGTTTTTTAAGCTGGAGAAAGCAGAAACAACGATTGGCGTGCTCAACTCTTTGTATTTAAATTCCAATAATATTGGATTGCCTGTGGCCACATATATTATTGGCAACCCTGCTTTGGTAGCTCCTATCTTGGTTATGCAGCAGGCTCTGTTTACTCCTGTTGCATTGACTGTTTTAGACGTTCAGACCAGCGGTAAGTTTTCTTTCAAACGCATTGCATCGCAGCCGCTGCATCAGCCACTGCTGATTGGTTCGTTAGCAGGTATTACCATATCTTGGATTTCTGCTATGGCAGGGCATTTTATTGTTCCGCAATGGATTTTTGATCCGATTAATATGATTGGTAATTCTGCTGTTCCGCTGATTTTGATGGCTTTCGGCATGAGTTTGTATGGAACTAAACCTCTGCAGAAAGGCGCGCATATTCCAGCTATTGCTACTGTTGCTGTGCTGAAGAATATTGTGATGCCTCTGATTGCTTTCGTTTTGGCATATCTGATGGGTTTCCGCGGCGCTACCTTATATGGCTGCGTTATTTTAGCTGCTCTGCCAACAGGACAAAACGTTTACAATTACGCAGCGCGCTATGATGTAGGGACGAGCTTTGCGCGCGATGGCACGCTGTTTAGCACTTTGACTTCACCATTATGTATTTCGATTATTGCTTTACTGTTTAGTCATTAAAACACTGAAAGGTAATTCCGCCACGAATAAATAGAATGATTCATTGTGATTCGCGTGCTGTATCTTTCACCGCTATCAATAGCACTACTCGTTAAAGCTGTTTGACCACTCAAATCGCAGCTGGTAAAAGCTTTACCATTCACTGCTAAACACAGCCATGAAAGATACAACAGAAAACGCACGCACGGCAACCAACAGTGCTACCATCGCCTCACGAGGAACAAAACAGACCCTTCGGTTTTGATCGGGGTTGTGAAGATTGCAGGTGCGTGGAGGTTGTGAGTGTGGAACGCTAGCAATGCTCGCGATCATCGTTAAGAGTGTTTTCAGTCTTCGTGCTGTGCGTGAATCGTGGAACGCTCTACCAAGTCATGCTTCACGAACCACCCTAGGGCTCCTACACACCGCAATAATAAACAGATAAGCCCAACAAAAACCAAAAACCTCGCTAAGTCCCAAGCGCGACAAAACAACACGGACAGAATTGATTAGTGGAACTTGCTGGTGGAGGATGCCCTTTTAGACCACCCTCCACTAGCAACGTAGAATAGCGTATTTACACGCGCTGCTCTCGAGCAACAACATTCAATCGTTGCTCAAAATTCGCCCAATCTTGCTTAAAGTACGAGAGTAATGGCACGCTATCCATGTCTTCTACTGCAAGCCACCGTACATCTTCGCTTTCGTCATCTGTAGCAAGAGGACGAACCATATGTTCTGGTTTTTCAAAAGCAAATACTGTTGTGTAGCTCCATGGACCGTGGTCTTCGCAGTACGCGCCCACCACCACAATATCGTCCGGATGAATATTCGCCTCTTCAGCAGCCTCGCGCAACGCCCCCTCGATCACGTTTTCTCCCGTTGCCAGCGCTCCACCCGGGATGCCCCATGTGCCCCCTTCCGCGCTCCATACTGCGCGGTGTTGCATAGCAACATGGGAAATATTCCCATCATCATCGCGTCGTGCCACGAGTACGCCCGCTGCACTATTGCGCCCCCAATGTTTATGCCCGCATGCACAGTCAATCCACCCGTCTCCAGGTTGCATAATATTGCTGTCCGGAATATCTGGGGTCACCTCTTTCGCATGGGTGAAAATCTGAGCATCTGTCGCATTCCACAGATTCGTCCAACTAATGCCCAGTTCTTCAACTAATGCACGCACCGTGGGAACGCTCAAACCCATAACACCGCTAGGATCTCCTTGAATAGACTCAATAAATGCTGAGCCAATCCCTTCGAGAGTAAAGCAGCCAGCCACTTCCAATGGTTCACCTGTTGCAATATAACGTTCAATATCATCATCGCTAAAGTCAGCAAAATTCACATGAGCGTAACTAATGGACTGAGCCATATCTCCGGTCGATAAATCAATAACCACATGACCAGTCCATAATGTTCCTGTAGCCCCACGCATAGCGCGTAAACGTTCACGCGCAACCTCAGCCGTATGCGGCTTTCCATACACAGCCCCGTCAAGAGTGAACAGCGAATCACAGCCAATCACCACTGGACCGCGCACAAGTCCCGACAGCCCTAAGTGGTCACGCACGTAATCAGCTAAATCAACACGTTCGGCAACGCTTCCCTGCCCTTGCTCTATCGGACGCGAAATTGTTAACTCTCCGCGAGCCTCCTGCATCGTGTTCCACGTGGAACGGTAGTCATCAGCAACAGCTTGTGCTTTAGCGCGCGCCAAAACGAGCACCCGCTCTTCAACGCTTAAATCGTTGACGTGCACGCCGCGGTCAGTTGCCAAAGACGCTAAAACAGCATCTTCATCTACATGCGATACGCGTATTGTGGGACAAATACCGGCATGCACCAGCAAACGAGCGCGAGATGGCGATTGAGAAGCTAAAACAACAGGAATAGTCATAATTTCACTCCTTTTCAACGTTATTCAGCGCTAATCTGCACTCCCGAACGGTCTACCGATAAATGCACCATATGCCAATGGCTCATATCCACGCCACGAGCAGTAATATTATGCAAACTATCGGTAGCGTCAGAAGCATGTAATGCGAGCACGCATGGACCGGCGCCAGAAATAGTAGAAGCGTATCCTTGAGAGCGCAAGAAAGTCATTAAATCAGCAGATGCTTGCATCAGAGGTGCGCGATACGGCTGATGCAAGGTATCTTCAGTCGCCTCAAATAACAAGTCATTATCTGCATTCGCCATAGCTGCTGGAAGCAGAGCAACGCGCGATACATTAGTCAAAGCATCTGCATACGGTACGGTTGACGGCAAAACTTTGCGCGCTTCTTCAGTAGACAATTCAAAATTCGGAATAAAAATCCACGCATGAATATCTTTATGCACTGGGTATATTTGCGTGCGAAAATCCTGCCCGCTCTTCCACGAAACTGTCATACCGCCATAGACTGCTGGCGCTACGTTATCAGGATGACCCTCTATACGCGCAGCAACCTGGAAAATAGCATCGCGTATTTCGCGCTGAGTGCTATCTAATCCCGCTAAGCCAGCGGCCAAACTAACGCCCGCGACAATAGCGCTAGCAGATGACCCCATTCCGCGGGACTGAGGAATACGGTTATACGCTTTCATGCGCAAACCAAACTCCGGCAAATCAAACTCTTCAGCAGCAGCCCGCAAAGCTTTAACAATCAGGTGACGCTCATCGCGCGGCAATGTATCTGCACCCTCACCAATAATCTCAATATCTACGCTTTGTGTAGGCAAAGCTTCTACATAAATCGTGTCGTAGAAGCCCAAGGCTAAACCGCAGGCGTCGAAACCAGGTCCCAAGTTGGCGCTTGTTGCTGGAACGTCCACACGAACGCGCGATGCTGCAAAAACCATCATGTTCCTTACTATATGCTGTTTCTCAGAGCTGGCTCAAGATAAAAAATACTCAAGATAGGAAGCGACTCGAGACACTCAAGCGGCTCGAGATAAGAGAATACTCGAGATAAGAAAACACTCAAGCTTCTCAAGCCTCTCACTTCAGTCAGCGCTGGATTCAGTTACACACTTCACATCAGTTACACAGTTTCTGTCTATTAGTCTTCAAAAACTCGCATAATCGACAGCACAGAGCCAATAGATTTAGCATTGGATACTTCTTCTGCTGTTTCGCGAATAACTCGATCAGCCACGTTATGAGTGGTAATCCATAATTCGTGATTGCCGTTTTCGTCTTCTTCTGGACGCTGCTGCACTGCACGAATAGAAATGTTGTGCTTAGCAAAAATATCGGAGACGCGCGCGAGCACGCCGACAGCGTCAGCTACGCTTAAGCGCATCATGTAGGAGGATTCCACTTCGGAAGCATCCACGATTGGCTCGTTCGAGTACAGCGGGATGAGCGGACCAGTAGAGCCTGCAGCACGGTGACGCGCAACAGTTACGATATCGCCGGCTACCGCAGAAGCAGTTGGAGCGCCACCTGCACCGCGACCGTAGAACATGAGATCGTCAGAAGCTTCGCCCTCCACGAAGACCGCGTTAAAGCTGCCCGATACCTTGGCCAGCTGATGATTTTCTGGCAGCATAACCGGATACACGCCGGCAGTAATACCCTGCTCAGAACGCTCAACAACAGCAAGAAGCTTGATGATGCGGTTCATCGCGCGGGCTGCAGCAATATCCGATTCGGTGAGGTGTTCAATACCCTCGATATTTACATCGTCCATGCGAACATCGCGATGGAATGCGAGAACAGCCATAATGGCAGCCTTCGCAGCGGCATCGAAACCGCCAATATCTGCGGTTGGGTCGGCCTCTGCGAAGCCCTTAGCCTGTGCGTCCTTGAGTACGGTGTCGAAAGCCAAGCCCTTGGTGGTCATTTCATCGAGAATATAGTTGGTGGTACCGTTCACAATACCCATAATGCGGTTAATGCGGTCTCCCACCATCGACTCGCGCAATGGGCGCACAATTGGAATAGCGCCGCCCACAGCTGCTTCGAAGTAAATATCTACGCCGTTCTTTTCTGCAGCTTCGTACAGTTCTGGACCATGCTGAGCCAGCAGCGCCTTATTCGCAGTAACTACGGAAGCGCCATGATTGAGCGCACTGAGAACGAATGTGCGGGCAGGTTCAATGCCGCCGATGAGCTCTACAACAATGTCTGCGCGCGTGGTTAAGTCTAATGTTTCTGTGGTGAGCAGCGACTTATCAATCCATGGATCGTTTACTTCGTTCGGGTCGAGAACAGCCACACCGGTTAATTCGATGCGAGCGCCTGCGCGGCGAGCAAGTTCATCAGCCTGTTCTACGAGCAAACGTGCGGTCTGCGAACCTACTGTTCCAGCACCTAACAGCGCTACTTTAACGGTTTTCTCTGCCATATTGTCTCCACATTCTTGTGATCAAATTTATGCGCGCACTACTACGTTACGCAAATCGCCAATACCTTGTACATGCACAATCGCCTCATCGCCCGGCTTTAAACTGCCAGTAGCGTATGGGGTACCGGTCAAAATAACATCGCCCGGCAAAAGGGTCGCGAAACTGGAGATAAAAGCGATCTGCTGTTCAATCGAATGAATCAAATTCGCGGTCGTCCCAGAAGCTTCCGGCACGTCCTCGCCGTTCAAAGTGAAACTAATCTGAGCATTCGAATGATCCAAATCTGTCTCAATCCATGGACCCAGCGGGCATGCAGTATCGAAGCCTTTAGCGCGCGTCCATGTGGGGTCATCGCCTTGCAGGTCTCGCAAAGTTACGTCATTGGTGCACGTAAAACCGAGCACATAGTTCATAGCTTCTTCTTCGCTCACGTTCTTCGCGATGCGACCGATAACCACGGCAACTTCTGGCTCGAAATTCATATCGTTGCTAAAGTCTGGGAAAACAATCGGATCGTCCGGACCAATAACAGAGGTGGATGGCTTAGAGAAAATAACCATATCTTCAGGCGCATGAACGCCAGCCATGCCATTAATCTCGCCCATATATTGAGCATGAGCCTCGTAGTTCTTGGCAATACCGTAAATTTTGCTCGGAATAATAGGAGCCAGCAAGCGCACTCCCTCATCGTCCACGCCGAAACGCTCGCCAGTCGGCGATACGGGAGCTCCACCCAAAGGGTAACCAGATAATTCTACGAGATAATCTTTGCCGTCTTCCTCGTCTTTCTGAACGAAAGCGTACGAAACGGTATCATCATGACTGAAACGCGCAATTCTCATACTCTAAGAATATAGAAACCCCGCGAACGCGTGAAAAATGCTCGCTAGATGAACGCGTTAGATAAACGCGCGGGCGCCAAAAATGCCCGTTCCCACGCGCACGATGGTCGAGCCCTCCTCGATAGCCCACTGCATATCCGCGCTCATACCCATCGACAGCTGACTGCAGGTTTCGATACCGCCTTCGCGCAGGCTATCGCGCAGATTGCGGAGGTCCTCAAAACCACGGCGCACGATTTTCTCGTCCTGCACATGCGCACCGATAGTCATGAGACCCTCGAGACGCAGCTGAGGTATAGCGTTAATCGCCGCCGCCATTTCGAGCGCTTCCTGCGGCTCGCAGCCCGACTTGCTCTCCTCGCCCGACTCGTTTACCTCGAGATAGACGCCCACAGTGTGCGTTTGCTCGCTGGTCTCTGCGCTGGCCTCTAGGCGGCGGGCGATGCGCTCGGCCAGCTTGAGCGAATCCACCGACTCGATAACCTGCACATACGGCAGTACCTTAGAGATTTTATTTGACTGCAGCTGACCAATCATGTGCTGAGGTATGCTCAGACCGCGCTCGGCTAGGCCCTGCTTGAGACATTCTGCTTTCGCGAGGATTTCTTGCGGACGATTTTCGCCGATACAGCGGATACCCGCGTCGATAGCCGACAGGATTTCTGCCACGTCGCGCGTTTTTGTAGCCGCAAGTAGCGTTACCTCGTGAGGCTTGCGCCCCGCTTTGACTGCCGCCTGGCTGACCGCTTCCAGCGTTCGATGCACGCCATCGGAGATTTGTTGTGCTCTTTCGGGCGTGATTGTGGTGTTTGCTAAGTCTTTATGATCCATGTATGCAGTCATGCTGTCCACTATAGTGCGGGGTGTGGTTTGTGTGTGGGCGAGGGTCGTGAGGAGTGATTTACGGTACGGCTCGTTTTTCACGACCTTATAATGATGGTTTTGGGGCTGTGGGCAACGAGTCGTAAAGTCAATCACTTTTCACGCCACCAGATGTAGCCGTGGTGAGCGATGCTCAGGTAGCGCTTCGCTCTCCACGGCGAGAAGCACACTTGAAACCGGCTATTTCGAGCTGTAGTGAGCGATGCATCACCAGCAATTCGCTCATCACATTAGCTTGAGCCCTATATGACCGTTCACGTTTGTGGCATTGAGCGATGCGCCCATACCGGTTCGCTCACCACAACACAACCACCCCATAAACGCAAAAAGGGAGATACAGCCGAAGCCATATCTCCCTTATCTAAATCGCTACGAGTAGCTACAACGCTTCTCCTTAGAAGAAGATGCCTGCGAGGAATACACCCACGATAGCACCGCAGATTGGCGCTACAACTGGAATCCAAGCCTCACCCCAGCGAGAGCTGCCCTTGTGCTCGATTGGCAACAAAGCGTGAGCCAGGCGAGGCATCAAGTCGCGCGCAGGGTTCAGAGCTGGACCGGTTGGACCACCCATGGAAGCTACGAGACCCCAAACAATGAAGCCTACGATAATAGCGGCTGCGATTGGAGCCTGCTTACCCCAGTCAAGGCTGAGGATGGTGAGCGCACCGAATACGAGGATAAGGGTACCTACGAACTCGTTAATGAAGTAGTTTGCCTTGTCCTCTGCCTCGTCGGTGGTTGCGAAGGTTGCGAAGATCTCGCCCGCGTTTTCGGTCTTATCGTAGAACGGCTTGTACATAATCCATACAACTACCTGACCGAAGAAAGCGCCGGCCAGCTGAGCGAGAATGTACAGACCTGCTTTATCCCATGAGATCATGCCGTTTACAGCCTGACCGATGGTCATAGCTGGGTTGATATGAGCGCCAGAAACGACACCGAACATAGCTACAGGAATCATTACACCGAGACCGTAACCGGTAGCGATATTAGCCCAGCCGGCGTTATGACCCTTAGTACCGGTAAGCAAGTGATTAGCCACAGCACCGTTACCGAAAAGCATCAAAATAGCAGTTCCAGCAAACTCTGCAAGAAGCTGCATCCATAATGGGAATGTCATTGGTTAAATCTTTCTTCTTTGTCTTCCTCTATCTGATTGATAGAAAGCCTTACATATTGTATAAGAAAATACTGAGAAAGAAGAGAGGAAAATGTGTATATATGAAAAGAGGGCGACCTATCATGGTCGCCCTCTTTAATAAGTGTTGTTGCGGCGGTTTGTTACTCTCCCACACCCTATCGAGTGCAGTACCATCACCGTGCTAGGTCTTAGCTTCCAGGTTCGAAATGGAGACTGGGCGTTTCCCCTAGGCCATGACCACCGCAAAATCTTTAATTATCCTCGTATCCACCGACACGAGGCTCGTGTTGGTTTGGGGACCGGCTAGCAGACGCGAATCGTTTTGTACGCAGATTTAATGTTCCTTGTTGCAAGGAAGAGTATTCAATGTTTAACCAAAACCATAAAAAATTATGGTGTGTTATTGTCTTCGACTATTAGTACCA
>NZ_ATVB01000010.1 GCF_000420505.1 Alloscardovia omnicolens DSM 21503 | reverse complement strand
GTGTCAAGACATCGCCCGGTGTGAAGATGGTTTGGTTTATTTTCTTTTGTTGTCATGGGTGAACAACCCTAGTCATATACGCGCAACCGATATGCCACTTTTGAAACCATTTTTGCCCATCAAAACTGGCATAACAGGTGTATGAATCGGTTAAGCAGAATGCGTGAGAGCAATAGCTCTCCGAATTTAACGCAGTGTGAACCCTGATTGCGAGAAACAGCCGCTAGTCACACACCTGCAACCTACAAACCCCGCACCCCACACATTCTCAGGAAATTCTCATACTTTTTTTCATACTTCTTCCTTATCTCTGAGATAAACTCCAACGAAATACATACGAAACGCATATGGATTCTTAGAGCAACAAGAGCTTGAACAAACAATAACTATTGCGTTTGAGGTCTATACAAGAGCAGTTTTTAATGTTAGCTTTTTTAACATTGAGTACTGCAAGGATTCTTCCCGAGCCTTCGAAAACAAAAATTGAAGAAAAGAATGTGAGAGGCATGTTCAGTAAAAATCTTTTCAAACTGCCAGGCGCTAACCCGCGCGCCTCTATTATTGTCGGCATCTTAAACGCCATTGGCACTGCGCTGGAAGCTTTGGTCATCATTGATTTCGTGCGCATTTTAGGCATTTTTATTAACGTTATCCCTTACATTAGTGGAGATGTTATGCCTGCCTGGTCCGCGAATTCCGCAATGTTTGGCGTTCGTCCTGTTCTGCACAATCGCACTCCGTATATTATTTCTCTTATTGCTGCTCGTCTCGTCATTGCAGCCATCGCTCATTTTCTTACTGTGCGTTCCTCAAAAAAGTTACAAAAAGCTCTCACTAATTCCATCATGTCTGCTGCTTTTAACCCGGAGCGTATCCGCACGTCTTCTGCTTCTCTTATGGCTAATCAAGCGCTGTCTCAGCTAGCTGTTGAAGGCATCCCAGCAATCGTCAGCTTCTATACCGTTTATTTGCCAACTTTCGTACACGCTGTGGCAATGATTCCTGTAGCGCTCATTATTCTTATTCCTCTCAATGCTCCAGCTGCTGCTGTTCTCGCTCTAGGCATGGTTCTCGTTCCTGTTGCTGCTAATGCAAGCCGCAGTAAGGAAATCAACGTGCACAAGGAACAGCTCAAGGCTTATGAAGGCGTTTCTGCTCGTTACGAGGAGTCTTTGAAAGGCTTGTCTACCCTGAAACTTTTTGCAGCCGATAATAAGGAAGCTGCTGAGCTTGCTGATGGTTCGGAAGGTTTCCGTAAAGCAACTATGCAGCTTTTAGCAGGTCAGTTACGTTCTTTGATTGCTTCTGATGGCGTGATTTATGTGGCGATTGCTTTGGCAGCTGTTGCCAGCGCTTTCAGCATGAATGTTGTTATTTTTATTAGCGTTATTACTGTTTCTGTACGTCTTTTTGACCCTATGCGCCAACTCGTGTATTTGATTCATACAGGTGCTGTAGCTTCTCGTAAAGCCGACGCTTATCAGGAACTGATTGGCGAAACTGAAGCAGAGGAGCAAGAAACTAACCTCACCCACATCAATTGGAAATCTACAGAAGATCTCGAGAACAACGACTTACCTGCTGTTCATCTCGAAAAAGTTTCCCTCACTTACGCAGGCAACACAACTCCAAGCTTAAACAACGTTTCTCTTGACTTACCATGCCGCGGTCTCGTTACTCTTATGGGCCCATCTGGATCTGGAAAGTCTAGCTTAGCTTCCGTTCTTTCAGGCGTGAGCACTCACTATGAAGGTTCTGCTCAACTGCTGGGAACAGAACTCAAAACAGCATATATTAGTGATATTGCTCAGGTTGTTTCTGTTATGAATGGAACAAGCAATCCAATTGCCGGAACTGTGCGCTCTACTCTCGACGCTGAAGGTGAGCGTGACGATGCTCAGCTTAACGGGGCTCTTGAGCGTGTAGACCTTCACTTTGATCTTGACTATGTGCTTACTCCTGGAGGCGCAAATATTTCTGGAGGTCAGCGTCAGCGTCTTTTAGTTGCACGCGCTATGCTACTCGATCGTCCGGTTTATATTTTCGATGAAGCTAGTTCTGCGATCGATAATGAGCATGAAGAACAGCTGTGGAAGCTGTGGAAAGAACTATCTGAGCATGCCCTCGTTCTCGTTATTACGCATCGTTTAGCGCATGTTCAAACTGCTGATATGGTTTTGTGCATGAATAAAGGTGAGCTTGTGCACTATGGCACGCCGCAAGAGGTTCTATCAACAGGCGTAGCACGCGATATGTGGAACGCTCAGCAAGATGCGGAAAATCATCGTCTGAGCCAGCGCACGGCAAACACTGAACAAGCAGAGGAGAACTAACATGAAGTCAACTCAACTGATGCGCCGCATGGCCACCTTCATGAAGCACCTGATGCCTATTGAATTGCAAGCTATTGTGAACGGAACTTTGGGCTATCTTGCTGTGCCTGCTCTAGTTGTTTGTGCTACTGTGGCAATGTTCAATCTGTGGGTGGGAGATACCACAAACGCTATTATTTTAGCGGTTTCCGCTCTCATGTTTGCGCTAGTACGCGGCATTTTCGCCTTCCTTGAGCAGTACTACAATCATTTGATGGCTTTTACTGTTTTGCGCGATATGCGCAATCTGTTGTTTAAGCATGTGCAAGCTTTAGCTCCTGCACGTTTAGCTGAGCATGGTCGCGGTAAATTAGTCAGTGCTTTAACTGAAGACATTGAGCTACTTGAAATTTTCTACGCTCACACTCTATCTCCTCTTGCTATTGCTGTGGTTACCAGCGCTGTACAAGTGATTGCGGCTGCAATTATTCATCCTCTGTTGGGTGTGTGCACTCTGATTGCTTATGTACTGTTGGGTGTTGTAGAGCCTCTGATTATTGCCCATCCAACATCTCGTTGGGCAATGGCTGAGCGCGAAGCTCAGGGTTCCGTCTATTCTCAGCTTTTGGAAAGTTTGGACGCTCAGCGATCCTTAACTTTTGCAAGTTCTGACCGAGCTGCTGCACAAACAATAGATACGAATAATGAAAAATTATTGCATAGCCGAGCAAAGCGTTATGCTCTGGCTGGCTACAACAAAATGATTTTAGATATTCTTTCGCTCATGTGCGTAGCAGGTTTTGGTGCAGTAACTGTTTATTTGTATGGCACTAATTTTGTGGAAGCTCCTTTTGCTCTGATTGCTTTTGCTGCTTTTGCTAGCTCCCTCGTACCTATTCAGGCTATTGCTCGTTTAGGCACAGGACTTCAGCCAACTATGGCAGCTGCTCGTCGCGTTTTTGATTTACTCGATACTGCGCCTGCTGTTCAGGATATTGCTGACGATAAGGGCGCTCAGATTGATTCCTTTACCTCTGAAAAAGTTGATTCTATAAGCTTTAGCTATGATGATGTTTCTGAGAACGTTTTGAGTAACGTGTCTGTGAGCGTGCAACCTGGCAATATGACAGTGATTCAGGGTGAAAATGGCTCGGGTAAGTCTACTCTGATTAACCTGATGATGCGTTTCTACGATGTGGATTCCGGTGAAATCAGTGTTAATGACGTAAATATTCGCGAGGTTGCTACCTCATCCTTGCGTCATACTCAAGCGCTTGTTTCCCAGCAGACACATATTTTCTCCAGCTCTCTTGCCGATAATCTGCGCGTTGCTCAGCCACAGGCGAGCGATGAACAGTTGCGTTCTGTTATTGAAGCCGTGCAACTCGATGAGCTTGTAGGCTCCTGGGCAGACGGCACGAATCATGTTTTGGTACGTAACGGCGTGGAACTGTCTGATGGTCAGCGTCAGCGTATTGCTGTGGCACGCGCTTTCCTCTCCGATGCTCCACTTATTTTCTTGGACGAACCAACGGCAAATATGGATGCTCTGCTCGAGGCACAATTAATGCGCACTTTGGCAGCACAGCAAGCCGACCGTGCCTATGTGATTATTTCACATCGTCCAGCACCAGCAGCTTTTGCCAACCACGTCTATGACATGGCTCATGGCGAACTGACTGCTCGTCTCTAATAATCAACAATCCCCTCATTAAAAAACCTCATTATGTAGAAAGTTCATTATGACAACCCCAACACAGATTCCAAGTAGCTCTGCATCCACAGATAAAGAGCCAAACACATGGCTGGGCTTCAGTCTGCACGATATTGTCGATATTGCTATTTTCGCTGCCCTCGCCTTCGTGGGCATGTGCTTAGGTGGACCATTGCATGCCATCAAGATTTTTGGCATTCAGACACTGCTCACTGGGCCTTTTATTACCTTCTTCTCCATGTTTGCGCTTATTAAAATACGCAAACCAGGAACGGTGGTATTACTCAGCCTTATCTCCACGATTATTTTGATTCCAATGCATCCTACAGCATTTATTTACTCCGTGATTGCTGCAGTGTTTGCTGAGATTATTGCACTGGGGATTTTCCGCACATATGAAAACCGTGCTGCCCGCCTAACAAGCTCTATTCTGCGTTCTGTATTGCAACTGCCTGTGCAGATTGTATACACCCTTCTTGTTGTGGGTAACTTGAATAAAGCTCTGGTTGGCTCTACCCTCGCAATTTCGATTGTGCTGATTGTTGGTGTGCTTCTGTTCATCGGTTCTGCTTTGTTGGCGGAAAAGGTAGCGGCCGAGCTACGTAAGAGCGGCAGGATGCGTTAGTGGCAAGTCTTTCCACTGTTATTTCTGCTCTTTCGCAGCCTCTTTATCGGGTGCAGACCACACGTGTGAATCTGCACCCAAGTGCTTTGCTGCTGTCTAGTTTGCTTACATTTTGTATCGCCTTATGCGATCCACACACATCGCATCTAATTGCATGCATGATTGCCTGCGCTATTCTTGAACTCTGTTTTGGCATGTGGCACCAACTTATTGCCTTTATGCTGGCAATTACCCCATTTTATGCTGTCGTTGGACTGTTGACAGCTCTCGCCTACGGGGATATGGCGCTGACCGTACCCATTTTTGTGCGAATTTTTCTTCTGGGCTTAACCTGCCTGCCTATGCTGACCGCACGCGAAGCAGATGTTGTGCGCGTTTTACAAACTTTGCGTGCTCCTCGTGCTGTTACGCTTGCTGTGCTCATTAGTTTGCGTTTTGTGCATGTTATGGCTGTTCAAGCACATCGAGTGGTGGCAGCTCGCCGTACTATGCCTCGCCGCGGTGTGCGTCTCGTTCCTTTATGGAGAATGCTCGTTCCTCTGCTCGACCGCGCTCTGGCTATTGGCGATGATTTAACGCATTCTCTTGAACTGCGCGGCTTTACCTTGCGTAGCAATGCTCGATATAGCGTGTATAAAACCTTACATATGCGAGGCATAGATTATCTGTGGATTTCATTGTGGGTTGCTTTGAATATAACTTTGATTGTTCTGTGGATTATGGGAATTGCTTAGGTGAAGCTATGAATGATTACGCTATTTCCTTAGAAAACTTTAGTCTGCTCTCTTCCTCACCTTCCGATTCAACAGCAGACGGCACTGTTTTGCTCGATAATGTTTCGTTTGGTTTTGCTTGGGGAAGCATGACTTTGCTGTATGGAGAAAGCGGATGCGGTAAAACTTCTCTGCTTAACTGTTTTACCGGTTTAGCGCGTAGCAGCACGCATCTGAAGCTTTCCGGCAGCTTAACAGTTGATGGTGAAGATGCTCATGCATGGAGTCCCGATCAAGCAAGCGCTCACGTATCCTGCGTGCTACAAAATCCTGACGCTCATATTATTCATGGTCGCGTTGATGATGAAATTGCATTCAGCTGCGAAAATCAGGCAGAATCTGCTGAAGTCATAGATAAAAAAGTACGCGAGTTATGCGCTCTACTGCATTTAGATCCTCAGGCAGATACCTCCACGCTGTCTGGCGGAGAAAAGGAACGCTTGTGCATTGCCAGCGTTTTAGCCTGCGATAAGAAAATTATTATTGTTGATGAACCTCTAGCAAGTTTAGATGCTCAGGGTGCGCAGATAGTTTTAACCGCTTTACGTTCTTTAGCTGACCGCGGATATTGCGTGATTATCTGTGAACACCGCATATCAACAGTGGCTGATTATGTAGATACTGCTTTTGCTATGGGTGGCGCAACAGTGCGCGAAATCTCTCCTATTGCCTTAAAAACTCAGGTAGCAGAGTTTATGACAAGCTATGATGAAGTTCTTCAATCAGCACAGAATAATGCACAGAGCACTCAGCCGGTTCTTGCTTCTGTGCGCGATGTACAGGTGCATACTGCCAGTGGTCGCACAATTTTGAACATTGATTCTCTCGAACTGCATGAACGCGAAGTTGTGCTCCTCGTGGGAGATAACGGTTCAGGCAAAACAACACTGCTTAACGTACTTGCTGGTGTGCAAGGTCTACGTAAACCTGCTCAACGTCATATATCTGCTAACGTATTAACTGGCTTAGTATGGCAGTCTCCCCAGTATCAGATTTTTAGCACAAGCGTTGCGAGCGAAGTAGCTTTACGCACGGATAATCAAGAGGTTCGCGAGCGCGAATTAACAGCATTGGGATTATGCAATCTTACTGAACGTCACCCGCTTACACTGTCTGAAGGCCAAAAACGCAGGCTTATTTGTGCGGCAACGTGGGCAGCGGAACCAGATATCGTTTTGATGGATGAACCTTTCGCTGGTCAAGATAGTGCCAATATTGAACGACAACTCGCTCGAATTCAACGTTTAATAGACGAACATAATTCGTGCATTGTGCTGTCTACCCATGATGTGCGAGGTGTTATGGATATGGTTACGCGGGTGATTTATTTAGAGCAGGGGCGCATTGTGCGCGATACGAGAACTAACTGAGCATGATATTCTACTCATATGGATGCTGAGCCTACAATTCTTTTTGCTTGCCGACAAAATGCAGGTCGTTCGCAACTGGCTGCCGCTTTCGCTCAACAGATTGCTGACGAACGCGGTTTAAGCACTATTAGAGTTTTATCCGCTGGCTCTGAGCCTGCTAGCAAAGTTCATCCTCAGGTTGTTCACGTACTCGCTGAGTTAGGATTACAACCCGATTCTGAACCAAAATTATTGTTACCCGAAAATGTTCAGACATCTGATTGGGTTATTACTATGGGTTGTGGTGAATCTTGCCCGTACTTCCCCGGTGTCCATTTTGAAGATTGGGATATACCCGACCCCCATAATAAAAGCAATGAGGATGTACGCTTCATTGCTCAACTTATTCGCAACAAGGTTGATGATTTATTCAATCGCATCCTGAGTTAGAGTATCAAGAGAGAAGAGGAAATCATGTTTTGCACACAATGTGGCGCAAAGCTTGTAGCAGGTGCAAAGTTCTGCACAAAGTGCGGAAAACCGGTGCAATCTACTCAGCCTCAGCAGCAACCTCAAGTCAGCGCACCAACCCCTGCAGTTACACCGCCTGTAGAACCAGTAGCAGCACCAGCGCAGCCTGCCCCATCTCCAGCAAGCTTCCCTCCTGCTCAGTCAGCGCCTGCCCAGCCAGTACCAACCCAGCCAGCGCAATCAGAAACCCCATCATCAAACAAATCAAAAAAGAAATTCATCTACGCTGTCATAGCAGTTATCGCGGTTATTGCTGTAGCGGTCGGCGGTTTCTTCGTATACAAAACCTTCTTCTCGAAAAATGGAGTCAGCGCTCAAAACGCGGAAACGAGCGGAACCAAGTTCTCGGTCAAGCTCGATAAGAAGTGGACTGCAAAATCTACTCCTGTTCTGCTTCATATTATTAGCACAGATATGAACAATGATGTAGACATGTATCGAGCGGTACGCCCAGCTCAGAGCAAAGATACGCGAGGATCTGCGCCTGTTCAGCTGTCTGCGGGCGAATACGATGTTGAATACGTCAGCCCAGTAAATGCAGACGGTTCTATCTACAAAACCCCAAAAGATCTGTCGATTACTGTCGATAAAAATGGCTCGGCTAAAGGCTCTACATCTGCCTCTGATTTCGCGTTTATTGTTGCCGATGATGCGGATGCCAGCGATATTGAAGATATTTTAAGCGCGCTGAAAGAGGCTGCGAAAGATAAGAAGTCAGGTGTAACGAAGAAGGATATTGCTATCGCTTCTAAAGCTGCTTCAGCAAACCCGGATAGCGTGAACGAGGGCAGCGATGCCAAACTTCAAGAAGCAGAAAGCAAGGTTATAAACAGCGGAAAAACAGCGTTTACCGGCATTGTTCGCATTGCGCAGTCGTCGGGCGACCTGGCTAAATATATTGGCGCAGCACCAGGAAACGCGAACGTTCTGAACGAACCATATGCAATCCTTCTGCTCGACAAACCAACTGGATACGAACACCCAACAAATCTGAGCGATACTATCCTGATGAAGGAAACAGCGAGCTATATTATTCTTGCCACGTCAAGCGGCGAGCCAGCAATGAACAATTCTGTTGATTACTGGACGAAGTACAAGGATAAGCGTGTTGTTTTAAGCGGTTCTGCAACATCGCTCACCTACTCCGCTCAGGGTAACTATTATCCATACAATCCGTTTGCCACCCCTGAACTGAACCTTGAATATTCAGCGAAGGTAAGCAATCAGAAGCTGAAATCTGTATCGTTGCCATCGGGTTCCTTTACTGAGATTGTTAATCAAGATCCGAAGCATTCGTACAATCCGTCTTCCTTTACTTTGAACGGCAGTTCGATGGATATAAAGCACGGTTATGATGGATCGACCGATACTTACACGATTACTGAGGATGAGAGCGGTTCAACTGCTGCCCGCCGCACGTATACGCTCAAGAGCAGTAAGGCAAACGACCGCATTAATCATTTGGTTTATTACCCAGATAGCGGAGAAATTTTGATTGGTACAACGCGATACTCTGTTTTCCGTCAAGAATAGAGAGATAAGTTTTCTACTGAGGTCTAGAGGGCTGAGAAGTCCTCGTCGAAAAACCTATCGAAAATATTACCGAATGCAGGCGTACTATATCGGTTACTTGTAACTGCTGTAGTGCGCCTGTTCGTATAACTACTGTATAACCTCAACTTATAACGACACCTCAACTAACTTAATGCCTTATTTCGTTTTTCCTTTGCTAGGCTGAAACACAGAATATTCTCTGAGCAAAACGAGATAAAGATTAAGCATTGAGGAGTTACGATGACCACTCTTACATCAGTATCCGGCTTCCCTCGCGTAGGCTGTAACCGCGAGCTGAAGAAGATTATTGAAGCATACTGGAAGGGCGCCGTCTCGCTTGACGAGGTGCGTGCAACCGCTAAGGAATTGCGTGCGAAGCATTGGCAGTTGCAAAAGAATGCAGGCATTGATCTTATTCCGAGCAATGATTTTAGCTACTACGATCAGGTTCTCGACACTGCTATTTTGTTGGGTGCCGTTCCTGAGCGTTACCGTAATCTCAATTTTGAGAATGCTGAAGACACCCTTTTTGCTATTGGTCGCGGCTACCAGGGCGAAAAAGGCGATGTTACTGCTCTGCCTATGAAGAAGTGGTTCACCACAAACTATCATTATATTGTTCCAGAAATTGAAGATTCTTCTACTCTCAAACTGAGCGGTACGAAGCCTTTCGATGAGTTTGAAGAAGCAAAGAACTTAGGTATTCTTACCAAGCCAGTGCTTATTGGACCATACACCTTCCTCAAGTTGGCTCGTACACCTGAAGCACAAGAGATTGAAATTACCGATGAGCTGGTGGGTGCTGTTGCATCGATTTACGCGCAGATTGTGGAACGCTTTGCTCAGTTGGGTGCGCAGTGGGTTCAGTTCGATGAGCCATACTTGGTCTTGGATAAGGAAGGCGGCGATATCACAGCTTTCGAGAAACTATATGAACCAATTTTGACCGCTCGTTCTGGCTCTGTGAAGCTGCTCCTCAACACATACTTCGGCAATATTGGCGATGCTTATGAAACTGTGAATTCTCTTGGTTTCGATGGCGTAGCTTTGGATTTGATTGAAGGACGCGATGCCAATCTTGCTGCTGTAGAAAAGTTTGGCGTGAACGAGGCAACGACTCTGTTTGCAGGTGCAGTTAATGGTCGTAATATTTGGCGCAATAATTACGCCACAAGTTTGGGACTTATTGACGCTTTGCGCACACGCACACCGCGCGTTGCTGTGTCTACTGCCAGCTCGCTCTTGCACGTGCCTTTCAGCACTGCAGGTGAAGAAGCTTTAGGTGATGATGTGCTCAAGCATTTTGCTTTTGCTTCTGAAAAGTTAGGTGAAGTGCGCGATTTGGCTGATTTAGCTGATTCAACTGAAGATGCCAAGAAGAGCTCTGAGGCTTTGCAGAAGAATCAGGCTTTGTTCGATGGCTCCCGCGTTTCGGCTGATGCGGCTGTTCAAGCACGCCTGGAAGCTTTAACCGCTGCTGATTTTACTCGCCAGCCTGCGCGTGCTGAGCGTCAGGCTTTGCAGCGTGAAGCATTGAATCTGCCTCTTTTGCCAACCACGACTATTGGTTCTTTCCCTCAGACTAAGGAAGTGCGTGCCGAGCGCGCGAAGCTTCGCAGGGGCGATTTAAGCCGCGAAGAATACGATGCTTTCATTAAGCGCAATATTGATGAGGTTATTAAGCAGCAAGAAAATATTGGCTTGGATGTGCTTGTTCACGGTGAATTTGAGCGTAACGACATGGTGGAGTATTTCGGACAAAATCTTAACGGATTCTTGTTCACGAAGAACGCTTGGGTGCAGTCGTATGGAACTCGCTGTGTGAAGCCTCCTATTGTGTGGGGTGATGTGTCGCGTGCGAACCCGATTACCGTGGAGTGGAGCGCTTATGCGCAAAGCCGCACCGACCGCGTGATGAAGGGCATGCTTACCGGTCCTGTAACGATTTTGAATTGGTCGTGGCCGCGCGAGGACATTACGCACGAACGCCAGACTCAGCAGTTGGCTCTGGCGATTCGCGATGAAGTGCTTGACCTTGAGGCTGCTGGTATTAAGGTTATTCAGATTGATGAAGCTGCTTTGCGAGAGAAGCTTCCACTGCGTCGTAGCGACTGGCACTCCCAGTACTTGGATTGGGCTATTCCAGCATTCCGTCTGGTTCATTCTGCAGTGCAGCCAAGCACTCAGATTCACACTCACATGTGCTATTCGGAGTTTAATGATATTATTCGCGATATCGACGCTATGGATGCCGACGTTATTTCCTTTGAAGCTAGCCGTGGGGATTTAGTAGTTCTTGATGCTATTGAAGAAGCCAACTTCGAAACCGAAGCGGGTCCTGGTGTTTACGATATTCACTCCCCTCGTATTCCATCTCAGGCAGAGATTGAGGAACGCATTGGCGAAATCCTCGACAAGATGGATGTATCTAAGGTGTGGATTAATCCTGACTGCGGTTTGAAGACCCGCGGTAACACAGAAACCTGGCCAAGTCTTGAGAATCTTGTTAAGGCTGCTCAGGCTGTGCGTTCACGTGTAAGTAAGTAATATCAGGGTGAATTATGCATAAGCCGCAATTTTCTCTGGAGGTGTTCCCACCGCGTCGTAATGGTCCGGTGGGTAGCATCTACGATACTCTAGATGGACTGCAGGGCATTAATCCTGATTTTATTTCTGTAACGTATGGAACAGGAAAAACTGCCGACCGCACAGCTACCGCGCGTATCTGTCATACAGTGCGTCAGGAATATAATATTCCGGTAGTAGCACACCTAACTGCACAGTATCTCGATAAACAGCAAGCTGACGAAGCTTTAGACATGTTCAAGCAAGCAGGTGTCAGCGCTGTTCTCGCTTTACGTGGTGACGCGGTAGAAGGGCGCAAACCTACCGGTGTATTTAAGTATGCAAGCGATCTTGTGCGTTATATTCGTGAGCAATGCCCAGATATGAAAATTTTTGGCGCATGCTATCCAGAAGTCCATCCAAACTCTGCTGGTGTAGTCGATGAACTACGCCATTTGAAAACCAAGGTGGATGCTGGTACATCAAACCTGATTACGCAGTTATTCTTCGATAACGATGATTTCTTCCGTTTCGTAGAACAGGCACGCATTGCAGGAATCGATGTGCCGATTGAAGCGGGAATTATGCCCGTGACTAACGCTGCACAAGCGCGGCGCATGGTAACTATGTGTGGAGCGCGCATTCCAAAAGAACTGTCTGCCATGCTGGAACGTTGGGGCGATGATCCAGATGCTATACGCCAAGCAGGTGTTTTATACGCTTCCCAGCAAATCGCGGATTTAGTTTCGCGAGGCGTTGATGGCGTGCATTTGTACACCATGAATCATCCGTGCACAACGCGGCGAATTTGGGCGAATGTCTCTGCATTGTTCAAAGAAGTGTAGAACTGGTTGCGATGGTGGTGAGGTTCGTAAGAGCTTCACCACTTTTTTATTCACATCCCCCTCTGCTAAACTTAAAGCAAACTTCAACTACTCTTATGACCCCTGGAAAGAAAGCGCTACCCCATGTTCCTTAAAATCGGCGAAGTCTCCGAACGCTTTAACTTGCCCACTTCCACTTTGCGCTATTACGACAAAGCAGGGTTCTTCCCCAATATAGAGAGATCGGGCGGTCAGCGTCTGTTTGGAGAACACGAAATCGATACCGTGCACGTTATCGAGTGCCTCAAAAAATCGGGCATGTCTATTGAAGATATCCGCCAGTTTATTGCCTGGGCTGAGGAGGGCGAT
Organism: Alloscardovia omnicolens DSM 21503; assembly: GCF_000420505.1. Classification (GTDB taxonomy): domain Bacteria; phylum Actinomycetota; class Actinomycetes; order Actinomycetales; family Bifidobacteriaceae; genus Alloscardovia; species Alloscardovia omnicolens. The sequence goes on along the minus strand of NZ_ATVB01000010.1, from coordinate 76,995 downwards.
AGCACGCTGAACGAGCGCTATCAACTTATTCTCGACCGCTGTGAGGCACTCGAAAAAGAGTTCGAACAGTTACGCAAAGTAGAGGCTATGCTCACCTTCAAAAAGTGGTACTACACCACCGCCATGGAACTAGGCAGCGAGGAAGCTGTGCAGTCTATCGAACCCCAAGACATGCCAGAGAACATTCGAAAAGCACACGAACTAGCCTTTTCGTAACATGACACGCCGAACACAACCCAATAGTTTGACATAAAGCCAACTTTAAGTTTTAAGCTAACAATACAAGACATCAATCAAAGGAGAGACAATGCCTCAGGTATTTGCTTATGCGTGCGACGATAAGACCTCGATTTTCCATCGCACCACCATTGAAATCCGCGAACCTGCGGACAACGAAATCTACTTCGACATTCAGTACGCCGGCATTTGCCACAGCGATATTCACACCGCCCGCGGCGAATGGGGTCCAGTGCACTATCCTCTGGTTCCTGGTCACGAGCTCGTGGGCGTTGTCAAGAAAGTTGGCGACAAGGTTACTAAGTTTAAGGTTGGCGACAAGGTAGGCGTTGGTTGCATGTTCGCTTCTTGTAAGGAGTGCGAGTACTGCAAGGCTGGCGAAGAACAGTTCTGCAGCAACCCTCACGCCTACTTCACCTATGGCACCGATCAGAACGGTAACCCTACGACCGGCGGTTACGCACAGGGCTTTACCGTGCGCGAAGACTTCGCGTGCCGCATTCCGGAGGCTATCCCGTTCGAAACCTCTGCTCCTCTTTTGTGCGCAGGCATTACCACCTACTCCCCTCTTAAGCGTTGGCAAGCAGGCCCTGGCAAGAAGGTAGCTGTGCTCGGTATGGGCGGTTTGGGACATATGGGCGTGCAGATTGCTGCCGCGATGGGCGCAGAAGTCCACGTTATTTCTCACAGCCGTTCGAAAGAAGATGACGGTAAGCGCTTGGGTGCGTCGTATTACCACGCTACGAGCGAGCCAGGTACGCTCGAAGCTTTGCGCGATACCTTCGATATTATTTTGTGTACGGTGAGCGCCAGCGATTTGGACTACACCGCATACCTCAACATGTTGAAGCCATATGGCGTTTTCGTCGATGTTGGTTTGCCAGAAGAGCCCGCTTCGATTAATTTGAGCGCTTTGGTTCACGGCAACCGCGTTATGGCAGGCAGCATGATTGGCGGCATCGACGAGACTCAGGAGATGCTCGACTTCTGTGCTGAGCACGGTATTCATCCGGTTATTGAGATGATTGGCGGCGAGGATATTACCGAGGCCTACGATAAGGTAACCGCTTCTCAGGTACGTTACCGCTACGTTATCGATACCGCAACGTTTAACGATTAAAAGAAAATGGCGAGGATTTTCATCCTCGCCATTTTCTTATTCAGCTTGATTTTTGACTGCTACAGCAACAGAAAGCGCTGGATCATGCACTGGAATCATCATAGATTGAACAGCGTGATACAAATCTGCTTTACCTGGCCATACAGTATCTACAATCTTGTTTTCGCGGTCAAGCTGATGGAACCATGATCCGTTTTCGCGGTCAATCAAATATTCATCAACATATTGCAAAACTGTTGCATACCAGTTCTTATATTCTTCTTTTCCTGTTACGCGTGCTAATACTGCAGACGTATTAATAGCCTCTGCCAGCGTCCAATGCATACGGTCATGCACCACTGGTTTACCCTGCCAATCCGTGGTATACACAATGCCTTCTGCACCATCAGCATTCCATGCATCAGCCATAGCACGGGTGAAAAGCTGTTCAGCAGCTTCAATCAGCTTCTGCTTCTCCTGCTCATTCAAACTAGCGCTCAAAGCATACTGCGTAATCAATCGTGCCCATTCAATGCCATGACCAGGAGTAGCGCCGTATGGCTTAAACTGATCGTCTGGACGGTCGCTGTTATACTCCAAATCAGCCACCCACTGCTCGGTAAAGTGCTCTGGAATGCGCCATTCGTTAGCTTCAGCCCATTCAATAACGTGAGAAATAATGGAACCTGCACGCTTACGCCAGCTCTCATCTCCCGTCACATCGCTGACGGCGAGGAATGCTTCTACAGAATGCATGTTTGCATTCAAACCGCGGTAAGAGTCTAACTGAGTGAAAGCTGTATTCCAAGTATCTACAGATAATCCTGCTCCATCATCCCAGAAACGCTCTAAAAAGACGTTCTGAGCCTTCTCCAACAGTTCCTTTGCCCCTGGACGTCCGAAGCGCAAGTGCTGAGGATGCTGCTAACAGAACGAAAGCATGCGCGTAGCATTGCTTATCTGCAGCAGGTTCTCCCTGTGCCGACACAGCAGGATACCAGCCATCATTGTCGTCATCATGAAGCTGACCGAGCAGACCTTTCAAACCTGCATCTACTAACTTTTCAGCACCTTCAAAACCGCTAAATGCTGCGAGAGCATAGACGTGCGTCATACGGCATGTAATCCATGTTGCACGGTCTCGTTCCACCCATGGAGTGCCGTCATCACCTAACCAATAGGAAGAGCCTTCCTCAGATGGAAAACGTGCACCAAAGTTAAAGAGCGCGTCGCGTTGCTCTGCTAAGAATTGAGCATTTTCTGCTGTTCCATATGTATAGATTGTCTCAGTCATTCACAAGCCCCCATTAGCTATCGTGTTGTGTTATTCGCCGACTTGCATGAGCATTGTCGGCACAGATTTAGTGCGTTCATCGTAAATCCCCATAGATTTACTTAACCGTTTAAGTGATTGTAAGTACTAGGTTAAATCCAAACGCACGATTATGCAAGTAGCATGTTCATTGGATATGTTTTGCGCATAATCACCCGATAGCCAATACAATGCCTACAGTGTTCCTGCGACTGACAGCGCAGAGCGTTTATAAGGTTCAAAACTGTTTCTACACCCCTCTCAATGCATGAACTCGATACGCGCAACCGATATTCCACTTGTGAAGCCATTTTTCCGCATCAAAAATGGCTTAACAGGTGTATTAATCGGTTAAGCCGGTACGTGCAGTATTTGCGGTCAAGACGGCATGCACTCGTTTAATACTGAAGCCTACGCTGCCTGAATATCGGGTATGCTTATATCCTAGACGACAGTATACCTTAATCGCTTCAGTTAGAAACGAAAATACGGTATAGCGAACCTTACAACACCCACGGAGGCACTATGAATTCGCGCAATTCAAAGCAACACACTCTATTGCACAGCGATGAGCAAGAACGTGTCGAAGCTTTGGCACGCCCTACTGAAACACTCAAGGCTTCACGTTGGCAAACGTTCTCGAACCTACAGAGAGCAGCGAAGTGGCACTATTTTATGCAAGAGTTCGCGTGGCGCATTCTTGCTGTTGTTGTATGCGTTGCAGCTGTTGCCTACGTGGGCGTGCAGATGCTCACCCCTGCCGCACAGCCTGCTCTTTCTGTGGCGATGGTGAATATGAGTGCTACCGATGAACAGGTTGAGCAGTTGCAATCTCAGCTTGCCAAAAACATGCATATGCACAACGCACAAGATATTGCTATAGACGCTCATTATTCGCTCGATACGAACGGTTTAGCCAAGTTGCAGACCTTGATTGCCAATAAAAGCGTAGATCTCGTTATTGCTCCGAAAGATATTTTTGAACAGCTCGCAGGATACGGTTATTTTGCTTCGATTCCGTCCACTTATGCCGACAGCACGCTGTCTTCTAACGGTTTTAAAGGCAGCGATGACCCTGATTACAATGGCGTGGGTAAGGGTAAAAGTAGCCCTGTTGGTTTGTCTGTGCAGCACTCGACTTTATGGTTGAAAATTTTTGGAGAGAAAGCGGCTCACAACACTGTTATTGGCATGATTAGCAATTCCCCTCACCGCAGCGCATGCAATACGTTTATGACCGCTCTCGATATCAACAAGAAGGACTAATATGCGTCCTTTTTCCGATAACCATTTTACTTCTTTTATGTCTACTCTTGGAGACCTCGCTCTTCTCAATATTGTGTGAAGCATCTGCAGCATCCCGCTTATTACCCTCGGCCCTTCAACCGCAGCTTTGTATGAAACAATCCAGTCCATGCAAGAGGGTGATGACGCGCATGTGCTACGTCATTTTTGGCGCATTTTTAAGCATAGAATCGGCACAAATATTGCTTTATCGCTTATTCTTGGAGCTTTTTATGCTTTGGTAACTTTTGATTTATGGTACTTAAGTCATGCCGCTGGAGGCACGGATATAGCTGCCATCAGTTATGGGGTTATTGTAGCGCTCAGTATTGTAGTTACCCTCGCTACAGTTTTCATTTTACCTCGCGCGGGACGAAGCTCACTGAGCATTAAACAACAGTTTAAGCAATCGCTAATTACTGCTGTGCGCTACCCGCTTATTTCCGTAATTATTACAGCTATTAACGCCGTGCCGCTGGTTGTTGCTGTGTTTGTTCCTGGAGGATTAGCTTTCGCTCTTTTCTTTTGAGCGCTTTTATTTACTGCTGCAAGCGTTTGGATTGCTGTGAGCTTGATGCGCGCGAACCAGATTATGTAGATTCTTAGCGTTTTAACGGTTCATCGTACTTAGTGGGTTTCGGGTGTGCACGTGCGTGGTTAGCAGCTGTTCCTCACAATCAGGCTTCAAGCTGCGTTACACCCGACGATCTCTTGCCCGCACGCATTCTGCTTAACCGATTAATACACCTGTTATGCCAGTTTTGATGCACAAAAATGGCTTCAAAACTGGCATAACGGTTGCGCGTATCGACTTCACGCATGAATACAAAACACATTCACACCGAAACGACGTCTTGACACATGGCTGCCAGAGGAATCAACTAGAACCTACTAGACAACATCTTCCCCTAAACCCTGCTAAAAACCGAAGACCGTTTTAGCAGAACTTGGCTCGAATTCATGTTCGCCTGTGATTGAGCTTTATTCCGAGGATTATTGCGCTAGGTAGAGCTTGATACGGTTCGTGAATCGTGCTTAAGCATAGCATTCCATGATTAACGATATGAGCTTCTACTCCCCTACTATTTTCGGAACACCCGTAGAACCGCGCTGAACGAGTTCATACGGCGATTCCATAGCATTTTCCACCGTATTTCCCTCAATCAAATCCATCAGCATAGGCACAGCTTTAGCGCCTAAACGAGGAATATCTCTCCACAGAGCCGTAATACCTGGAGTTGTAGCCGTGCACGCGAAGGAATCGTCCCACGACATAATCGAAATATCATCAGGCACACTCAGTCCACGTTCAGCAGCTACATGTAAGGCCTCAATAGCCATAACATCGTTATCGTAAACAATAGCTGTTGGCGAGTCGCTAAAAGCAAAAAGCCTGTTCGTCATATCGCGACCCTGCTCAGGAGAATAATCAGAGTGTAAACAGTCGCAGGTCATACCCAAAGACGCAGACTCTTCCATAAATGCTCGATCACGAATAAATGTGTGCGCATATCGCTCAGGACCTGCTACACGAGCAATATGGGTATGTCCCAGCTCATGCAAATAATCTACTATCATGCGCGCGCCTTCAGCGTCATCACTGGTCATCGATGGCAAACCATGTGTAACCGAAGGATCAGCAATAGCTAAAACAGGCATTGCTGAGTGTTCTTTGTAGAAGTCAATACGCGGATCTCCCACTTCTACGTTCATCACCAGCATGGCATCTACACTTCCGGTAGCAATCCAATTGCGGTGAATACGCATAGCGCTTTGGGAATCTGAAACAATACGCACCAAAAGTGAGTAATCGTAATCTTCTAGAGCACCGCCCAGACCGGCAATTAACTCCATAAAGTAAGATTCCACAGACAGCGCTTCAGAATCGACTTCAATGACTAATCCTATTGTGCGCGTACTGGCATCCGATAAGGCTTTCGCAGCCATATTCGGCTTCCAACCCATCTGTTCAGCAACTTTAAGCACTTTTTCGCGCGTATCTTCTGATACACCCGGCTTACCATTGAGGGCGTAAGATACAGCGCTGTTAGATACGCCCGCAGTGCGAGCAACATCAGAAATGGTTACTTTTGTTTTTCCAGCCATACCGTCCTCGCTCGTTCTCTCTACATCTTGGCAGAAAATAAATACTTATTGAATACTACTGTACCGTTTAAGGCAGAATAATGACAACGTATACAATAAGGAGGCTCTTCATATAGCGATACGAAGAACCTCCTTATTGTGCTTCTACGATTTTACTTTAAATCATTAGCAGTGCGCAGAACAGAGGCAACTTTTCGAACCAAAAGCGTGTGAACGTTCGCAAAGAGGGAGAAATACCGCGTTTTCCGCGCTAAAAATCTCTTGATTCGCAACTTAAGCGCTTTAGTTAATTCCTGTACATATTAATTCACCTCGTACTACAGATTGACGCCACAATTTTTGGCTTGTTTATGTAGTATGAGGTGAATTGTTGAATCGCGAATAAAAAAATCGCCCATTCAAGCATTCACACTCGGATGGGCGATTGGTTTTACACTACCTTACTTTTGCCAACCAACGTTTTCTGGCAAAACGGTCTGGAATCCAGATGGACCCCAGTTAGCCAATCCCTTGGTTACCGCATAGAAGCTTGGTGGAGTATCCAATGGAACAGTGCCGAACAGCTTAAGAGCCGCCTTCTCAGCCTTGTTTGCAGCTTTCACTGCCTCCAACTGATCCTCGATCGTTCCTGGAACCTTAGCAAGCTTATCTACTTCTTCACTACCCACGAAGGTGTAGTTAGACTCAGACTTAGAACCATACAGCTGGCTAATGTTCAACTGGCCGTATGGAGAAGAAGACTGCCAGGCCATTGGAAGAATCTCGAAATCACCCTTGGCTACGGTATCTGCGAACTTAACATCATCGCGATTATCAAGCTTAATCTTAATACCAGCAGCCTTCATCATCTGGCTAATAGCCTTAGCCATGTTGGTTACCATAGCAGCATCACCAAAGTAGGTGTAACGAATTTGGAGGGTCTTGCCATCCTTCTCGTAGTAGCCGTCCTTGCCCATCTTGTAGCCAGCCTTCTCCAAGGTCGCCTTGGCACTCTTTACATCCACTTTCTTGGATTCTGCTGGCAAGTTGTTCTCGTAGCCTTCCTGATACACAGGGAATACTTCTGAACCTGGATCGTCTGGAGTCCAGTTAAGACCTTGGAAGTGTACCTTCTCGAAGATATCGCGATCGAAGGCTTGCGCCAAAGCCTTGCGTACAGCCTGATCCTTAAGGAAGCCAGCCTTACCGTTAAAGTTAAGAACGTTTACCTGGCTCGAATAGCCCAAACGAATTTGGATATCCTTACGGCCTTTCACTGTTTGCAAAATGTTGTTCGAAGAGAAGGTCAGAGCGTCAATCTCGGAATTCTTAAAAGCATTTACCTGAGCGGTGGACTCCATGTACTTGTAGACAACCTTATCCAGCTTTGCGGTGTTGCCCCACCATTTTGGATTGCGTACGAAGGTTACAGAATCCTTATCTGCCTTCTCTACAGTGAATGGACCAGCACCCCACTCTGCGTGTGGAGTGTCTACCCAGCCTTCAGAATAGGTTTTGTAGTCCAATGCCTGTGGAGGGTACAAACCCGTGAACAAAGACTGCCATGGGTAGAATGGCTTAGCAAAGGTTACTACTGCCTGCTTGGCGTTAGCACCCTGCTTAACTGATTCAATGTTCTCCCAACCTTCTGTAGACGCAGGAGAATAGTTAGTATCTTTACCGTTATTAATCTTCCAGGTTGCTTCGAAAGCAGTCCAATCGATTGGAGTGCCATCGTTCCAGTTAGCCTTGTCGTTAATCGTGTAGGTTACGGTTAGTGGATCCTTGTTGGTCACTTCTGCCTTAGTAATGTAATCCTTGTTCCATTCCAAGTTACCCTTAAGGTCGAAGGTTGCCAAGCTTGGCATGTACCAGCTCCACAATTCACTCATGTAACCCGTGTTGCCATCTACAGACATGTAGTTCCAGTTAGGCGTGTAGGTGGTAGTCAGGTTGAGCGTACCACCGTCTTTAATATTATCGCGCTCCTGTGGGTTGTTGTATGCCTTTGTCTTAGAAGGCATTGGGTAAGCACCCTTATAGTCTGCAGCAAAACCTTCTGCTGGTTCAGCCGCACCCGTAGCTTGATTTGCGTTACCAGCACCACAACCTGCAAGAGCCAGCGCTAAGGCTACTGCTGATGCAGTTACAGTGATGGTTTTCTTCATCGTGAGAAACTTCACTCTCAGTCCTCCCTTTCTTGTGTGTAGCAATAATCATACATAATTGCTACCTTCGCACTTTGTGATGGGAAAGTGTGTTGATTCGACCATATAACGTTACGAATCAGCACGCTTTGGCATCTCAAATCTTAATCCAGTGACATGCTGCTTTGTGGTCAACATCACAGTCTCTGGTTTGTGGAACCATCGTGTCGCACTTCTTCCTCTGTTCTTCAGTAAGCTGCTTGTACAGAGGGCAGCGAGACGCGAAGGCGCATCCTTCAATATGTTCTGTTGGACTTGGCAAATCGCCTTCGAGAACAATACGCTCATGACTACGTTCGTATTCAGGGTCTGGCACCGGTACTGCGCTCATTAACGCCTTGGTATATGGGTGTTGAGGACTATCGAAGACCTCATCGATATCTCCCGATTCCACAATACGCCCCAAGTACATTACGGCTACTCTAGAGGACAGATGACGCACAACAGACAGATTATGAGCCACGAATAAGTAGGCAACGCCCAACTTATTTTGTAAATCTTCCAGAAGATTCAATACACCTGCCTGAATAGACACATCCAAAGCAGATACTGGCTCATCGAGCAGAATCAGACGTGGATTAACGGCCAGAGCTCGAGCAATAGCAATACGCTGACGCTGACCACCAGAGAACTGGTTAGGGAAACGATCTACTTGATCTGGCTTTAAGCCAACCAGCTCCATGAGCTCAGCGATACGCACACTGATTTCTTTCTTGCTCATGCCAATAACCTTCATCGGCTCGGCCAAAATATCATATATTGGCAGGCGAGGATCCAGAGAGCTCATAGGGTCTTGGAACACATACTGCACTTTAGCGTGCAACATAGTGCGTTCTTTGCGAGACATTTTCTCGCTCACATCTTGACCAAATAGCTCAATTTTTCCAGATTCTGGAGCCTTCAAATCCATAATCTGTAACAAAGTGGTGGATTTACCCGAACCAGACTCACCCACCAGAGCGATGGTCTCACCTTCGCGCACGTGAATAGTCACATCGTTTACGGCACGTACTTCTCCAACCTTGCGACGCAGGAATCCGCCTGAGGTAAGAGGGAAGGTCTTCTTTACATTCTCTGCAGACAAGACCATCTTGCGATCTTCGCGAGGAATGCCTTCGAAGATAGATGGAATAGATTCTCCCACAGAATACACGTCGTTAAAGGTTAAGCCTTCGCGCACAATCTTGTCGTTAAAGTGGCATGCAGACAACTGGCCAGAACGTCCCTCAACCTCTTGTAAAGCAGGCACTGTTTCTCGGCACACATCCGTTGCTAGAGGGCAACGCTCTGCAAAAGCACACCCCTTAGGAAGATTCACCAAATTTGTTGGGGAACCAGGGATTGGTACCAATCGAGAATTCTTAGATTGCTTTGGATGAGGAACTGCACCCAGCAATCCCATGGTGTACGGCATAACTGGACGGTAGAAAATATCGTCTACGCGTGCTTCTTCTACTGGACGACCCGCATACATAACAATAATGTCGTCAGCAATAGAGGCTACAACACCCAAATCGTGGGTAATAAAGATTAAGGCTGCGCCGGTCTCACGCTGCGCTGTCTTGAGTACTTCCAACACCTGTGCCTGAATTGTTACATCCAAAGCAGTGGTTGGCTCATCGGCAATAATCACGTCCGGATTATTAGCAATAGCCATAGCAATAACCACACGCTGGCGCATACCACCCGAAAACTGATGAGGGAAGGATACCAAACGTTCTTCCGCATTCGGAATGCCCACCAGAGTAAGTAACTCAATGGAACGCTCACGCACTTGCTCATCGTTCATGCCTGGATTGTGCACAATAAGAGCTTCGCGCATCTGCTGACCAATGGTATATACCGGGGTGAGAGCCGACAGTGGGTCTTGGAAAACCATGGCAATCTTAGATCCGCGCAGTTTACTCATTTGCGCATCGTTCTTCTCGAGAAGGTTTTCGCCTTCGAACTCGATCGAACCTTCTACCTTAGCGTTCTTATCGAGCAAGCCCATAATCGCCATCGAGGTTACAGACTTTCCAGAACCAGATTCACCTACAATGCCCAAAGTCTTTCCGCGCTGTAGATCGAAACTTACTCCCGATACTGCTCGAACTGTTCCAGCTTCGGAGGCAAAGCTTACGTGTAAATCTCGTACTGTAAGAATTGTTTCTGCTGTTTTCCTAAATTCCGTCATGCTTCTATCCTTATCCCTGCTTTACTCTGCTGTACCGCCCGAGCGTGAATACGGATCGATAGCATCGCGCAAACCGTCACCAATCAACTGAACAGAAAAAGCCAAAACAATCAGTACTGCCGAAGGAATAACCAAAACCCATGGCTGCGTAACAATCACGGATTGACCTTCGTTAAGCAAACTTCCCAAAGAAATATCTGGAGCCTTAATACCCAAACCGAGGAACGACAACGTAGTTTCCGAAGCAACGGTAGAAACAACACCAAGCACGGTATTAATAACGAGCACAGAGCCCAAGTTAGGAATAAGGTGGCGAATCATAACCGTAAATGGTTTGACGCCCATAAACTTAGCTGCGCGCACATAATCGCGTTCTCGAATACTCATACCGATAGTGCGCAGAACACGAGCTAAACCAACCCAACCAAAAACAGTTAAGCCGAAGGTGAGCCACAGCCAGCCAGAGGTTCCAGCGGCCGAACGCACCAAAATAGCGATGAGCAAGGTGGATGGAACAACCAGCAGCATGTCGAGAATCCACATACCCACTTTTTCTACACGACCTTCGAAGTAGGCAATAGCCACGCCATAAATCGCCGCAATAATGGTGGTGAGAATCGAACTCAAAAATGCTACGAGCAAAGAACGTCCCAAACCATGCACAACCATGGCATACACGTCCGCTCCACCATCGGTTGTACCGAAAATATGGCCTTCGCTAAACGGCGGTACAGATAGAGCCGCGAAATCGAGGTTTACGTAGTTAAATTGCGTGGCGAAACGGCCAAACATCGCCCACAAAATAAGAGCCAGAAGCAGCCCCAAGCCCACCACCGCAGAAGTCCGACGCATATAGCGGCGCACGTACAAAGACACGCGGCTGGTGCGCTTAATACCTGCATTCTTGCGCGCCGCTGGACGCTCAATGGACGAATCGTTGCTCTCCACGGCTTGACGCGTCGTTTCGAGAACGTTATGTGCCATAGGATCGTCGTAATGTTCTGTAGTCATTTCTCTCCTAGCTCCCTTAACTCAAGCGAATACGCGGATCGAGCCATGCAGCCACAACATCGGCAAGCAAAGCACCGGTTAAGGTGCACACACCGGAGAAGGCGGCAACTGCAACCGTCCCATTAATATCGTTCGCAGCAATTGTGCTTACGAAGTAACGCCCCAAACCATTAATAGCAAAAACGGTCTCTGTTACGGTTGCGCCCACAAACACACCTGCAATCGAAAAAGCAACAGACTGCGCGGTTGGCAACAAAGAATTGCGTAAAGCATGGCGGCGAATAGCCTGGTTAAGAGTCAGCCCTTTAGCGCGGGCAGTGCGCACATAATCAGCGTTCATCTCGTCGAGCAAATAAGTGCGCTGTGTTAAATGGTAGCCAACAGCTCCAGCGATGGTCATGGAAATCGTCGGCAAGATGAGATGCTGGAGGAAATCGAGTATCCACAAACCTAGATTATTTCCTTGGTAGGCGTGAAGCCCCGTTACGTAGAACAGGCGCGAACCAGCAACCGTGTTCACCTGAATAGCAAGGAACACAACCATAACGGCTAATACTGCAGGAGGAATAACAAAGAAGAAGGTGGCAATAGAATTAAGCACGCGATCTTGCCACTTGTACTGGCGAATTGCCGTGTAGACACCAATGGACACGCCAATAACAATGCTTAAAATCGTTGCTAAAGTAACCAGCTGCAAAGACGCGCCCATGCGCGACATAATAGCCTCGCCCACATTCGACTGGTCTGGCGCTTTACCCCAATCCCATCGGGTAACAACACCAACCAGCCAACGCCAATAGCGCAACACAACAGGTGTTTGGTCGTTAATATTGGCGTTATCAAGCGCACGATTAATAGACGCAATCGGCGGGTGCGGATGACGACTCATATAATTGGAACGCGGATCCATAAACGCGCTTGCCAAGAAATACGTCATAGTAATAGCAACAAACAGCATAACAATGTAGTTTGCAATGCGCTTGATGATGTATTTAATCACCGGCCGCCTTCTTTCGTCTCGGCTCATCGTCTCGAAAACTCACATCATCGTAGAATACACCCACAGCAAAACATGCGTCTTTTAATGGAATTGTTACAAAAAGTCAATAGCTGTCCGTATTTTTTGAGTCTTCTTTTATAGAGCGTTATACCACTGCTGAGGGATAAAACGCCAAAGACACACCGCTGAGTACACTATTCGATAGCAACATACACCTATATTTTTCTTAACAACGAAGGATCTGCCCCATGTCGCAAACCAAAGCAATCCAGCTATCGTCCCTCGACTCGTATTCTGCCGATTTCCGTGCAGACCGCGCTAACCGCGTTGCCGCGAACGCAGCAGTGAGCATGGGCGTGCTTAAAGCTGCCACCTCGTATGCGGGCGCTCGCGAAGTGCCGATGGACTTTAATATTGAGCTTAAGCAGGGTTCGATTACGAACCAGGAACAGTCCGGCCGCTGCTGGATGTTCGCAGGTCTCAACGTGCTGCGTTTTGAGCTGATGCATAAGTGGAACATTTCCGACTTCGAGTTCTCCGAGAACTATCTGCTCTTCTGGGAGAAGATGGAGAAGGCGAATACATATCTCGAGTATGTGCTCGACACTCTCGACGAGACCACCGATAGCCGTATTTTCCAGCACATTAACGCAGGTCCAGTTGAGGACGGCAACTGGTGGCAGGGTTTCGCCAACCTCGTGAGTAAGTACGGTCTTATGCCAAAGAGCGCGTACCCTGAATCCGAGAATTCTCGCCATACGAGCGATTTTATTCAGTATACGAACTCCAAGTTGCGCGAGTTTGCTATCGAAATGCGCACAGCCCACGCTGCCGGCGAAAGCATTGAACAGATTCGTGAGCGCAAAGACGAGTATATGAAGCTCGTGTATCGCATGTGCTGCATCGCTTTGGGTGAGCCTCCTCGTTCCTTCGATTTCTTTGCGCGCGTAGAAGACGATGCGTCGAGCAAGAAAGAAGAGAAAAAGGACGATAAAGATAAGAAGGACAAGAAGTCCGGTACCGATACACGCAAGCAGATTGTAGAGCACGATATTACGCCGCTCGATTTCTACAAGAAGTATGTGCCCGTAGACGTAAACGATTTCGAAACGCTCACCAACTCGCCTATGGCTACCACACCGTACGGTAAGCGCTACGTGACCAAGAACACGGCTACGGTTATTGAGGCCGGTAACATGTCCGCGCTCAACACCGAGTTGGAGACTTTCCGCGCAGCCGCGATTAAGATGCTGCAGGAAGGTCACCCAGTATGGTTCGCCTGTGATTGCACACAGTTCTCGCTGCGCCACGGAGGCTTCTTCGACGAATCCACGGTTCGCGTGGATGAACTGTTCGGCACCACTTTTACCATGAGCAAGGCTAATGGTTTGGAATATATGGATTATCCAAGCAACCACGCTATGACTTTTACCGGCGTGAACCTAGACGAAAACGGCGTTCCAAACCGCTGGAAAGTCGAGAACAGCTGGGGCAAGGACGCTGGCAAAGACGGTTATTATGTACTGTCTGCAGCATGGTTCGACCGCTTTGTGCGCGAGGTTATTATTCACAAGGATTACCTCGATAAGGCTCTGCTCGAGGCTGACTCGGTTGAGATTGAGCCTTGGTTGGGTGTAAGCCGCCGCTGCGCATAACATCTGATTGCAGCAGTTCTACTCCGTAATCTTGAGGCTTTCCATTCATGACGTCTATTGCCCAGTGGGCAATAGACGTTTGTGTTTTATTGAGCGGTTTAAAAACGGATGGAGTGAACAAGGCTTTGCAAACGCGCAGGCGACTAGCGATGAAGCTCACATTCACAGGCAAAACTCTTCAAAGTCGAATAATTTTAATCTGATTAAAACTGTTCATTACATCAAAAATCATAATCCTACGAGATAATAAATGCCACGCGTTATTTTGCCGAATAAAACACATAGTTATTTGACAGATTCCATACTTCACTCATGCAATGGCATACAGTACACGTCTTATACCTATCGCGACAGACTAACAGTCATGGACTTAACTCAATGCATGTCTTTAAAAGGAAACTGTGTATATAACGCGCGTATTGAATCATCTTGCACGATGAAAACGAGATAGAATCTACAACACCCTTTTGCCCATCTACGATCACGCGCCACAATAAACACACAATTGGTAACCTAACCGCCAATAAAATGCAGAAAACAAATCAGAGGCACAAGTGGGTCAGCAGAGCTATCCAACAAACAGGCTTCACATCGGTACTGGGTGTTGTCCTTCTTAGAGCTCATAGGGGTCATACATAACACTGGTGGATACGTCTGTACTGTGAAAAGCACTTAAGTCTCTTATTCTTAAAATTTTGATTATCTTGGGTTTCCCGTATCTCTCTGGCTATAAAACAACCATTATCGATAGCCAGAGAGATACGCAAAAAGACAACACTTTATTCCGCACCAAAACTTGTACATAGGTGATTAGCCTACAAGAATAAATTGGTTTATTAAAACCCTAGTAAAACATCTATTACGTTCAACATGTGACATTTAGCACGTAAATTTATTCCCGAAACCACTATTTATCAGACAAAAGTTGATATTCCCGAATCTGTCGTGCACTCGGATTGCTAGAAGTATATTACTCACTTCTACGCCTGCCTTCGTTTTATCTTATTTAGAGCAAAGCAGACGAAGATATAGTGCCATCAATAGGTTTATGGCTGATACTGTAAAATTTTCCATGTTGTATTAGGATGATCCCTTGTCGCATTTGCGTAGGACTGAGAAAAAGGATAGTCATGTCTATTGCTTGACTTCTGGCAAATAATAGGCTGCACTTTACCATTTGCATACATGTATCCAACAACTATCATTGCATGATCAAGAGTTCCGTCATTGTTCCAATCTGCATAAATCACACTACCTTCCCACGCTTTCCAAGGATTACTCTCTCGAGAGAAAATACCTGCATTTGAACTCATATATTCATAATTATTTTGTGCTCCTCTCCACGTGTAAGAAGGGCCTAGTAATCCAACTTTCCATGTCCAATTCTGAGGATCTGATTTATTTATCGTTTTTTCAGAAACTGGTACTCCGCCTGTATATAGTGCTTGTGAAACAAAGTTTGTACAATTATTCCCTCGTGTTGGCGTAATATTCCCGAAAGGATCTGTAATATTAAAGTCCATAAAGATCGGAAAAGCGGGATTCATTGAGTCGCTCTGAGTCCATTTTTCAGCGTACATAATTGCTTTAAGATAGTCGTACCTAGTGGCAGCACTTACCTTGTAAACAATCTTCGAAACCTTGCTAGATGTGTTTCGTAAAGCTGTCTACGTATTTTTCGTTAGGGTTTGTTGATCTGAGCTATCTTCCACTGGAGTGATGATAGTATCGTCAACAATCTGCGAGTCAGATGTGTTATCGCTACTAACTTCTAATCTGTGGTAATCGGTTGCGGAGCTTTCGAATTCCTTTACTTGTTCACCATGCAAATAAACCTGAGTTCCAGCTCTTGGAGTGAATTTAGCATGTGTGTAACTGAAACCAGAACTTGGGTATGACCGCTCTGAGTTTACATCTCTTTGAGGGGGACAGTTTCCACATTAAGGTTAGATGGCGCCACGTCTCGTAGAGAATATAAATCGTAGTTAATTGATCTTCTATCCACGACCGCACCTGATGAATCTCTATGTCCTAAGTACTGCGATTCTAATGCCGATGAGTATTGCTCAGCAACCTTATTTATATCCAAACTATCTTGCACTGTGAAGGATGCCATTTTCGTCGGAGAAATAAGTAAGCCACAGGTAGCAATCCCACAAATCAACGTTTTAACAGTTCCAGCTATCATATTGTTTCCCTCTTCTAATGGTTTACGTTGAAACCATATCGGTGTTCGTAGTACTCTTGTGATTGGAGGGGCGTTGATTTAATGTCGCAAATTGTTGAGAAAATTCGTAAACCAGTTCTCGGGCTGGCTATTATAAGCTGTATTGCACTTCTTGTATCTCTCATGCTGTTATATGACAACTTGCATGCGGTACCCCAAGAAACGCATATATCTACCTCAAGATACTTTACGCGCGACGAACTAAACGATTTAGTCGCCTCACATGCACACACTGTTTATGCCCATAAAAACGTGACAAAAATTGTGCGTACCTACAATGAGCAAACTACGCAGTTTCATATTCAATCAGAGATTCGCACCCAGACTGACTTACTGAAAACATGCCCCCAATGCGACGTTTCAAAACTCTACGAAGCAATCATGAAGTACGGTAAGGCTAAAATTGCTTTAGTAGTTGTAGATGCTTATGACGTTCACGGTACGAGTGAGCGTAATATGGAGTATTATGCTCTTGTTCACTCCTCGAGTGGTTATTATTGGAAGTATCTTTTCACAGCTGACAATTAGTGAGAACGTGTTTTAAAACAGCAGGACCGCGATGGCTCGGTCGTCTTGTTTCTACAAGATTATATTAATTACAGCAGTTCTACTCCGTAATCTTAGGGCTTTCTATTCATGGCGTCTATTGCCCAGTGGGCAATAGACGCCATTTCACTGGCATGTACTTATTCAAATATTCAGTGAGTTTTTGGTAGTACGTGTACATATCTGCGTCGTCATTTTGCAAACCGTGACCCGAACGCTCGAACACAATATAATCGTGCGGAACTTTGTTCTTCTCTAACGCCTTCTCTAAGCGAACCGAAGCCGCGAAAGGTTGCACTTTATCGTGCTTACCGTAGACCATAAGAGATGGAACAGAGTCCTTATTTACCCACAAGAGCGCAGAAATATCTTTCATCTGTTCGTCGTATTGCGGGGTACCAAAAATGGACGGATCAATTGTCTTACCTGCCATAATGCCGAATAATCCTGCAGCAGCTTTCTTGGATTCTTCCGTGTTCTTATCCAGACCGTAGTTGCTCCAATCCTCAGGGTAGAAACTGGACGGGCCGACCGCCCCGAAGACCATTTTTACCGGAACTGGAGCTGTACTTGCATCACGGTAGGCGTAGAGCATGGCGAGCGCGTGGCCTGCCGATCAGCCGCCGATAGCCATCTTGTCGATAGGATAGCCAAGCTTTTTGGCTACTTCTATAACCTGAGGGATGCGTTCTTTAATTTCCATGGACTGCGAATAGACACTGGCAGTAGGGTTCTTTTCGTTGCGCAACGTGTAGTTAATACCTGCCGCCACGTATCCTTTGGAGCACAACCATTGAAGCATGGCCGTATCGTCTGCCTTGTCACCGGTTGTAAAGCCGCCAGCGTGCAAGTACACAACCAGCCCGTAGGTTTTCTCTTTTTTTTAGCTGGCGTGTAGAGGTCAAAGGTTTCGCCTTTATGCGCTGTGCCTACCTTGTCGCTCCACTTAACGCTATAGTCTTTCATCCACGATGGTGGGATGGATTTGCTGGCAATACCGCCAATAAAAGCAACAATAAATGCGAGAATATAGATGAAGACCCACAAACACGTCCTTTTTTCTTGGTTTTCTTCTGCTCGTTGCTCATAGAATATTGCCCCCAAACAACGTTCCGCCCAGCATAAAGTCAAGAAACACGTGGAATCCCAAACGTCCCAAAACGATGCCCAGAACAATCAAGCCTGCTACAATCAGCAGACGTTTCTGTGTAAGCGACATGGCTCTCTCCCCTCTCAAAAATCGTAAAGTCAAAAAATACAGTTGTCTCAGCGTTTAGCGTTGTATTAATCTTGGCATTGGCTTTACTGCACGGTCAAGGAGCGCGGATTAAATGAATCAAACGGACTCTTTTGTCTCAGCGAAGGGCAATGAAAACCGTCATAGCTATGTTCTCTCACAGCTCACGACCGCTCTGCTCGAGCTGCTGAGCGAGAAGCCGCTCGCCCAGATTTCTATAACCAAGCTGGTGCGAGTGGCTGGGGTGGGACACGCTTCGTTCTATCGCAATTTTTTCGAGTAAGGAGGACGTGCTGGCGCGCTACACGCGTTCTATTACCGAGCGTTTTACGCACACACAGTTTTACGTACGGCCAGCAAAATTTCGAGGACTATATGCTCGACCTGTTTACGCACTTGTATGAGCATCGCGAGTTCGGGCGCATACTGCTCCACAACCATCTGCTCTACATCGTCGAGGACGTTTGCGACGAGAATTTTCTCAATGCCTCTCCCAGCGACCGCAACTTGTACCAGCAGATGTTTATTGCGGGTGGTTTCTTTAGTGTGTATCGCATGTGACTCAAAATGGGTGTGCCGAAACCCCGCAAGACATTGCGCGCACGTTTAGAGATTTTCGGATCGAGCGCGGGTAGGGCGCGAGTAGATTTCGGTAGCTCTAACAACCGGCGCTTTTGATATAATTTTGCGAAGGCTAAAAGTCTAAGTATTGTCTATTGTCCGTTACGACCAACGAGAGGCGTGTATGAAACGTTCCGCACAGCAGCATCGGTTCTCGTGGGGGCGTTTCTTTGCCAGCGCAGCATCGTGGACGCTTGCAGCCGTGGCGAGCGCGTGGATTGCTTTGTGTGTGAGCGTGGGGCCACTGTATCGCGCAAACTCGTCGATTGTGCATTACGACGTGGTGAATACTGTTCTTTTCGCGGCAACCTGGGCTGTGTGCATGGGCATTATATGGTGTTTGGTGCGGTTTAGCGAGCCTCACTCAGGGGTTTTGCATCCGTGGACGCGATGGTGGAAGCGTTTTAAGAACCGTACTGCGCCACGTGTGAGCGCTTTCGTTGCGCGTCATAAAAAACTGAGCAAGCTGTGCGCGACCATGTCGCGTGGTTGGAGCGCTACGAGGCGTCATATTGTTTTCCTTACCGACCGTTGGTGGAAAATCGCGCTGATTCTTTTAACCTGCTGGGGTCTTCAGTTTATTTTTGTGCCCACCGTGTTCGCGGCCGATCTTATGAGTCAGTGCGCGGAAATGATCCGCTGGCTCAGCGCGCTCAGCGGCGTGCATGTCTCCTACGCCGACAGTTTTAATGTGGTGGATGTCTATCCGATTGCTCATTATATGTGGCCGGATACGCCCACGTATTTGACGAATCAGCACAATGTTGTCTTAACGCTTTTCTATGGCGGCGTGCTCTACTGGTCGGATTCGTGGACCGGTACGATTGATTTAGGCCTCGTTTTTCTTTCGGCCACGCAAATGCTTTTCGCGATTTTTGTGGTGAGCGTAACGGTTGACCGTTTCTTTAACCTGGCTCACCCTACCCGCGTGTACGCACGCTCGGTTTTGTGCACAAGTCCGGCACAGCTTATTACGGTGGGTTCGCGCTGGCGAACCGTCGTAATGTTCTTCTTTATTCTTAATCCGCAGGCTTTGTTTTCGGCTACGGCGCTTACGAAGTCGCCACTGTTTGCCTATGCGTTCCTGTGGTGGTTTGGCCAATGGTATGAGGTCTTTAACCACCGCGACCGCACGCATATTCCGCGCACTTTGGTGGTCGGCATTGCGCTGAGCACCGCGATTATGCTCGTCTCCGCGAAATACGCCACGTATATTATTGCCGTGCAGATTGTGCTTATTTTTATCGTTGACCGCAACCGTTGGCGCTCGTACCTGGTTGCCCTTGTTTTACCGTTCCTCGTTTTCCAGACCGCGCTGACTGTTGCGGTAAATACGGGCACGATTATTTCGGGTGATTCTATTGAAAGCCGCGGTGTGCAAGTTCAGCAGATTGCCCGCGTTATGCGCTACGATCCGCTGAGCGTTTCGCCCGACGTGCGCAAGAAACTGCAGCCGATTTTTAACCTCTACGCTATGGGTTCTAACTACTTCCCTAACGATGCGGATCGTGTTAAATCCTCGGGTGGTGACGGCAAAATCGAAACCTATAAGTGGGAAACGGTGACGCAAGAGGATATGGATAAGTTTACGCAAGCTTGGCTTGAGCTGGGTAAGCAGCATCCGATTATCTATACTGACGCGTTCTTAGCGAAGGTGTACGGCTATTTTGACGTGAACGATCAGCCGTATGTATCGACCACGTATTACCTCGATAATTCACGATTAAGCGCGGCCCCGATTTTGAACGATTGGGCACCGCAAGTGCGCAGCTTCGAAAGCTTCCTTGCCTTCGTATGGGGTTCTGTTCCTGTGATTGGTTGGATTACGCACGGTAACTTCTATGTTGTGGGGGCGATTTTGCTCGGCTGTGCGGTGATTATTTTGCGCCGTTGGATGGATTTGTTGCGTTACATTCCGCTTATTTTGCTGATGGGCGTGATGATTATGGCTCCAGCCAACAATTTCGAGCGTCACATGCTGCCGCTGTGCTTCGTTGGCTGGCTGATGCTCATGCATTTCGCGCACCTCGCTCGCCGCGCTTACGCGCAGCATAGGATTGCAAAGGTAATGTAATACTAAGGCTCTCCCCGCTTAAAACAGGGAGAGCCTTAGTTAGTTATAAAATCAGCTTTTTAGAAGTGCTCATTCAAACGGTAGTACACGTCGTTTACGTGCAGGTTGGTTTCGAACTGAGCTGGAGTGGTATTCTCGTCAATAATGGCAAGTTCTACACCAGCAATGCGAGCGAAGTCTTCCCATGCCTCACGATTAACCGTGGTAGTCATGCAAGTGTGATGTGCAGCACCAGCAAGCAGCCAGCACTGAGTTGCATCCTTCATATTTGGCCGAGGCTGCCACAAAGCGCGGGCAGTTGGTAATGCTGGCAGTTCCTCATCTGGTTCGACAACATCAACAACGTTCATAACCAAACGGAAACGTTCACGCACATCGCTCATAGCCACTACTACTGCATCCTTTGCAGGAGTTGCAGTAAAGACCAAACGCACAGGATCTTCTTTACCGCCAATACCCAGCGGATGAACCTCAAGCTTAGCCTTTCCATCAGTCTTCAAAGTTGGCGAAACTTCAAGCATATGCGCACCCAAAATCTTTTCCTTACCAGGAACAAGGTTATAGGTGTAGTCCTCCATCAAAGAGCAACCGCCTTCAAGACCATAGCCCATCACATTTCCAATGCGAATGAGCATAGCGGTCTTCCAATCGCCTTCTGCAGAGAAGCCGTAACCATCAGCCATCAAACGCTGAGCAGCTACACCTGGCAGCTGACGTAAAGCTCCCAAATCCTCGAAGTTATCTACAGCTACTGTTGCCCCTACTTCTTCAAGCATGTCGCGCATACCCAGCTCTTCCTGAGCAGCAACGTACAAGGATTCGTAACGCTCGCCAAGCAGTTCTGGAGCAACGTCATATTCCTTCTTGTACTCTTCAATAAGAGCTTCTACACGCTCCTTAGACACAGCATTCACATGCTCTACAAGCTCATTAACTGGCCATGTGTTAATGGATGCACCGAATATGCGCTCTGCCTCGGTCTTATCGCCCTCAGTTACAGCTACGTTGCGCATGTTATCGCCCCAACGCATAACCTTCATCGTGTTGGCAGCTTCCCAACCTGCACATGCGCGAGTCCATACGCCAATACGCTCTGCTACGTCTGGATCAGTGTAGTGACCTACAACAATCTTGCGAGGAATGCCCAAACGGGTGACAATGTAGCCGAACTCGCGGTCGCCATGAGCAGCCTGGTTCAGGTTCATGAAGTCCATATCCATGGTCTTCCAAGGAATTTCCTCATGATGCTGTGTGTTCAGCTGCAACAAAGGCTTCTTCAGCTCGTTCAGACCACGAATCCACATCTTTGCTGGGCTGAAGGTGTGCATCCATGCAATCACACCAATGCATTCAGGTGAAGCAGTGGCTGCCTGCATAAATTCCTTAATGGAGTCTGAGTCCTTAAGTGTTGGCTTCAAAACAAGCTTCACAGGAATGGCTGGACTTGCATCGAGAGCATTGACGATGTCGCGAGACTGCTCAGCTACCTGCTTGAGCGTTTCTTCGCCGTAAAGATCCTGAGAGCCAACAGCGAACCAGATTTCCTTACCTTCAAATGGATTCTTCATTGAATTACCTTTCTTTTATGAAAATTTATTGTTTTGTGGGGGTGATTTTTTGGGTGGGTGTTTTTGTGGGGCGCGAGGGTGCGGGGGGAGTGTGCGAGGGAAAGGTGAGAGCGCATCGAATCAAGGCACTCTCCCAAAGCAATCCTTCGCAGCTTTAGTGCTGACCGTACACGTTCTGATAACGGTCGTTGAGCTTATCAATATCTGCCTGAGGAATTGGAATAACGCCTCCCAGCATTTGAGCAGCCCATACAGTATGTGCCACTTCCTCAGTCATTGCCGCAGCCTTCACAGCAGATTCAGCATCCTTGCCAATAGTGAAAGGACCATGATTTTGCATAAGAACTGCAGGAGACTTTGGATACTTCTTGAGAGTTTCTACAACGCCTTCGCCAATAGCTTCGGAACCGATAAGACGGAAAGGACCAACCGGCACTTCCCCACCAAATTCGTCGCCCATCATGGTGAGAGCGCAAGGAATATTCTTACCTGTTGCCGCCCATGCTGTGGCATAGGTGGAATGCGTGTGTACAACGCCATATACATCTGGCATATTACGGTAAATATAGCAATGCGATGCAGTATCTGAAGATGGCGATGCTACTCCATCAACCACGTTGCCATCTAAATCGCATACCACCATGCTTGCTGGGGTAAGATATTCGTAGCGCAGACCAGAAGGCTTAATAACCATTAAATCTGCTGTTTTCAACCGCTGAGAAACATTACCTGCAGTCCATACAACCAAATTCCATTTAAGAAGTTGATCGTGCAAGCTTGCAACAATTTCGCGTACTTGCTTGACTTCAGCACGGGTTTCTTCTGAGTAATCTGCCAAAGTTGCCATTGTATATCTCCTTATGTTGTGTGTCTTATAAAGTTTTCTGCTGATTTGGCGCTAGTTTTTGCGCGGGTTTTTGTACTAGTTTTTCGCGGCCTTTTATCGCGTTTATTAGCGCGTTTATTAGCGCGGTATTTCTACCGTGATTCCAAATCAATACTTTCTACCGCAGCCTGTTCAATCGCTAATCCGGTCCTAAAGCGCTCAAAGAAGTCTTCGAAACCGTCAACGTCTGCAGGCTGCGGTTCTTCTGTAGAATACTGCGCGCCAGCAAAAACCGTGTTATCCAAATAGTCGTCGAGAGCGGTCTGAGCGTGAGCAGTGTAATCAGCGAGCACTGCCATACCCCACGCGCCGCCTTCAGCAGCCGTGCTCATCACGCGGATAGGCGTGTTAAACGCGGCAGCCAAAATACGCTGAGCTACCACAGGCGTGGTGAAAATGCCACCATGACCAACCAAAGAATCTACTCGCACTCCCTCATCTTTGGTCATCACGTCCATGCCCACTTTTACTGGGGAGAAGGCGGAGAAGAGCTGAGCGCGCATAAAGTTGCCCAGACTCATGCGGGCTTGAGGTCCGCGCGCGAACACAGGACGACCTTCAGCCAGATTAACGAGGAATTCCCCCGAATAGAAGCAATAGTTGAGCAATCCGCCTGCGTTGTCATCGGTGTTGTCGGCAATAGCCGCATTAAACAGCGTGGAGAACAGCGTAGCATTGTCTACAGGAGTTCCCGCAGCCGCTGCAAATTCACGGAATAAGCCCACCCATGCGTTCAGGTCGGAGGTGAAGTTATTCGCATGAGACATGCCCGCTAAATCGCCTGCAGGTGTGGTGACCACGTCCACTTCTGGGTGGAGCGCTTTGAGCTTGTCTTCCAGCACAACCATGGCAAAGATGGAGGTTCCTGCAGACACGTTACCAGTGCGCACTCGTACGGAGTTGGTGGCTACCATGCCCGTCCCTGCATCACCCTCGGGTGGAGCGAGAACAGAACCAGCCTGTAAGCGTCCGCTTGGATCGAGTAGGCGCGCTCCTTCTTCAGTGAGTTCGCCTGCATTCTGGCCGGCAACGAGGACGGTTGGCAAAATCTCACGAATATTCCATGGCTGAGATGCCACATTGCTGAGTTGCTCGAATTGAGCTAGGAATTCTTCGTCGAAGTTGTGTGTATGTGGGTCGATTGGGAACATGCCCGACGCATCGCCCACTCCGAGTACTTTGCGGCCGGTGAGTTGCCAGTGTACGTAGCCAGACAGGGTGGTGAAGAAATCTACCTCAGGAACATGCTCTTCGTTATTGAGAATGGCTTGGTACAAGTGCGCGATAGACCAGCGTTCTGGGATGTTGAATTGGAAGAGTTCAGACAGCTGTTCGTGAGCTTCATGCGTATTGGTATTGCGCCAGGTGCGGAACGGAACAAGGAGCTCACCGTTCTTATTGAAGGCGAGGTAGCCATGCATCATGGCGGAGAAGCCCATGCGTGCAATACGAGTGAGCTCAACATCGTATGTTTCATGCACGCTGGCAACTAATTGTGCATATGCATCTTGCACGCCAGCCCATACTTCATCCAAACCGTAAGTCCATAATCCATTGTCTAAATGATTTTCCCACACATGGTCACCCTGAGCCAAGGTATTGTATTGCTCATCAATGAGAACAGCTTTAATGCGCGTAGAACCAAACTCCACGCCCAGAGAAATATTACCCGCAGCAATAGCTTCTTGTGCGCGTGCGATGTCCGTCATAGTCTTCACTCCGTCGTGTTAGATAATGCACTTCTTTATTCACACTGTAATGTGAACGTTCACATAATACATTTTACACTATAACGTTGTATTAATCAAATAAACACACGCTCAATCTAAACAATCAACAGCCCTCTACGAAAGCGTTGATGCACGCAAAACTAAACGAGGTTCAACAAGATACACGCAATCTGAGCCATCAAGAAGAGTGTATTCTTCTACGGAATCATCTTCATCGTCCTCAGCAGTATATCCCAACAGGTCAAGAACTAAACGCATGGCAATAGACCCAACCTTCTCATAGTTTGGGTTCACTGTTGTCAGCGGAGGTACCAAGCTTTCTGTTCCTGGCATATCGTCATAACCAATCACCTGCACATCGCCGGGAACATCTAAACCTGCTTCTAGCAAAGCTCTTCGAGCACCCATAGCAAGTAAATCATTAGCAGCCCATATCGCTGTATTTTTCATCACAGTCGAAGCATCTGCCTGCAACAAAGCAGTCAGCTTATCGTAACTGTTCATGCTTAACCAGTCACCAGCATCAATAACCTGCACGGTCAAACTGTTATGCTCACACGCACGCACACACGCATGGCAACGGGTATAAGCATCTCGCCACTGTTGCGGACCGCTAATATACAGTACGCGCTCTATGCCCGAAGCGCGCAGACCATGCACAATCTGCTCACTCACTGCATCTTGGTTCGCGGAAACAAACTTCACGCGCGACGAATCAAAATTGCGCGAACTGAGCTGCTGCGTGCCCTCAGGAGCGGTAATAATCACGCGAGGAATATTCACATGACTTTCTACGGCCAGCGTAACCATCGCTTCTGTTGGCGCAACAATAACAACAGCTTCTACGCCGAGCTTAACGAAGCTTTCCTCTATCTCGCTAAAATCAGCGGGATTAAGACGTGATTCATCAACCGTTGCCACAGAAACGAAGAGATTACGGCTGCGCGCCATTCTTTCGATAGCCGAGATAGTAAGCAGAGGACCTGAGTATTGCGTTTGTGATGCAATAACGCCGATCATGCGGGTACGCTGCGTTTTGAGAGACTGCGCAGACAGCGATGGATGATAATTCAGCTGACGGATAGCTTCCTGAACCTTGCGACGGGTTGCTTCACGTACAGCAGGCGAATTATTAATAACTCGCGATACAGTTTGATACGAGACTCCAGCTTCCTTGGCTACATCGACAATGGATACTTTGCGTGTGCTCATATTATCCCAACTTCCAACTAATGCGATGATATGGTGTTGGACCATATTCTTGTATAGCGGCTCTGTGTGCTGCAGATCCGTAGCCTTTATTTTTCTCCCACGCATAGGCAGACCACTGCGGATTTTCGCGGGCTATGCGCATCATTTCATGATCGCGCTGTACTTTCGCATAAACAGATGCTGCTGCTACGCTTGCGCATTTTTGATCAGCTTTAACCTGCGTATATACGCGTGGAATAACGGGTATAGCAGGAGCGTTTAGCATCGATAGCGCGGGTGTTATATAGTCATGCGGGCCATCCAAGATAACAGCAAGGCGCACGCGATCATAAAAGTCGTCAGGATACTTCTGAGCAAGCATATGCTCAACAGTATGTAAAGCACGCACAGCAGCTAAACCTAAACATGCCGCTATACCCCATTCATCAATTTCTTGATTACTGCACGAGCCTGTGCTTACAGCTGCAGCCCATGATTGCACAGGTTCTATGAGGGCTTCGCGTTTACGCTCGGTCAGTAGTTTCGAATCTTTCAGATCGTGAGGAATAGTATCGCTGCCAATACGAGCGGCTGGAAAAGCTGCAGCGCCAAGCGTTACTGGTCCTGCTAAACAGCCGCGGCCTACTTCATCGAGGCCAATAATCCACTGAGCACCTTGAGCTACAATTTCTGATTCATAATCCCACGTTGGAAGAGGGCTAGCCATTACAAGCCTGCACTTTCAAATGCTTGGCGGCCTGTGTTCAAAGTTTTCCAATCGGATGAAGGCCAGAAAACAGCCATCGCTACGCCTGTAACGGAACTAATGCGCACACAGCCTGAATTACCATCGTCTTGATGGAAGCGCGAATCAGCAGAATTTGAACGATTATCTCCCATAACAAAAACGCTATCGGGAGGAACAGTAACAGAAAAAGCTTCATCCGATGGCGCAACACCTGGCTTCAAATACGATGATTCATCGATAGCTTGACCGTTTACTGTTACAGGCGCTCCCCCACCATCACAGGCCACCACATCGCCCGGCAAGCCAATAAGACGTTTCACGAGAAACAGTTTGTCGCTATCTATGCCAAAACTATGTGTGGAGCTGGCTGCTTCATTCATGTCTTGTGCGGTCAGCCAGTGCGAATTATCAGCAAAAACAATCACTTGACCGCGCTTTAAAGTTTGAGAAGAAATATTGAGATTATTGGTAATAATACGATCACCAATCATCAACGTGTTTTCCATCGAGGCGGAGGGAATAATAAAAAGACCGAAAACAACAAAACGCAGCACTAAAACTATAGCCATAGGCACAACGAAATAGAATAACCAATCTAGCGCTCCCATAAGGCGGCGTTCGCTTGCTCGATAGTGCCGTTCACCTGTGCTATGTGCAGGAATATAGTTCTCACGACGAGAATGTTTGGCTGTGCTCATATTGGTCTCCACTGTGCTTCGCCTCTTACGAAAATAAAGAAACCCGAGGTAGAGCCCCGGGTTTCTCTCCATCTCGCTTACTTTGCAGAGTTGTCGCGGCGCTCAACAATACGAGCAGCCTTACCGCGCAAGTTGCGCAAGTAGTAGAGCTTTGCGCGACGTACCTTACCCTTACGTACCAATTCAATAGAATCGATAGATGGGGAATGTACTGGGAAGCGACGCTCTACGCCAACACCGAAGGAAACCTTACGAACGATGAAGGTTTCACGCAAGCCAGCACCCTGGCGACCAATAACGACGCCCTGGAATGCCTGAATACGGGAGTTGTTACCTTCCTGAATCTTTACGTTCACCTTAACGGTGTCGCCTGGACGGAATGCAGGAATGGAATCTGCAGCCTTGAGCTGCTTAGCTTCGAATGCTTCAATAGCGTTCATTGTAATCCTCGTACGCCGCCACATATCAGCGTTAAGTCTGGGAATAATACGCTTGGTATATTCCTCGTTCTCCTTTGCAAGTTTGCTTGCAAAGAGGCCAGTCTGCTCATAGCTAGAGCGAGCTAGGTTTGTAGCTAGGCTCATAGCTTGGCTTAAGCTAGGCTTGAGCCGGCTGAACTAGCTTGAGCTAGACCTAGTGAGTGGCGCATCTATGTGGCAATGCTTCCACTCGGCACATACAAGTTGCTAGTATACACTAAAGCACTGAAGAAATCGGTGTTCACGACCTCTTCAGTGCTTGTGTGCTGAGTACATATGGTCTATATGCTGTTACTTTGACTCATGGTAAGACTTTTCGGTGTTCACGCCCCATACATTGGACTTGTCTTCGCGACCAGTCTTGATGTTCTCCACAGCTTCAATCGATGTTGCCATCGAATGATCCTGGTTATTGTAGTGGTGTTGTCCGTTACGTCCTACGCAGTACACATTGCTTAAGGAATCAATCCAACCGGTTAGCTCATCGATGCGATCGTAGGTATCGAAGTATGCTGGATATGCCTTAGGAACGAGTTCGCGGTGAGCATCAAGCACATCATCTGCACTTTCAATAATGCGCATGCGAATCATTTCGGCAATAGCAAACTTGCGAGCTTCTTCGTCGCTGAGGTTCCAGAAATCGTCGCCTTCGTCGGTAAAGTATTCCAAACCAATCCATACGGTATTATCTGGATCCTTTAAGAGATATGGGCTCCAGTTATTGAAGATTTGAATACGTCCTACCTTGTATCCAGGATCTTGCACATAAATCCAGTTATCCGGAACGATAGGAGGATTACCCAAAGTTGGAACATCTGTGGTGTTCTTTACGCGCAACTTCTTTACGAGCAAACCAACGGTTACGAAGTCGCGGAATGGTAAACCGTGCGCAACTTCTGTTACAGAAGCCGGAACGTCTACGCCACCGTTGTTCATCGCGTCAATCAAGTGATTGAGCGGCATAGAAGAAATAACATGGTCAGCCTTTAAGCTCACAACCTTGCCATCTTCAGTGGTGTAATCTACTGCAGACGCTTTACCGTTTTCGCTGTGAATAGAGGTAACCTTAGCGCCCTTAATAATTGTTGCGCCCTTAGCAGTAGAGTTATCTGCCACAACCTCCCAGAGCTGACCTGGACCAAGCTTTGGATACCAGAACTCTTCAATCAGAGAAGTTTCTACCTTAGAATTATCTGCCTTATGACCTGGCATAAGCTTCTTAAAAGCATTGCCTAAAATATTCCAAATGTTCAGACCCTTAACACGCTGAGCACCCCAGTCAGCAGAAATTTCGCTTGGATGGCGCCCCCAGAGCTTCTCAGTGTATCCCTCGAAGAACAGCGAGTAGAGTTTGCGGCCGAAACGGTTAATATAGAAGTTTTCCAGATTATCTTCTGGAAGCTTGTGAACGGTTGACCACAAGTAGCTAAAACCTGCCTGCATAGTCAGGAAGAAGCCCATCGCTCTAATGGTATTAGGGGTCAAGCTAATTGGATAATCAAAGAAATGCTGATTCCAGAAAATGCGGGACAAGCGGTGACGCTTCAGCATAACTACATCAGTTTTTTCTGGATCTGGTCCGCCAGGGTTCAAATCATGATGGCGTCCCAATTTTTTGTCATCGTAGGATGGAGCACCTTGCAATGGCATAACATCTTGCCACCACTGCATAATGCGATCGTCTTTGGAGAAGAAGCGATGACCGCCAATATCCATACGATTACCGTTGTACTTTACAGTGCGAGCAATGCCACCAAATTCTTGACTTGCTTCCAGCACGGTGACATCGTAAGCGTCGGCATTATCTTTAACTAATTCCCACGCTGCGGTAAGACCTGCTGGGCCACCACCGATAATCACAACAGATTGTTTATCTGTCACATTAACTCCTCTAACTTTAGACACTCTTTCTAAGGATATCGCAAACTACAGTTTTTCTTGACTTTCCTCGATACTGCACACAAATTTTTTGCAGTTCATGCACATATACGCACAGATACTGTGTGTGTTTTATGCGATAGACTACAAATTGCGCGGTACTTCGATATCAGTTTTTTGTACTTCTTCTACATTCACGTCTTTGAAAGTAACGATGCGCACCGTTTTTACGAAACGGTTAGGACGATAGACATCCCACACCCACGCATCGGTTAGCTGGACGTCAAAATACACGTCTTGACCTGCCTGACGAGCGTTAAAATCTACACGATTGGCTAAATAAAAACGACGTTCAGTTTCAATAACGTAGGTAAAAAGTTTAATAACATCACGATACTCTTTATACAGTGCCAGTTCAGCTTCTGTTTCGTAGTTATCGAGATCTTCTGCACTCATAAAGCTCTCCTTATGGTGGGATTGCTATGAACTTAGTCGCGCTTTCGGTTGGCTCCTAGTTTACGCCACCATGGCAACTCTTCGTCTTGGTTTACCATATCGTCGCCGCTAATAGTTTGACGCTGACCAGAGATAGGAGGAAGTTGCACGGCTTGCTCTTCGTGATTTTTCTTTTTGATATTTTGGGTACGTTCATGCTGAGCCAGCGCTTCACGCACGCCAGGATTATCCATGATAGTATGCAAACCGAAAGTAGCCAGCGATTGAATAGGATCAAATTCATCAACGAGCATGTCGAAAACATGCAAATCCATGTAGTGGGCTTCGCTGTCATCCCATAAAGCGTCACGAGATGTACCCGATTCAATAAAACCAAGTGATTTATATACTGCGTGACCGCGCATATTTGATGAGGATGTGCTAATCCAAATGCGGTGCAATCCTAAGCCTGCCGGACGTGGAGCGAAACCGTAGGTCATTACGCGGGGCATAACGTCGCGGGTATATCCTCGACCACGGTAATCTTGACCCAAAATAACTTGAATGCGAGCGGATTGTGCCCATGCATCAATGTCTACGAGGAAAGCCATACCAATAAGTTCATCACCGTCTGCGTCTTGCGAGTCATTCGCGAACAGAGACCATGCCATCACTCCTCGAGCTTCAGCATCTTGCAGACCTTCTTCTTGGGTGCGAACGCCTTTCTGCCAGCGTAATGAACGCTGAATCCATGAACGCACAATAGCGCGCTCAGCTTCCTCAGATTTTCCTACCAGTGTTAAAGAAGAGGAAAAGGCGTGAATGCGATCCATGGTGCTGAAATCTTCCCAGCTTGCCGCGCGAAGTTTAACCATTTCTCCGCGAATTTCTGGCAGTACCACGCTTTCATCGAGAGTGCGATCTTGCATTGATTGCCTTTCCCCTTCTTTATACCTGAGTTATTGTGCGCTATTTAATCTTAGACATAACGATGCCAGTAACAGTCTTAGCATCGGCTTGTCCGCGAGTTGCCTTCATAACAGCACCAATAATAGCGCCCATTGGCTTCATATTGCCGCTCTTGAGCTTTTCTACGATATCTGGGTTTGCGGCAAGAGCCTTATCGACTTCTGCTTCCAAAGCACCAGTATCTTGAACAACCTCGTAGTCGTGCTTAGCCACTACCTCATCTGGAGTGCCTTCGCCTGCAATAACTCCTGAAACTGTTTGCTTAGCCAGCTTGTCGTTGAGCTTGCCCTCAGCAATCAAGGCTTCTACACGCGCTACATCGGCTGGAGTAATGCTTAGCTCTTCCAAAGTTGTGTCGTTCTCGTTAGCAGTACGGGAAATTTCACCCATCCACCACTTGCGAGCACCGGCTGGGCTAGCGCCAGCTTTCACAGTTTCTTCTACGAGATCCAATGCAGAAGCGTTAATAATATCGCGCATATCGTTATCGCTCAAACCCCATTCGGTTTGCAAGCGGTTGCGACGTTCGCGTGGCATTTCTGGCATCTGAGCCTTAAGCTCGTCAATATGTTCCTTGGTGGTGTGAACCATAACCAAGTCTGGATCTGGGAAGTAGCGGTAATCGTCGGCATCAGTCTTCACACGACCACCGGCAGTTGTTTGGTTAGCCTCATCCCAGTGGCGGGTTTCCTGAAGAACTTCTCCACCCGCTTCCAACACAGCAGCTTGACGGCGAATTTCATACACAATAGTGCGCTCAATACCACGGAAGGAGTTCACGTTCTTCGTTTCGGAACGAGTGCCAAATGGTGCATCTGGACTGTTACGCAACGATACGTTCACGTCGGCACGCATATTTCCTTGCTCCATGCGAGCGTTGGAAATGTTGAGAGCACGAACAATATCGCGAATAGTGCGCACATAAGCGCCAGCAACTTCAGCTGCGCGTGCACCTGCACCAGTAATTGGCTTGGTTACGATTTCTACCAATGGCACACCTGCACGGTTGTAGTCCACGAGGGAATGGTCGGCACCTTCAATACGACCATCTGCACCGCCGACGTGTGTATTCTTACCAGCATCATCTTCTACGTGAGCACGCTCAATTGGAACGCGGAAGATTTCACCGTCTTCCAGCTCTACGTCGAGGTAACCTTCGCCGTTTAGTGGCTTATCATACTGCGAAATCTGGTAATCGCGAGGCATGTCTGGGTAGAAGTAGTTCTTACGAGCGAACTGAGACCATTCAGCAATATCGCAATGCAACGCCAAACCAAGCTTAATAGCGTAGTCAATAGCAGATTTATTCACCACTGGCAAAGAACCTGGCAAACCAAGGGATACAGGGGTGAGCTGAGTATTTGGCTCACCACCAAACGATACTTCTGCAGGGCAGAAAAGCTTGGTCTTGGTGTTCAGCTCCACATGTACTTCGAGACCGATAACAGGATCGTACTTTTCCACAGCCTCGGAAAACTTCATTAATTTTTCAGCCATTTTCTTGTCCTTCGACCTACTCGCCCAACCATGGAGTATTCATCCACTGCCATACTGGACCGTTCCACTGTTCTTCTAATGCAGCTTCCAATGCAGCAGCTGGCTTGTAGAGAACATCGTCACGCTTTTGTGGAGCAATAAACTGGAAGCCAACTGGCATACCGTCATCGCTTACACCTGCGGGAACGGAAATAGCTGGAACGCCTGCCAAGTTAGCTGGAATGGTTGCAATATCATCCAGATACATGGCTAATGGATCCTTCGTTTTCTCACCGAACTTAAAAGCAGTCGATGGAGATGTTGGGCATGCCAAAACATCAACCTTTTCGAAAGCCTTCTTAAAGTCTTCGATAATCAGGGTGCGTACCTTCTGTGCGCTACCATACCAAGCGTCATAATATCCAGCGGACAAAGCATAAGTTCCCAAAATAATACGGCGCTTTACTTCGTCGCCGAAACCTGCTTCGCGAGTATAAGCCATCATATTAGCTGCTGTTGCTGGAACGCCTTCTGGAGGCATAACGCGCAAACCATAGCGCATACCATCGTAGCGAGCCAAATTGGACGATACTTCCGATGGCATAATAATGTAGTAAGCGCCCAAAGCATACTTGAGGTTTGGCAGAGAAATCTCAACAACCTCAGCGCCCATAGCAGTCAAATGCTCTACAGCCTCGTTGAAGCGCTTCGATACGCCTTCTTGGAAACCTTCGCCAGACAGCTCCTTAATAAGACCAACTTTCAAGCCTTTAAGATCGCGCTTTGCACCTTCGCGAGCTGCTGCCACCATTGCAGGAGCAGAGCCAGGCAAAGAGGTGGAATCGTGAGGATCGTGGCCACCAATAGTTTCTTGCAACAAAGCAGAATCCAAAACGGTGCGGCTCACAGGACCAATCTGATCAAGGGAGGATGCCATAGCAATTGCGCCGAAACGAGATACGCCACCGTATGTTGGCTTCACGCCCACTGTTCCAGTAAAGGCACCTGGCTGACGGATAGAACCACCTGTATCTGTTCCCAATGCGAGTGGAGCTTCGAAAGCAGCCACTGCTGCAGCCGAACCGCCACCTGAACCACCTGGAACGCGGTCTGTATCCCATGGGTTCTGCGTGTTGCCGTAAGCAGAATGCTCGGTAGAAGAACCCTGAGCGAACTCATCGAGATTCGTCTTACCTAAAATTGGCAGACCAGCTTTCTTCAGGCGAGTAATAACTGTGGCATCGTATGGAGGAACCCAGCCTTCTAAAATCTTCGATGCTGCAGTTGTTTCGATGCCCTTAGTAACAATCATGTCTTTAATTGCAATAGGCACACCCGCTAATGAAGCAAGCTCTTCACCCGCTGCACGCTTTGCATCAATAGCATCTGCTTGTTCGCGAGCCTGATCAAAGCTGAGCTTCAAGAAAGCATTGATTGCTGGCTCAGCAGCTTCAATAACTTCTGCATGTGCGTCAACAAGTTCGCGAGAGCTTACTTCGCCTGCTTTGAATTTTTCTGCCATCTGAGCTGCAGACAGCTTAACTAAATCGTTACGCATGTTCTTGTCCATGTTTTACTCCCCCAAGATCTGTGGAGCTACGAACATACCGTCCTCGGATGCTGCAGCGCCCGAAAGTGCTTCATCCTGAGTTAATGGTGTCGCAGGCTCATCTGGACGCATATATGCTTCGAGAGGTACTGGATTTGCAGTTGGCGCAATATTTTCTGAAGCAACTTCTTGCACCTGTGCAATAGCCTCTGCAACTGCGTTAAGTTCACCTTGAAGACGAGTAATTTCTTCATCTGTTAAAGCAATTTGAGCTAATTCACCCAAATGCTCGATTTCTTCACGTGTAAATGTAGGCATAATGCCCCATATTAGATGTTTAACCAGACACTTAGGTTACGAGTTTGTATCGCTTAGATATCGTAATTTCAGTGCGACTGGCGAGCTACTCATAAGCAACCCTAGCCAGCAACACTTGAAGCAATACAACACTTTGACTGTTAGAACACTCTAACCGATTACGCCGTGTTGCATAACCCATGTATGCATGGCAACTGCAGCAGCAGCGCCTGCATTGAGGGAACGAACGGAGCCTGTTTGAGAGATATACACCACATCATCAGCGCGTTCTAGAGCTCGGCTTGTTAAACCAGGGCCTTCTGCTCCGAAAATCATGACGCAATTTTCTGGAAAATCATAGCGTTCTATTGGCTGCGCTCCTGGCACAATATCGAGAGCAATAATACGAGGACGTGGCTTGCCTTCTTGCTCAGCTCGTGCTGTGAGATTATCAATGAACTCGTCAATACTGGCATGATGATGCACATGCTGATACAGCTCAGTCATTAGTGATCCTTTACGGTTCCACTTTTTAGGACCAATAATATGCACGGCATTAGCAGTGAAGGCGTTAGCAGTTCGCACAATGGAACCGATATTGAAATCGTGCGTCCAGTTTTCTACCGCTACTTCAAAACCGTAGCGTCCACGCTCATCGAGATCTTTTTTGATTGCTTCAACGCTCCAGTAACGGTAGCGATCCATCACATTGCGACGGTCTCCTTCATTAAGGAGTTCTTCATCATACTGCTCACCTATTGGGCGTGGCTCATCTGGATGCTCTTCTTCCCATGAGCCGACACCGATTTCTCGCAATCCAGGATTGCCTGCCGCCATTACTCGCCGTGTAAACTCACTTGGTGGAATCATGCTTCGTGCACATCCTCACCTTGTACGCCATCACCTTGTACGTCTTTATCTGAGAACACAGGAATGAATGGTACAGATGTAACATAGCCGCTAACAGGGTTCACAAGCTGAATCTCGAGCTCTTGTGACGCATGATCATGGTCGCAACCGCCACCGCAGCAACTATCTGAGTTGCCACAACCGCCATTACCGCATTGGCACACGTG
The DNA here is from genome assembly GCF_000420505.1 of Alloscardovia omnicolens DSM 21503. GTDB lineage: Bacteria > Actinomycetota > Actinomycetes > Actinomycetales > Bifidobacteriaceae > Alloscardovia > Alloscardovia omnicolens. The sequence goes on along the minus strand of NZ_ATVB01000010.1, from coordinate 41,244 downwards.
GTCTTCGCCATGCATACTCTCGCCATGCCCTCCCACGCTTCCTACTAAGGAAGTTATAGCGCAAATCTGAGCACCTTCATTTTCGAGCACAGCAAAATCTACATTCAACTCATTGCCGTGAGTAAGCGTAACAACGGAAGAAGTTTGCACAAAGGACTTTTCCGACAGCCATGCATCCACAAGAATAACACGCTTTCCTGCTATTGACGGCCCTTTAATACCAGGGAACACAAAATCCATTAGGAAACCATCAAGAATTTGACCGCGAGACGCCGCTGCATGAATCATTGCAGTAACTAACGGAATGCCTGCGGTGGTCATAGCTCCCACAGCGTCAAAATCGTCGAGCATAAAACCATGAGTTTCTAAAACATCAAGGAGAGCGTGACCAGCAAGCGTTGCACCATCATGATGATAGGTTACAGAGGTGAGTTCGCTAAACTGTTTATTCACTACTTCAGCACGCACCAACTTTTCTAAGCGTTGCGTTGGCTCAAGCATTTCTTCCGGTAAATCAGCAATCTGCTGAAGTAAATCGGCGCTTCCTGTTGCTTTGAAATCTGTCATGATTGATAGTCTATCTTTCCGTCTCGTCGTCCCATGTGGTAATAAGTTCCGGCGCGGTTATTTCGCGAATATCGCTCTTTTTCTCGTCTTCAATAGGCTGTGGCAGCTCAAACAAATTCCCACCGTCTAATTTCGAGAGTTTGCGTGCCGTTGGCACCACCTTCGATTGTAAGGAACCAACGAATTTATTGTAGTCGAGCACAGCTGTTCCCAGCGTACGACCGAGCTTTGTGGCATGAGCGCTCATCGTTCCTAAACGATCGAAAAGATCTCGAGATAGGTCGAAAAGCTGCTGCGCTTCGTCACTTAATGTTTGCTGCTGCCAAGCGAAAGCGACGGACTTCAACACCGACCATAAGGTAACGGGTGAAGTAAGTGCCACCTGCTTATTAAACGCATAATCCAGAATTGTTGGGTCAACATCCAAAGCTGCCTGCAGAAGCGATTCGTTTGGAATAAAGGCGATAACGAAATCTGGCGCCACACGATCATCGCCATTTTTCCAATACTCGCGCTTGCCCAACTCATCAATATGCGCACGTAAGGCTTTAGCATGTTCATGCAGATATTCATCGCGCAATTGCAATTCTTGCTCAGGAGCAGCATCGCTTATTTCACATGCCTTCTGATAAGCAGAATATGGCACTTTCGCATCGATTGGAATGAACTTTCCATCTGGCAAATTCACCACCATATCAGGACGCTGCCGTTGCCCATCATTACCGTGCACCACATATTGTGTTTCAAAATCAACATGTTCACGCAAACCAGCAGATTCCACAATATTCTTCAGCTGTGCTTCGCCCCATGCACCGCGAATCTTGTTATTGCGCAAAGCCATAGCCAAACTCGTTGTTTCTTTATCGAGCTTTTCTTGCGCTTTACCCAAACCGAGCAGCTGCTCTCCCAGCTTACCCATTTCACTCTTGCGGCTTTCTTCCATCAGAGCCACTTTTTGCTGCAGAATATCTAAGTTCTTCTGCACTGGAGTCAGTGCCTTCAGCACGCGAGACTGTTCTGTGAGTTCTTGCTCTTGCTTAGCGCGCAGTTCTTCTTCGCGCTTAAGCTCTTTCTCTCGTTCACGCTCTACACGCTCTTCTTCTGCCTTACGCGCTAACTGCACGTCTTTACGGGCAGCGTCGAGTTGCTCCTGAAGCAGCACAAGTTTCTCACGCTCTCCCTGCACTGTTCCCTCGAGCTTAGCAGTTGCCTCACGTTCAGCAGCTAAATCGCCGCGCAGTTGTTCCACATGCTCAGTCAAACTATCACGAGCACTCGTTAGTTCCTGCACTTGCTGTGTAAGATGCTCAGCAGAGTCTTGATTTTCGCCCTTCGCCCCCGCACGCGAACTCATGCGCGCGTACATAAAACCCAGCGCGCCACCGAGAAGAGCACCAATAACAAGAGCAATAATAAATTCGAACATATGTTCGACAATAGCAGAAGGTATCGCCACGAGCTGAACCTCGCGTTGCGTTGAAATATACAGCCCTTCAAGCTCATTAAGATAGGTAGAGACAACGAAGGGATAATCATGATTTTTGTATACTGCGCAGTTGCAATAGTCCTCAGCATAGCTTTAGTCTGGTTCTTTTTTGCTCCACGCAAAGGCGAGCACACCGTTATCAATGGCGCAAAGCAAGAGATTACCATAAGCATTAACGGCTCATATTCTCCTGCTCTTATCTACGCACAGGCAGGAACACCTCTGACCATATATTTTGACCGCAAAGATAGTGGCGAATGCACCTCACATGTGGTTTTTTCCGATTTGGGACGAGACACTTTTCTTCCTGCAGGGCGCACAACCGCTATACATTTACCTGCTTTATCTGCTGGTGATTATCCTTTTGCCTGCGGTATGAATATGGTGCACGGCATGTTACGCGTCACCGGCGAAGGCGGCACGAATATTGATAGCGATACTGATTCCGATACTGATGCCACCATCAGAGAAACAAACAACACCACCGAAGTTACCGATTCCCATTCAGACGACCGCACTGCCGAACTCAACACCCTGAAGAAGCGCTTCCTCGTCGGCGTTATTTTTAGTATTCCCGTGTTTATTCTGGGCATGGGCTTCATGTTTTGGGGACACAACTCCTCGCTTCCAATCCTCCACACACTCAATAACCCTTGGATTCAGGCTGTTCTCGCCACGCCTGTTATGCTCTATACTGGCTGGGATATTCACCGTATTGGCTGGAGCGCACTTATTCACCGCAATCCAGAAATGAATGCGCTTGTTACAGTGGGAACGAGTGCCGCCTATGTCTTTAGCATGCTGGTATGCATTGCTCCTGAGATTCTTCCAGCAACCGCTCGCCACGTCTATTTCGACACAGTTGTTGTTGTACTCACTCTTGTTGTTATGGGTTCGCTTATTGAATCGCGAGCGCGAGCTGGCACGAATAGTGCCATTGAAGCGCTCATGGCTCTGCGCCCTGATACTGCACGCGTTCTCAGCGATTCCGAGCTCAAAACCGAAGCGTGGCGCTTGCCGCAGGCTGGCACTCAAACGCCAATGAGCCAGATTAAAACTGGCGATATTGTGCAAGTCCCTGGCGGGCACAGCGTTCCTGCTGATGGTGTGATTGTGCGCGGTTCAGCTCGTTTCGATGAGTCTATGATGACCGGCGAGTCGGCTGCGATTGAGCGCGTAATAGGAGATGCTATTACGGGTGGCACTTTGAATCTTAATGCTCCTGTTGCGCTGCGCATTACGGCAACCGGTCAGGATACGGTTTTGTCGCAGATTATTCAGCTCGTTGCTTCTGCTCAGGCAAGTAAAGCTCCTGTTCAGGCAGTTGTCGATAAAATTGCCCGCGTTTTTGTTCCTGCTGTTTTTCTTATAGCTTTGTGGACCTTCACACTGTGGATGATTTTTGCCCAGCGGTCCGCTTTTAGTTTTGCATTAACTACTGCTGTTACTGTGCTTATTATTGCTTGTCCATGCGCTTTAGGCTTAGCTACCCCTCTATCTATTACCGCAGCTATTGGGCGCGGCGCTCAGTATGGTATTTTGATTTCCTCTGCTGATGCGCTCGATAAGGCGCGTTTTATTCGCACGATATTTTTTGATAAAACAGGAACGATTACACAGGGTGTAGCACAGGTACAGGATGTGAGTTCTGCCCGTATTTCTTATACGCACGACCGCATTAAACCGACGTCTGCAGCAGCTTTGGCTGAGCTTACCGACATGGGAATCCGCACGATTATGTTGTCAGGAGATAAGACTGAGGTTGCCAAACAGGTTGCTCGTGAGGCAGGAATATCCACTGCGATTGCACAGGTGAAACCAGATGGCAAAGCTTTTTGGATTTCTCATGCTCAACAGCAGCGCGGTGCCGAGAGAAACCATATGATTGCTATGGTGGGTGATGGCATTAACGACGCGCCTGCTTTAGCTCAGGCTGATTTAGGTTTTGCTATGGGAACTGGCACAGATATTGCTATGCGATCCGCTGATGTAACGCTGATGAACGGAGATATTACATCGGTTGCACGCATGATTCGTTTGAGCCGCGCTACGATGCGCAATATTTACCAAAACCTTGGTTTTGCTTTTGCTTACAATCTTGTGGGCATTGTTATTGCCACTGGCATTCTCTACCCTTTCACTGGTTGGCTACTCAACCCAATGATTGCAGGACTTGCCATGGCTTTTAGTTCAGTTAGTTTAGTGCTCAATTCCTCGCGCGTACGCACTGCACGCATAGACAGCTCGCGCGAAGCGAAACCACTGAACTCTGCTCATCCCCAGATTATTATTGACGATAGTACTCATTCAAACCAAGGAGAACTCATGTTTGATTTTTTGAAGAAAAAACCAACCGCAGCCACAAGTGGTCTTGAGGATGTGCTGATTGACCCTATCTGTGGAATGACCGTTGATGCCGACCAGCGTCCTTTTGCTTACGGAAGCAAGGTATACCACTTCTGCTCAGACCATTGTTTAGAAGCTTTTAAGGCAGAACCACAGAAGTATATGGAAGAATAGTAAGCAGAATGACTCTTAAAAATTATGTCGTAACAACTTTTTCAGGGTACACTGTTTAACAAACCGATACAATAAGCAATCCGAGAAACGTGTGGTAGCGTATGCGAAAATCAACAGTGTATGATGTCGCCAAAAAGGCAGGAGTGTCAACTGCCACGGTTTCTTTTGCATTTAGACATCCAGATAAGGTTAAAGATAAAACTCGAAAAAAAGTACTTGATGCCGCAGCCATTCTAGATTATGTACCTTCTGCTAGTGCTCGAGGTCTCGCTCGCGGTAAAACAGGTGCATTGGGACTATATTCCTTTGACATGTTACTGGAACGTCCACTAGGTAGCGAGCTAGAGGATCTTAACGCACTCAACGAGCAAAATGATTCTTCTTTTACTCGCCCAAATATGTTCGTTTACCCACTCTACGTTGACGAAATACAGCGTGGATTCGAACTTGAATGTTGGCATCGAGGTAAAACTGTTTTACTCGGCACCGCAAACTCTCCAAAAGAAAATAATTCCATTACTGACATTGCAGGTAGCGTGGACGGATTAGCTGTTTTCCCTAATCACGGTACAGACGACTTGCCACTACCTCAACTATGCCGAACAGTTCCATTAGTACGCATCGGCGATCTTGATAACACTTTATCCTGCGCCAGCATATACTGCGACAATACTGCTGGAATTATTTCTCTAATCGACCATTTAATCGATATTCACCACATAACGGACATGTCTTTTATTGGAGAGATTACAACTTTTGATATGCGTAGCAGATTCAATGCTTTCCAACAACATGTCACTCAACGAGGCATCCAAGTAACAACAGCTTTACTAGATAATTCAGAAGCCACATCACAAGAGTGGATGGTTAAGCTCTGCGAAGCAATCGACACTAATCAACTTCCTCAAGCAATCGTATGTGCAAATGACCAGACAGCACTCAATGTTATGGAGATCTTAACCGATGCCGGCATTCGTATTCCAGAAGATATTCTTATAACCGGTTTTGATGGAATTATGGCAGCAGAATTCTCTCGTCCACCTATCACAACTGTTCGCCAGCCAATGGAACACATGGGACGCCTAGCCGCAAAACTTCTTGACGAACGCGCAGGCATACCATGGGATTCACCTCAATCATATAAACTTCCAGTGCGTATGATTATTGGTGAAAGTTGCGGATGTAAAACACAATAAAACATTCATTCCCGACGCAACAGGAGATTTACTACTTCTTTTTTATGCTTTCTAAATCAGCATACAATTAAGCTCCACTACAAAAATCGCTACCTATTATCTGCCTGTCATACAGGTAATTACAATAAATCACACCTCAAATCAAATTTTTCTATCATATGACATGCCTCGACATTCATCTATTCTCTACTTGACAAAATAAAATCTAAGCGCTTAAATATTAATGTAATCTAACCGCTTAGATTACAAGAGTTCGAGGAGGAACGACCATGTTCAAATGGAAGAAAAGTATTACTTTAGCTGCATGCGTAGCACTGATTTGCGGAATGGGCGCTTGCGGACGTTCACAAAACAGTAATACAAACAGCGCAGCCGAAACACAAATAGATTCAAAACCAGCTTCAGGCGAGTTAACAGTTTGGGCAATGGGTAACGAGGGTGATCTTCTTGGCGATTTCGTCAAAGGATTTGAAAAGGATAACCCTGATGCCAAGGTAAAGGTAACAGCTATTCCATGGGCATCAGCACACGATAAGATTCAAACCGCAATAGCTGCAGGTACAGTGCCTGATGTTATTCAAATGGGAACTACATGGATGGCTGATTTCTCAACAGCATTCGATGCAGTACCAGAAAACTTCGATTTATCAGATTTTACGGAAGGACCTCTTAAAGCAGGTCAAGTAGATGAGACTCAATTAGGTGTTCCATGGTATGTAGATAGTCATGTACTCTACTATCGCACTGACATTGCCGCGAAAGCCGGTTGGAACCACGCACCAAAAACGCTGGATGAACTCAAACAAATGGCATCTGATGTGAAGAAAGTTGATGGCGTCAAAAACGGCATATTAATCTCTCCAAGTGGCGCGGATTCATGGCAGGGCACACTCTGGGCATTCTTCTCCAGCGGCGTTCAGCTAATGGATAGTTCAGAGAAATGGACATTAAACACTCCTGAGATGAAGAAAGCTACTACATATCTCGACAGCTTCTTTAAAGAGGGCATAACCAACACTAATCTCGACACAACTCCTGGCGTAAGTATTACACAATTCGTTCAAGGAGAATCACCAATCATGACAGGCGGACCAACCACTATCAGCCAAATTGCAGACCAAGGGGGCGATTCATCGTCATATGCCACAGCTGTAATCCCACGCGGTGAAAGTTCCACTTCCTTCGTAGGAGGAGCTGACTTGGTTGTTATGAAAGAGTCAAAGAACAAGCAATCTGCATGGAAATTTATCCAATGGATGACCAATCCAACCACTCAAGTCGAATGGTACAAAGTTGCTACAGTCCTGCCATCTTCTCAGAAAGCCTGGGAAGACAGCACGCTCGCAAATGATGACAAGTTGAAAGCATATGGAGAACAGCTAAAGAGCACCATGGCTCCACCGGCTGTTCCAGGATGGCCACAAGTGTCAGCAGCAGGAGACCGAATTATGGAGCAAATCTATAAAGGTTCCCTCTCGATTGATGAAGGCCTTAAACAACTCCAAGCAGAAGCAGACAAGATCGGGACAGGTAAATAATGAAGCAGCAAGCCGATAATAATAGGGGAACGCCACCAAACACTCTACATCGTAGACAAAATGCAGTGGCTTGGGGCTTTATCGCTCCGTTCATTGTAATCTTCAGCGTATTTATGTTCATTCCTCTAATTACGTCGATTGGAATGTCTCTTACCGATATGACATCACGTGATTTACGCACACCTTTAAACGTAGATTTTAAAGGACTGGAAAATTACATTGCGCTACTCACAGACCCACGGTTCCACAAAGCTCTACTTACAACAGCTATCTTCGTTGTTATCGGCTTGCCCCTAACTATCTGTATCGCGATGGCGTGCGCAACTGCCCTTAATAAAGGATCTCGTCATCTCAATTCTATATTTAGAGCAATGCTCTACGCTCCAGTCGTTGCAAGTGTTGTTGCTGTATCCGTTGTATGGCGCTACATTTTACAAGAAGACGGATTGCTAAACTCCATACTAGCTCTCATAGGAATTCATGGTCCTGATTGGTTGCACGATACACATTTCGCTTTACCAGCTCTCATGGTCATGACTATCTGGCGCAACATGGGAACACTCATGATTATTTTCCTCGCTGGCTTGCAAACAATCCCAACGGAATTAAAAGAAGCAGCAGCAGTTGATGGAGCGGGAAAATGGCGTATATTTACGCACATCACCCTGCCATTAATGAAACCTACAATTCTGCTCGGGGCGGTGTTGATTTCTGTTGCATATCTGCAATTCTTTGAGGAATCCTTTGTCATGACACAAGGAGGACCTCTCGATTCAACACTTTCAGCTGCATATTATGTTTACCAGCAATTTGGTTTCGGCCGCTATGGTATTGCTTCAGCAGCTAGCTGGGTATTGTTCATCATTATTGCACTTGTCAGCATATTGCAGTTCCGCCTACTGCAATCAGAAGATTAGAGGTACGTACAATGCAATCAACTAGTAAGCATATTCGTACAGCAACACGCAGGATTCCAATTTATATTATCCTGTCGGTTATCAGTCTCATATGGGTCTTCCCATTTCTGTGGATGGCTTTAGGCTCACTCAAAACACAACGTGAAATATTAGCTAAGCCACCACGTTTACTGCCAGATCACGCAACCCTTGCGAATTTTACGAAATGGTTTGAACAGCTAAATTTCAGTACATATTTCACTAATAGCATTATTGTTGCTGTCATTACTGTTTTGGGAAATATCATTTTCTGCTCAATGGTTGGATATGCCTTAGCTAAAATGCAATTTCGTGGCAAAAATATTGTGTTTGGCGCAGTTATGGTAACGCTTATGGTGCCAAGCGTTGCAACATTTGTGCCGCTCTTTGTGATTATTGCAAATCTGGGACTTTCTAACACATATGCCGCATTAATCTTACCTTTCCTCACACAACCTGTGGGAGTATTCCTCATGCGACAATTTATGACCGGGATTCCTGATGCCGTTATTGAAGCAGCTCGAATCGATGGAGCCGGGGAGCTAAGGATTTTCTTCCAGATAGTACTGCCACAATGTGGCCCCGCTATTGCAACGCTATCTATTTTGACTTTCCTATCTAGTTGGAATAATTTCCTCTGGCCATTAGTAGCTGCTCAATCCGACTCAATGTACACATTGCCGGTAGCGCTCTCCCTCTACTCTACTGGTCAAAATGCAACCAATTACAGCGTTCTACTTGCTGGAGCAGTACTTATTATTACACCGATTCTTTTACTGTTCATATTCCTACAACGTTACTTCATTGAAGGCGTAGCAATGACAGGTATTAAGTAAGACTTTAAGAAAGGAAAAGCTATGACTGCCCAGTCATATAAATTCCCACAAGATTTCATTTGGGGAGCATCCACCGCTGCACACCAAATTGAAGGCAACAATACAAATAGCGACTGGTGGGCTCGCGAATACGCACCACAGACTGATTTGAAGGAACCTTCAGGTGATGCCTGTGATAGTTACAATCGATATGAAGAAGATATACGCTTACTGGCACAGTCTGGTCTAACTATGTATCGCTTCAGCATTGAATGGGCGCGAATCGAACCTATAGAAGGTGTGTATTCTCGGGCACAACTTTTACATTATCGTGCAGTTATTGATACATGCCATAAGTACAACATCGAACCTATGGTAACGCTACATCACATGACTTTACCTCTCTGGTTTGCTTCCCAAGGTGGCTGGTTGCGTGATGATGCCGCAGATATTTTTTCTCGCTATATTGAATACGTCAAGCCGATTCTTCATGATGTGACGTGGGTATGCACTATCAATGAGCCAAATATGGTTGCGCTCACTCAGGGAGGTACAGAAGGGTCTGATTTTGCGGCTTCTTCCTTACCATCACCAGATTCAATTATCTCTCAGCATCTTGTTGAAGCACATAAACGAGCACGCGATGTTCTTTCTTCTATAGAAGGAGTCAAAGCAGGTTGGACAATTGCATGCCAAGCATTTCATGCGATACCAGGATGTGAAGCTGAAATGGAGGCATACCAATATCCGCGTGAGGATTATTTTACTGAAGCTGCAGCAGGCGATGACTTCATCGGAGTTCAAGCATATCTGCGAACATTTATCGGTAAAAATGGCCCCGTCCCGATTCCTACTGATGCCGAGCGAACTTTAACAGGATGGGAATATTTCCCACCTGCACTTGGCATAGCGGTACATCACACTTGGGAAGTAGGACGACATACACCGATTTTTGTAACAGAAAATGGAATTGCCACGTCTGACGATAGTCGTCGTATCGACTATACCTACGATGCTCTTGCTGGATTACACAGTGCTATGAACGATGGTATTACAGTACATGGTTATTTGCATTGGTCATTACTTGATAATTATGAGTGGGGATCATACAAACCAACATTCGGATTGATTGGCTGGGATAAAGAAACTTTCGAACGCCAGCCACGCCCTTCACTAGGCTGGCTAGGTGAGATTGGACAAACCAGTATAGTTCAACATCCGACACGTTAAGAATAATCACATGTGGGCAGTTCATGTTTTAACAGAGCTGCCCACACTTATAATTTAATCGCTCATTTCACCATCATCTTAGATGCTTCCAAATTTATTCCAAGCTTAACCAGTACCGCTCCACTCCCCTGCGCACATCTTCGAGAACGCCACCTTGCGAGAGAATAGTTGCACGGCTAGCAGGATTCGTATTATGGCAGGTGATAAGAACAGGATTAATATCAGCTTCATAAGCCTTCTGCAAACCTAAACGCAACTGCTCTTTCGCATAGCCCCGTCCGCGTTGGGTAGGGCGAATGGAATATCCAATATGCCCACCTTGTTCACGCAGATAATCATTGAGTTCTAAACGCAGGTTAAGAAATCCAAGTGCTGTACCAGTCTCATCAAAAGAAACAAACTGTTGAGCGCAAACGAATCCTTCTTTTACTGGCTCAGTTTGTGCTCGACGACACTCATCTAACCAAACATCAAAATCAAAAGAACCTTTCTCCCAGAAAGCTCCATCATAAGCAGAGTTATGGCTTTCAAAATCGCTAACCATATCCTCGATAGCTGCGCGATCCGGCTCAACTGGCGAACGTAATATCATTTCTTCTCCCGAATAAACTCATGCAAGACCAATGACATGCGCTGATCTATGGAATCAGCGCCTTCAAGCACTGCACGAGCCTGAGCACGGTCTACCCAACGCACAGTAATATCCTCACTATCTTCTAAGTGCTGATGTACATCTGTCTGCGCGTCATCTACCGTCATATACACAAACGCAACAGTTTCGTTCGTCATCCCTGGTGAGGTATATGTGGCACGCAATACATCGTCAACACGCACAACATCGTAACCAGTTTCTTCTTTAAGCTCACGCGCGGCGGCCTGTTCAAAGCTCGAATCGTCAGCATCAATAAGCCCAGCAGGGAAAGCCCACACATAGCCGTTAACTGGTGGACGATACTCTTTAATAATGAGCATACGCTCACCATCAGCAGAGCGAGCAATAATAGAGACCGCATCGCCTTCGTCACGGTTAAGATCTTCTAAATTTTCAGCCGGATGGCGCGTAACCACGTCATAGCGGTTCGTTTCACCGTTATCGAGCTGAACCATCACCTTATAACCACGAATAAAACGGCTCGGATCAACTAAATCATTGCTTTCAATACTGATGTTCTTCATAATGTAACTGTACAGCGAGCACAAGAAAGCCCTCTACAGACAGCTGCAGAGGGCTAAGCTTGTTATTTAAGCTTGTTATTTAAGCTGTTACTGTTTTGCGTTTAATCGTTCAGTTGCACGTCTTCAGTAGCCCAACTGCTCAGCTCCAAATGCTCGCCACCGGTCTGATCGACCAGCACGGTATCGCCGTCGTGCACAGCTCCCGACAAAAGCATGCGCGCCAACTGATCTCCTACTTCACTTTGCACCAAGCGACGCAAAGGACGCGCACCGAAAGCTGGATCATAGCCCCTATCGGCAAGCCATTCGCGAGCAGACTTCGTTACGTTCAAAGTGATGCGACGCTCTGTTAAACGGTCAGCCACAGCCTTCACCTGAATATCAACAATATGAGCAAGCTCATCGCGAGTTAGAGGATCGAAAACAATCAAATCATCCAAACGGTTAATGAATTCTGGCTTAAAGTGCGCATGAACAGCGTTCATTACCGCCTGCTTGCGCGCCTCACCTTCAAGCTCCGACGAGACAAGGAACTGCGAACCCAAGTTCGAGGTCATAATCAAAATCGTGTTCTTAAAGTCCACTGTTCGACCCTGACCATCAGTTAAACGACCGTCATCAAGAACCTGCAATAAAATGTCAAAAACTTCTGGATGCGCTTTCTCCACCTCATCAAAGAGCACAACAGAGTACGGACGACGACGCACAGCTTCGGTCAACTGCCCGCCTTCTTCGTAGCCGATATAGCCAGGAGCCGCACCAATTAAGCGCGAAACGGAGGACTTCTCCATATACTCGCTCATATCAATGCGCACAACCGCTCGTTCATCATCAAAGAGGAAATCTGCCAAAGCTTTAGCCAGCTCCGTTTTACCCACACCTGTTGGCCCCAGGAACATAAAGCTAGCCGTTGGGCGGTTTGGATCAGAAATACCTGCACGAGAACGGCGCACAGCATCCGAAACGGCACGCACAGCTTCTTTCTGACCAATAACGCGCTTGCCCAGCTCATCTTCCATATGCAGGAGCTTTTCGTTTTCTCCCTGCATCAAGCGACCAACAGGAATGCCCGTCCAATCCGACACAATTTGAGCAATAGAATCAGCATCTACATGATCTGGAACCATTGGCTCAGTTTCGCTCTGTTCAGCTTTGCTATCATCCGCGTTCCTTTCAGCCGCAGCCAACTCCTTTTGAATAGACGGAATATCGCCATACAAAATGCGCGATGCCTTCTCTAAATCACCCTCACGAGTTGCTTTATCCGCTTCCACGCGCAAAGCATCGAGCTGAGCACGCAAATCGCCCACCTTGTTATGTCCACTCTTTTCAGACTCCCAGCGAGCATTCAAACCTGCCAACTGTTCGCGCGTATCTGCAAGCTCCGATTGCAACTTTTCCAAACGCTCCTGAGATGCAATATCTTCGGACTTTTTCAGCTGCATTTCTTCCATCTCTAAGCGCGTAACGCGACGGCTCAGCTCATCAATCTCTTCTGGAGAAGAATCGAGTTCCATACGCAAATGAGCGGCTGCTTCATCGACCAAATCAATAGCCTTATCTGGCAGCTGACGACCCGAAATATAACGGTTAGACAGTGTTGCTGCAGCCACTAAAGCGTCATCACCAATCGTCACTTTATGGTGTGCTTCGTAGCGCTCCTTCAAACCACGTAAAATCGCAACCGTATCTTCTACGCTTGGCTCACCCACGAATACTTGCTGGAAACGACGCTCAAGAGCTGGATCTTTCTCAATATTTTCACGATACTCATCCAGCGTTGTTGCACCAATTAAGCGCAGCTCACCGCGAGCCAGCATAGGCTTGAGCATATTGCCCGCATCCATTGAACCTTCTGTAGCTCCAGCACCCACGATGGTATGGATTTCGTCGATGAAGGTAATAATATTGCCCTCTGCGCGCTGAATTTCCTCCAGCACAGCCTTCAAACGCTCTTCAAACTCACCACGATATTTTGACCCAGCCACCATTGATGACATATCGAGCGTAATTACACGTTTATTTTGCAGCGTTGTTGGCACATCTCCCGCTACCACGCGCTGAGCCAGACCTTCAACAACAGCAGTTTTACCCACACCTGGCTCGCCGATGAGTACTGGATTGTTTTTCGTGCGGCGGCTCAGAATTTGGATAACACGGCGAATTTCCTTATCGCGACCGATAACAGGATCCAACTTTCCCTCGCGAGCGCGCGCAGTTAAATCTGTTGAGTACTTTTCGAGCGCCTTGTACGAGCCTTCTGCGTCTGGGCTGGTTACTTTCGCCCCTCCACGCACGCTTGGAACTGCTTGCGTGAGGGCTTGAGCCGTTGCGCCAAACTTCTTGAGAATGCCTGCTGCTTGAGATTGACCCTGAGCCACAGCAATGAGCAGATGCTCGGTTGAGATATATTCATCGCCCATTTTTGACATGATTTTTTGAGCGTCTACCAGGGCTACTTCAACTGAGCGTGCTGCTGATGCTTGGGTAGTAGTATTTCCTCTGACCTGCGGCAAAGCTACGAGAGCATTACGGATTGCCGCGCCAATTGACTGCACGTCTGCACCGGTAGCCTCCAGCAAACCGCGTACCACGCCTTGCTCTTGATTCAGGAGAGCATCAACTAAGTGAAGCGTTTCTACTTGAGGATTTCCTGCAGCAGAGGCGCTTTGAACTGCTGATGAAATGGCTTCCTGCGCCATTGTTGTAAATTTCTGTTCCATATCAGACCTCTTTTATTCTTACTTGCATGCTTCTGTTTATGCAAGTTTCCTTGTTTCTGATATGTATAACAGTTTGTATTTCTACTTATTCCCAAAACTTGAGTGAGTAGGACTCAAGTTTTGAGGGCGGGGTTGGAATTGATGGCTGTTTTCGCCAGTTTCGTAGTTGTTTGAGGGCTGAAGAAGGGCAATGTTGCGTCTTCTGTTGTAGCGCACATACCGCACATGTCACACATGCCGGCTTAACCGATTAATACACCTGCTATGCCACTTTTGATGCACAAAAATGGCTTCAAAAGTGGCATATCGGTTGCGCATATCGACTTCACGCGATGGAGAGGGAAAGAATAGCGGATCAAAGCCTCATAGATAGCCCATATAACCGTACAAAAAGCCAGCCTACTCCATCACCGCATTCATCCGCTCACATGCAGACAAAACACGCGCATACCATTCAGGCACAAATCGTTCAGCATCAACGCCTAATGCCATGCGCACATGTTCAGCCGGAGAGTTAATCAACGTAGGATCTCCTACCGTGCGTCCACGCTGCGGTCCTTCTAAATCAACCATGAGGTTAATCGGGAAACATGTAATCAGCGTTGGGTCTAAAGCAGCTGCCACAGCTAAAGGATCATGCAGCGGAGATCCAGCCATAAACACAGGATCCGCCTGCTCATTTGCATTAATATAATAGGCTAAAGCATCCGCCAAGAAGCGTCCAGCAGTTCCACCCTGCTGTGCAAAACCGTTCATATGAGCGCGAGTCATTAAAGTGCGATGCGTCACGTCAATTCCCACAACGGTAATATCTGCTCCACTGTGGAAAACACGATTGGCAGCTTCCGGGTCGTTAACCATATTGGTTTCACTAATAAGGTTATAGCAATTACCAGGCTGCGTGAGTGCTCCACCCATAATCACCAGATGCAAACGCTCAGCAAGATGAGGGTAGTGTGTGAGCATGGCGTCAATATTGGTCAAAGGACCGGTAGCAATAACAGTAACCTTCGAACCCAATTCTTCCACAATCCGCGCTTCGAATTCCACTCCGCCCTCGAGAATATCTCCTCGCTCAACATGTGCGGGAAGCTCTAACTGAGCTCCTCCCCAACCGTTTCGCCCATGGAATCTCTCACAGCCTTCATCAACCTCGTACTCACTCAGCGTTTTCTCGAAGGACGGCACTGGCTCACCATGATAAGCCGGCACACGAGCTAATCCTGCAGCATCAAGCAAAGCACGGTTATTGCGCGTTGCCTGATCTTCAGTCACGTTACCGAAAGTGCCCACAACGCCCAGTATCTCTACCCCCAAAGAGCCGAAAAGATACATGAGGGCAACGGTATCGTCAATACCAGTGTCGCAATCGAGAATAATACGCTGAGTCATTTATTGAATAGCTTTCACAATATCGTTTCCAGACACGAGGAAACTCTTATCAATCTGTTGAGTTGCTTGAGGAGCAGTGGTTACTGTCTGATTATTTGCATCCGTATACGCGCCAGCATCTGCTACGAAGTCAAAGTACTTCTGCGCATCATCAGGATCCATAGTACCGATGGTAAAAGCACCTGACTTCACATCATCGTGCTTACCCCAGTAATTTCCGTCAACAATAACCTGCATAGAACGCTTCACGAACTTCGGGTCGAGCTTTGCACCCTTAGCTCCATCTACAAGAATCTGGGCAGCCTCATCTGGGTGCAGATATGCCCATGTGTAACCCTTTTGAATAGCGCGGGTAAAGCCTTCTACGGTCTTCATGTCGCTAGAAATCATCTTCTCAGAAGTAATAACACCAATTTCATCCGCATTACCCGGAACACCATAATCTGGTTCAGTCCAGCAATTGAGTTGAGGGCCATACATCTCAGCTTGCACGCCTTCCCAAGTGCTATAGAAACCACCAAAATCAGCCTTGCCCGAGCTTAAGGTTTGGAAAGTTGACGTGCCCACAGTAACTTTATCGAACTTACCTTCGCCGCCATCGGTCTGAATCATACGGCGAATAACGGCATCAGATTCGTTCGCGCCAAAAGTAGCAAAAGTTTTACCATCGAAATCGCGCGGACGAGTAATATCTTTATTCGATTTCAAAGAACACCAAATAGCAGAAGTGCGCTGCTGGATCTGAGCAATAACCTTCAGACCTGCTTTTTTAATATTGGCAACTCCCACGTTAAAGGTATTAGATAACGCGAAATTTGCGGCTCCCGTTGATACCGACTGTTCAGCGCCTGCCTGAGAGGTAGCAACAATATCGACGTTTAATCCTTCTTGCTTAAAATAGCCGCGCTGAGCAGCAACGTAAGCGCCAATATGATTGGTATCAGGAGCCCAGCTGAGCATGAAAGATACCGTTTTGAGATTATTCTGTGATTTTTCTTGAGAAGATGCTGAGCAACTTGCTAAAGAAGCGGCTAGAGCTACAGCAGTTACAGAGCTAATGCATACAGATACAATACGATGAATAGACGTTCGTGGCATCATGAACCTTTTCTCTCCACAATTTCTTGCCAGTTCTTGCTTGAGTAGCACGGCACTCAAGCCCGTACAATTCACCAGAAATTGTGAAAGGTATAAACTGTACGGCATTAAATTTTCCTGAATTAGTATACAAAGCCGGTAGATTTGAGTCAATTATTCGCGCTTCTTAGGAGGCACGTAGCTGTTCCTCATGTTGACTTATTGAACGCGCAGTAGTCACAACAAAGCGGTCAGCTCTCTCCTACCATATTGAGCACAGGAAAGCTGACCGCTTGAATCAGAATTTACTCACTCACATCCAAAGACAGTAAATCGTCTACAGTTTCGCGACGCATCATAATATGCGAGCCTTCTTCGTTCACAGCTACCACTGCTGGGCGCAAAATCTGATTATAGTTACTTGCCATGGTACGACCATAAGCGCCGGTTACTGGCACAGCAAGCAAATCACCGCGTTGCACATCTGCTGGAAGCTTCACATCATGCACCACAATATCGCCTGATTCGCAGTGCGAACCCACAATACGAGCTTGAATCGTATCCGTTGTTGCAGGTGCGCGGTTAGTAATAGTTGCGGTATATTGTGAACCATATAATGCTGGACGAATATTGTCGCTCATACCGCCATCAACGCTCACATATACACGGGAAGCTCCGCCTTCTAATTGCACAGTCTTTACCGTGCCCACACGGTAAATGGTGTAGCCAGCAGGAGCCACAATCCAACGTCCCGGCTCAAAGCTCACCGTTGGTAATGGCAGTCCTGCTCGCGATGAATCATCTTGCAAAGCAGCGGCAATACGCTTCATCGTTACGTCAACATCCATAGACGCATCGCCATCAACATAGGCAACAGAATAACCGCCACCCAAATCAATTTCAGGAGCAACATAGCCATCTGTAGCGTAAAATGCGCGACGCAATACCATCACACGCTCAGCTGCGGCAATAAAAGCATCAGCATCGTGAATTTGAGACCCAATATGTGAATGAATACCCACAAGTTCCAAATCATCCTGCATATCTAAAACATCGTGCATTGCAGCTACAGCTGGACCATGAGCAACCTGATCAAAGAATTCCACTGACTGCACATCGCTCACGTCGCTATGGTCAGCAGGAAGCAAAGCAATACCGAATTTCTGATCTTCATGAGCAGTCGAAATATATTCATGACCTCCAGCATGCACACCTACGGTCACACGCACCATAACGCGAGCGCGCTTGCCTACTTCACAGGCAATACGGGCGATGCGTTGCGCTTCATGCGGCTCATCAATCACAATCTTGTCGAAATCGTTCTCAATAGCTAAACGAATTTCGTCATCGCTTTTATTGTTACCGTGCAAAACTAAACGACGACCTGGCACACCCGCAGCCAGAGCAATCTTCATTTCACCCCATGTACAGGTATCTACATACATGCCTTCATCGGTAACAATGCGAGCAATTTCTTTGCTCAGAAAAGCTTTACCAGCAAAGCTCACATGAGAGGTGGTATTAGCAAAAGCCTCACGCACAGTATTAACAAAATAGCGAGCACGATCGGCAACATCAGTAGTATCCATCACATACAGTGGCGTGCCATAAGTGGTAGCGAGCTGTTCAAAACTTTCGCCGCGGTCTTCCCATGCACCCGTGTGTTCATTGATGTGTACACCACTTGGCCAAATTCGGGTAATGTCTGGTGTTGTCATGCGCGCATCTTTCTCTTGCTTGTCGTCTTGCTTATTGTTCTAGTACATATAGTAAAGGCGCTGGCTGACTGCCAACGCCCTACTTTTCACAGCTTACGTGAAAAACCACGCGAAAACTTACACGAAAACATACGCGGAAACTTAAGCTAAACCATGCGAGCTCTACATTTTCTCCGGAGCCGAAACACCAAGCAAACCTAAAGCATTCGCCAAAATCTGACCAGCAGCGTCGTTGAGCTTCAAACGAGCTGCTGCGCGAGCTGGCTCAGGATTCTTCGCAATGCGTATGGCTTCAGCATTGTCGCGTGCGGCTTCTGCGCCGGTTAGTTCCATAGGAACAACACGCTCAGCGGCATACCACTTGTGATACTTTCCAGCCAATTCCTCAGCATAGTGTGCCAAACGGTGGGGTTCACGCAAATCACCAGCAGTTGCTACCACAGATGGATACAAAGCAAGTTCAGCTAATAATTCAGAATCTGCTTCGGTATCGAGCAAGCTCAAGTCCGCACCATCATATGAAATTCCTGCTGCAACCGCATTGCGATCCACGTTCTTAGAACGCGCGAAAGCATATTGCACGTAATACACAGGATTATCGTTGGTATGAGAAGCCAACAAACCTAAATCAATGTCGAGGTTCTGGTTGTATGAGGTGCGTGCCAACGAGTAACGGGCAGCATCCACTCCCACAGCATCAACAAGATCATCGATAGTAATAACGTTTCCAGCGCGCTTACTCATCTTAACTGCTTCGCCGTCTTTCATAACGTTAACGAGCTGACCAATCAAGATTTGCATATTCTTATGTGGCGTATCGCCAAAAGCAGCACATACAGCCATCATGCGACCAATATAACCGTGATGGTCTGCACCCAGCATGTAAATAGCCACATCTGCAGGATCTTGAGCGCGGTGACGCTTGTTCATATAGTAAGCAATATCGCCAGCAATATAGGCGGCATTACCGTCAGACTTAATGATAACGCGGTCTTTATCGTCACCATACTTAGTAGATTCAAACCAGGTTGCGCCATCTTTTTCGAAAATATCTCCCTGAGCGCGCAGCTGAGCAATTGCGCGGTCTACTTCACCAGATTCATACACAGCATTCTCGTGGAAGTACACGTCGAAGTTCACGCGGAAGTCCTTCATGGACTGCTTAATCTCGTCGAACATCATTGGCACTGCACGCTTGCGGAATTCTTCGCGCTGCTCGGAATTGCCTTCAGCGCCATCTTCACCAGTGATGCGAGGCAGAGCAAGAACATCCACTCCCTCAGCTTTACCCTGCTCCACAACGCGAGCGGCAATATCGTCAATATAAGCGCCTTTATAGCCATCTTCTGGCGTTTCTTCGCCATGCGCTGCAGCCACGAGAGACTTAGCAAAACGATCAATCTGTGTTCCATGATCGTTGAAGTAATATTCGCGCACAATTTTGGAACCATTAGCTTCCAATACGCGCGCCATGGAATCGCCCACAGCAGCCCAACGGGTACCACCAATATGAATAGGACCAGTTGGATTAGCCGATACAAACTCCAAATTCAATGTTTGTCCGCTTAAATGCGTATTTGTTCCGAAAGCGCTTTTCTCTTCCAAAACAGTGTCAACGATAGCCGCAGCGGAGGCTGAATCAAGAACAATATTAATAAAACCAGGGCCTGCAATATCAACGCTTTTAATACCGTCAGCCTTCTCAAGCTCGGCAGCAAAAAGCGTAGCGAAGTCGCGCGGCGCCATACCCGCTTTCTTAGCCAACTGCATGGCAATATTGGTAGACCAGTCACCGTGAGCGCGATCCTTTGGACGCATAACGGCGAGCTTTTCTACGGCAGGAATCTGTTCAATCTGTAAATCGCCTGCTTTACCCGTATCTACAAGAGCGGTGGCGATGTCATAAATTAACTGTGCAAGTGCTTCTGGACTCATGAGCGCTAGTTTAATAGTTGCGCCCTACACACGAGCCGTTGCACGGGGTGGCGCGCGGCTTACCGCTCAGCTTGAGATAGGGCGTTCAGTTCTGTTAGCACTGCATTAACACTTACTTACTCTTGCACAGCAATAGCATCAATCTCCACAACAGCGCCTGGCTTAGGAATAACATTGGAGCCAAAAGCTACGCGAGCAGGTTTCACTGCACCCTCCACATACTTGGCATATACGTCGTTGATTTGCGCGAAATCTGCAGCGTTTTGCATATAAATTGTTGCGCGCACGATTTTATCGAGACCGCTTCCTGCTTCTTTGAGGATAGCTTCGATATTTTTCATCGCTTGATGCGTTTGAATAGCAGGGGTTGAACCTGCCAGTTCGCCAGTTTCTGGATCGATGCCGAGCTGACCGGATACGAAGACGAATCCGTTTGCTTTTACTGCTTGACTGTATGCTCCCAAAGCTTGAGGAGCGTTGCTGGTTGCCACTTCTTCAATAGCCATTGCGTTATCCTTTACTTTTTATGTAGACCTCTTGATTAGCATACAACAAAGGCGGCGGAGATATATGATATCGCCCACCGCCATTATTGCGTTTTAGATTTTAAGAGCGCAACATAATTTCCTTGACTGCCGACTCAATAGCAGATGGAATGCGCAAGCCCACGCTATGTTCTTGACTATTGCCGTGCAGACCGTATTCATAATCGAAACGCTTAGCTCCAATAGCAGCCAGCTCTGCAATATCGCCACTCAAAGCCACCTGATACACAGCATCCTTCATATTGTAGGCAATCTGAGTGCCCAGAAGCATCTTACGTGTGTCTTCTGCCACAGGATTTTCAGCAGGTTTTACGCCAGCAATCTCAACATGCACGTCTGTGTCGGTTGCAACAGCTTCGAGCACATAGCTAGCACTCATATCTTCTGCATCGTAGTTGTAGGCAACCACGCGAGCACCACTCAAAGCAGCTTCACCCAAATCGTCTACACCGCGCACAGTAAGAGTCCATGTGCGCTGTGCTGGCACAGCTTCAGCATCTCCTTCTACCGCGCTAATGGTAAGAGCAGAGCCGTTCCACGTGAAACGTGTGCGTGCGTTCTTGCCCTGGCGAGCATCGTTAAACTGACCATTATCTTCGACCAGAGTGAACTCATTGGTAGCACCATCGGTTGCCGGGAAGAGCACCACCTCCAGAGCTTGCGGGTTAGCCACCGAGTTTATCGCCTCACCCTCACCCAACTGCGCCAGTGGCACGATTGCACCAGAACGGGCAAATACTGGCTGACGATCCAGCTTTCTCCATGCTTCTAATGAACGTCCATTGCTCCCTGCAACGTAGCGGCGTCCTGAGAAGAAGTCGAACCATTCGCCAGCTGGAAGCCACACATCTGCTTTCGCACGCGCAACGTTCTTATCTGATGGTGTGGTAATTGGAGCCATAACCAGCTGGGTACCAAACCAGAATTCCTGTGGCACTCTATATGCCGCTTCGTTTTCTGGGTCACTCCAATACATTGGCTGCACCAGTGGTTCGCCCTCGTTATGAGCACGATAATTCATCGTGTAGAGGTATGGAATGAAACGGTGACGCAACTGGAGGGCTTCCACCATAGCCGAACGTACTTCTGGTCGGAAATTCCATGGCTCTTTGCTTGTAAATGGCGAGTTACTCGAATGCAAGCGATTAATTGGACTGAATGCTCCATACTGATACCAGCGCACTTCGAGCTCATCATCGCGGTAGCCCATCATATGGCCGCCAATATCGTGGCTCCACCAGCCAAAACCAATATTCGATGCGCGAGCAGTAAACTCAGGCTGGAATTGCAAGGATTCCCAAGACACAATAGAATCGCCCGAGAATCCTACTGGGTAACGATGCGAGCCAGGTCCTGCGTAACGCGAGAAGGTCAAAGGCCACTTGCCATTGCGTGCGGAGTCAATATAATGCACGTGGTTCAGTAGCCACAAAGGATCCAAACCAGGCTGACGAGTTACGCCACCCTGCTGCCAATCCAGCCACCAGAAGTCAACGCCTTCATCTTCCAACTCGTGATGCATATCGAAGTACCCATCCACAAATGCAGGATTCGTTGGATCAAACTCCACAGCTTCATCAGTTGCCGGATCAATTCCCACCTTCTGAGCAAGCTCTTTATATGGCTTCTCGTAACCGCGCACACCGTCACGAGGATGTACGTTCAGCGTGGTCTTCAAACCGCGGTCTGCTAAATCAGAAAGCAGCTGCACATGATCTGGGAACAGCTCAGTATTCCATGTGTACCCAGTCCAACCGTAACCGTACTTTTCCTCAATATCGGTAATATGCCAATCCATATCAATAACGGCTGTGGTAAAAGGAATACCTTCCTTCTTAAAGCGGTCATGCAGTTGCAAGTATTCATCCTGCTTGTAAGCAAAATAACGGCTCCACCAGTTACCCAAAGACCATCGTGGCAGCAAAGGCTGAGGACCGGTTAGCTTAAAGAAGTCACGCATAGCCTGCTTGTAGTTATGCGCATAACCAAGGAAGTAAAAATCTGTTTCTTCATGATCTCGCGAGGAAATACGCCATCCGCCGGCATTAATATTGTCTTCACCGAAAGCCGCTTTTGGAGAAGCTCCCTCATAGGACACAACATTCGAGTGAGAATCATCTAGGATTGCCCAACCATCAATAGATAAAATACCTTCTTCAAGCTCGGTACGACCATTAATCGTATCCAAAGTTCGTGTAGTTCCGCGCAAATTTCCTGGAGTGTCATCACCATAATGCCAGGTGTTGAACTGGGAGGTGGTTAAGTGCTTTACAACAACGCTTAAGCCCTCTTTGCTGAAAGGCTGCTTATTGTAGGTTACATATAACTCGCCTGTGTCAATAATAAGCAAGCCGTCGCGCTCGGTTACGTTAATGGTTACATCATCGTCAATATTACGATTGACCACAACCTGCGTTGGCTTATCTTCAAAAACACCAGATTCCGACCACTCAAAACGTAGCAGAGAATTTGTTATAACACCGATGCGCCACTTATCGCCAGCAATAACGCGCTGGCTATCCATTACAGGATTGCACATCTTTTCAAATTCAGCAAAAGCACCATTTCCTTGGGCTGTCATATTAGCTCCTTCGCTTCGTATGCGTGAAAACTGCGCCTCTTCTCTTACTATTGGTTGAGATATAAAGAGAAAGATGATAACGTTTTCATTTTTACTTAGTTATATTATATCTTATATTGTAACTCTTATATAGAGATAACTTGAAAATTTTGACCGTATACTTCTGATATTTTCTGGCAACGTTTGCATTTCATGACGATATGCCGAACATGATAAGGGCCGCTAGATTATCTTGGAACTATCTAACGGCCCGCACATGCTTAGAAAGATTTACTTAGAACTTCCCGTAGCAATGCCAGCGATAAACTGCTTTTGGAAGACCATATAAACAATAATGACTGGAACAATTGCCAAGGATGTTGCTGCAAATAATCCGCCGTAATCCGTACCATACTGACCGTTAAAAGCTTTCAAACCTACAGCCAATAACTGCTTGCTTTCATCTGTAATCATCAGGAATGGCCACAGATAATCTTCCCAGTTCCATAAGAAAGTAAAAATAGCAAGAGCAGCAATAGTATTATGGCTTAACGGCAATATTAAGCTATGGAAAATACGTGTATCACTGGCTCCATCTAAGCGTGCAGCTTCGATCAGTTCATCTGAAATACCTGAAATAGACTGACGGAATAAGAAAATACCAAACCCGGATACTAAACCAGGAATAATCAGCGCTTTATATGAGTCTAACCAGCCAAAACTTACCATCATTTCATACTGAGGAATAATGGTCACAGCCCACGGAATCATCATGGTACTCATCACAATAGCAAAGAGGAAATCTCTGCCGAAGAAGCGCATCTTTGCAAAAACAAAGCCAAGCAAAGCAGATGTATAAATAATAATGACAGTTTTTACCGTTGCCACAAAAACCGAATTACCAAACAAGCGCAAGAAGTTAAAGTTCTCTTGAATGCTCACATAGTTATCGAGAGTAGAAGGCGTTGGGAATAAGCCACCGTTAATTTTCACAATTTCGCTATTGGGAGCGAATGAGGAAATAAACATCCACAAGAATGGAACAATAGTAATCAATGCCACAACGAACAGGAGAACGGTAAGAACAACCGAACCAATAGTACGTGCTGTTTTTGGATTTTTCATCATGACAACACCTCCGTATCGCCCGAGACCTTAAACATGATGTATGTAAGAATTCCCGTAAAGAGGAATAAAACAACAGCCTGAGCAGATGCAATACCAAAATTATTCTTATTAAATGCCTGATCAAAAATTAAATAGCTAATAGTATATGTAGAAGTTCCTGGACCGCCTTCTGTCATAACCAAGAACTGCACATAGGCTTGCAAATAGCTAATCATAGAAGTAATAACAATGAATAACGTGGTGGATTTAAGCAAAGGCAAGGTGATGCGGAAGAAAGTCTGCACGCTATTAGCACCATCAATCGAGGCTGCCTCATACACATCGCGAGGAAGATTCATAATACCTGCTAAATACAGCACGGTAGCATAACCAAAATCTTTCCAGATTGTCATAATAATCACAGCAGGCATAGCCCACTTGGAATCGTGCAACCAGTTAATATGCAGACCAGTTACTTTATCGATCATGCCGAACTGCGGATCAAACATCCATAACCATACGAAACTCACTGCTACAAGTGGCGTAATAGTTGGCATGTAGAACAATCCACGCAATGTATCTTTCGCGCGCACAAGACGTGAGCTCAGTAACAATGCCAAACCTAAACCAAGAACTACTCGAAATACTGTGGACCATCCCAAGAATACTCCCGTATTCGCCATGGATGTCCAAAACAGCTTATCGGTAAAAATATCTGTATAGTTTTCAAATCCAACCCACTCATATGTATCGTTGAGAGGGTTCCAATTATGCAGACTTCCCGCAAACGCCTTAAAAATTGGATACGCTAAAAAGATAGCAAAATACACAACGAGGAAAGTAACCGCCATATTCCTCAAGGTAAAAATTCGCGATAAAACTGAGCGTCCAGCACTCGCGAATGAACCTTTCTTATTCATCTTCTCTCCCCTAACCGCTTAACACGTCTGTCATTATGTGCGGGGAAGCCTTCACTTCCCCGCACTGCACCTACGGTTTTACTTATGCTCGTCGTAGAACTCGTACTTACTTTCTGCCGACATGAAGTTCGACCCCTTCATATCCTTGTCCATTGTTGATTGACCTTCTTTCACAGCCTCATCAATAGACATGCCATTATGCATAACATTTTCGAAAGCAACTTTGCCAGAAGTTTCTACTGTTGCAGGAGCTGGACCAGGCCAAATTAAGCGCGATACACGCGGTTGAATAGCCTGCATAACAGGGCTCTTCAAAATTTCTGGGTCATTTTGAAGGTTTGCTTTAGCTGGGAAGGAGTTCAATCCCTCAACAGATTTACGCACGTAATCATCGTTTGCCAGCAAGTACTTCACAAAGTCCTGAGCAACTGCTTGCTGTTCCTTAGACTGATTCTTATTAATACCTGGAGTTGATTCACCGTTATAGCGATCATAAGCAAAAGGAGTATCTTTACTGAAGGTTGGGGTAGCAAATACACCGTAATCAATATCTGGATACTTGTCTTTCATAGTTCCTTCAAGCCAACCCCATGCATAAACCATTGCAGTTTGACCTTGACCGAAGGAATCCGAATACTCATTACCAAAATCAGCAGAGCCTACTTTATCTTTCTCATACAAATCCTTGAGGAACTGCATATTTTCTTTCGTAGCTTTGTTGTTATAGTTTGCCTTCTTACCAGTGGAATCAAAGAGCAGCTCGCCCTTCTGATAGTTCAAGCCTTGGTAAATTGCTGAATAAGCGCCACCGTTAATATTGAAGCCAGCCTGAGTCATTTTGGAACCATCAAACTTGGTGAGCTTCTTAGCCACAGTAACGAATTCATCCCATGTTGTTGGAATATCTGCATCGGTTAAACCAGCATCTTTCCACATGGTTTTGTTGTAGTAAATATTGCCCGTATTAATAACGGAATCGATATACTTTACTTTGCCGTTTTCATCTTCGTGCGCCGATGCTGTTGGATAATCTGCATCGAGCTGAGCCTTGTCAATGTCATAATCAGCAGCGTATGGGCGAATAACAGAATCATAAGAATTATGCACGTTAAAGACTGCAGGACCATTCTTGCCCTTGAGCTGCAACGGCAACTTTGTCCAATAATCTTCCCAGGTTTGCTTCTTAATCTTAATAGTAACGTTCGGATAGATCTTGGAATAGTCCTTGGACAGCTGATAAACAGGATCAACACCGCTATCGGACCATGTCCAATACTCGAGTGTAATTGGCTTTCCATTATTCACCAAGTGATTTGGATCGTACTTAATATTTGTACCGATAACATCCAACCCTTTATCTTTCTTGGTATCTGTTACGCCCTTCGCAGCACTCGAGCATGCACCCAGCATAGAAATAATGCTAACGGTTGCAATTGCACCTGCCGCCATCTTTTTTAATTGCATTTCCTCTCCTTACCTCAATGTAAGTGCAATTTCTTGCACATCTAATTATACACTTTGTTTGTAACTATGGAAGCATCTTTTGCAAAATTCATTACATTTTTTATGTTAATTTGTAACCGGTTACATTTTTCAAGGCTTTTGTGATACTATTTCTGTAGCACACGGCGTGTCGAGCCATGAAAATACGAGAGGACTAGAGAGGGCATAATGAAAGCAAGTATCAGTGATGTTGCACAAGCTGCAGGCGTTTCCACTGCTACCGTCTCTCGAGTATTTTCTCACCCAGATCGAGTTTCTAACAAAACACGCACCAAAGTCCTCGCAGTGGCAGAATCTCTTGACTTCTATATTTCTCGCTCGGCGGGGGTCTTAAAATCCGGACAAGCTAAACGTATTGCTTTTCTTGTGGGATCAAGCAAGATTGACTGGTTCACAGGACGTATTATTGAGGGCTTAAACAACGTCTTCCGCACAGCTCATTACGATTTAATTATCTTCCCTATTACTACTTTGGAAGAGAGAAAAGAGTTCTTTGACACGCTTCCTCTACGCGGCAATGTAGATGCTGTTGTGGTGTCTTCTTTCGGTATTAGTTCCGATGAAGTCACACGTTTACAAGATGCCCATCTGCCTATTGTCGGCATCAATGTTGCCGATACGCTTGGCTATACAGCTTCGGTAAGTATTGATGATTATGAAGGCACCTCTATTGGCGTGCGTTACTTAAAACAATTAGGACACACTCATTTAACGTACTGCTTCGAAGAATTTGAGCGAGAACTCCATTTTAGCTCATGGTCACGTGTTGATGGTTTCAAAGAAGCTTGTAAGCGCGAGAATCTGAGTTTTTCGTTGGTTACTATTCCTAACGGAGATGATGTTTTTGATGCTGTATATTCTCAAATCATGACTACGGATGCTGGTCGTTCTACAGCTTTGTTCTTCCACCAAGACTCTTTAGCCATTCCTTTTATTTTTAAGTATCGCGAACTGGGAATGAGCATTCCATCAGATATTTCGGTATTAGGCTACGATAATTCCACCTTCTCAGGAGAGGTGGGATTGAGCACAATTAAGCAAAAGCCACTTGATTTGGCCATGGAAGCAGCGCACAAAGCATTACGTTTAATTGAGGGAGACAACTCGGCTGCCACACACGATATTGTGCCGGTTCAGTTGCTTGTGCGCAATACAACAGCTTCACCAACTGTGCAGTGATTTCTCTGTTTAATGGTTCATCTGACTTAGCGGATTTTGTAGGTTTGTGGGTTGCAGGTGCGCCAAAGTTGTGAGCACGGAGCGCTCACAACTTTGGCGTCGATTTTTCATGTGATATCAGCTCTCATACGTTCCTGAAAGCTGCTAGCGTTGCACGCGCACAATACTCACGTCCACTTTTACAATGATTGAAGTCCTCGTTCATGTGCGAATCATGAAGTGCTAGAGCAAGTCATGTTCTATGAACCGCTCAAGCTCCCATCTGCCGCAAGAATAAGCAAATACAACGAGCCAAACTAGGCTATGCTAAAATCCCAAGAGCCTATCTAATACAGTTGGGAATATTCCTGAGAAACCTGAGTAAAAGGCACATTAAAGTCCTCATCAGAGCCAAGAACATCTTCACTCGGCGCTGACGTCAGTTCTCTCGTAAAGCTCGCCGAGGCTCCCCGTGGCAAAAATCGACCTCGAGCAGGGCGCACACCATGTGCTCCCACACGTTCCACACCATCTTCACCCGCAGTATGCACGCCAAGACCACGCGCCTGAGCCATCGCCTGCGCCCGCTCGCGGTTCGAACGCAGAATTTCCACCACTTCCCCATCCATACCTGCAGTAAAGACACTTGCTCCTTCTGGCTGCTTTAGACGACGTACCTGTCTGCGCAGTTGGCGATTTTCTTCCATTAACTGCAAAATGCGCGAAACACCTGCTAAATTAATCGACTCATCTTGAACTAAATGTTGGGTGAGCATAAGTCGATCAATATCACGTAATGCATAACGGCGAGAGCCGCCTTCTGTACGTTGCGGAACAACTAATCCTAAACGGTCGTATTGACGCAATGTTTGCGGATGAATAATAACAAGTTGAGCTGCTTGAGAGACAGAAAACACGGGTTGATCAACGCTGAACCCAGAAGCATCAGCAGCATCAAGGTCTATGCGCCCCTCGGTTATTGCCTGAGCGCACGCAATATACGCTTGTTTGGTTTGCCTATCAAGCCGTGCCATTCTGTCTCATCCTTATCCGTCAGTTTTCTTCTCTTACGATCATAGCGCTCTGCTGCTTGTCTTTTCGAGAAGGTTCTCTCTGAGCATCGCTATGCAAGCAGATCCTAGCTTAAGCGTTGCTGTGCAATCTCTTCAGAAAAATCAGCAGTAGCCTCGTCAAAAGCCTTAACTGCTTTCTTATAGTCCGAGCCAAGCTTCGTAGGTATCTGCACGTCCAAGCGCACAATCAAATCGCCAGTTGCTTTCTTTGTTTTTACTCCATGCTTTTTCACGCACACTTGCGTACCTGTTGTTGAGCCAGACGGTACTTTTACTTCAACCTGCTCTCCGGCAAAATCACGCACAGAAATCTTCGCACCTAAAGCTGCTTCAGCCACAGTAACCGGCACGGAACGCACTAAATCAATGCCTTCCATATGGAAAACTGGGTCGTCTTTAACTTGCACAGTTAAATACAGATCTCCGTGTGCTCCGCCATTAGTTCCCGGCTTACCTTTGCCAGCAACACGAATTTTTTGGCCATCATGAATACCTGCTGGAACTTTAGTTTTGAAACTTTCCCCTTTAATATTGAGCGATACCGTCGCGCCTCGCACAGCTTTTTCAAAGCTTAAGCTCACGCTTGCCTTACGATCTTCACCTTTAACAGGTTCAGGTTGCGGTTCATACGGATTATATGAAGAAAAACCGGAACGACGCGGCTGACCGTACGGATTACCACCAAAGCCACCTTGAGCTTGCGCCATTAAATCTTCGAGATTAATGCCGCCGAAGTTCATGGACGAGTATCCGCCATGACCTGACCCCATGCCGCCGAACATTGAACCGAAAATATCTTCGTATCCGCCAGCCCCCGATCCGCCTGCAAAGCGAGCGCCTCCAGCACCGAAAGAGCGGATTGCATCGTATTTTTGACGTTCTGTTTTATTGCTCAGCACTTCGTATGCTTCGGAAATTTCCTTAAATTTTTCCTCGGCAGCGGCATCTCCTGGATGAGAATCCGGATGATATTTTCGCGCTAATTTACGGAAAGCTTTTGATATTTCTTTATCATCAGCATCTTTAGAGACTCCCAGAACTGCGTAGAAGTCTTTTCCTAGCCAATCTTGTTCAGCCATGACTCCTCCTTACTGGTTATACACAGCTGTTTTTGTTATACACACGTTTAAGAACACTTTTAGAATAATGGCGGCTGACCGTAGCCAACCGCCATACTTTCTTTACTCGTTATCTTGAGGAACTGCTACAACAACGCGAGCTGCTCGAATAACTCGGTCGCCTATCTTGTAGCCAGCTTCCACCACAGTATCAACCGTTTCGTGTGAAGCATCGGCATCTGGCTTGCGCAAAATGCCCTCGTGATGCGTTGGATCGAAGTCCTCGCCTGCCTCACCGAATTTTTCTACGCCAAACTTTTCGAAAGTCTTATCTATCTTGGCAGCTACTGCCTTGAAAGAGTCATCCATCTGCGAGTTCGCGCGAATACGATCAATATCGTCAAGAGCTGGAAGTAATGCTGTGAGCACATCAACCACGCCATGTTCGCGGTAACGATCCTGCTCTTTGGATACTCGGTTACGGAAGTTCACAAAAGCAGCGCGTTCACGCTGAAGAGCTTCGAGATACTCAGCTGCTTCTGCTTTCGCTTTACCGAGCGGGGTAAGACTGTCTTCGCTCGCGTCTTGAGACTGAGCGTCTTGAGACTGTTCTTGGGAGTTCTCTTGTGATGGTTCAGAAGCTTTCTCAGTTTCCTCTACCTGCTCGGCAGGAGACGTGTGATCAGTCTGTTCAACCTTCTCTTGATTGGCAAGCTTATCCACATCATCCATACCGTTCACATAGTCCTCTGTATTGAATTCAGACATATTATTCCTTGTCGTCGTCCACTACTTCAGCATCTACTACATCATCATCGCCGCCATTGTTTGCAGCACCGTTTCCTGCTGCACCAGCGCCGGCAGCACCTGCTGCACCTTCTGCCTGCTGCTGGGAGTACAAAGACTCACCAATCTTCTGTGCAGCAGTCATCAGCTCAGACTGTGCAGCCTTAATAGCTTCGATATCCTCGCCCTTCAAGGCTTCCTTCAAAGCATTGGTCTTAGCGGTTACATCGGAAGCAAGTTCTTCGGAAATCTTATCCTTGTTCTCAGAAACAAGCTTTTCAGTCTGATATGCAAATGCTTCAGCCTGGTTGCGGGTATCCACTTCTTCACGACGCTTCTTATCTTCTGCTTCGTGAGACTGAGCTTCCTTCACCATGCGATCGATTTCGTCCTTATCGAGGCCGGAACCGCCGGAAATGGTTACAGACTGTTCCTTACCTGTGCCCTTATCCTTTGCAGATACGTGCACAATACCGTTTGCATCAATATCGAAGGTTACTTCAATCTGTGGCACACCATGAGGTGCTGGAGCGATACCGCCCAATTCGAAGGTTCCCAGTGGCTTGTTATCGCGAGCGAATTCACGCTCACCCTGGTAAACCTGAATCAAAACGCTTGGCTGATTATCTTCTGCAGTAGAGAAGACTTCGCTGCGCTTGGTTGGAATAGCAGTGTTGCGTTCAATCAGCTTAGTCATAATGCCGCCCTTGGTTTCAATACCAAGGCTCAATGGGGTAACGTCAATAAGCAAAACGTCCTTACGGTCGCCCTTAATAACACCGGACTGAACTGCTGCACCAACCGCCACTACCTCATCTGGGTTTACGGACTTGTTAGCTTCGCGACCGCCAGTAAGCTCCTTTACGAGTTCCTGCACGGCTGGCATACGAGTAGAACCACCTACGAGCACCACATGGTCAATCTGAGATACAGAAATACCAGAGTCTGCAAGTACTGCATTGAATGGCTTGCGGGTGCGTTCCAAGAGATGAGAAGTCATTTCTTCGAACTTTGCACGGGTCAAAGTCTCATCCAAATGTACTGGAGTTCCGTCAGGAGCCATAGCCAAGTACTGCTGAGAAATTGTGGTGGATGTTGAGGAGCTCAGCTCCTTCTTTGCCTGCTCAGCTGCTTCCTTCAAGCGGCGAGTTGCAATCTTATCTTTAGAAACATCTACACCGTACTTGTTCTTAACTTCGGTTACGATCCAGTCGATAATAGCCTGATCCCAATCGTCACCACCGAGCTTGTTATCACCATTGGTTGCCTGAACCTGGATGGTTGCAAAGCCATCCTCATCATCCTTACCAATTTCAAGCAGGGACACATCGAAGGTACCACCACCCAAATCGAAGACGAGAATACGTTCGTCTTCCTTGCCCTTTTCGAGGCCGTAAGCCAAAGCTGCTGCGGTTGGCTCGTTAATAATACGAAGCACGTTCAAGCCAGCGATGGTACCAGCATCCTTAGTTGCCTGACGCTGAGCATCGTTGAAGTATGCAGGGCAGGTAATAACTGCATCGGTTACTGGCTCGCCGAGGTATGCCTCGGCATCACGCTTGAGCTTCATAAGAATCTGAGCGGAAATCTCCTGTGGAGTCCATTCCTTGTCGTCAATCTTTACGGTCCAATCGGTACCCATATGACGCTTTACCGAGGAGATGGTGCGATCTACGTTCGTAACCGCCTGACGCTTTGCTACGTCGCCAACAATGATTTCGCCGGACTTGCTAAAAGCAACAACCGATGGCGTGGTGCGGGAGCCTTCTGCGTTTACGATAACGGTTGGCTGACCACCTTCCAATGTTGCAATGCAGGAGTTTGTTGTACCTAAATCAATACCTACTGCGCGACCCATAATGTGTATCCTTTCTTATAAGTCTTTGCGTTTTACGTTTCTCGTTCATCAAAGCTTCAAAGTTGATTTGTTCATACTCAACTTTTTGCTTTCCTAAACTTGAGTCTACATCACTCAACTTTTATTTGGCAAATTTATTCCCGGAGATTCTTGGAGAT
Source organism: Alloscardovia omnicolens DSM 21503 (assembly GCF_000420505.1). Classification (GTDB taxonomy): domain Bacteria; phylum Actinomycetota; class Actinomycetes; order Actinomycetales; family Bifidobacteriaceae; genus Alloscardovia; species Alloscardovia omnicolens. Next base: position 8,210 of record NZ_ATVB01000010.1, on the reverse strand, counting down.
TTTGATTGACCCACATAACAATTCACCTCGTACTACAGAAACAAGCCAAAACTTTTGGCTTAAACGTGTAGTACGAGGTGAATCGTCAAAATCTCGTCAAAAAAGAAGAGAAACCTCTACAAATTCCAGTACGCCACAACCCTATCCTCATGATGCCAATCCAGCACACAGAAGTGGGCCGTATCCAAACGGAAGTTGCGCGCATGCTCTGGCAATAAATCAAGCCATTGCGTCGTCAAGATACGCAAAATATGAGCGTGGGCTACACACAGAACATCCTCACCAGCCATCAGCTTCGGCATAACCTTATCGATCAGCTCAGAAACGCGTACCGCAGCCTCATGCGCTGACTCGCCAACTCCCGCAACGACCTCGATGTCGCCAAAGTTATCGATCTTCTCTACGCGCGTCCCTTGCAGCTCTTCTGGCAGGTTCAACGGTCCAATATCCCAAATATTCCATGTGTCCGCGCCCAAAGCAGCTGCTATCTGAGCACGCGTGCGACCTTCTGCTGGACCGTAATCAAACTCAGCCAGATTATTATCGACCACAAAAGAAGAGAAGCCGGCAAGCTCAGCCGTTTTCTGCGCGCGACGCAGCGGCGATACATACACGTTCTCGCTCTTTATGCGAGCGCCAAACGCCCGCAAACGCTGACCTGCAGCCACAGCCTGCTGCTCTCCCCCTGCAGTTAGCGGGATATTCGTTCGACCGGTATATTGTCCTGTTTCGCTCCACATGGTTTGACCATGGCGCAATAAAAATAAACGTCCTCGTTGATTCACCCTTTTATACTAACAAAGAATGAGCAGAGTGCAACGAAGTATGCTTGCTATGCGATAATAAGAGACATGAGCAAGCACACATCAGATACTTCGCAAGGCACTTCCCAACCGCAGGCCGTCGAGCAGCTGCGCAAGGTCGATACGAAGGTTAATACCCTGCGCACGCAGATTAAAAGCGATCCAGACGATGCTTTCGATAAACTGCTCAAGTTTGGCATCCCAGCTGTCGTAGGTATTATTGCAGGCAAGCTGTCTGAAACCATATGGAAGCGCGGTAAGCGCAAGGTTTTGGGTGCGAAGGCTGTGGACGACGATGGCAACGATTTAGCCGACGGCATTATTGCCTCTATGATTTTTGCTGCTCTTTCGGCTGCGCTCGGTTCTCTGCTCACGAATTTGTCGCAGCGAGGTTCAGAGAGTTTCGTAAAGTACCGTCACACGCGCGCCGCGCGGAAGAACGGCAAAAAGTAGGCACGCAATTTTCACTCAATGCTTAAAGCTCTTACCCTCAAGGTAAGGGCTTTATTAGTATGCGTATTATGGCTATTATTCACAACCCTACTGTAGATACTTTGCTCACCCGCCGCACGATTCGCGCTTTCGAGGATACGCCGATTAGCGAGGATGAGCGCGAAACGCTCGAGCGCGCCGCTCAGCAGGCTGCAACCAGTCAGTACTTTAACGCATGGTTCGCGATCCGCATTAGCGATAAGGTTGTGGCACAGCGTTTGGCTGAGATTGGCAATCAGCCGTATATTGCGCAGGCTCCACTCCTCTACATTTTTATTATCGATGACCACCGCAACTTGCGCATCGCTCGCGAGGCCGGTGTTCCTGAGGATTCTATTACTTTGGACTCTGATTACACCTTTACTCAGGGGCAGAACGATGCTGTTTTGGCTCTGCATGCGATGGAGACAGCCGCGGAGTCCCTCGGTTTGGGTGCAGTTATTTTGGGCTCGATTTTAAACGATCAGCAGGCAGTTATTGATTTGCTTGATCTGCCGGAGCGTACATTCCCTGTGCTCGGTTTGGCGATTGGCCGTCCGTCCCAGCAACCTCAGATTAAGCCGCGTATGGACCGCTCGCTGCAGTTCTTTGAGAACCGCTACCCTGCAGACAGCGAGATTGAAAGCATGACCGATGCTCTGCACGATTTCGATGAAGAAGTAAAGAAGTATTATGATTTGCGCAACCCTAATACGCCTGTGATGGCATTTACTGAGCACATCGCTTCTCAGACCGCGGATACCGGTCGCTTAACACGTGCTTTCGGTAAACCTGCTCGTGAGCAAGGCTTTACGGGACGCAGTTTCTAAAATTGATTAGTGCTTGCGCGGCTTAAATCCGCGCTTACGAGATAAAACCGGCTTGCCCGACCAGGATTTACGCCCTGTAGGAGCAGATGTTCTGCCCACGTTGCGAATCGCATCCTGGACGGGCGGCCGACTTGTTAAATGCCATGTGCCGCAATAATCACACACATACACCCACAGTTGCACGCCTCGCTCAATATAGCTGTCGCGAACCGCATTTTGCGCTTGGTCACGCGTCTTGTACATAATCTTCTTGGTAGACGTGCAACGCTGTGGAGTGAAGTTATACATGGAAGTTATGGTAGCAAATTGCCTGCAGCAGCATAGAGCTCATACCATTCTTGGCGGCTCAGCTGCACATCTGCTCCTGCAGCAAACTGTGCGATACGCTCAGTATTCATCGAACCAATAATCACCTGCATATTGGATGGATGACGCAGCAACCATGCTACCGCAATACCATTCTTTGTGCTGTTATACTTGCCTGCCAATTCTTCGAGCTTCGCATTAAGCTCTGGGAATTCCGGATTATCCACGAAAGTGCCGCCAAAGAATCCTGCTTGCAGCGGACTCCATGCCTGAATAGTCATCTTGCGCAAACGAGAATACTCAAGCAACCCACTATCACGATCGATACTGCGCGTCTCTTCCATATTGGTGTAAATATTCTGATCAATCATGCCGCTATGCGCCAAACTCAGCTGCAACTGATTAACCTCTAACTTCTCATCGAGCTCGCTTTGCAAGAACTCGGTCTGCCAAGCGGACATATTGCTCACACCAAAATGACGCACCTTCCCAGCAGTCTTAAGCTCGGCAAACGCCTCATTAATCTCATCAGGCTCAAGCAGCGTATCCGGACGATGGAGAAGCAAAAAATCAACATAATCGGTCTGTAAGTTTTTCAGTTCATAATCAACGCGGTCAAGAATGCGTTTCTTCGAAAAATCATAAACAGTTACCGAGCCTGTTTCTTCTGCAGCAATAATACCGACTTTTGTTTGCAGTTCTATAGAAGAACGATCAACGTTCAAGCTTTTCAAAGCAGCGCCAAGCTTACGCGAGCTCTCACCATCCGTATACACATCTGCAGTATCGAAGAAGGTAATGCCTGCTTCAAGAGCTGCGGCAGTAATTTTTTCAGCTTCTGCTGCTGACTTTTCAGCCATACGCATCACGCCTTGAGCCACAGCCGACGACTTCACTGGTGTGCGACCAATGCTCACTGTTTTCATATAATCCTCCTTGATATTTTTGCCTTCACCAGTCACTATACACTCTTCACCTTTCAGAAAGCTTTCAGCGAACGTGGAGAAGAACCAAACTTTACATGGAGTTTGCCTTCAGATTCTTTCGTTTAACTTAAACCAGACATCCTGAAAGGAGCACATATGGAACACCCCTCCATGGAACACTCATCCATCGTTTCATTTGAATCTCAAAGAGTTTCGTATTACGGCGCTCCCGAACCAGCGGACGTAGAGTTTATGATACCGGTGTATAACGAGGAATCATGCCTGCACAATGCAGTCGAATCCTTACACGAGTATCTCGCTGAGAGGCATAATACTACGTTCTCCTGGCGCATTGTTGTTATCGATAATGCCAGCACCGATTCTACGTGGAATATCGCTACTGAGTTAACAGCTCAGCACCCGCAATCTATTCGAGCTATGCATCTTCAGCGTAAAGGTCGCGGTTTAGCGTTAAAAACCGCGTGGATGAGTTCGTCCGCTGAGGTTGTTACTTATATGGATGCGGATTTATCGACAAGTTTGGAGCACATCGATGATCTCGTTCTTCCTCTTCTTCATCATAAGGCGGATTTGGCGATTGGTTCGCGACTTATGAAAGAATCAAAAACCGCGCGCAGTTTTCTCCGCGATATTATTTCGCGCTGCTACAACTTCTTACTGCGCAGCTATTCGGGCGCAAACTTTAGCGATGCGCAATGCGGTTTTAAAGCTGTACGCGCCGATGTTTTCCGTGCTCTAGCTCCATCCATTCAAGATAATGAATGGTTCTTCGACACAGAGCTTCTTCTTCTGGCTCAAAACCGCGGTCTTCAACTCAATCAAATCCCCGTGTACTGGGTTGAAGATCCGAATAGTTCCGTACACATTATTGACACTGCACGCAAAGACATTCAGGGCATGATTCGTATGCGTTCTCGCTACGGTCGCGGCACTATCGGTGCTTTGCAAAAACGTGCTGTACGCATGGAGTCGCTCCGCGCACCCGTTTTCCGAGGAAGCCTTGTTCCTGTTCGTCTTCTTGTTCCCGCTGTTTAAGGATACTTTATGACTTCTTCTACTCATTCACGCTCTACGAATCGCTACACAAATCGCTTCGTTCTGCCCTCACGCTCGCGAACTGATTGGATTGCTTTTGGCGCCGTTATGCTTGCTGCAGTAGCTGTGTTCTTTGTGAACTTAACAGCTTCAGGTTATGCCAACGAGTTTTATTCGGCCGCAGCTCAAGCAGGATCGCAGAATTGGTGGGCTTTTCTGTGGGGTTCGTCTGATGCCGGTAATGCGATTACTGTAGATAAACCGCCTGCGTCTATTTGGCTTATGGCTCTTTCTGTGCGCGCTTTTGGACTGAACTCCTTCGCGATTTTACTTCCTCAAGCTGTGTTGGGAGTATTAACCACCGGATTGATTTACAGCGTTACGCGCAGATATTGGGGCAACTGGACCGGCATTTTAGCTTCAGTTATTTTTATGACTACTCCAGTAGCTGCTTTGATGTTCCGTTTTAATAATCCTGATGCTTTGCTCGTTTTCCTTGAAGTTGCTGCTGTAGCTGCTACTTTGCGCGCTCTTGAGCATGATACTACCCGCTTGGGTAATCTGCGTCGCACAGGGTGGATGGCTCTGGCAGGTGTTGCTGTAGGCTTTGGATTCTTAACGAAACAGTTGCAGGTTATGCTCATTCTTCCGGGAATTGCTCTGGCATTTATGATTGCTTCGCCAACAAAATTCTGGCGTCGGCTCCTTGATGGTATAGTAGCGCTGGTTACCATGACCATCTCGGCAGGCTGGTGGGTTTTACTCACCGTTCTCGTTCCTGCAAGTATGCGCCCATATATCGGCGGATCTCAGAATAACTCCTTCTTGGAGCTGACCTTCGGATACAACGGTTTAGGTCGTTTAACTGGCGATGAAACTGGATCGGTTGTGCCAGGCGAATCTGGTAAATCTCAAGGTGGACAGTGGGGAGAAACTGGTTGGAATCGTTTGTTCACGAGCGATTTTAACGGTCAGATTTCGTGGCTCGTTTTCGCAGCCCTTGCAGGTTTGATTGTAGCTCTTGCTGTTGCAGGATGGAAAAACCGTACAGATATTCGCCGTGCATGCGCAATTATTTTTGGCGGTTGGCTTATTGTCACATGGCTAATTTTCAGCTATATGTCTGGCATCTTCCACGCATATTATACAGTTGCAATCGCCCCAGCTATCGCAGTTCTCAGTGCTGCAGGCGTTGCTCTCTTATGGTCAGAACGTCATACTATCTGGGCACCTCTGACTGCTGCGGTAACAATTATGATTACTGCTGGATGGAGTTTTACTCTTATCTCTCAAGCTTCTGGCTATGCCATGATCGCTTACACAGTTCTCATTACTGGTGGTATCGCTGGAATCATCTTTATTGCTCTCGGTATCAGTAATATCTCAGAACTAAATCTGAACCTACCATTGCTCAGAACTATCTCAGCTCTGGGTGCAGCTCTTGCTCTTGTCTCAGCTTTGGCTGGACCTATCGCGTGGACGGCAGCTACTATCTCTACCGGTCATCGCGGATCTATCGTCTCTGCTGGACCTCAAACCTCCATGGGTGGCGGGCCACGAGGAGGCGGAATGGCACCTCCATCAACCAATAATTAAAACAAAGGAATAATCATGACAGACAATACACAGAACGCTCCATATCAGGACTTTTCTCAGAACGACGCTCCTGCAGCAGCCTCAGCTCAGGCAGCTATGCCCGTAGCGCCAAGCCAAACATCTGCAGAAAAGAAGAAAACCTTCCTTCACATAGCTATAGGTTTTATCGTGGGTGCTGCTCTTATTGCTCCTACAACGTGGATGATTGCTTCCAGCAGCGCTCACGGCACTATGCAGCCAATGTCGCAGAACATGCAAGGCGGTCCTGGCGGTCAGAATTCTCAGGGTGGAATGCAAGGTGGACCTGATGGGTCGAATAACTCCGAAAACTCTGGAAACTCAGATAACTCTAATAACACGGCTCCGCAGGATCAAACACACAATAACAATAATTCGCAATCGGATTCTTCTAATTCCGATACCAATAGCTAAAGGATTATAATGACAACTCATACCCAACCTGCAGCCTCCCATATGATACGTAATTTCTCTATCGGTCTAATTGCTGCAGCCACTCTTATCACTCCAACTGTGTGGTCTGTGGCGTACGCAACACAGAACGCATCAGGTGTAACTTCTGCTACTTCATCGCAGTCTGCTGGCCCGCAGCAGTCTCAACAACAAGGCCCTTCATCGGGCAATACTTCCCAGGCAGCCCCTCAAGGCGAATCTCCTAGAGGTGCATCGAATAACGACTCGAATTCCCAAGGCGTTATGCCTCAAGGTCAAGGAGCTCAGGGCGCGCCAAGCGGTGGAGATTCCAACATGGGTGGCGCCCCACCAACAGGTTCATCAGGTTCTGACACATCATCCAATTCATCAAATTCGAACGGCTCAGCTTCTTCTGGCAATAATACGGAGTCAGGCGGTATGGGTGGCATGGGCGGTTTAGTGGGCGGTGGTGGTGCTTCCACGAGTACTGAACTGATTGCTCTTTTGCAAGAGGATGCTCCTAAGTACCGATGGGCAGCGGCCACAACTGAATCTCAATCTGCGGCTTCATACCAGTTAGCCAGTGAAGTTCCTGTTATGGCGATTGGCGGTTTTAATGGAACGGATAATTATCCTACGCTGGAACAGTTCAAAGAATATGTGAGCAAAAAATTGATTCATTATTATATTGCTGGCAATAGTATGGGAGGTCAGGCTAATGGTGGTTCTTCAGCTGCTGAGCAGATTGCTCAGTGGGTACAGGAAAACTTCACCGCGCAAACTATTGATGGCGTAACGGTTTATGATTTAACTCAGACTGAGAAATAATCTCCAGGTAAACGAAGAGCCAGGTTACTTATGTAGCCTGGCTCTTGTGTATTTTTACGCTTATATGATTGGCACAATGCGTGCACCAAACGGAGCAAAGGCGAGCTTCATCATTTTGAATGATTGGATGCCGAAGGGTATACCAATAATCGTTAAGCAATTGACGATGCCGCTAAAGAGGTAGGCGAAGGCAAACAACCAGCCGAAAGTGATTGCCCACAGAATATTAACCAGTGTGGAAGTGATGCTTTCACCGTATACAACGGTTTGATCGAAAGGCGTTAACGTCAGTCCAGCCATTTTAAAACATTGAATACCGATAGGGATGCCCACCAGAGTTAGACAGAAAACAGCACCAAGAATAAACCATGACGCTGCTGTCATGAGTCCACCGCACACGAGCCATATGATATTTCCTAAAAGTCTCATACTTCCATGGTAGAACTTTCGGATCTAAATATCGCCCTGATTATCCCTGAGCCTTCCCTGAATTTGTGGGGAGTGTATATATGGAAAGAGGGCGACCTATCATGGTCGCCCCCTTTGATAAGTGTTGTTGCGGCCTATATTTATGCTTATAAAAGTTGGAGGGGTTGCACCGTTCATGGTGCAACCCCTCCATAAGTGTTGTTGCGGCGGTTTGTTACTCTCCCACACCCTATCGAGTGCAGTACCATCACCGTGCTAGGTCTTAGCTTCCAGGTTCGAAATGGAGACTGGGCGTTTCCCCTAGGCCATGACCACCGCAAAATCTTTAATTATCCTCGTATCCACCGACACGAGGCTCGTGTTGGTTTGGGGACCGGCTAGCAGACGCGAATCGTTTTGTACGCAGATTTAATGTTCCTTGTTGCAAGGAAGAGTATTCAATGTTTAACCAAAACCATAAAAAATTATGGTGTGTTATTGTCTTCGACTATTAGTACCAGTCAGCTCCACGTGTTACCACGCTTCCACACCCG